>NZ_AZQP01000005.1 GCF_000601455.1 Fervidicella metallireducens AeB
TGAAATTTTTTAATACGTCAAAGTAGTTGTTTTTTAGAAATCATGTGTTTCTGAGGTTTAATTGTAATATCTGTAAAAACAATTCCATCCCTTTGATTTAATATCATTTCCACAGTCTTTCCTATCTCATCCGGGTTCAGGTATGTATCTTCCCCTTCACCTTCTTTAAAATTGGCATTTCTATAGAAATTGGTCTTGGTTATATCAGGATGAATTGTTACAACCTTTACTCCATACTTTCTAACCTCATCAAACAAGCTTTCTCCAAAATGAGTAAGACCAGACTTTGTTGCAGCATAGGCACAACCAAAGACACTGGATTTTTTAGCAGTAACAGATGAAATATTTATAATAAATCCTTTATTTTTCTTTAAATCTCGAAGAAGCTGCTGAGTTAGAACCAGAGGAACTTCAAGATTTACAGCTACCATCTCATGTATTTTTTTTGGATTCAGTTCCTCATGTGGTCCAAAGAAACCAACACCGGCATTGTTTATTAATAAGTGAATTTCATTTTGTTTTTTTATTTCCTTTATCTGATTACAAAGTTTATTAATATCGGTTAAATCACAGATGATTGGTGTAAAATTCTCAGAGGTAATTATATCATTTTTAAAATCTCTTCCAAAACCAAAAACCCTGTAACCTGAATTTATAAGAAGTCTACTAAGCTCAAGTCCAATTCCTGAGGAGGCACCTGTAATTATTGCAGATTTCATACCTATATCTCCTTATACATAGATTTTATTTTCTGGGATATATTGTTTAACAAGTTTATATACGTATTGCAGCATCTTATCGCTTAAATCTTTGCTGTAACTTGATACACCGCCTTCAGTTTCATAGGGATAATTCAATACCAGGGAATAATGCCTTTGTTTTCGCATTTTTTTAAGATAATCCTTTGAAACCCTAAAAACTCCAAGGCTGACATCCAGAATACAATCAGAATCTATATTATTAAAAACCTCTTCAATTAAAATCCTATATTTAATTTCCCAATCAGGTACATATAAAATAGGATCAAAACAAAGTCGCACCTTCCATCCTTTGTTTACAGCTGACTTTATATTGTTCATTCTCTCCTTTAATTTTGGAGTTTTATTTTCATATTCTTCTATAACTTCATCAGGGGATAATGTCCAGGCTAATATAACATTATCACTTGGAGTAATATTTTCAATGGAATTAAAATTAGAACTCTTTGTTCTTATCTCTATCATTAAATTATCATGTAGTTTTGCAAAATCAATCCAAAGTTTAGTGTATCCCAATAATCCTTCAAGTGCTAATATGTCCGTATCATAAGAAATACAAAGATAAACATCATCATGTTTTAATATTTTTTCAACCTCAGCAAAATAATCTTCTATATTTACAAAGACAACGATATTAGCTGAAGTATACATTCCCTGAAGATAACAATATTCACAATCATAAATGCAGTTCATAATGATTGAAGTATAATAAAAATTTTTATTTCCAAAGTTTTCACAGACATCTGCACCTTTGTAAATCAAATTATCTTTCTTTTGTGCCAAAATTAGTTTTGGAGATTGTTTTTGAAGGACGAAATTTTGATTACCTCTGGAAAAAACATCCTTATAGTGATTGATTTCAATTATGTTTGAATTTTTATAATGGCTGAGTATTTCTAAAACTTTCTTATTATCTAATATATCTTTCTCAACATATATATGGGAAAAATGTTGATTAAACAATTGACTGCTTAATTTGTTCAAGATATATCTTCCCTTCTTTTTTTGATTTACATTCAACCTTTAAATATGGCGCTAATAAATTAAATATATCGCCATTTTTAAGCTTATAATAAGTAAGGAGCTGAGTTAGTTCATTTTCCATTGTAACAGATAGTTTTAATGATTCTGATGTTTTATGTAAAATATTTTTTTCTTCCTCAGTCCAAAGGGGGTTAAGCTTAAATTTGTTATTTAATCTATCAACGAACTCAATAATTTTATCTGCATTATTGCTGATGTATTTGTAAACTATATCATTTGGAATAAACTCTCCAGTTAAATAATCTGAAACAATTTTAAAAAACATTATCTGATGGGGCTGAAAAAATACACCTGCAGCCTGAAAAAGAGCCGAAGCCTCCATATCTGCAAGGAGTTCGTTACTTTTGCAGCCTTTAACTACTTTTGAATATGTTGTAATGCTGCCCTCACTAAAAGGATGTTCAAATAATATATCAGGAAAATATGAAAATCCAGTATCATTATCAACAATTTTATTGCATATAAACGTACTTCCAATTGAAACCATTTTGTCTCTACATCCGCATAGCCCAATGTTAATAAAAAAATCATCCTTTCCAATATTTGATTTGGACAACAAATAGGTTACTGCAATTGCTGAAGGTATTTTTCCTACACCCGTTATAATTAAAGTATAGTTTTTATTTTTAAAAACCTGAAACTTTGTAATTTCATTGTCTTTTTTTAGATTAAGTTTATCTATAAAGGGTTGTGCTTCTGAATACAATGCTGTGGCTATATAAATCATATCTCTCATCAACTCCTCATTCATTAGTCTACAACTAAAGAAAGTTGTAGGCAATAAAAAAGAGCTGCATATACAGCTCTAAAGTTTTATTTCAATGTCATCACCTTCAGATGATTTAACCGAAACCAATGTTACCCCCTTATATTTACTAAGCTCTTTAATGCTTTTTCTAAGCAATCTAAAATCAACACACTCAAGGTACTGTTTTTTTTCTTTATCAACCCATGGCTTTGCAATATTTATACCTAAACTTGCCATACTTAAAAAAAATCTTAAAAGGACGCTAGGAATTCTTATATTTATTTTTTTTCTTCACTTGTTTTTACACAAATCTTCATAAACTCACCATTAATAGTTATTCAACAATAATTTCAACTAAATCGCCCTGCTCACTTTTAACATCAACTATTTTCCCTTCAAGGCCTTCACTTACAGCTTTTAAAATTGCCTGCAGATCAATCTCCTCAAGTCCATCAACCCCTTCAACCTTTGGTATCTTCTTTATTGCTGAACCTAAAGTACTTATAAATTTTACAGGAACATTGATTTTCACATCATCGCCCTTTGCTGATTTAACAAGGATTTTTAACATTTTTTCTCTATTTGCGTCTGCTTGGATTTCCTGATTCTTAGTTGTTAAAAGTGATATAAGTTCCGATGCCTTTTGTGAATCAATTTTGCCATCCTCAACCATTTTTAAAACCTTCATAATTTCTTCATTCATTTAATTTTCCCCCTTTAATATCTATTTTTTTAATAAATTAATTGCATCCTCCGCTGTTATTTCTCCATTTTCCAGCTTAGTTATTATGTCAAGGTTATTGTTTTCTTCCTTTGTTCTAGCAGGTATGTAACCCAGTGCAGATATAACATCATCTAATTTGCTGCGAACAGTAGGGTATGAAATTCCAAGTTCCTTTTCTACGTCTTTAATATTACCTCTGCATTTTACAAAAACTTCAATGAAATTTAATTGTTCATAGGAAAGATAAGCAAATTTAGAAAGCTCGAATTCATTTTCAATTATGGTTTCACATTTTTTGCATTTCAACCTTGTAGCAAAAAGTCTTGAATTACATACAGGACATTTAGAAATTATTTTAAATGGCATTTTTTTCACCTTCCTTAATTATATTATAGAACAAAAATCAATAAAATCAATATAAAAATAATAAAAATTAATAATTTTATATATCAAAATTAAAAATATAAATTTAAATATAAAATATTTTAAGTATATTACAGTATAAAAGTTTATTTTTAATTTTAAAAAGCATGCTTGACAAATTTCGATTTTTATTGCAGAATATTTATTAATTCAAAAAATTAAATATGCGTTAATCATGATAGAGGCGCGGTGTTTAAGAGTATTATATCTGAGGCAAGCACGATGAAGATATAAAAAAGGAACCATCGCCGAAGCATAAAGCTGATGCTTTCAGGCTTTATAGCTGGTTCTAAATAGAATATATTTAGAACTGTCACAAACGCATAGTTTGTGGAGAGCTATCATGCAGGGACAGATATGCCTTATTGACATCTATGGCTTTATTGTCTTTTGCTTTGATGGACTCTTCTCCGAGAAAATAATTACAAGGAGGAGTTTTTTTATGTCTGGAATTTTAACACTTTTACCACCACTAGTAGCCATTGTTTTGGCTTTCGCAACAAAAATGTACTGATTTCCTTATTGATGGGGGTATTTACAGGTACATTTTTAATAAGTCTCACATCACATGGTTTTATTCAAAGTTTTCTTTATGCTTTTTTAGGTCTCATTGATAAGATATTATCAGCTCTAGCTGATAAATGGAATGCAGGAGTTATACTTCAATGTCTTGCAATTGGAGGACTTATAGCGGTTGTTTCGAAAATGGGAGGAGCAAAGGCAATTGCTGAATATTTATCCAAAAGAGCTAAATCACCAAAAAGTGCACAATTAATAACCTGGCTTCTTGGGATATTTGTTTTTTTCGATGATTATGCAAATTCCCTAATAGTTGGACCTATAATGAGACCTGTATCAGATAAGATGAAAATATCAAGAGAAAAACTATCTTTTATTATAGATGCAACAGCAGCACCAATAGCAGGTATTGCACTTATTTCAACCTGGGTAGGATATGAAATAAGTTTAATAAAAGATGGATATGCACAAATAGGACAAGATGTGAATGCCTACACCATGTTTGTATCAACAATACCGTATAGATTTTATAACATATTTATTTTAATCTTTATTGTTTTTACAGCTGTTTTAGCAAGGGAATTTGGTCCTATGCTTGATGCCGAAAGAAGAGCAAGAATCTCAGGAAAAGTCATAGCAGACGATGCCAAACCAATGGTATCAAGTGAAAATTCAAATATCGAGGCAAAGGAAAATATTAAGCTTAGCATATGGAATGCAGTTATTCCAATTGTAGTCCTTATAATTTCATCATTTGTGGGATTTTATTATAGTGGCTATACAACTATAACCACTGGTGATGATAAAGGACTTATAGAGATAGTTAGAAGTGCTCCTTTATCCTTTACTTCAATAAGGGAGATATTTGGTGCATCAGATGCAAGTGTTGTTTTATTCCAATCAGCAGTTTTTTCAAGTATAACTGCCATTGTAATGGCTGTAACCCAAAGAATTATGACTTTAGGTGAAGCAATAGACACTTGGATTGAAGGGGTAAAGTCTTTAATTGTAACAGCAGTTATACTTTTACTGGCTTGGGCTTTATCAGGGACAATTAAGGAACTTGGTACAGCAAAATTCCTTGCTGGAGTGCTTTCACAGACAGTTCCAAAATTTTTATTGCCAAGTATTGTCTTTGTTTTAGGATCAATAATTTCCTTTGCAACTGGAACATCCTATGGAACAATGGGAATTTTAATGCCCCTTGTAATACCACTTGCACACAGTATTTCACCAGATGCAAATTATATGACAATGAGCATTGGGGCTGTATTGACAGGTGCAATATTTGGAGATCATTGTTCACCGATTTCTGACACAACTATTCTTTCATCAATGGGGTCAATGTGTGATCATATGCATCATGTAAAAACTCAGCTTTTTTATTCATTTTCAATAGGAATAGTGACGGTGTTATGTGGTTATATACCAACAGCTTTAAATGTTCCGGTTGTTGTTGCTTTAACAGCAGGAATAATAGTATGTTTTCTGATAGTTAGATTTGTTGGAAAACCTGTTGATGAAGTTGAATGTGAGACTATAATTGAAAAAATAAGTGCATAAGAAAGGGCTGCTGTGGCAGCTCCTTTTATTTAATTTATGTTAATTTAGTAGCAAAGTAGGAAAATTTGAGCTATAATAATATTGAAATTAAAAATTAATATCAATTGTTAGGTGAGGCTCCTATAAAGATATATGCTGCTACCCAGAAAAATCGAGAGATTCCAATGGGTTAACAGAAATAATCGTGAAGGTTTTTTCTAACGTAGCTGACAATAGTCAAAGCTTTGTAGTGCTAAAGCTCAACGATAAAGAAATAATATTTCTCTACTGTTGAGTAGAGATTTTTTATTTTAAAAGGAAAGGAGTGGTGAATATGGACTCAAGTCCTGTGCCGGATAAAAAAATAGAGGAATTAAAATTCAATATAATGAGCCATATTCACCTCTTTTGGTGAAGGCTCTTCTTAAAGGAGGGTTAATGATGAACGAAAAAATCATCAGACTTTTAAAGGAAAAGAATTTTAAAGCTCTTAGGGAAGAAATAATAGAGCTGAATGAAGTTAATATAGCAGAAATAATTGAGGAATTAAACAAAAATGAAGCTGTTATATTATACAGAATGCTGCCAAAGGATTTGGCTGTTGATGTTTTTGCTTATTTATCAAATGAACAGCAGATGAATATTATAAACTCAATTACCGATAAAGAAATTAAACATATTGTAGATGAACTGTTTTTTGATGATATGATAGACTTTCTTGAGGAAATGCCAGCAAACGTAGTAAAAAAGATACTAGAAAATGCAAAGGAAGAAGAGAGAAATCTTATTAATCAGTTTTTGAATTATCCTGAAAACTCAGCAGGAAGCCTGATTACCATTGAATATGTTGACCTTAGAAAGGACATGACAGTAAAGGAAGCTATTAAACACCTAAAGGAAACAGGTCTAGAAAAGGAAACGATTTATACCTGTTATGTTACAGATGGAAGCAGAAAGCTGGAGGGGATAATTTCCCTGAGAAAACTGGTTATCAGCCAGGAAGATGAAATAATTGAAGACATTATGGAAACTGATGTTGTATATGTTCACACCCATGATGATCAGGAGATGGTTGCAAGTGTATTTAAAAAGTATGACTTTCTTGCACTTCCTGTATTAGATAAAGAGGAAAGACTTGTAGGTATTATTACAATTGATGATATAGTTGATGTTATTGAACAGGAAAACACAGAGGACTTTCAAAAAATGGCTGGTATGGAGCCATCTGAAATTGAATATCTGGATGCAAATGTTTTCACCCTTGCTAAAAACAGAATAGCATGGCTTTTAATACTTATGATTTCTGCAACGTTTACAGGAAGAATTATTCAAAGATATGAAAATGTACTTCAATCTGTTGCAATTTTAGCTGCATTTATACCTATGCTAATGGATACAGGAGGAAATGCAGGTTCCCAGTCTTCAACACTTGTTATAAGAGGTTTAGCACTAGAAGAAATAAAAACAAAGGACTTTTTTAAGGTTATATCAAAGGAGCTAAGGGTTTCTTTTATAGTAGGGATAGTTTTATCTTTAATAAATTTCTTAAGAATTTATTTTATTGAAAAAATAAGTTTTAAAATTTCCCTTACAGTAACGATAACATTGTTTGTAACTATAATGCTTGCAAAAATTGTTGGTGGCATACTTCCAATAGTGGCAAGAAAATTTAAATTAGACCCAGCAATTATGGCAAGTCCCTTGATTACAACCATTGTTGATGCAGTTGCTCTTATTGTTTATTTTTCCTTTGCTACTATGATTTTAGGAATATAAAAATCTTTGGGGAGATTTCTCCAGAGATTTTTTGAAATAAGTATTTATTGAAATATTCTGATAAATGTTATAAGATTTAAATAACAATTCAAAAGGGGTGGTAAAATGCAGGTTATAAAAAGAGACGGCAGATTGCAGGATTTCGATTTAGACAAAATTATAAGAAGTATCGGGGCAGCTTCAGATGATGTTGATGAACCAATGAACAGTTCAGATTTACATAACATAGCTAAAAATATAAAAGATGAAATACAAGCAACAGGTAAAGATAAGATAGATTATTCAGAGATTAGACAGCTTGTTGTTAACAAACTAAAAGAATACGGATTTAAAGATATAGCAGAAGCTTATTGCAGGGTGTAAGTTCATTATTTTAAAAGTGATAAATGTGTATTTTGGTATATTTAGCAAGAATGGATATACTGTAAAAAATATAATTAGCAAAGGAAATACCTGATTTAATATTGAAATATAGCATAACAGCTGTGAAAAAAATATTCACAAGCTGTTTTTTTATAAATTTATGTGTCTGAAATATTATTTTGTTAAATTATTGATATTTTTGTCTTATATTGACGAATAATGCTATAATTATGTAATATATAAGTCTTAGCAAATGGTTATATTATTTGTAATGAAAGTTTAAGATAATAAAGTATAGGAGAGGAACATAAATGGCAGTGAAAATTCTGACGGATAGTACAAGTTATATTGATGAAAGTCTAAAGAGGGAACTTGATATAAAAACTGTTTCCCTAAATATTTTATTTGATGGTGAGAATTTTAAAGAGATGGAGATAGACAATGAGAGTTTTTATAAAATGATGGAGGAAAAAGGAATACCTACATCTTCCCAGCCATCAGTTAATGATTTATACAAAATGATGAAGGAAGTTGTTGAGAAGGGTGACGACTTAATAGGTATATTTATTTCTTCTGAAATGAGTGGAACTTATTCATCAGCAGTAATGGTCAGGGAAATGATACTAGAGGAATATCCTGAAGCCAGAATTGAAATAATCGATTCAAGATCAAATTGCATGCAGCTTGGTTTTGCTGTGGTTACTGCTGCAAGGGCTGCAAAGGAAGGAAAGGGTATAGCTGAGATTAAGGAAGTAGCTGAAGAAAATATAAAAAGAAGCAGATTTCTATTTATTCCACACAATCTTGATTATCTAAAAAAGGGTGGAAGAATTGGCGGAGCAAGTGCTTTAATTGGTAACATATTAAAAATTATCCCCATATTGACAGTAGAAAATGGTAAGACCACAATTCTTTCAAAGGTTAGAACAAAAAAGAATGCTGTTATAACTATGGTTGATAAATTAATTGAAGATATGAAAAATTATGGCTTAAAGGAACTGGTAGTACATCATATAAACTGCTATGATGAAGCATTAGAATTGGTAAATCTAATAAAAGAAAAAATTAGTATAGATATTAATATATCCAGTATTGGGCCAGTTATAGGAACTCATGTTGGACCAAGGGCAATAGGAATTGTTTACTATACTGAAAGGAATATTAGATAAAAGTACATATGGATGTCAAATCCTTCAATAAAAATTAATACATTATTTTAAAGTAGGAATAAATGTTAAGATTATGCAAAAAATTAATTGAATATATTAGAAAAAATTAGTAAAATTGATATATAATTAGAAGTCAACTTATAATGTAATATAATCAATTATGGGACAAGTTTTGTAAAAATAGGTGATATTGAGATGAGAGAAAAAAGCAAAGAATATGACTTGATTAACCAAAGCAAATTGATGAGTCAGATAATGGAATCCATAGAGGAGGTTGTTTTTTTACAGAGTGTTTGTGATAGAGAAGTTTTATATCTAAACAAGGGTTATAGTAATTTCATTGATTGTGAATATGAAGACTTTAAAATTAATCCCAGAGTTTGGACTAATTTTGTTCATCCAAATGACAGAAAAATGGTAGATGAGGAGTTAAGGATAGACAATATTCTCAAGCAATTAAAAGAAAACAACGTCCTAATTAAAGAGTTAAGATTGATGACAAAGCATGGGATTAAATGGATGAGGATAAAAGTAGTTCCAATATATAATGAAAATGGGGAAATATATAGGATAGTTGGAATTGGACAGGACATAACTGATCAAAAGGAATTACAGATAAAGTTGCAGAAAGTTTTAAAGAAAACAAAAAAGCTTGCTATGTTTGATTACCTGACTAATGTTAACAACAGACGTGCCTTTTACAAAAGAGCATATGAAGAAATAAATAGGTTAAAGAGGAGTCAGGGAACCTTCTCTGCAATACTTATAGATATAGATGACTTTAAAAAAATAAATGACACCTTTGGACATGATGTTGGGGATGAAGTAATTAAAGATATTGCAAGGACATTAAAGAAGGGAATTAGAAGATATGATATTCTTGCCAGGATGGGTGGAGAAGAATTTATAATAATACTTCCTAATACAGGTATTGAAAATACATATGCAAGAGGGGAAGAATTAAGAAAAGCTATAGAAAAAAGAAGAATATACATTAAAGAAAAGGATATAAATATAAATTACACAGCAAGTATTGGTATTGCAACATTAAGAAAGACTGATAACTACAACCTTGACAAGGTTATAAAGAGAGCTGATAATGCACTCTACAATGCAAAGAAATTAGGAAAAAACAGGGTTTCAAGTTTGAAATAAAAACCACAAATTCAAAGCAGTAAAATGCTAAGAATTTTTAGTTTTTGATAATTGAGTGAAAATGACAAAAAATTATTTTTTTGTCCTTATGCTAGGTTTAATGCTTTTAGGAACAGATAGAACAGTTTTGATAGGGCCACGTATTATTGTATCAGAGATATCAGAAAATCTCATAGGCATAAATGGGGAAAAATATCTAACACCGAAGAACTCAAGTTTAGTTAAAATAATTAAAAAAAGATAAAGACCTGAAAGTAGCCCTAAAAATCCAAACATTTGAGATAAAAACAGCAGAGGAAAACGAATAAACCTTATGGATAAAGTCATTTGATAATTTGGAATTAAAAAAGTTGAAATAACAGTAACAGCAACGATAAATAGGGTTATTGAGCTGACGAGTCCAACCTTTGTAGCGGATTCACCTATAACTATACCTCCTACAATTGCGAGGGTAGTTCCTATGGGATTAGGAAGTCTTATTCCTCCTTCACGTAAAATTTCAACTGCAAGATCCATTGTAAATATTTCTAGTAACGGTGGCAGAGGTATATTTTGTCTTGATGAAATAATTATCGATATCAATTCATAAGGAAAGAGTTCTGAATTATAGTAGATTAGAGTTAAGTACATAGGCTCAAGAACAACAACAGTTATTATAGCTAAAAATCTTAGTAGTCTTGAAAAACTTGCTATTGTTGGTTTATCGCTATAATCTTCAGAGCCTTGAAAAAATTCAATAAAGGTAGTAGGCAGAATAACAGCTCCGGGATATTCCTCTATAAGTATTATTGCTTTACCCTTTACCAGCTCAAATACAGCTTTATCTGGTTTCTCAGTTATTCTAGTTGCAGGGAAAATATTAAATACTCTTTTATCAAAGGATTGTTCAATAAAGCCTGCATATGGAATCATTGGTAAATCGATAGATGAAATTTTAGACTTTATCTTATTTAAAACAATAGGGTCAATTATGTTTTCAACATATACTAAAGTTACTTGGGTGTTTGTCTCTTTACCTATTATATAGTTTTCGTACTTAAAATTTGGATTCTTAATTTTTCGTTGAATCATAGTTAAATTAAGTTCAATGCTTTCAACAAAGCTCTCCTTTGCTCCAAGTATAGATTTTTCGGTGGTAGATTCTTGTATAGATCTGTATTTAGAGCTCTTTACGTTGCAGACAATAGCCTTACTTTGATTTTCAATCAATAACACACATTTTCCACCTAAAATTTCAAAATCAATGTCATTTATCTTATCAATTACTGAAATGTCACAGGAGTATAAAATTTTCTTAGTTATAACATCAATAATATCATAATTATCATGTTTAAAACTATTATTACAAACAAGTGGCTTTATTATAGTATCCTGAATTTCATTTTTATCTGTCAAACCAGAAATATAAAAAATCACACTGCGAATATTTTCACCAATTATTATTTCTCTAAGTTTAAAGTTGGAGTTATTATTAAATTTTAAAGAAATATTATCAATGTTTTCCTTTAGGTTTGTTGTTAAAAAATCAAAGGTCACAATCATCACCTCTTTGACACACATTACGGTAAAGCAAAATTTGGATAAGAAGATGAATAATCAATATTATCTTGATACTAATTAAGAATTTTTATTCAGAGTCCTCAGGGTTAAATCGTTAATTTAAGGTATATTCGTGTTGATGAATTATTCTGCTGAATATATAATTAAATAGGTTAAAAAGAGTATTATGTTTTTTAATTAGATTTTAATAACTAGCATTTCATTAAAATAAAAACAAAGGTTGAGGTGATGATGGTGAACTTGCCGAAGGATTTTTTAGTGAAGATGAAAGAACTATTAAAGGAAGAATATGATGAATTTATAAAAAGCTATGATGAAGAAAAATCTCAGGGACTTCGTATTAATACTCTCAAGGTTTCAATTGATGAGTTTTTAAAAATATGTCCCTTTAACTTAAAGAAAATTCCATGGGTAAAGGAAGGTTATTACTTTAGTTCAGATGACAGACCAGGGAAACATCCATATCATGATGCAGGGCTATATTACATACAAGAACCAAGTGCAATGGCTGTTGGGGAAATAATGGATAGTAAGCCTTTTGAAAGGGTATTAGATTTGTGTGCTGCCCCAGGTGGAAAATCGACTCATTTAGCGTCAAGGATGAATCAAGAGGGAATTTTAGTTTCTAATGAAATTCATCCCGCAAGGGCAAAGATACTTTCTCAAAATATAGAAAGGCTGGGAATAAAAAATGCAGTTGTAACTAACGAAACCCCTGAGAATTTAGCAAAAAAATTTAAAGGTTATTTTGATAGAATCCTAGTGGATGCCCCTTGTTCAGGGGAGGGGATGTTTCGAAAAGATTTAGGAGCTCGTGATGAATGGAGCCTTAGCAACGTATATCACTGTTTGAAACGTCAGCTTGATATACTTGAGAATGCTGCAACAATGCTTCGTGTTGGGGGAAGGCTGGTTTATTCAACATGTACATTCTCACCTGAAGAAAATGAAGGGGTTATAAGTAATTTTATTAAACTTAATTCCAATTTTGAAATTGAGGATGTAAAGGTTTATGATGGATTTGATAGGGGCAGGAGTCAATGGGTTGAAGATGCTGTAGATAACATAGATAGAACCATTAGAATCTGGCCTCATAAGACACAAGGAGAGGGACATTATATTGCAGTTTTAAGAAAAACAGATGGTGAAGATATAAGTAAATTTAATTTCATAAACGGTGTTACTAATAAGAAATCAATTAAGGAATATTTTGATTTTGCAGAAGAAAATCTATTGGAAAACCTACAGGGGCAATTTGTATTGTTTGGAGAACAATTATATGTAGTGCCAAAGGAGATGCTTTCATTGGAAAATATGAAAGTCCTTCGTCCAGGATTACATCTTGGAAGTATAAAGAAAAACAGATTTGAACCTTCCCACGCCTTAGCTTTATATTTAAATGGTGACAAGGTTAAGAATAAATTGAGTTTTGATAAAGATTCTAAGGAAATATTATACTATTTAAAGGGAGAATCAATTGGGGTAGAGTCAGGAAAAGGATGGTATTTAGTTCAAGTAGATGGATTTTCTATCGGATGGGGTAAATTATCAGGAAATATATTAAAAAATCATTATCCTAAGGGGTTAAGATGGTTATAGTAACAGGACAAATCAATTTTTTGTCCTGTTACTGCCTTGCAGGCTTTTTGGTGGTTTTAAAACTTTATTTAAAGGTCCTCTGATAATGGTATCATATATATCAGATAGACGCATAGGCATGAAAGGAGAAAAATACTCAACTCCGAAATTGTCCATTTTAGTCAGAATTAAAATAAAGAAATATAAACCGCTTAGAATTCCTAAAAAACCAAAAAGCTGCGCCAATAAAAGTAAAGGGAAACGGATAAATCTTATAGATAATGTCATTTGATAGTTTGGAATTAAGAAAGTCGAAATTACTGTCATAGCAACAATAAAAAGCGTTATGTTACTAACAAGCCCAGCCTTTGTTGCAGATTCACCTATAACTATACCACCAACTATAGCAAGTGTGGTTCCTATCGGAGTCGGTAGTCTTATTCCACCTTCACGTAAAATCTCAACGGCAAGATCCATTGCAAATATTTCCAAAAGAGGTGGTAAAGGTATATTTTGCCTTGATGATATAATTATTGATATTAATTCGTAGGGAAATAGTTCGGGGTTGTAGTAAAGCAGAGCTAAATAAATAGGCTCTAATATTATAATAGTAATAATAGCAATCAGTCTAAGTAGTCTGGAAAAACTAGCTATAACGACTTTATCGCTGTAGTCCTCAGCTCCTTGAAAAAATTCCAAGAAAGTTCCAGGGACAACCAAGGCACCAGGATATTCAGCAATTAATATCGCTGCTTTGCCTTTAACTAAATCTAGAGCAACTTTGTCAGGTTTTTCTGTTGTTTTTGCAATTGGAAAAATGTTATACCATCTAGTGTCTAATAGTTGTTCGATAAAACCTGATGAGTTTATAATAGGTACTGATATATTCAAAAGTTTAGTCTTTATTTTATCCAAAACTTTAGGATCGATTATACCATCTATGTAAGTTATAGCAATTTGGGTGTTTGTTTCAGTGCCAATAATAAAGTTTTCAGTTTTAAGGTTGGGATTTTTTATTTTTCTTTGAATCATAGTTATATTAATTTCAATGTTTTCAACAAAGGCTTCCTTAGATCCCAAGATAGACTTTTCAGTTGTAGACTCCTGAATTGCCCTGTAATTAGAGGATTTCACATCACAAAGAATAGCCTTATCAGAACCATCAATTAAAATAGCACATTTACCATTTAAAACCTCAGAGCAAATAGTTTTAATAGAATTTGTTGTAGTTATATCAGAGGCATATATATATCTTTTACAAACTTCATCTATTAAGTCAATATCTTTATTTGGTATAGGCAAATTTAAAAGAGGTTTTAATATTATTTCCTGAATCTCCTTTTTATCTGCAATTCCAGAAATATAAATTATCTGACAAGGAATGTTTTCTGAAATAAATATATCTCTTTTAACAAAATTTTCATTGTGCTTAAAAATAGAGGAAATAGCAGTACTATTAAAATTTAAACTGCTGTTAAGCTCATCAGAATACATAAAAGAATCCCCCCTATTTATAAAGTCTTCCTGTAGAATCTATTTTAATATCCACATCTATATTAATTTTTGAATTTCTAAAATTTTCTTTAACAAATTCCTCTTTGTCTTTACCTAATTTTGCAAGTGCATATTTTTGGATATCAAAGACATCTACATCTAAATTATTTTGATATTTTGCTATGATTTCCTCAAGTTTTGTCTTTTCTTCCGATGAAACGGTCTTTCTTAGGTTTTCAATATTATTTCGGTCTAACTTCTGAAAATTTTTTAACGTGTCTTCTTTAACCAAAGTTTTTAAATTCAGCTTAATATTGTATATTAATTTATCACCTTGCATCTCAAAGGTTACTTTTCTTTTGCTTACACAGGATAGACTTAATGAATTTAAAAGTCCTCCTGAGTTAAAAGTTAGGTATCCACTTGAATTGTTGTTTCTCAGCATATTAACAAACTTTAAATCTTCCCTTGGAATTTTAAAAATCATTTTATCTTCTTTAAATACAGCAATGCTGCACAATCTTACAGTGTCTTTATATTTCTCAACATATGGAAGCATTATTGTTCTTCCAGCCTGATATCTCATGTTAAATAAGTCTTTAATGTCCGTATCCCTTTGAGTAAAATTAGACTCATAAGATGATTTAATCAAATCTTCGATTTCTTTAGCCATGGTTGTGGATTCAACGGATTGTAATTTTAAAATTTCTTCAGCTTTGCCCTTGCAGATGACCACAGTGGTATTTAAATTATTATTTTGATCCCTTAAAAATACATCTATAATGTCCTGAATTCCAATTTTTGCTCTGTCCTCACTTATAATAAGAAGTCTTAAGGTACCTGGCAAAAGGGTCTTTTTAGTCTCAAGTAGACTATCGTTAAAAACATCAAACATTGTTTCACCGGTGGTCGTTATAACAGCCTTGGTGATTTTATTTTGATTTGAAAAGACTAAATATTCATAGGTTGTTGATAATTTTTTCTCTCCAACTATATCATGACCTACTCCAGAAAGAACAGATGTCCTTTCTATAGGAGTTTTATTGTAACAACCGGTTTGAAAAGATACAAGAATTATGATAATAATCAATTTTAAAAATCTCATTTTGAAACACCTTTTCTTATAAAACTTAATAGTAATGATATTAATGACCATAGAAAAACAAAAATAAACATGATTGGAATTAAAAGTCCAGCAAAAAATGTTCTATTGTAGTCAGGAACAAAGAAAAGACTTAACAAAAAAATCAGCCCAAAACTTACTATACAGCTTTTATAATAAGGAATTTTAGTTACCTGTGAAAATATATAAGTCACAATAAAACCTGAAATTGATACGGTAAGAAAAATCTTAGCTCCCCAAAGGAAAATAAACAGGGGTTCGAAATTAGATAAAACAGGTATTTCAGAACTTGCTATTAAATACAGCAGGGGATATTGGAGCTTTGAGGTCAGATTAAACCCACAATAATAAATTGTAATAAATACTACAATAGTGTAAAGAGTTATAGTAATTAAACTTCCTATTGCAGAAAAAATATTGATTTTTTTCTTGCTGGTTAAAAAAGGGAAAATAAAAAAGCAAATTTCAACACCAGAGTAAGAAAAAAAAGTATCTGGCATTGCTTTCAAAATAAGTTTATAGTCACTGATTATTGGTAATAAATTTGTTGAATCTCCTCTGTTTATAAAATATAAAGGAAGTATAATTAATAAGACCGTAAGGGGGAAAAGGAATTCAGCCAGTCTACCTATGTTGGTTAAGCCTTCGTTTGTAGATAAAAAAGTCAGTAAAATAGTAATAATTATAATGGAATATGGGGATAAAAATTTAGTAGTTGAGAAATTTAAAACATTGGCAAATCCAGCTGTTACCAGAGAACCTTGTAATAGAAAATAAACGAAGAAAACAAAACATATAACATAGGATAATATTTTACCATATAGTTTATTGTTTAATTGTACAAAGTCAAGAAATTTAGCATTCCTATGAATAATATACCCAACAAATGTTATAAACAATGGGTAAACACCAGAGAGCAATGTTGGGATCCAGCCAGATTGTTGAGCAACATCACAGACACTTGAAGGTAGAGAAAGTATTCCCAAACCAATCATGGATGCCTGTATGATGAACATGTATTGAAAACGTGTAATCTTGTTAGAAACATCCTTCATATAATCACCTTTTATCATGTCATTAATCAAAGGTAATTCACCTTTAACAATAGAATTCCACCTGTAAAAAGCAAATATACATAATTTTAGAAAATATAAAAAATGTGGTATCTATTTAAAAAATTATAAAAATGACCAAAATGACCAAAACCTTCATATAAATTGACAGTATTTTAACAACAAAATACAATAACAGTATATGGAAATATTTTTCAAACAAGATGGGGGGAGTATAATGAAAAACAAAATTTTGGCATTAGGTTTAAGTCTGATTTTGACAGCAGGCTTGTTGGCAGGATGTGGTTCTAAGGCAACCAGCGGTGATACAGCTGATTCATCAAAGCCAAAATATGCAGATGGAATTTACTTTGCACAAGCAGACAATTTTGATGAAAAAACTGGTTGGAAAGAAGTTGTAACACTTGAAGTAAAGGATGGTAAGATAGTTTCTGCTGATTGGAATGCAGCTCATAAGAGTGGAAAAGAAGATAAAAAGACTCAGCCAGAGATGGAAAATATGCAATGAAACAAATAGGTAAAGCACAATCAGAATGGCATGAACAGGCAGAAAAGGCAGAGGCATATTTGTTAGAGAAGCAGGATCCAACAGCAATAAAATATACCGATGCAGAAGGACATACAGATGCTATATCAGGAGTATCAATCCATGTAATGGGATTCTTTAAATTAGCAGAGAAGGCATTGGCAAATGGGCCAGTGCAGAGGGGACCATACAAGGATGGAACATATCATGCAGAACAGGAAAACTTTGATGCTAAAACTGGCTGGAAGGAGACCGTAGACCTTACTGTTATCAATGGAAATATAGTTGCAGCAAATTGGAACGCAGTAAATAAGGCTGGCGGAGATGATAAGAAAACTCAGTCTGAAAAAGGTGTTTATGCAATGAAGGAAAAAGGAAAAGCACAATCAGAATGGCATGAACAAGCAGCAAAAGCAGAGGCATATTTATTAGAAAAACAAGATCCAACAGCAATAAAATATACCGATGCAGAAGGACATACAGACGCTATATCAGGAGTATCAATCCATGTAATGGGATTCTTTAAATTAGCTGAACAAGCTTTAAGCCAAGCAAAATAATAAAAGGTGTACCTTATTGGTACACTTTTATTTATACATAAATTCTTAAAATTATCTAAAGCTGCTTATAAGTTTGAAATTCTCATCGCTAATTTCGAAAATATTTTTAAGTCCAGAGGTAATATATACTTTTTTATCCTTTGTAATAAAAATCGCATCTACCCCATCTAAAGATTCGGCTAACTTACTTCCTTTTTCAATACCTAAAGAAAATAGGGTAGTTGACAGTGCATCTGCATCTATGGATTTATCTGCAACTATTGAAACACTCGCTAAGGAATTTTCAACTGGATATCCGGTAAAAGGGTTTAAGATATGGTGATATCTTTTACCGTTTTTTTCAAAGTATCTTTCGTAAATTCCTGAAGTTACAACAGTTTTATTTTTTACATGTAATATTCCGATATATTTTCCCCTTAAATCAAAGGGGTTTTGTACACCTATATTCCATGGTCTTAAAGCGGGATTCTGACCCATTGCATATACATTTCCACCTAAATTTATTATAGCATTTTCAATACCCCTAGAATTAAGGTATTTTGCTATTTCATCAGCTGCATATCCCTTTGCAATTCCTCCTAAATCCAGCATCATACCTTTTCTTAAAAGTTTTACACTGCTCTTGGCATCATCAAGTAATATGTTATTATAGTCAATTAACGCGATAGCTTTCTTTAATTCCTTTGAAGATGGAAGGTGGGGATTTTCTGATCCAATACCCCAAAGCTTAACTAACGGTCCGATGCTGATATCAAAATTTCCTTTTGAAAGAGATGAATAGTATTTTCCTTTTTTAATTACATAAAATGTTTCTGGGGAAACAACTATCTCTTTACTGCCAGCATTGTTATTTATTTTAGAAATTTCACTGTTATTTAAGTTAATACTCATTTTTTTTTCTATGTCATCCAGTATTGAAAAGACGTCTTTGAAAATTTCTTCAGATGCCTCATCATAAATTTTTATATCAACAACGGTGCCGAAAAAGAAATCGGATTTTGATATTGGTTCACTGTTTTTCTTGGAAACTGAATGATTATATTTTGAAAAAATAAAAACAAAGGCTGAAATGGATATAACTAATAGAATAAAAATCAGTTTTTTTCTGTTTGACATAATTACCCCCTGCTTAAAATCAATATATGTTTTTTGCATAAAATAAGTCATTTGGGGAAATGGGAGAGAGTGTACCCAGTCTAGAATATGATTAATATTTACATCAGTGATTATAGCATTTATTGATATCTTAGTAAATATAGGAAATACATAAAAATCTTTATGAACAAAATTAACAAAATATAAATATTATGACCAAAAGCCTTTGAAAACTAGATTTCATAGAAGGTTGTGATAAAATTTTAACTAGGAGAGTGTACAGTAATTATTTTTCCGGTTTGAATATTTTCAAACTAAGGGGGGTAAATTGTGGGAGAGAAAAAAAGAATTATCGTGCTGGGAGCCGGATATGGAGGCGTATTAACTGCTAAAAAATTAGGAAAAAGATTTAAGAAGGACGAAAATGTTGAGATTGTATTAATAGATAAAAAACCATATCATACAATGCTTACAGAACTTCATGAAGTTGCTGCTGGCAGGGTTTCAGAGGACTCTATAAGAATTGATTTAAAAAAGATTTTTGCCAAAAGAAAAGTTAATGTGGTTTTAGATGAAATCCTTGAAATCGATTTCAAGAAAAAGATATTGAAATCTGTTGACAATACATATGAATATGATTTTTTAGTTATAGGTACAGGATGTCAACCTGCTTGTTTTGGGATACCAGGAGTAGAGGAATATACTCATAAACTCTGGTCCTATGAAGATGCTGTAAGTCTTAAAGAACAAATTTTAAGCATGTTTAGAAATGCTGCAAAGGAGAGGGACAAAAAGAAAAGAGAACAGCTGCTTACATTTGTTGTTGTAGGTGGTGGTTTTACAGGTATTGAAATGATTGGTGAATTAGGTGAGTGGAAGGACAGACTTTGTAAAGACTTTTCCATTGATACATCTGAGGTTAAACTTTATGTTGTAGATGCATTGCCTAAGATATTGCCAATTTTTCCTGACAAACTTATTAAGAAGGCAGAAAATAGATTAACAAAATTAGGTATAAAGATAATAACAAATGCAGCAATAACGAAGGTGACTAAGGATAGGGTTATTCTCTCAGAGGATAGGGTTTTAGAAGCTAAGACAATAATTTGGGCTGCCGGTGTTGAAGGGTCTGAAATAGTTGGAAAGATGGAATTAGAGCAAAAAGGGAGAAAAAGAATTGTAACTAACAGTATGTTGCAGACATTAGATTATGAAAATGTTTATGTTGTAGGTGACAACATATTTTTTATTCCAGAAGGTGAAGAAAGACCTGTTCCCCAAATGGTTGAAAACGCTGAACACTCAGCTGATTTAGTTGCCCATAATATTTACACAGATATATGTGGAGGAGAAAAGAAAACATATAAACCTAAATTTCATGGTGCTATGGTTTGTATTGGAGGAAGGTATGGAGTAGCACATCTTGGAAGTCCAGGTAAGTTTTTTGCAATTTCAGGTTTCTTTGCGATGTTTATTAAACATTTTATAAATATAGTTTATTTTTTCCAAGTTGCAGGTTTTAATAAATGTTGGTCGTATATGCTGCATGAGTTTTTCCACGTAAAAGACAGAAGGAGCTTTGTAGGAGGACATTTTTCAAAGGCTTCGCCAAATTTTTGGTTAGTTATTCTAAGAATATTTGTTGGTTACAAATGGTTGGAGGAAGGGTTAAACAAACTGCCAAAGATTTTAAAGGAGCCTGGAAAAATATTTTTAATACCTCCACCAAATGTTGATGGTGCAACTTCCGCATCAATAAAGGCAGCAGCAGAGGGTGCAGTTCAGGCGACAACAGCAGCATCAGCTGTAGCAGGAAAGGCGGCTGAATCTGCTTCACAGTGGGGAGCAGCACTGCCTGTTCCAGATTTTATTGAGAAAATAGTTAAGTGGTCTATGGATGTTTTCTTCTATTCAGGTGACGGGGGATATACACCATTAGCACAGATATTTCAGATTCTGATGGTTATGGGTGAAATAATAGTTGGAGCATTATTAATAGTTGGATTGTTTACGGCTTTAGCATCAATTATATCAGTTGCTATGGGGATTATGATCTGGCTTCAGGTATGGCACCTGCCGAAATGTTATGGTATCTTAGTGCAGGAATCGCTTTAATTGGTGGTTCAGGAAGCACCTTTGGACTTGATTATTATGTACTTCCTGAACTGAAGAAATGGTGGAAGAACATAGGCTTTGTTAAAAAACTTTATATATACGTTGATTAGCAATAACAGCAAAGAAAAAATTGAAATGATGAAAGATATTGATTTTCAGGGTGGTTGAAAAGCCAATTAATTAAAAACCCTTTTAATTAAAGGGCAAATGAGAAGGGGCTTATCAGCCACCTTTTCGTAAAAATCCATTATGTAATAAAAATAGAAGAATATTATTGTGAGTTTATAGAAAATACATGTAAAATAATAATATAATCTATTTTTTATCAATCAGGAGATTTTAGTTATGAAGAAATATGATTGGCTAATAATTATTGGAATAATTTTAATATCAGGATTATTATTTGGTGTTAATCAATTGAAGCTAAGTCAACAGAAAAGGGACAGTAAAGAATTGATAGCTGAAATAACAGTAAAAGGACAGCTATATAAGCAAGTTGTGTTAACAAAAGAAAAACAGGAGTTTACTATTAGAACTGATATTGGAAAAAATACTGTCAGCATACATGATAATGGAATTGAGGTTATAGAATCAGACTGCCATGATCATATCTGTGAGAAAATGGGGTTTATTCAAAAGCCAGGGGATATAATCGTTTGCCTGCCAAATAAAATATTTATCAAAATTGTTGGAAATTCAGAGGGGGATATTGATGAAGTTTCAAGATAGAGATAAGTTTCAGAAAATAAATACCCGAAAAATAATTTTTATAGCAATTTTGGTGTCGCAGGCAATGGTGCTCAGCATAATAGAGAGGATGATACCGGTTAGTTTCGCTGTTCCTGGGGCTAAACTTGGACTGGCTAATATAATTACCTTAACATCAATATATCTATTTACTTTTAAAGAAGCACTGTCAATAGTTATATTGAAATCCATTATGACTTCATTTATAGCAGGCTCACTTTCTAATTTTTTGTATAGTTTTTCTGGAGCAATTTTAAGTTTTTTTGTAATGTATTTTCTTATTTTGCTTGGCAAGGATAAGGTGAGTACAATTGGAGTCAGTATAGTTGGAGGGGTGTCCCATAACTTGGGACAGTTAATAATGGCTTCTTTAATAATCCATAGTTTTAATATTTTGGGCTATTTACCTTTTTTAATGATAGCTGGTATAGCCACAGGATTTATTGTAGGAGTTACTGTCAGGTTTTTATTGAAACACCTTAACAAGATAGACATTAATAAAAATATTTAGCAAAGGTGATAACATGAAAAATTTTTGGACAAATTACCCTGAGATTGCTTATGAACTTGAGATAGTAAAAAATATTATAAAGGATAACATAAAATCAAGTGAAAAGTACTTTAAAGAATCTATCTTTGAACTTGTTGATGCAGGGGGGAAAATGTTAAGACCGGGTTTACTTTTAATAGCTAGCAGATTTGGAAATTATGACAAGGAAAAGATGTATAATTTGGCTGCAGCTATTGAATTGATGCATTCAGCAACCCTTATACATGATGATATTATAGATGAGGCAAGATTTAGAAGAGGGATTGAGACAATACAATCAAAGTTAGGGAAGGAGTATGCAGTTTATACCGGGGATTTTCTATTCTGCCAGTGTTTTATAATGCTTTCAAAATTCAATTACTCAATGGATAACTTAAGGGAGATTTCTGCAGCAATTTCTCAGATTTGCAAGGGTGAAATAAGGCAGTACAACCTTAGATATTCTCTAGATACTGGTATAAAAAACTATTTAAAAATTATATCAGGAAAGACAGCAGCTTTGTTTGCTATAAGCCTGTACACTGGTGCATGGGAATCCCAGTGTGATGAGAAAACTTCAAAACTTTTAGGCAGAATTGGTTATCATGTTGGAATGGCATTTCAAATTATTGACGATATATTGGATTTTACTGGAGATACTTTGAGACTTGGAAAGAAAACCCATACCGACATAATCAAAGGGTATTACACCCTTCCCATTATCTATGCAATTAAAGAAGATAAAGAAGGAAAAATTAAGGATATTCTCGAAAATAATATAATAGAAGAGAAGGAAATTCAAGAGTTAATAAAATTAGTCAATCAGTTTAAAGGAATTGAAAAATCACGTAAACTGGCAGACAAATATACAGAGAAAGCCTTTAGAAGTATTGAAGAATTGCCTGAATGTAAAGCCAAAAAAATATTAAAAGAAATAACCCATGAACTATTAAGTCGTAATTATTGAAACATATTGGTATAATTAAAATTGAAGAGACTATTGGGTTTATGGGGGAATATTTCATGAAGAAGTATTTGATGTTTTTGTTAATATTATCACAACTTCAGTTTACTTCCTGTATGAAAAGAGAAGTTATTTATAAAGAGGGCAGTTATATTGGTATTGGAGAAGGTCATATAGGAACAATAAAGATTAGTCTTGTTACTGACAGTTACAGCATTAAGGAAATAAAAGTATTAGAGGATGAAGAAATACCTGTTATAGCAGAAATAGTTTATAAAAAGATACCTAAAGAGGTAATAAGGAAAAATAGCGGCGAAGTTGAGGCTGTAACAGGAGCTACATACACTAGTCGAGGTTTAATTGATGCCATTAATGATGCTCTGAATAAAGCGAGAATTAATAATAATCAATAAAAACTGTTTTGGGGATGAAGGGTTTGAAGTTACAGTATAGATTAACAATATTTATAAGTTCTATAATAATAATTATTATTTGTGGGCTAGGTATTGCCTCATATTATATGATTAAAAATTCCATAGAAACTCAAATGGGTAATAACGCTATGGACCTAGCTGTTACAATAGCATCTATGGACAGGATAAAGGAGGCATTAGCCAACAAAGATGATTATCAGATTGTACAGAATACAATTGATAGTTTTAGAGATAAAACTAGATTTCAATATATAATCGTGATGGATATGAATGGAATAAAATATTCATATCCTAGAGGAAAATCCCTAGGTAAAAAATATAATGATGGTGGTGAAGAAAGGGTTCTTAAGTACGGAGAAGCATATATTTCAAAAGATAGAAATGTTTTGATTTCGGCTATAAGAGCCTTTGTACCAATTTATTATGATGGACAACAGGTTGGTGCTGTTTTAGTTGGGCTTTTGACAGATACGGTATATAAAGAGCTTGAAGCTCACATATTGATTTTTAAGATAACACTGGCAGTGGGCTTATTAATAGGTATAATTGGAGCTGCCATTCTGGCTAACCTTATAAAAAGGACTATTTTTGGTCTGGAGCCAAGGGAAATTGCATTACTTCTAGGTCAGAGAGATTTAATACTTCAGAGTTTAAAACATGGAATACTAGCCATAGATAAAGAGGGGAAAATTATTTTATTTAACAGGGTAGCAAAAGAATTTTTAAACTTAAAGGATGATGATATTGGAAAAAAAGTTTCAAGTATGAATTTAAGGTATGCAGATGAAATGATGAAGGCACTTTTTAATGAAGAAGCCATATACAATCAGGAGATTAAGCTATGTCAGGATATAACACTGATGTGTAGTCATACTTTACTCAAAAATCATAAGGATGAGGTTATTGGTGTTGTTTCAAGTTTTGAGGATTTGACAGAAGTTAAAAAAATGGCTGAAGAGTTAACAGGAATAAAAAGGATGACTTCAGCATTAAGGGCGCAAAATCATGAATTTATGAATAAACTGCATACAATATCTGGGCTTATTCAATTAGAAGAATATGAGAAAGCCCTTGAGTATATTTCGGACATTTCACATCAAAGACAAGTTATTTCAGAAGTTCTAAATAAAAATATAAAAAATCCTCATATTGCTGGTTTGTTGCTTGCTAAATATAATAAAGCTGCAGAATCCAAAATTAGTTTAGAAATAGATAGGGATTCTTGTTTAGAAAAAATTCCTGATAGTATTAATCCAGATGAAATATGTTCTGTTATAGGAAATTTAATTGAGAACTCAATAGAGGAACTAGTTAAATTGGAAAATGGTAAAATAATCGTAAAGTTAAACAGTGATAATAATGGCTTAAAAATAAGAGTACAGGATAATGGACCAGGGATAGATAAAGATGTAATGGATAAGATTTTCGAAAGAGGGTTTACAACTAAACCTGGTAATAGGGGAATAGGATTAAGTATAGTAAAACAAATCATAGACTATGCTCAGGGAAGTATTGAGATAATTCAGGACAATGGAGTTATATGGGACATATTTATTCCGATGAAGGGGAGTTAGGTATATGATTAAGGTTTTAATTGTTGAGGATGATCCATGGTAAGGGAAATAAATTCAAGATTTCTAGAAAAAGTTGATGGCTTTAAACTTTGTAATAGCGTCAATAATTTAGAAAAAGCAAAGGAAGTCATTATAAGGGACACACCAGATTTAATACTCTTAGATATTTTCTTTCCACAGGGGAGAGGTATTGAGCTTCTGAAATGGATTCGTGCTGAAAATATAAAGTGTGATGTGATTTTAATTACGGCAGATAAAAATTCAGATACTGTTCAGGAGGCATTCCGCTACGGAGCTGTAGATTATCTGGTTAAACCTTTTTTATTTGCAAGATTTAAAGAAGCTTTATTATTGTACAAACTCAGAAAGAAAAGCTTAGAAAGTACCGAAAACATTGAACAGAGGACAATTGATAAATATGTCATAAAGGAAAATAAAGTTTTGCTTGAAGAGGAAAATGATTTAGTTTCGAAGGACAGCATAGATAGTAAGGGCTTTAACCAGCATACTTATGAAAGAATTTTAGAGGGTATAAGGCAAATGAGGGGCAAAACCTTTACATCACAACAAATAGCAAAGTTAGTGGGTGTATCAAGGATTACTGCAAGAAGATATCTGGATTATTTGGAAAAGGAGAAGAAGCTAGTTATTGAAATGGAGTATGGCAGGGTAGGAAGACCTAAAAATAAATATAAGCTGAACTTAGATAAATAATTTGATATCAGTTGGGGGGACTTAATTTGAGAATAAACAGTTTTTTTAAATTAGTTGAAATACAAACAAAATTAGCAAGTGTAATACCATTTTCACTTGGTGTTATTTATTCTGTTTACAGGTTTAAAAGTTTTAATTTAAATAACTTTATATTAATGTTTATTTCACTGATTACTTTCGACATGGCGACTACTGCCATAAATAATTATTTCGATTATAAAAGAGCAGTGAAAAAGCATGGGTATAATTATGAATTACATAATGCCATTGTAAAATACAGTTTAAAGGAATCAGCTGTTATAATTACTATTTCTTTACTTTTATTGTGTGCTGTGACATTTGGATTTTTATTATACTTAAATACTAATATTTTAGTTTTAATACTTGGTGTTATCTCATTTGCAGTAGGAATATTCTATACTTATGGTCCGCTACCTATTTCAAGAATGCCCCTTGGAGAAGTTTTTTCAGGAATTTTCATGGGCTTTGTAATTGTGTTTCTTGCTGTTTACATTAATGCAGGTGAGGGGCTTATGAATTTAGAATATATCAATGGGATACTGACATTAAATATGAATTTGAAAGAAATAATATATATTTTTTTATATTCAGTTCCAACTATTAACTGTATCGCCAATGTAATGCTTGCTAACAACATATGTGACATAGAAGATGACAAGGAGAATAAGAGATATACACTTCCAATTTATGTAGGTAAAGAAAACGCATTGAAAATTTTTAAAGCTTTATATTATTTAATTTATATAGATTTAGTTATATTAATTTTACTAAGGGTTGTCCCAGTTGTTTCTATTATTACACTATTGACAATTATTTTGGTAAAGGGGAATATAAAACAGTTTTTTAAAATACAAACCAAAAAGGATACCTTTGCACTATCTGTAAAAAACATGATAATTGTAAATGTCACCCAAATTATAGCAATTGGAAGTGCCATTGCATTTACCCTCTAGAACTAAGATTCTGGAGGTTTTTTTATGAAGAATTGAAAAATTGTATTATTATGGTATAAAATTATAATATGCTTGGGACTACAACTTAAATTAGGGGGTATTATTATGGGGGATAGGGTTTCAAAAAATTTAGTGGAGGGAAGTATTACAAAGAACTTATTTTCAATGGCAGCTCCTACAATGTTTGGTTATTTAATTCAAATGCTGTATGATTTGGTTGATATGATGTGGATTGGGAATATATCAGCAAAGGCTGTTGCTGGGGTTACAATATTTTCAACAATGTTCTGGGTTGTTAATGTTTTAAATGAAATAATAGGAACAAGCTCCATTTCATTAATATCACAAAGTTATGGTAAGGGTGATGAAGAGAGAACAAGTCTCTGTATTGAACAAACCTTTACATTTAAAGCTCTTGTAGCTGTTATAGCAGGGGTTATATTTACAATTATCCTAAATCCTTTAATGGGATTCTTTACAAAAGATGCGGAGGTGGCAAAGGCTGCTTTAGATTATGGATATATACGTATCTTCTTTTTACCTGTAATGTTTTCTACTTATACTGTTAATACAGCCTTCAGGTGTGTTGGTGATGCCAGTAAACCAATGGTGATTATGATAATATCTTCTATATTAAACATAGTACTTGATCCGATTCTGATGTTTGATATAATACCTGGAACATCTATTCCGGGATTTGGACTAGGTGTTTTTGGGGCAGCACTTGCAACAGTATTTTCAATAACTGTTACTTTAATAGTTGGAGCAGGATTTATTTTATCTAATAAGACAAAAGTTAAAATTAATCCTAAAAGACTTTTTAGACTTAATCTAGAAATAGATAAGAAACTTATAACAATCGGATTACCAAGTGGTGTTGAAGTGCTTTTAAGAAATCTTGTTGGAATATTCACCTTGAAGTTTATAACATTTTATGGAACTGATGTAGTTGCTGCCAATGGAATTGGGAGTAGATTGTTTGGCTTTGCTTTATGCCCCTGCTTGGATTAAGTATGGCAAGCAGCACAATAGTTGGGCAATGTTTAGGCTGTGATAATATAAACAGAGCAAAAAAAACAGCATTTTACGCCTCCTTTTACGGAGTTGTAATTATGGCAATAGCTTCAATTATAGCATTCATTGTACCAAACACAATTATGGCTATATTTGTAAAGGAAGCTTCAGTTATTGAAACAGGGGTTCCCATGATTAGAATTGTTAATATAAGCCTTATTTTTGCAGCAATCACAATGGGTTATGGAAGTGTGTTCTCAGGTTCCGGTTATAACAAGCCATATCTTATTTCAAGTGTTGTGGGAAGATGGGGAGTGCAGATTCCTTTAATGTATGTAATAGTTAACCTATTAAGGCTGCCTGTTATATGGATTTGGTTTACATTTGTCGCTGCTGATTTAGCAGAAATGCTGGTGATTTTATATTCATATAATAAGGGTAAATGGGAAGTAACCAGGGTATAATCAAAAATTAAAAACTCATATGAGTAAATTTTCTTACTCATATGAGTTTTTTTAATTACTTAACTTCAACAATCCAACCCTCTGGAGCCTTAACATCTCCAAATTGTATTCCATAAAGTGTATCATAAAGCTTTTTAGTAACAGGTCCAACTTCTTTTTCACTGTAGAAAACATGAAGTTTTCCTTTATATTCAATACCTCCGATAGGAGTTATAACAGCAGCAGTTCCACATGCTCCGGCTTCTTTAAATTCGTCGATGTTGTCAATGTAACAATCTCTTTCTTCAACTTCCATTCCAAGGTATTCCTTAGCAACGTGCATTAATGAATACTTAGTAATACTTGGAAGTATTGAAGGTGATTTAGGTGTTACGAATTTATTATCCTTTGTAATTCCGAAGAAGTTAGCTGCTCCAACTTCTTCAATCTTAGTATGAGTTGCAGGGTCAAGGTAGATACAGTCTGCAAATCCTCTCTTTACAGCATGCTCATGAGGTAGTAAGCTTGCTGCATAGTTTCCTCCAACCTTTGCTGCTCCTGTTCCATGTGGAGCCGCTCTGTCCATATCAGCAATTGTAAAGTTAACAGGTGTCATACCACCTTTGAAATATGGTCCAACTGGACAGCAGAATACACAGAAAATATATTCTGGAGCTGGCTTAACACCAAGGTTATCACCAACACCAATAACAAATGGTCTTAAATAGAGGGTAGCTCCAGTTCCATATGGAGGAACAAAGTGTTCATTAGCTTTAACTACTTGAATACATGCATCTATGAATTTTTCTACAGGCATTTCAGGCATCAACAGTCTTCTGCAGCTGCTATTTAGTCTTTTAGCATTTTCGTCTGGTCTGAAAAGTTGTATCTTTCCATCCTTTGTACGGTAAGCCTTTAAACCTTCAAAACATTGTTGACCATAATGAAGGGCAGTAGAAGCCTCGCTTATTGTTAATGTATTATCCTCAACAAGCTTTCCATCATCCCATTTTCCATCTTTCCACATAGAGATATAGCGGTAATCAGTTTTTACATAACCAAATCCAAGTTTACTCCAGTCAATATTTACAGTTTTATTCATTGTACCACTCCTTTGCGACAAGATTACAAATTTTTCGAAAATTACATTGAAACTTGAGCCTGCTTTTAGATATTGTAATTAATATGTATTATTATTAAACAGTGATATACTGTTCAATAATATTATATCATAAAAAACAAAAAAGTAAGCCATTATTGAATAATTATTTGCAAAATATTTTGAAAGTGTGCAATATTTCCATTAAAAATTTTACAATTTAGGATTAATGTGTTTTAAAATCAATAAAATTCAAGAGCAGTAATTAGCCCCTTAATAATATTTTTTCTCCAATTTATAATAAAATTCGAAATTTTTTTGCCAAAACTAGAAAAGAAAATAAACATAGAAAATCTAAGATTGCAAATGTTAAAATATTCACAATTAAAACAATAAAATTAATTTTTATATTAACTTTTTATAATTAGGGGATATAATTTATATATAGAATGATAGGGGGGAATGAAAATGACCTGTGATATAAGGCTGATAAAAAAAGAAGAACACAAAACAAGTTTTTGGTCTGGGGGAACAACAACTCAGCTTTTAATTTACCCAAAAGATGCTGAATATAGTGACAGAAATTTTAAATGGAGGATAAGTTCTGCTAAAGTAGATGTTGAGGAGTCTTTATTTACATTCTTACCTGGTATTAAAAGGATATTAATGGTTTTAGATGGTAATTTGACATTAGCTCATGAAGGACATCACTGTGTAAATCTGAAAAAATTTCAACAGGACAGCTTTAATGGTGATTGGACAACAAGAAGTTTTGGGAAAGTAACTGATTTTAACTTGATGATGACAGAGGAATGTGAGGGTAATCTTAAGGTTTTTTCTGTTGGAGATGAGTCCACAGAGAAAATTGTATTTCTTGAAAATCCTTTTAAAGATGAATTTCAGAGGTTTACTATAGCATTATATTGCAGCTTTGGAAGTTCAGAAGTTAGTATTCAAGGAGGAAAAGAATTTAATTTTAACGAAGGTGATCTGATAGAAATAACCGGGTGTAAAGGGGATGTTTCACCCTGTTTAAAATTTAATTCTGTTGGTAAAAACCAGTGTGATATAGTTAAGGTTGTTATTGGATATGAATAAATAATTTATAGTATTAAAAGAAAAGGGGCTGAGGGAAAATACTCTCTCAGCCTCTTTAAGCATTTTCAGTTATTATCTACAACATCTTCTTTTATGGCAACACCTGTTGCAGTTACAGCAGTTTGTTCTACCACATGAATTACATCCTAAGAATGATCCATTAGAGAATAGAAGTAATAATAGTAATGCATCTATCATTATATTCACCTCCCTTGTAAATATAAGGGGATTTCTGATATATAATATAGATAATTGATGAAAAATGTTACAAAAAAGGCTGAGCACTAAATAGTCAGTGCTCAGCTAGAGTATTTCATTAAATTTAAACAAACCATCTAAACAATAACCAAACTTATACCATTCGCATTCTTTGCAAATACTTTCAAATTTTTCTAAAGTTAAATTTTCTTTAATGTAGCTTAAAATATCAGAGTAAATATATTCATGTTCTTTTTTAAGGCTAAGATTAAGTAAAGTCTTTTCATCTAAATCAGCTACTTTGTTTTGAAATTTACATAATCCTTCACCAATGTTGCTGGGACAGTACTTACAGATAGAGTCTGTTTTGGTAATAAGCTTTATTCTGGTACTTGGATTGTTTTTTAAGAGATATACAATTTCATTCATGTTAGATACAAACTCTTCATTATAGCCCTTTCCACGATATCCCTGAATACAAAGTATATGGTGTGGTCTTAGAACTAGCATGATAATAAATTTTCCTTTAGCAATTTTGACCTTATCTTTAAACCAAGTAAAGCAGCAGCAATAATTTTTAATAAATCAAGTGGAATAAATGGAATAACTGCTAAAGATAAGGCTTTTTCTATGCTTAGTTTCATTATAAAGGACAGCTGCAGCGTACCAATTAAATAGCATACAAACAGGGATATAATCAAGGCAATAAAAGTATTCAAAAATGATTGTTTTCTTTCAACGAAGCTACCTATAATGAATGCCATTACAGGAAAGCTAAGTATGAATCCACCGGTAGGACCTAATATTTTATCTAGTCCTCCCGAAAAACCAGCAAATACTGGTGTACCAACAACACCAAGCAATATGTAGATAACTTGCGACATAGTGCCAAGTTTCTTTCCCAAAATAACAGCTGAAATACAGACGGCAAAGACCTGTAAAGTGATAGGTACAGGACTAAATGGTATAGGAATTGATATTTGAGCTAAAATACAGGTTAAGGCAGCAAAAACCCCAATTAAAGTAATTTCTTTAAGTGAAAATCTTGTTTCCATAATTAAACCTCCTATTGTTAACTTAAATAAAATAATAGGTTAACAATTAAAAGTATACAATTTGAAAAAATTAAAGTCAATAATTAAAAAAATAAAACCATTATTTTCTTATTTTAGTTAATAGTGATATAATAAAAAAGTAATTAGTATTATTGGGGGACAGAAATATGTACTTTAACATTAAAAAGAAAAGAACGAAACTAGCCTTTCTTTCTGTTTTTCTTATTGTTTTGTGTGTTGGCTTGTTTTTGTTAAATAGCAGAGCAAACACTACATTTCAAAGTGAAAAATATGAGGGGCCTGCAAGGGATGAAATTGATGAGAGTTACAAATGGAAACTAGAAGATATATACCTTTCGGATAATCTTTGGGAAAATGATTTTCAAAAGTTGAAAGCTATGATTGAAGAAATAAGGACATATGAGGGAAAGTTATCAACATCTTCTGCTAATTTTAAAAGAGCTATTCTTTTAAATGAAAAAATATTAAGACTAGGAGAAAAGCTGAATGTATATGCGGGTATGCGTAAAAATGAGGATACACTTAATAAAAAGTATTTTGATATGGAGGACAGGATAGAAGGGCTTTTAACTGAAGCCTCAGAAGCAACATCATTTCTAGAACCGGAAATTTTAAAAATTGATAAGAACACATTGATGAGGTATTCTTCGGAACCAGAACTTAGTGACTACAAAAATTATTTTAAATGGCTTCTAGAAAGAAAAAATAACATACCAACTAAAGCTGAAGAAAAAATTCTAGCATTGGCAGATGAGTTAGATGACATACCGGTTAATTTTTATGAATCCTTTCAGTACATGACAGAATTTGAAAACAATAATAAAGCAGAAAATACCAGTATATTTAGCAATGATAGAAAAAAGAGAAAGGAAGCCTTAATACAAGCATATAGCAAAGTTAAAACAGGAGAAAACATTTTAGCATCAGCTCTTGCAGCTGAGGTAAAGATGAATATATTTAATGCAAAGGCAAGGAATTTTAAAAATCCATTGGAAATGGCACTTGAAGCTGATGGAGTTACTGTAGAAGAATATAGAAATGTAATTAAAGCAACCAATGAAAACTTAGCACCTTTACATAGATGGATATCACTAAGAAAAAAGTTACTGAAAATCGATGATAAGGTAAGGGTATATGATCTTTATATGCCTTTGATAGAGGAAAATGATGAATATATCGATTATAAAGATGCACAGGATATAGTGATTAATGCACTAAAGCCACTTGGTGAAGAATATATAAGGGATTTAAAATGGGCATTTGAACACAGGTGGATAGATGTTGCTCCAACAAGAAATAAATATCAGGGTGATTATACCTGGGGAAGCTATGATACCCATCCATATATATTACTAAATTACTATGGTAATATGGATAGTGTATCAACAATAGCCCATGAATTAGGCCATGCTATAAACAGCTATTATACGAACAAAACTCAGCCATATATAAAATCACAGATAAGTACATACAACGCAGAAATAGCATCAACAACAAATGAAGTTCTTTTATATGAATATCTTCTTAAAAATGCAAGGTCAAAGGAGGAAAAGAAAAGGGTACTTTACAATTACTTAAGGTTAATTGAAAATACAATATACACCCAGATAATGTATGCTGAGTTTGAGGAAAAAATCCATGAAGCAGGTTTAACTAATAAAACCCTTGATGCAGAATTTTTGAAAAAAACCTGGGCTGAAGTTATGAAAAAATATTATGGCAAAGATTTTGAGATAGAAGATAAACTTGAGGTGGATAGACTTGGCTGGGCAGATGTTCAGCATTTTTATCAGAATTTTTATGTTTACAAATATGCTACAGGATTTTCAGCAGGTTCTGCATTTGCAGATAAAATTTTAAAGAACAATACAAAGGATAGGGAAAAATATATTGAATTTTTAAGCAGTGGTTCATCAGATAGTCCCTTAAAGCTACTTGAAAAAGCTGGGGTAAACATGCATACAACTGAGCCATTGATAGAAGTGCTTAGAAAATTCGATAAGCTGGAGTTAGAGTTTGAAAAATTAATCCAGGGCGATAAATAAAGGAGGATGACATGGGGACATTTAAGAAATTTTTCTATGATTGGATAATTCCAATTCTGATTGCATTAGTTTTATATTTTGTTATAACAAATTATTTGTTTTTCAAAATCTATGTTCCAACGGAATCAATGAAACCGGCTATTATGCCAGGGGACAGAATAATAGCTACACGGATTCATGATTTCAGTAAACTTAAAAGAGGGGATATAATTGTTTTTAAATCAGATGAGCTCAATTTAAAACTAGTTAAAAGATTAATTGGGCTGCCAAAGGATAAGATAGTTATAAATAATAAAGGTGAGCTATTTGTAAATGGAGAAAAGTTAAATGAACCCTATGTAATTTATAACGAGGGAAAGGAGGCATCCTTTGAAGTGCCTGAAAATCATTATCTTTTTTTAGGGGATAACAGGGCATCTTCAAATGATGCAAGATACTGGGAAAACCCTTATATTCCGAAGGATAAAATTATGGGCAAAGCATCCTTTATAATATATCCATTTAACAGAGTAGGAAAGCTGAAATAAATAAGAATCATTTAAAAAGGGCTGTGCACAAATAAATCAGTGCACAGCCCTCTCGATTTTCAACCAAGTGTCACAACAACCTGATGCTCATTTTTGTCATCTTTCAATTCAATAAAATTCGATTCTTTGTTATCAACGAGTATTGCTTTAACACCCCTGTTGACAGCATAAGGATTAACAACTGTTATGTTATATCTGCTTTCTCCAAATCGATAATAAATTTTAAATTCCCTCCACTCCTTTGGGATACATGGATCTATTATCAACTTGTTTCCTTCTTTTTTGAAACCCAGAATTTGTTCAAGACCAACCCTGTACATCCACCCAGAGGAGCCAGTATACCAAGTCCAGCCGCCTCTTCCGGTATGTGGTTCTATGGAATATACATCAGCTGCAACAACATAGGGTTCAACTTTATACTTTGAACAATCCATCTGAGTGATAGAATGATTTATAGGGTTAATTAAATTGAAATATTGATGAGCTTTATCACCGTATCCCAATTTTGCAAAGGCATATATTACCCAGGTTGATGCATGAGTATATTGACCTCCGTTTTCCCTTACTCCAGGTACATAGCCTCGTATATATCCAGGTCTTAAATCTCCTTCATCAAATGGAGGTGTGAAGAGTAGGATTAAGCCGGCTTCTTCTTTTATCAAATAATTTTCTACGGAACTCATTGCTTTTAAAACCCTTTCTTTATCAGCCCCATCAGATATAGCTGCCCATGATTGTGCAAGGGAGTCGATTTTGCACTCTTTATTTATGGATGAACCAAGGGGAGTTCCGTCATCAAAATAAGCCCTTCTATACCATTCGCCATCCCAGGCATTTTTCTCAATAGATTCTATTATCTGCTTTGAGAGCTTAAGGTATTTATCAACCCTCTCAAAATCCTTAAATTCCCTGCATATTGGTATAAAGTTGTTCAGGGTAGTATATATAAACCAGCCAAGCCATACACTTTCACCTTTTCCTTTATTGCCAACAGTACTCATTCCGTCATTCCAGTCTCCAGAACCCATAAGAGGGATTCCATGTTCTCCAAACTTCAATGACCTTTCAATAGCCCTTATGCAGTGTTCATATACAGAAGATTTTTCCTCTGATATTCTAGGTATTCCGTATCTTTCGTCCTCACCTTCTCTTAAGGGTTCATCCTCAAGATAATTTACAATTTCCCTTAATACCTCAAAGTCACCAGTAACTTTAACATATTCTGAAGTTACGTAGGGCAGCCATACTAAATCATCTGAAAATCTTGTACGAATACCCTTATCACCTGCACCAGGGTGCCACCAATGTTGAACATCACCTTCAACAAACTGATGGGCACAATGGAGCAGGATTTGGTTTCGTGCAATTGATGGCATTGAGTACATAAGGCTCATCACATCCTGAAGCTGATCCCTATACCCATAAGCACCTCCTGATTGATAAAAGGCTGACCTTGCCCAGATTCTGCATATAAGGGTTTGATATAGAAGCCACGAATTAAGCATCAAATTCATTGTAGTGTCAGGTGTTTCAACATTAACAACACTTAGTAAATTTCTCCAGAAATCCTTTATTTCATTAAGTGCGTTTTTACAGGTGTTGATATTCTTATAATTGGTCAACAGATATTTAAGATTATCTATATCTTTTATTTGACCAAAAAGATATACAAATTCAATACTACTACCAGCTTCTAAAGTAATTGAATTTTGAAGAACGCAGCAGGTATCAAAACCAGCACCAGTGGTATTTGACAGTTTCTCAAACTTCAAAGCTTGTGGATTATCTAAATGTCCATATTGACCTAAAAATTCCAATCTGTCACAGGTATAACTTAGCTTATTCAGTGACGAATCTACAAAGACCATACGTTCAGGGAAATCAGCATTATATGGGTTTTTAATTAAAATACAATCCCTTTCATCATTAAATTCACTAATCAAATGCTGTTGTGTAATTTGTTCACTTACACCAAGAACAGGTCTTATGTAGTAAAAAATTGAGAGTTTTCTTTTTTCATTCAGGTCATTTTCCAGTTTTACCATAGAAATTTTTATATTATCATTTCTCGGTACAAAGACAGTCAGATTCTGTTTTATACCATGACTATTGTGGTTAAAAAGTGAATAACCAAAGCCGTGGCGTATAGTATAACTTTCCTTTTCCCTGATAGGAAGAGGAGTAATAGTAAAGACTTCTCCGGTATCATCGTCTCTGATATAAATTATTTCAGAAGGTGTGTCTGATACCGGATCATTTGACCAAGGTGTAAGCTTGTTTTCACGGCTGTTTTCACACCAGGTATAGCCAGAGCCGGATTCAGTTACTATGAAACCACAATTTTCGTTTGATACAACGTTTATCCATGGTGCAGGTGTATTTATATTATCTTTTAATCTTATAACATATTCGTTATTTTTCTCGTCAAAACCTCCATAACCGTTGAAATACAATAAATTCAGTGGTTCATCACTAGTTGAATAGTTTTTAACAGATTCACTAAATACAGCTAAGCTATGAGGCTTTAGTAAATCGTGAAGTTCTATTTGTTTTTTAACCTGACCAAGCTCTGCTTTGATAATTAACCTTGAGACAGAATATAGCAGAACAACATCTTCTTCAGGCATGTTGTGCGCATTTCTAATGAATATACCTCCCTGCCTATCCAGTATATTTCTTGCATGGGTGGATAAAACAACTTCTCGAAGTAGATGTTCAAGTGGCTGAAGGTAGCTGCTTTCATCCTCGTTAAGAATAACCAGATCTACCTTAAGTCCTTTACTGCTCCAGTAGTCATGTGCACGCAGCATGTCTTTAATAACATCTATGTCTTCAGTCTTTTTTATGGTTACTAAAACTATTGGTACATCACCAGAGATACCATATGCCCAAAGTCCAGACTGACCTTTTTTATTTTTGGCAATATACTGGCTAAATTTTTTCCTAATTGGGCTCAGGAAGAGAATGTGGGAAATCATGTTATCATAAGTTTCTATCTCACCAGGTGAGAGGTTAAGATATTTTAATTCCATCTGACTTCTCATATATGCCAATTCAAAGGCTCTTTCAATATTTGAAAAGTCATGATATTTACTCATTAAATCCTTTGCTTCCTCTTTACTTTTAGCTGTTCCAGTAGTAAATGAGAAAACAGCTGATTTACCGGGTTCAATCTTAATTTTTCCTCTCAGACTCATAATAGGGTCCAGTACAGGACCAATGGTACCTGAAAGTGGATGATTTAATGCCAAGGGGTTAGATATATCTCTTCCTCGACCAATAAATTTATTTCTGTTTGTTTCAAACTCATAATCTCCATATATGTTTCCTTTTACTGTCAGACTGTGATATGCCCAAAGGGTTTCCTTATGTTCCTCCCTCGGCCTTCTAGAGGAAATTATACCTGACACATCCTTAATATACTCAGTTCGTATAAACAGGTTGTTAAAGGCAGGGTGAGCAATGTCGGCCATCTGAGGGGAAAGAACCGTTTCAATATAGCTTGTGCATTCAATAATAATTTCTTTTTCAGCATTGTTTTTAATAGTAATTTTTCTAATTTCACAGTTGTCTTCAGGAGATACACAAATCTCTTGATGAGTCTCAATATTTTCATCAGTTCTGTGATATTCGGCTTTATCCTGGGAGAACTTAACATTATACTGGTCAGGGTTTTTATTAATAGGTTCAAAGGTGGATGACCATACTTTGTTTGAATTTAGCTCTCTGATAAAGAAGTAACTTCCATATTTTCTTGATACACTGTCCTCTCTCCAACGTGTAACCTGTATATCACCATTTTTACAATAGCCAGAGCCACCGTTTGTCAAAAGTATTGAGTAGCTGCCATTTGATAGCAGGTGGCATACAGGGAGTGGGTTATCAAGGGAGGATATATTACGAACTACAATGATATCCTCATATTCATGTTTCCTGAATGGTTCTACTGTTTCTTTGTACTCCTTTGTGATTATAACTCTTAAAGGTGTTTTTTCATGGAGCATAAATTCACCGCATCTTACTAATGGACTGCTGTGAAACCTTTTTATCATTATGTTATTGTTGATAAAATTATTGATTGAAAGCATAATCATACCCTGATGGTGTGCCATGTAACTTTTAACTACTTCAAAATCATTACCCATACTTAATCTTTCAGGAGTAAAGTCAGCAGCTTCATATAAACCATATTTTCCTTCAAGATTAAGGGAAATCAGTCTTTTAATATTTTCTAATGCCTTATTTGGGGCAAATGGAAGGGCTAAAAGAGTTGAATATGGTGATATAACCATATCCCTTATTAATCCCCTTTTTAATCCAAGTTCAGGAACTCCAAATGCCTTATATTGGTAATTTAAATGTAAATCAAATGTGTAATAACCTGATTCTGAAGTCCCCCATGGAAGATGACGTAATTTACCATATTTAATTTGTGATTTAATAGCCGTTTCATATGTTTCATCCAGCAGGGTATTATCATAGTTTTTCATAATCAAAGCAGGCATTAAGTATTCAAACATAGTACCAGTCCAGGAAACTAGGGCTCTAAATCCATCTATAAGTGTTAAAGATCTGCCAAGCCTGAACCAATGGTCAACAGGTACCTCTCCTCTGACTGCTGCTATATAGCTGGTAAGCCTTGCTTCTGAGGCTAATAAATCATAGTAGGATTCAGTAAGTTTGTTTTCATCAACGTTATATCCAATTGAGAATAGACCACGTTTTTCATCATACAGTGGTTTGAACAAGGTTTCATCACAAAGTTTTTGAACTCTTTCTTTTACGGATTCAGCTGTGTCAATAAGAGAATTTAAATTATCTGAAACCCTTATAATTTCAGGTTTTAACATTAGCAAGAATTCTTTGTTAGCTGAATCTTTACATTCATTCAGCATTAAGTCTAAATTTGAAAGTATAGTTTCATAAATCTTGGACAAATCTTTTGGTGATGAATTTGAGCTTACTGCTCCTAAAATGGTACCCAGCTGATTGAACTCATCATGGTTATTGATGAAATTTATTGTATCCATCTTATACAATATGCTTGGATAAATATTGTTAAGTTCAAGAAGCAGTTCATCAATATAATTTTTGAGCTTTATATCAGGATTGACGTCTTCATTTAACATCCCTTTTATTTTTTCAAATATCTCAAAGTAAAATTTTGGAGTATAGTTTTGTTCAGGGAATGAATTTTTAAGCTCCTTAAGTAAATCCTTATTATAGTCATTAGAATGTTCAATGGTATCAATAATACCCATTAATATATTAGTATTAAAGATAGGAGCTTTGAGAATATCTTCAATTCCTTCAACAAGTGTTATATAATATCCAACTAGGTTTCCACTGTCAACTGTTGATACATATCTAGGATGTAAAACTTCAAGGGATTTTGTATCATACCAGTTATACAGATGTCCGTTCCATTTTTCCATCTTTTCAATGGTAGTTATTGTGTTGTTTAGTTTTTTTATAGTTGAAGTTAAGGAAATATAGCCTAAATCCCTTGCTGAAAGTATTGATAGCAGCAAAAAACCTATATTGGTAGGAGAGGTTCTATGAGCAACCCTGGATACTGGAGTTTCCTGATAATTATCAACTGGCAGAAAATTATTATCTTCTCCAGAAAATTCTTCATAGAAGTACCAGGTTTTCAGAGAAATCTCCCTTATATACTTTAATTCATCCTTTGTAAGATTAAAACACATCTTATCAGAAGGTTTACTTATATAAAAGGCTACATATGGAGAAACAACCCAAAGTCCAGTAAAGAAAAGTGTATAAATTGTGTTTTCTGGTTTCAGAATTAAAACTCCAAATAATAATATTAAAGAGAATATAACAGAAGAATACATCCTTCTGATAAAACCTTTAAAGTCATTCTTTAAATTTTTTTCAACTTCAGCAGCTGTTACCCATTCCAGAAGGTTATTTTTAGAGATAAAAACTCTGTAAAGTGTTTTTAAAATTGCATTAACCATCATGTAGGAATGGTATGGAAGCATTATTAAATTCAATAATCCTTGAAAAATTGCTGCCTTAAATCCATATATTAAATTTCCATTGAGTCTTTGCCGTGGTGCTTTATAATATTTTAAAATAATAAAATCAAAAACATCTAGTAACAAATGAAATAAGATAGGAGAAATAAATACCACCATTAACCATAAAGGTAAATTAGTAATAGTTAATAAGGAAAAAGAAACTAGGAGAAGAATATTTGTAGAAACCAAACTCCTTCTTAAATTATCAAATATTTTCCACTTAGATAATGGGGTAAGAGGATTCTTGTGTTTTTTGCCAAATCTGTTTTTTACATATGGGAAAAGCCATCTTATAAGCTGCCAGTCACCTCTGACCCATCTATGTAGTCTAAGAATATATGAACTGTATTTCTCCGGATAACCATCATATAATTGAATATCTGTTGCCAGACCAACTCGTAAATAACTGCCTTCCAGGAGATCATGACTTAAAATCGTATTTTCAGGTATTGAGGTGTTTAATACTTCCCTGAAAACATCAACATTATATATACCTTTACCAGTAAATATACCTTCACCAAATAAATCCTGGTAGACATCTGAAACTGCTGTAGAATATGGGTCCACACCACCACAGCCGGCAAATATTCTTGAGAACAATGTTTTGTTACTGCTCTCTATATTAATTGCTATACGGGGTTGGATAAGACCATATCCACCAGTTACTATACCTTTATCTTTATCTACAATAGCTTCATTAAGAGGATGTGAAATTGTTCCTATAAGTTTTCTGGCAGTTCCTATAGGCATTATTGTGTCAGCATCAAGGGTTATAATATATTTAACCTTTTTTAAAGGTGTTATGTCGCTGGATATAAAACTAAAGGTTGTTTTTGTATCACCTTTGATAAGGTTATTTAATTCTACTATTGCACCTCTTTTTCTTTCCCAGGCCATCCATTTATTTTCATTTTTATTGAATATTCTTTTTCTGCAAAAGAAAAAAGAATATATTCCTGGAGTATTTTTTGTTTAATTTAGATATTTCGTAAAGGGCAGTATCAACAATCTGTTGATCATTAGGTGATGTTTCTTCTTTGTAATCCTTAAAATCTCCAACTAAAGCAAAATAGATGTTGTTTTCTTTATTTGCAAGATAAGTAACTTCCAATTGAGAAATTAATTCCTTTACCCTTGAAACATCAGGAAGTATAGTGGGAACAATTACCATTGTTGTCTTATTCTCTGGAATTCCGTATTTCATTTCAAGTTTAGGGATAAAATCAGGTTTAACTGTATGGGTTACAATCCAATTGGTCAGAGACAGTGCAACATCACTTAATGGTGTTATTGAGAGAATAAAAATAACTAAGCTTATTGTATAGTTACGGGTATATAAAAAACTGGCATAAGAAACCAGTGAAGAAAAGACAATTGTCATTGCAGCAAAGGGTAAGATATAAATATAAGGTGTATCGTATTTATCTCTAAGAAAAAGTTTCTTAGCACCTAATTTATTTAGAAGGATATTTATACCTTTACCTGATAAATAATACCCGACATGGTACGAAGCAGTACAGTCAGGTAAACCTTTCTCTGAACATTCAACAGCAGCCCTTGCAACAGATGATTCTGAAATATTTAAAAGCTTTGCAATTTTTTCAACTCTATGTCTGTAATAGTCTCTTGTTTCGAAGTCCTGCTGGGAGTATATATTTGAGGGATCTTGTTCTAATATTCCTTCAACAATGGACAGTGACTCAAAAACTTCTTCCCAGTCAATAGAGGCATTAACTCTAAGGGATGTGATACTATTGCCCATAGCTATTTGCATAGATGCTTGTTCCTGATGTTCATGCTTTATTATATCTTCAAGGCAAGTATCAAACTTTAACAGATATTCTTCTAAATAATCCATTATAGGGTTCAGATTGATACCCCGATATTTTGCTATATTCACAACACGTTCAATAAATGAGGGTAGAAGTATGTTTGATGAAGTAATAGTTTGATTTATTACATTTAAAACACTGTCCTCATCGGTATATTTAATTTTTTCTGCCTTTTTCCATTGAAGCTGAGTGTTATATATTTTTTCGCAGGTATATCTTATTTTTTCAAATAGAGCAATTTTAATGGCAGGAGAAAGAGCCCAAAGCTCTGCCATAGATAAAGTATTTATTGACTGGTATGCTCTGACAAAGTTTATCAATAGATCTTCATCAATTTTTCCGTCTGTATGTACTGCAAGTTCAAGAGCAATAGCAAAAATTCTTGGATAGTCTTTTAGATAACCATCTTTTAATACATTAAGGTTTTTAAAGAATTTTTTTTCTTTATTCTGTTTAAGTCTCTTGTATTGTTCTTCAATTATATAATAATTGTCTAAAAGCCACTCAGAAGCAGGGCAGAGAGGTAACTGCCCCTTTGAGTATGCATTTAATTTTTTATATACATCTGTTATATAGTCAAAGTTTTCATCCAATCTATCAAAGAGATAGTTATAACCATTTTTATTCTTACAAATTCTGTGTGATTTTGCGGTTTCTTTAGCGTGTTTGAGTAGTTCCTCATAACTTAATAAAACGTCGTTAATTTCAATGTTATGTGGTTTAAGGTTAAAGCCTTTCAATAAAAAAAGTATAATGATTAACCCCAAAAGGATTACTATATAAAGCTGCATAATATTTATCACCTTTCCTAAGACTAATCGTTGTTAACAATCTTACAGATTTTATCGCTTATTGACAAACAAAGCTCCTCAGCATATTCTTCATTGAAGCCTTCAGAGAAAATGTTAAAAATAGGCCGTTCATTATCTGGAAGAATCAAGGTCCAGCCCTTCTGAGTATTAATCTTAATTCCTTCAAAAAGCTCAATATCCCTGTTGCTGTGTTCTTCAATAAGCCTCCTTATCACCCTGCCTCTGTCCTTAAAATCACAAAGGACTTCATCATGTTTAACGTAGAATTCTGGTATTTCTTTAAGCAGATCACCTAAAGAAATGGAGTTTAAAGTCAAATACTCAAGTATTTTACCAACTGCCAGTATTCCATCGTAACTTAAAATATATTGAATAAGGGAGTCTTCATCCTCTGCAAGGTTTAACATTGTGTTCATTATTTCGCTGGGTGAAGACTTTGTTCTTATAACTTCAGCCTTATATTGCATTGCAATATTTTCAATAACCCTGGTTGTTGTATAAGGAACAACAAGTTTTTTATTTGTTCCTGATTTTAGTGCGATTAAACTGGCAAGTACGGTATATTTTTCGCCCCTTACAGGTATTCCATTTTCATCAATAAGGGTTAAATTTTCACCGTTTTCGCTTAGGACAACACCAAAGTTGTAGTTACCCCTTTTTATTTTTTTGCCCATTGCATCTATGAATTTCTCCATGGAATTAAAATTTTTAATACTGTAATCCCCATCTGCTTTACAACCTAAAAAATTAAGGAATGTCAAAGTCAGCATAGTTGTTTTTTCGTTTTCAGAAGAAACTAAAATATTATAATTTTTACTTCTGATTTTACTAAGGGATTTGATGCTGTTGGCACTTGTTTGTATATACAGGGAAGTGAAATTATCAACATTAATGACTTCATTTATCATATCTGAGTTACAGCGTTGAAAATCTTCCCTTAAAAATAAATTTTCTATTTTTTTCTCTACACTTCGTTGGATGTTACCTCCCATATTGTTTGTAAACTCAATATGTACTTTATTTGGATCACAATTGAAGGTGCTGATATGAACACCTCCTGAACCACGATAAAACCTGACTGCAAATCTGTTTATGGGTAAAATTATATTTTCTATATCAATAGCTCTGGCACCGGTAGATAAAACACCAGCTATTAATGATTGTTTTATTATTTTGGAAGCTGGAGTGGAGTCGCAGCTTATAATCACTGGAGAGTCCTTGTTGATAGCCGATGCAAAAGCAGAGCCCAATAAAGATGCAAATTCAGGAGTTATATCAATATTCACATCTCCGCTGATGTCTCTGTTGCCAAACAAAGTACGTCTTGCCTTTGTACCCCAAACAAGATTTTTATTAATAATAGTATCCTCTTTAATTGTTTTGTTAGGCCAGATTTTAATATTTGGCTTAATAGTGCAGCCATCCTGAAGTGTGCATTCTGCTCCAATAACAGTGTCTTCAAAGATATTTACGTTATTTTTTATTTTAACTTTATTGCATAAAATAGTTCCCCTTAGCTGTGAGTTTTTACCTATATATGTGTTACACCAGATAACACTTCGCTTTAATGTTGATTTTGAATCAATTGTAGTGTTGTTTCCGATTATGCAGTAAGAATCAATAGTTGAATTGCTGTTTATAATACAATCTTTGCCTATGTAAACAGGAGGAGTAATTTTTACATCCTCTGAAACAATACAACCATCTTCAACCCATATCCCCTTTGAAATTTCAGTTCCAGCAATTTCTAAACGAACTTTTCCGTCTAAGACATCGAATTGGGTTTGTTTATATGAATTAATATCTCCAATATCACACCAGTAATCTTCAGTTATGTATCCAAACATAGGAACTGAATCCTTTAACAATTTAGGGAAAAGGTCTTTACTGAAGTCAAAGTTTTGTCCTTTTTTATAATAATTTAAAACATCTGGTTCAAGTATATAAATGCCTGTATTAACGGTATCGCTGAAAACCTCACCCCAACTGGGTTTTTCAAGAAATCTGATTATTTTTCCATTTTCATCTGTAATTACAATTCCATATTCAAGAGGAATATTTTCTTTTTTTAATATTAAGGTTGCCTTTGAACCTTTTTCTTTGTGAAATTTTAAAGCTTCAGTTATATTGATATCTGTTAAAGCATCTCCGCTTATAACAATGAAGGTGTCATCTAAAAAATTTTCTGCGTTGAGAACGCTGCCGCCAGTGCCTAAGGGCACTTCTTCTACGTAATAGGATATGTTAACACCCAATTCTCTACCGTCATCGAAATAATCTTTTATTGATGAGGGAAGATAGTAAAGGGTAGCGGCTATATCTACTATGTTATGTTTTTTAAGAAGGTTTATTATATGTTCCATAACTGGTTTATTAAGTATTGGTACCATAGGTTTAGGAATATCGCTTGTTAAAGGTCTAAGTCTAGTACCTTCACCACCTGCCATGATTACTGCCTTCATAAATTCACCTCTTGCACCAAAATTTAAGTTACAAACTTATTTTCTTTATGAGGGCAGTATTTTATACTTGGATAAATTTAGAAAATAAAGAAGAAGTGTGATTTGTGATTATGGATAAGCCTATGAATATATAAGTGAAATGAAATAAAAAAGGAGCCATAGGCTCCTTAAATTATCTGTCGAAGTTTCTGTTGTTTCTTTGAGCTTTTTTAGCTCTTCTGCATTCTGGACATCTCTTTGGTTCGTTTTCGAAACCTTTTTCAGCGTAGAAAGCTTGCTCGCCTTCAGTGAATATGAATTCCTTTCCACAATCTGTGCATACTAATGTTTTGTCTGCCATTTTAAATTACCTCCTAAATTTGGGATTTAACGACTCATAGACTCACATCCCAAAGATAGGGAGGATAAGACCTTATAGTGTTAAATCTCTTAAAATTTACATTATTATTGTAGCATTATAGATTAAATAAATCAATAAAAATCCAAAAATTTTTTTAAATTTTAGTATTTTTATAACAAATAAAAAGAAAAGCAGGAATTAATCCTGCTTTTTAATATAATTATGCTGCTATATCTTCACTGTTAGCTTTAACTTTTCTTTCATAGCTGCTGTACATTAGTATTGCTACTATTGAGAAGAATACTGGTCCAGCTATACTGTATATAGTTGTTAACATGTCTCCGTTGATTGCTGGCTCTATTATACAGAATACGTTAGCAAATCCAACAGTTAGAACAACTACAGCAGTCCAAAGTGAAGCACTGCCTTGAGTTTTAAATACTTCAAAAGGTTTAACGATTTCTTGCTTTTTCTTGAAAGCTGGGAAAGCAAGTGCTATAAACATATATGGAAGAGTCATAGCAACGTTTGTCATAGCTACAAGTATATCGAAGAACTTAGTCATTGAGTCTCCACCAAATGTAACAAGTGCAATCATTACACAAACAGTTACACATTGGATTACCATAGCGTTTATTGGCATTCCATTCTTAAGTTCTCCCATTTTTCCTGGCCATAACTTAGCTGGAGTACCTTCAATAATTTGTTTTAATGGAGCATAAGTTAATGTGAAGAAAGCTCCACAAAGTGCTAAGAACATTGAAAGACCAACGAATCTAGCAATTCCAGCACCCATTGCAACACATGTTGCTTCGCTTGCACCAAAAGCATTTCCAAGTGCGTATCCAAGGTTTGCCATAACAACATATCCAGCATTACCTAAGTGAACGCCTTCAGTGTTCATAACGTTTGTCCAGTTAGTAAATATACCAACCATGAATATACCTAATGAATATCCTATAGAAATAACAACTGCTGATATTGCAACTCCCTTAGGGAATGTTTTTTCAGCGTTTTCAGTCTGGTCAACAAGACCACCAACAACTTCAATACCACCGTATGCAAATATAGCGTAAACTACGAATGCAAGTGAAGTGATTATGTTTCCTACATATTTAGGATTTGGTGAAGTTGTAAATGAGCTTAGTCCAACTATTGGTTGAGCTAATTGTCCATGATTTCCTATTAAAACTAATATAGCACCAACTAATAACACGATGTTTAATGCAGCAACTGCAGTTCCACCAAGTGATGTTATCTTCTTAATCTTGTCAAGACCCTTTGTTGATATAAAAGTAACGAAAATTATCCAAAGTATACCTAATAATCCAAGAGTCTTAGGTCCTGAAAGTCCTAAAAGTGACCATGTTTTAGTAGTATCTTTACCGAATATTGCATTTGATATTGGAACCCATACACCGGATGCAACGTTAACCATCCAGATTATATATGATGCATACCACATAAATGTTCCAACGAATGCGAATTTAGGTCCTACTGATTTTTCCATCCATGAGTATATACCACCCTTTTCGCTTTTGAAAGCTGCACCGAATTCAGCCATCATAAATGCGAATGGAATAAAGAATGTTATTCCTGAAAGAATGTACCATGGAATCGCAGCATATCCCATTTTGTAGAATGATCTTGGGATATTGTTAAATCCATAAACTGAAGTAAATATCATTAGTATTAATGATACCAGTGTAAGTTTTTTGTTGTTTTGTGGATTTGATGCCACTTTGTTTACCCCCTTTAAGTATTATTAAATTATAAAGTACAAGGATTATTATATAACAATCGACATAAAAAGCAATAATTCTACATTATGTTATAAAATTCTGAATTGACCGTATTGAGTGCAAAATGAATAAATTAGAATTAAGATATTGATACAAAATAAAATAATCTGTATATATATTAATTTTACCGGTAAAACAGCAGTATAAATATAAAAAAACAAGGGCAATAAATCAGAAAATTCAAACATATGACATTAAAAGGTTCGCATAGCGATGCAAATGAAAGAAATTTTTAATAAATCTTAATAATGTCACATAGGATAAGATAAAGGTTAAGAATGGGATATTTACTGTTAAAATATAATTAAACAAAAATAAGGAGTGGTTGTAAATAATACTTTCCACTCCTTATTTTTGCTAAGTTCTTAAAACTCTAAGTGCTCTAGCTACTTTGTTTGCGAAGGACAATGGATCTTCTATTGAGAAGAAGTATAGATAGAATAGGCTTGGATTCTCAAAGAACCAGTTGTTATTTAAGGCAGTTATTGTGATATTGTTTTCCCTTAGTATACTGATAAATGGATTTACTTCCTCCTGTAATAGAACAACCTGGCCAAAGTTAATCGTTCTGCCTTGCGAATCCGATGCATCATAGGAGAAGAGGGAATTTATAACAAGTGGACTTTGTGTCTGTTGACCTGAGATGCTGACCTGAATATTTCTTCTTATAGTAACAGTACAGACCTTGTTTGGAAAATCAACTATGGTCCCACCTAGTATTCTGGCAAATTCACAGCAAAGATTATCCTTTGGCGGACAACATTGATTACAGCACTGACAGCAGCTTGTATTGCAATTTTGAATAAAGCAGGGGATTAAACATGGATTGCAGCACTGGCAGCAGGAACTTTGGCAATTACAGCAGCGATTGCAGCAGGAACAGTTGTTGCAGGAATTAAATAGCATATATCTCACCTCTCTTTTCAATATTTATATATGCTTATCCGACAAAAAAAGTGCATTTTCTACATTATTTAATCGGAGTAATTTAAGTTACTTACTATTCCTCTATGGAGTACTTGTGTTAGAATTAATTTGTATTAATTTAGGGGGTGCATCATGAAAATTGATTTCATTTCAAAAGTATTTCGAAATAAAGATATTGGGATAATGGGAGAAAACAATGAATATAGAAGGTATGCTGTGGTTATACCAATTATAAATATTGATGGTGAGCTGAATGTGATTTTCGAAGTAAGATCAAAAAATATGAGAAGTCAGCCAGGGGAGATATCCTTTCCAGGTGGTAAAGTTGAAGAATTTGAAAGCCCTGAAAAAGCATCTATAAGGGAAACCTGCGAGGAGCTGAATATAGAAGAAAAACAAATAAACATTATAGGTCAGATGGATACATTAATTACGCAGCATGGTAAAATAATATATCCATTTATTGCAGAAATTGACAATAAAGTTACAATAAAGCCTTCACAGACTGAGGTTGACCATATATTCTATGTACCATTAAAATTCTTTATGGAAATTAAACCCATAGTTAAAAGGATTAAGGTAATTAGCCTTCCTGAAGAAGAATTTCCATATACAGATATGGAGGGGGCAATGGGATATAATTGGGATGTTGGCAGACATAATGTTTATTTCTATAGATTTAAGGACTATGTAATCTGGGGGCTTACAGCTAAAATAATATATTATTTTATTGAGGAGCTAAAGATAAATGAAAATTTTTTTTAATTAATAAATTTAAATAGATTACCAATTTTTTAATAATAATTGTGTATATTATATGTGATAGTGTATAATCTTGTTAAATAACATAAAAAAATGGAGATGAAGTTATGATATTGATAAAGGAATTTGAATTTGATGCTGCTCATAATTTAATTCATTATCATGGCAAATGTGAAAAACTGCATGGACACACTTATAAAATGGTTGTAAAACTTGAGGGCCAGCCTGATGATGAAGGAATGGTATATGATTTTGTAGAACTAAAAAAACTTGTAAAGGAGAAAATAATAGATAAATTCGATCACGCGTATTTAAATGATATAATACCCCAGCCGACTGCAGAAAATATTGCAGTTTACGTTTGGGATGCTCTTGTAGATGTTGTTAAAAGGGATAACTGCAGATTATATGAAGTTGAAATCTGGGAAACAAAAACTAGTGGTATCATATACAGGGGGTAAATTATGAAAGACGTACAAAACGAAAAAGATATAAGAAATGTACAGCTGAAAAAAGTAGGCATAAAAAATTTAAAATGGCCAATTGTAGCGAAGGATAGAACTGATGGAGTGCAGCATACTGTTGCCGAATTAGCTTTATCTGTTGAGCTTCCACATGATGTCAGGGGAACTCATATGAGCAGGTTCGTTGAGATTATGAGTAAACATAATGTTGTTTCACCAAAGGATTTAGAGGTTATGCTTGATGAACTTAAGGAGAAGCTAGAAGCTGAGGTTGCCCATTGTACAGTTGTATTTGACTACTTTGTTAAAAAACCTTCACCTGTAACAGGAATAGTATCACCTTACGATGTAAAGTGTACCTTTGATGCAGAAAAGGGTGAAAAATTTAAGTTTACAATGGAAGTTGCAGTACCTGTTAGTACCTTATGTCCATGTTCAAAGGAAATAAGTGAATTTGGTGCACATAACCAAAGAGCTACGGTTTATATAAAAGTAGAAATGAACAAGATGATATGGATAGAGGACATTGTAAAAATTGCTGAGGATAGTGCAAGTACGCCTGTATTTTCATTGCTTAAGAGAAAGGATGAAAAATGGATAACTGAGCAGGCATATTTAAATCCAAGATTTGTTGAGGATGTGGCAAGAGAAGCGGCAATTAGATTGGAACAAAACGAAAAAATTTCATGGTACAGTGTTTATGTTGAAAGTATGGAGAGTATTCATAACCATAATGCTTTTGCTTATACTGAAAAGGGGTGTATGCTGTGAGAAGTATAACACTAAAGAATGGCATAGAATATAATTTCGATTCAATGAAGATAATGGGAATAATCAATGCAACACCGGATTCCTTTTTTAAGGATTCCAGGGTTTCAGATGAGGAAAGTGCTTTGAAAAGAGCCCTTAAAATGATTGAAGAAGGGGCAGATGTAATCGATATTGGTGGTGAATCAACTAGACCAGGTTCTGAACCTATTGGGGAAGAAGAGGAGATAAACAGAGTTGTTCCACTTATAAAGGCAATAAGAAATGTAAATAAAGATATATTAATTTCAGTTGATACATATAGAGCAAAAACTGCTGAAGAAGCTATTAAGGCAGGAGCAGACATTATAAATGATATAAGCGCAATGACATTTGATGAAAATATGGCTGATGTCGCAGTAAAATATAATGTACCGGTTATTTTAATGCATATAAAGGGTACTCCAAAGGATATGCAGAAGAATCCACATTATAATGATGTTGTAATGGAGGTTAAGGAATTTTTTAAAAACAGAATTGACTATGCATTATCAAAGGGGATATCGAAGAAAAAGATAATATTAGATCCCGGTATAGGATTTGGAAAGCTATTTGAACATAACATTGAGCTTATAAAAAGAATAGATGAATTTCATAGTCTTGGATGTCCCATATTACTGGCTGTTTCAAGGAAATCAAGTATCGGAATGGCACTTGGCAATTTACCGCCAGAAGAAAGACTAGAGGGAACAATAGCTGTAACTTGCTTTGCAGCTCTTAAGAATGTCGAAATGGTCAGGGTACATGATGTTAAAGAGAATAAAAGGGCTGCGATGATGATTGAGGTGTTAAAATGAATACTGCTTACATAGCTTTTGGAAGTAATATAGGTGACAGCTATTCAACAATTGAGAAGGCTTTGAGGCTTATTGAGGAAAGGGGTATGAAGATAACAAAGGTTTCAGAAATAATTGAAACGGAACCCTATGGTTATAAAGAACAGCCTAAATTTGTAAATGGTGCTATCGAAGTTAAAACCAGACTTAGTTGCAGAGAGGTACTTTTGACACTCCTACAAATAGAAAAGGATTCAGGAAGGGTTAGAGAGTTTAAATGGGGTCCACGGAATATTGATTTAGATGTAATACTATATAACGATGAAATTTATGACGAAGAAGACCTTAAGGTCCCCCATCCAGATATGCAGAACAGGGATTTTGTATTAAAACCATTGAAGGATATCTGTCCTGATTATGTTCATCCAGTCCTTAAGAAAAGCATAGCACAGCTATTATATGATTTAGAAAATAGTGATAGGAAATAGCGGTGCCGATGAACAAACTGGGAGAAACAGGGATAATCATGTTAATAAAGTATGAATAATAATATCAATGGGTTTAATTTAAAAACCCCAAGTCTTATAATGTTAAATTGTGAGAAACAATTTATGTTTTGTATAAAGGTGGGGAAAAGATGAAAAAAATTGCTGGATTATGTTTAAACTCTATTGATGTTTTTGTTTTTATTGCTTTGATGCTTATAAAATTAATAAGTTTCAATTATGCTATAAAACTGCCTCAGGTTGGTAACATAAATTTGATTTTAGGCTGTTTAGGTTCTGTAATGGTTATTTCTTCCTTAGGCTGCTTTTTTAATCAGAAAAGGAGATTTAAGTTTCTTTTAATATCTGATTTTGTAATAAGTTTTATATTGATGAGTGATCTTGTATATAACAGATATTTTTTAGATGTTACATCAGTTGCATTAATTAAACAGGCAAGGCTTGTAGGTGAAGTTAAGGACAGTGTTGCTGAACTGTTCAAATTAAAGGATTTAATTTACTTCATCGATATAATTTTAATTTTGCCCTTTCATAGAAGGATAAAAGCTAAACTTCAAACTGTAAAACCAAATAATTTTAAGAGAAGGATAGCATTAATTACTGTATTATTAGTTACAGGGTATTCATTATCCTATAACAGTGCATCTGCACTTGAAAGAGAAATGCCAGGTCTTTTAAGGACCTTATACGATAAAAAATTCATTGTAACAAGGATTGGGAATTTGAATTTCCATTTTGTTGATTTTTATAGGTATATTTCAAACAACGTATTAAAGAAGGAAAAGCTATCTGAAGAGGAGAAAAACTCAGTTAAGCAGTGGTATGAAAATAAAAACAATTCAGAGTCATCTGTTACCAGTGCTTATATAAATCAAAAAATCAGTAAAGAAAATAGTGTCATAAAAAGATATACTGGAATTGCTGAAGGAAAAAACCTGATTGTGGTTCAACTTGAGGCATTTCAGAGCTTTGTTTTAAATAGAAAAATAAATGGACAGGAAATAACACCAAATTTAAATAAACTTATGAAGGATTGTCTTGTTTTTGATAATTATTACTATCAGACTGCATGGGGAGGGACTTCCGATGCAGAATTTCTCTCCAATACTTCATTATTGCCTGCTAGGGAAGGTTCTGTATATTATCAGTATTCAGGCAATAAGTATGAGTCTTTGGTGAGTCATTTAAAGGATAAAGGTTATTTTACTGCAGTAATGCATGCAAACAGACCTGCTTTCTGGAATAGAACAAATATGTATGCAAGCCTTGGATTTGAAAAATATGAAAGTGAACCGAATTTCGTAATTGATGATAAACAGGGTTTAGGGTTAAGTGATAAATCCTTTTTCAATCAGGCAATTACAAAGATGACAGGGTATAAGCAGCCATTCTATACCTTTTTAATTACTCTTTCAAGTCATTTTCCATATAAGGATTCAGCAAACAAAATAAAGGATATTTTAGATGTTGGTGATTTTGAAGGAACGACAATGGGGGATTATTTGAAATCAGTAAAATATACTGATGAGGCAATTGGTGAGTTTGTTGAATCTTTAAAGAAACAAGGACTTTGGGATAACTCAATCGTAGTATTTTATGGAGATCATGCAGCGATTCCATATGACAAAAGGGATTTACTTGCAAAACTTTTATATAATAAAAATGATTTAACACCATATGAATGGATAACAGCCCAGAAAGTTGTTGCAATGATTCATATACCTGGAGAGAAGATAAAGGGTCATAACAGTATGGCTGCGGGACAATATGATTTATACCCAACTCTTGCAAATTTCTATGGATTTAATCCTATGTATTCATTAGGAAGGGATTTGTTAAATTCAAAAAATGGATTTGTAGTTAATAGAAATGGTGTATGGCTTGACAATAACGTTATTTATTTAAGCAATGTTGATAAGGTTGTTGAACTGAAAACTGGTAAGGAATTAGATAAACAGGATTATTCACAGGAATTTGACCTTGCACTTAAGTACCTGAAGAATTCAGATGCAACAATAGAGCATAATTTAATCAAGGAATTTTTAAAGTAGCCTGCAAATTAATCTGCAGGCTCTTTTTTAACGTTTTTTGTTTGTTTTAAATTCAAAGGACATTTCGATACCACCAGCTGCAACTTTTTCTACAAGGAGCTGCAATTCTTCAGGTGAATTTATTTTTGCGTGGACATAAAACATCTTTACCTTTTCACCATATTGTTCAATTAATTGCTCCTCTGTGTAATATTTGATATTATTTTCAACAAATTCTTCAACTGTCATATCAATATCCTCTTTATACATTGAAGACATTGTTGCTTTTATGTAATCGAACATAAAAATCCTCCTTTTATTTTCTCCAGTAAATTTTAAACATTTAGATAAAAAAAGTCAATGACAGATGTTTATATTGTAAAGCAAACTGGTATTACACATGTAAAAAATTGGTTATGTAAACTTTTAGAAATATGAAGGAATTGGATTTATACATGTCGAATATTATTTTTATGGAGGGGATGGCCATGGCTGAAATAGCATTAATTAATGGGAAAGTCTTCAGTATGAATTCTAAAGATGAAACTTACGAAGCTGTTGGAATCAGTGAGGGAAAAATAAAACTTACTGGAACAACAATTGATGTTTTAAACAATATGACTAATCCAGAGGTTATAGATTTAAATGGGAAGATAGTCCTGCCTGGCTTTTTTGAAAGTCACATTCATTTTCTTGATTTTGCAAGAACATTAATTGATTTAGACCTTAAAAATATAAAAAACCGTGAAGAATTTGAAGATGTTTTATCAGCTTATTCTAAGGGGTTGCCCAAGGATGAATGGATTTTAGGGTTTGGTTGGAATGAGGCATATCTATTTGATGGTATTATGCCAAGCAGAGAGTTATTAGATGGGATTGTGCAAAACAAGCCAGTATGTCTGATTAAACAAGATGGTCATGCAGTTATACTAAACAGCTGTGCTTTAAATATTTTAAAGCTTGATAAATTTAAAAATACATTTTCTGATGAAAAGGCGCCAAGGGACAGTGATGAAAATTATACAGGGTTATTTTATGAAGACTTAGTTTTTAAAATATTGGGTATGATAACTGAAAAACTATCTGATGTATATTTTAAAACTGCCTTAAAAAGGGCGGATTATCAGCTTATTTCAAACGGCATAACCATGATAAATGATATAATGACACAATACCCTGTGATATATAATATCTATAGAACAATGCACCAAAAGGGTGAGCTTAATGTAAGAATTAAAGCTGGTGCACTTGGTGGTTCTAAGGAATATGATGAGTTTATGAATTTAAAAGGGGATGAGTTTTTATCAGTTGGGCCAGTTAAGTATTTTATGGACGGAAGCTTTGGTTCCAGGACGGCTTTATTGTTTGAAGATTATGAAGATGACATTGGCAATAAGGGAATGCAGAATATAACTGATGATAAACTATATGAGATAATAGAAGATTCACTGAAAAATAACATACAGATAGCCATTCATGCAATAGGTGACAAAGCAGTAAATAAAGTACTTAATGTATATGAAGATGTATTTAGTAAATACCCTAACAAGGAAGTAAGAAACAGGATTGAGCACATACAGATAATTAAAGAGGAAGATATAGATAGGTTTAAAAAACTTGGGATAGTTGCTTCTTATCAACCAGTTTTCAATCTTGAGAGCACACTTACAATTAATAGGATAGGTATGAGAAGAATAAAAGACAGTTATAGATTCAGGACATTTATAGAAAAAGATATTCCTGTAATTTTCAACAGTGATTGTCCATATGGTTCAGAATATCTTAGAAAAAAAGATGGAACTTATTTTAAAGGCTTTGAGCCAATGATAGGATTACATTGTGCTGCAAATGAGCTTAATTTAAACAGAAGGGAAGTTGTACCTATAAATGAAGCAGTAAGATGTTTTACCTTTTGGCCTGCCTTTGCTAATCATCTTGAAGATAAATTGGGAACTGTTGAAATTGGCAAGTTAGCTGATTTGGTTGTTTTAGACAGAGATATTTTTGAAATTGATAAATGTGAATTAAAGGATACAAACGTGGAAATGACCATAATAAATGGAAAGATTGTATATAAAAAGGATTAGCAGTTGCTAATCCTTTTTCACTAGTCAAATATAACCTTGTGATATTTTTTCTTTCCTTTTCTTACAAGTATGCTGTTATCTTCTAAGTCATTATCAGCAATTACAGCATTTATATCAGTTATCTTATTATCGTTTACATATAATCCACCCTGTTGAATAAGCCTTCTGCCTTCACTTTTAGATGGAATTACTTCAGCAGCTATAAGGATGTCAAGTATGTTTGTATTCAATAGTGATCTTGATACCGTTGAGGTTGGTACGTTTACTAAATCTCCTCCACCACCAAATAAGGCTTCAGCGGCTTGTTGTGCCTTATTTGCTTCATCTTCTCCATGAACTATCTTTGTAACTTCATAAGCAAGAACCTTTTTAGCTTCATTTATTTCCTTATCCTTCAAGGAACCAAGCCTTCTCACTTCATCCATTGGAAGGAAAGTAAGAAGTGCAAGACATTTTTCAACATCTGCATCGTTAACATTTCTCCAGTATTGGTAGAACTCGTATGGAGAAGTTTTTTCCGCATCCAGCCAGAGTGCACCCTTTTCAGTTTTGCCCATTTTCTTTCCTTCGCTTGTTGTAAGAAGGGTAAAGGTCATTCCGTATGCGGCCTTTCCTTCTTTTCTTCTAATCAGATCTGCACCAGCTATTATGTTTGACCACTGATCATCACCGCCAAGCTGAAGTACACATCCGTATCTTCTGTTTAACTCTAAAAAGTCATAACCCTGCATTAACATATAGTTAAATTCAAGGAATGAAAGCCCTTTTTCAAGTCTTTGTTTAAAACATTCAGCTGTAAGCATTCTGTTAACAGAAAAATGAACTCCAATTTCTCTTAAAAATTCTATGTAGTTGAGATTTAAAAGCCAATCGCCATTATTAACGATTATGGCTTTGTCATCTGAAAAATCAATAAATCTTTGCATCTGCTTTTTGAAGCAGGACACGTTATGGTCAATATCTTCCTTTGTAAGCATTTTTCTCATATCGGTTTTACCCGTTGGATCACCAATCATTGCAGTTCCACCGCCAATTAACACAATAGGTCTATGACCAGCCTCTGCATATGTGCCATTGCCATCATTGTTAAGAAATGTCCAACATGTAGACTATCAGCAGTTGGGTCATAGCCTGTATAGAACGTTATCTTCTCTTTTTCAAGAAGTTCTTTTATTTCATCTTCATGGGTAAGTTGTTGTATAAATCCTCTTTCCTTTAAAACATCAAAAACAGACACGTTAAAACCTCCTTGGGTAATCTACAAAAGAATAGGAAGTAATAAGCTAAAATACTTTTATTTCCTTACTTTTGTATATTCTATCAAATATATAAACACATTTCAAATAAAACAAAAATTTTGTTTATTCATGCTGGGTATAATCCTTATCAAAATTGATGATTACATTGTATTGGGGATAAATTTCCTTTATTTTTTCATTTACCTGCTCTGTTATCTCTTCAGCATATCCTACATTAAAGCTATTGTCTACAACAGCATCAAAAACAATGTTTTTATGCTTATTTTCGCCAATTATCCTGAAGTCATGATAGGATTTAATGCTGGGTATTTTGGATAATATCTCATCAATTTTTTCCTTTGTTTCATTTATTTCAACATCATTAAGATTTACTGGATCCATGTGTATAACAAGGTGTATACCAAGTTTTTTAGAGATTTCATTTTCAGCTTTATCAATTATTTCGTGGGCAGCCATAATTGGAACATCAGAAGGAATTTCTGCATGAATGGTTGCTATATGTTTACCAGCTCCATAGCTATGAACTATTAAATCATGGGTGCCCATTATAGGTTTATAGGATAAAACTTCTGAAATAATTGATTTTACAAGCTCTGGATCTGGAGCTTCTCCAAGAAGAGGGCTTATGGTATCTTTAACTAGGTTATATCCTGCAAACAAAATAAATAATGAAACAATTATTCCTGAGTAACCATCGATTGGAAAGGTGGTATACTTAGAGGCAACTAAAGATAAAGCTACAGTTGAAGTAATTATAACATCGCTGAAACTATCAAAGGATGTAGCATTTAAAGTTCCAGAGGAAATTTTTCTGCTCAGGACTTTGTTAAACATACCCAGCCAGACCTTTGTAAATACTGAGATAATAAGTACAATGAAAGAAATATAATCAAACACTAAAGGTGAAGGATTTTTTATTCTGTCATAGGATTCTTTCAGAAATTGAAAACCAACAAGGAGGACAGCAAAGGATACAACTAAACCTGCAATATATTCACCCCTGCCATGACCAAAGGGATGTTCCTTATCTGCAGGTTTATCAGCAATTTTAAAACCTATAATGGTAACAACTGCTGAACCCATATCTGAAAGGTTGTTAAAGGCATCTGCAGTTATAGCAACGCTGTTTGTTATTGTGCCAATAAAGAATTTTACAACAAATAAAATTATATTAACTACGATTCCCACTATTCCACCTAGCAATCCGTAGGCTTCACGAGAATTTTTTTTAGATTTAGGAATCAGTTTGTTTATAAGCCAATTTGTAAACATATAATCACTCCCCTAAGAATATATCCTTATTATTCCACACAATTAAATTTTAACACAATTTAAAAAAATAGTTATCGAAAATGTTGTTTTAGCATCTTTAGGTGTATAATATCTTTGTAAATAATTTTTTAATTTGAGTGTAATATTATGGAGGGGATTAAATGAAGCTAGGGTTGTGTTTAGTTGGTGGAGGTGCTAAAGGGGCATTTCAAGGCGGAGTTATAAAAAAATTAAAAGAAATGGAAAAATATCCTGAAATTATAACAGGAACGTCCATTGGAGCAGTTAATGGGTATTTTCTTTATAAAGACGCCTATTATGAGTTAGAAAGATTCTGGATGGAAATGGATGGAGAAAAATACCTGGGTGAACTAGGGAAAACCATAGACAATTCAAAAATTATAAATGAATTGATGAGCCTTGAGGGTAAAAATGAAAATATGGAAAAGTTTTTTGTCAATTATGTTAGTATAGAGGATAGAAAATTAGCTGAAAGGATAGTAGAAATCAATAACCTGAGTGAGGAAGATGCCATTAATGCAGTTAGATATAGCTCACTTTTACCATTTAGAAGTGAAGATAAAGGTGAAAATAAAGATTTGATAAGGGATTTTGATTCTCAAAAGCTTTTTCAGTTTTTTAAAGAAGATGTTTCAAATGGGGTTTATGATGGATATAACTTAGATGGAGGCATTTTAAATAATAATCTTCTTTCACCCTTTATTGATAACAGGGTTGATAAATTAATAATTGTTGGATTAAAGGATAACTATGTACCACCAGAATATATTTTTAACCACTATGATAAAGAGGAAATATTAATTATCTGTCCAGACATTAAGGTAAATCCTTATGATACCGTAAGATTTGAAAGGGATTTTTGTTCAGATATGTATAACAGGGGATATAGACTTACAGGTGAATTAATGAATTTTATATAGTAAATGAATACAATCGAACATAATTTAAGGAGGAGTGAAAATGTACAGAGAGATTAAGTTTTCTGAAATGTCAAAGGAATTATTAGAACAATTGCAGAAGGGAGCTTTTTTAACGGTTAAGGATGGAGATAAAGTTAACACCATGACTATTGCATGGGGTTCCTTAGGTTTTATGTGGTATAAACCAATATTTACAGCTATGGTGAGATACTCAAGATATACATATGAGCTTATTGAAAAAGCTGGGGAATTTACTGTAAGTTTTCCATTAAATGGTCAATTGAAGGAGGAGTTAGGTTTTTGTGGAACAAAATCAGGTAGAGATTTAGATAAAATAAAGGAATGTGACCTTAAAATCAAGGCTGGGGATGTTGTAAATACTCCTGTTTTAGACCAATGTGACCTGCATTTAGAGTGTAAGATAGTTTACAAACAGCCAATGGATGAGAAAAATGTATGTCAGGAAATAAAGGATAAAGCTTATCCACAGGGCAATTACCATGTTTTATATTTTGGAGAGATAGTAAAAGCATATATAAAATAATGTGTTTTAACAATCTAAGCCGGCATTATGCTGGCTTTTAATATTTTAGATTTCTATATGGAAAATAAATGTCATCTTATGCAGTGGATGTATATTTATAATATTCTATTTAAGTAAATATATAGAAATAATCGAGAAATCAGAGGAAATATTAGTAATAGCAAAAAAGTATTGCATATATATAAAATTAAATGTATAATTGTCCTTGTTGTTTTTTGAAAAGGTTAATTTTCATTAGAGACATTAACAATTACTAAACAACAGAATAAAAATTAGAATTAGTATTGAAAGGGGCAATTTACAATGGAAAAAAAAGAAATGGAGAAAGATAACATCTCACATGGCTTAAAAAGGGAAATAGGATTATTTGCAGCGACTGCAATAGTTGTTGGAAATATGATTGGTTCAGGAATATTTATGGCACCACAGGGACTTGCTTCAGTTTCAAATCCAAAAACAACGATATTAGCATGGATAATTACTGCAGTAGGCTCAATGTTACTTGCATTAAGCTTTGCAAAATTAGGTGCAGCTTATCCCAAAACTGGAGGGCCAATTGTATATACAAAGGAAGCTTTTGGCGAGTTTCCAGCATTTTTAATTGCTTGGACTTACTGGGTTGGTGCATGGGCAGGAAATGCAGCAATAATTACTGGCTTTATGAGTTATTTAAATTACTTCATTCCTGAACTAGGAAACAACAGATTATTGGCCTTTATAGTTTCATCTGGAATACTATGGTTCTTTACCTTTATAAATATCAAGGGTGCTAAAGAAGCTGGTATCGTTAGTATCATAACAACAGTTCTTAAGATTCTACCACTTATAATATTTGCAGGAATAGCAGCGTGGAATTTTAATCCAGATTATTTAAACACTGTTGCAAGTGATAAGGTTTCAGGAATGGATACCCTGCCAGCAGCAATAGCTATAACTCTTTGGGCATTCATAGGCTTAGAAAGTGCAACTGTTCCAGCTGGGGAGATTAAAAATCCAGAAAGAAACATAAAGTTAAGTACAATCTATGGAACGTTAATAACAGCAATTATATATATATTAATAAGTGTACTTGCAATGGGTGGTATGTCTCAGGGAGACCTTGCTAACTCAACTGCACCTCTTGCTGATATAATAAACAATTTAACAGGCTCCCACTGGGGGGGAACAATAATTGCCCTTGGAGCTATAATATCTACACTTGGTGCTACTTCAGGCTGGATTTTAACAGCAGCAAGAGGAGCATTTGCAGCTGGTGAAGACAAGCTTTTCCCAGAGATATTTGCAAAACTTCATCCAAAATACAATACGCCCCATGCTTCACTGATTATCAGTGGAGTTGCTGCTAACATATTACTTGTTATGAATTACGTTGGAAGTTTAACATCAGCTTTTAACTTTATGCTTTTACTGGCAACTCTTGCAGTACTTCCAGCATATACTTTCACAACAGCAGCTGAAATTATTCTGTTGGTAAAACATGATGATAGATTTAATTTAGGAAACTTTATAAAAAATTCATTTATATCCCTCTTGGGATTTGCATATTCAATTTATGCAATCTATGGCACAGGTGCAGAGGTTGTAATGTATGGTTTTATATTAATGCTTGTAGGAATACCTTTTTATGTATATATGAAACTTCAGAACAGGGGAGAGATTTCATTAGCTAAAAACATAAAAACAAAGGCATACGAGAATTAACCTCCAGTTACGAATGAAAGATTATCTTAATAAATATATATATGTTAAGGTGATTTTTTGGGAGGGATATTGTGATAATTACCACAACTCCTTATATTGAGGGAAAGAGAATAGTTGAATACAAAGGAATTGTGTGTGGTGAAATCATAGCAGGTGTTAATTTTGTAAAGGATTTTCTTGCAGGGATATCCGATTTCTTCGGTGGAAGATCAGGAACCTATGAAGAGGAACTGATACGGGCTCGGGATAGAGCACTTGAAGAAATGGAAAAAAGGGCATGGAAAATGGGAGCAAATGCAGTTATTGGGGTAGATCTTGATTATGAAGTTTTAGGTCAACATGGAAGCATGTTAATGGTAACTGCTTCAGGAACAGCAGTTTTAATAGAAGACAAACAGGAAAATTAATCGGCTTGTTTTTTAAAGGTAATAAGCAGACAATTGTTGACTGTCCCTCTTTGATGTATAATTGTTTTAAGAATTTCGAAGGGGGAAGAAATATGGTCAGGATTAATGAAAACTGCAGGGGATGCAAAATCTGTTTAAAGGCATGTATGTTTAAGGCTATAAGAATTGAGAATGGGAAAGCGGTCATAGATGAAAATAAATGTGTGTTGTGTTACAATTGCTTGAAAAATACTTGTCCTTTCGACGCAATCCAAGAATAAAAACAAAAAACTTGTGCAGCAGGAAAATGCTGCACAAGTTTTTTGTTGAAAAAAAGGGAATTGGTCGTATAATTATATAAGTAGGAATAAAAGAGGGGTGAATAGAATGAAGTTTTTAGTTCCTGTAGTTATTGGTGCAGTAATTGGATATATAACAAATTGGCTGGCTATTAAAATGCTTTTTAGACCTTATGAGGAAAAGAGGATATTTGGTATTAAAATTCCATTTACTCCTGGGCTTATACCAAAGGAGAGATTCAGGATAGCAAGGAGTGTTGGTGAAACAGTAGGAACCCATTTATTATCTTCAGATATGCTTGCTGAGGCACTACAAAGTGAAGGCGTAAACAAACATATAAGGGTATGGATACATGAAAAAATTGCAAGTATAAAGGAAAGCAACCTTACCATTGAAGAACAGCTTAAAAAGGTTTCAGGGGATGACTACGAAAAAATAAGGGCTTTAGTTAATGATAAAACATCAGATTATATCTATAATTTATTAAAAAAAGAAGAATTCCAAAGATTGCTGTCAGAAAATCTAAAGGGAAGCTTTGAGAATTCATATGATGAATTTTTAAAAGGTGATAAGTTAAGTCATTTAAAAGATAAAATATCAGATTTTATAGGTGAAACGACATCATCAGGTAACCTGAGTGAAAAAATTGAAATGGTTATACTTGATAAAGTAAAGGATTTGGAATTAGATGAAAGAAACATAAACGAAGTAATACCATCTGTAGTTATAAACACTGCAAAGGTATACATATATAATCATAGTGGTGAGATAACTGAGGCAATAAAAGATATAATGAATCAGGAAGAAAGCCAGCTAAAGTTTAAAAATGCAGTAATAAATCTTATTGAACTTAACTTTGGCAAAATGATTTCGATGTTTATGAATCCTGAGATGATAGCCAGCAAGATTCTTGTTTTTGCAGAGAATTACTTAGCTAAAGAGGAAAATCAGAAAAATATTTCAGTTATGCTTATAAATTCAATGGACAAATTATTAAATAAAAAAATTTGTGATGTTGTTTCTTCAATACCATACGAAACGAAATCACAGGTTGTAAGTGAAATTAAAAATTTCATAGTTAATTATTTAAATGATAAGAGTATGCGAGTAATGTTAATTAACTCAATAGAAGATAAAATCAGGGAAAAGGATGTAGTTATAAAGGGAGCTGTTTCTGAAATTATTGATAGAAAAGTTATAGAAGTAATTAATTCAGAAAAAACTGGCATAGAGATAAAAAATCTGACTGAAAAGGGTATTAACGTATTGTTGAACAAGCCATCAGCAATAGTTTTTGAAAAATTGGAAACACCAATAGGAAATCGATTAGTTAATGTATTAAGGGACAACGTTTTTAGTTTAATAAATAAAAAATCAACGGATATCATTGAGCTTTTAGACATCCCAAAGATAGTTGAGGATAGAATAAATAGTTTTGATGTTGAGTTTGCTGAAAAATTAATACTTGACATAGCAAGCAAGGAATTAAGGGCAATAACATGGCTTGGTGCTCTTTTAGGTGGAATTATTGGTATAATAACTCCATTGCTTCAATTCTGATAAAAATACTTATTAACGCGGAGAAAATACAGGATATCCGCGTTAATTCCTTTTAAAGCAGGATTAATATAATGATATAATTAAAATTCCTTGCATAAATTATATTTAAGCAAGGATTGAAAGTACCTAATGAAATTATTGTTATTGTTTAAAAAAACTTCTACCAACAACGTTTATGTAGTATAATATTTTCAAATCATTGTTTTGAGGTGAATTATGATAAGGACTATAAGTGTTGCCATTTATTTATTGTTCCTTCTGATTGGAACTATACCTTCATTAATCAGGGTTAAAAAATACGAGAAAGAAAATAAAATTCATGAAAAATATGAATTAGTTCATAGGGTTGCCCATAATTTTGGGAAAAAAATGATTGACTGTACTGGCTCTAAGGTTAGGGTAACAGGATATGAAAATATACCAAAGGATGAAACGGTTGTATTTATTGGAAATCATCAGGGCAATTTTGATATTCCTCTGCTTCTAGGCTATATAGATAAACCAATAGCTTATATTGCAAAAATCGAAATAATGAAGCTTCCTATAGTAAGGGACTGGATGAAATATATGAGATGTGTATTTATAGATAGAAAAGACCCAAGGCAATCATTAAAGGCAATAAGTCAGGGTGTAGAATATATAAAAGAAGGTCAGTCCATGGTAATTTTCCCAGAGGGAACCAGAAGCAAAGGGGATAAAATAGGTGAGTTTAAGCCTGGAAGCTTAAAACTGGCAACCAAGGCAGGAACCACAATAGTACCATTTACAATAAAGGGTACATACAAGATATTTGAAGCTAACAAAAATAAAATAAAACCAGCCGAGGTTGAACTGATTATTCATCCTCCTGTTTATACAAGTGGGCTATCAAAGGAAGAATTAAATGAATTACCAGATAAAATAAAGGAAACTATTACATCTGCTTTAAAGTAATTAATGACTTTAATTATCTACCTAATTAATATATAATATTTGTAAACAAATTTTTTGCATATTTTATGGAGCATGGAATGCTCCTTTTTTGGTGAAGCGATGGGAGGATATTAAATGGATAAAAACATAGGATTTATAGGCTGCGGCAATATGGCAAAGGCAATAATAGGAGGTATAGTTAATTCAAAGCTTGTTTCACCTGAAAATATAATGGCTAGTAATCCTAGTAATAAATCTTTAGACTTTGTCAGAGATAAGTATGAAGTCAGAACAACAAACAATAATCTGGAGGTAGCGGATTTTTCAGATATACTTTTTCTAGCTGTAAAACCCAATAAATATAAGGAAATAATTTGCCAGATAAAAAATAGTGTTAAAAAAGATGTTATTATTGTTTCCATTGCTGCAGGAATAACAATAGAAACTATGGAGAGTTATTTTGAAAGGGATATTAAAATAGTTAGAACAATGCCAAATACTCCAGCACTTGTTGGAGAAGCAATGAGTGCTATCTGTGGAAATTACATTGTTTCAAGTGAAGAACTTGCTACCATAGTAAAGATATTTGAAAGCTTCGGAAAAACAGAAATAATTGAAGAAAGGCTTATGGACGCAATACCTTCTATAAGTGGTTCTTCACCAGCATATGTATATATGTTTATTGAAGCACTAGCTGATGGAGGAGTACTTAGGGGAATACCTAGGGAAAAAGCGTACAAGCTAGCAGCACAGGCAGTATTAGGTGCAGCCAAGATGGTTTTAGAAACAGGAAAACATCCAGGGGAATTAAAGGATAGTGTCTGCTCACCTGGAGGGACTACTATAGAAGCTATATATACTTTAGAAAAGAATAATTTCAGAGGTACAATAATATCAGCAATGGAGAGCTGCACAGAGAAGGCAATAAAAATGTCTAACAGCAATAAGTGAAGATGAATTTTGTACCAGATAATAATACCAATTGATAAGAAATATACTTTAATTAAGGGGGGATAATGTGGCTAAGATAAGAGTCGTTGTGGATAGTACAGCGTATTTTACAAAAGAATATGTATCAGAAAATAATATAGATGTAGTTCAATTGAAGGTAGAATTTGGCGGAGTAACTAAAGATGAAGGATTTCCCGGTGAGTTTGAGGAATTTTATAACAAGCTGAAAAACTCTACAGATTTCCCCGTAACTTCTCAACCTCCAGTTGGAGCATTTGTTAAAGTATTTCAGGATGCAGTTGATAATGGAGAGGAAGTTATAACTTTAACCTTTTCATCTAAACTTAGCGGAACATATAATTGTGCTAAACTGGCAGCAGAAATGGTGGCACCAGATAAAATTACAGTGATTGATTCTGAGAGTGCAGTTGCAGTGCATAGATTTTTAGCTGAAATTGCTGTTGACCTTGCAAAGGAAGGAAAAACAAGGGAAGAAATAATTAAGGCAATTGAAGATCAAAAAACAAGGATGGGAATTCACTTAACAGTTGGAAGTCTTGAATATATGAAAAGAGGAGGAAGGCTTTCAGGGGCAAAGGCTCTTGTTGGTACTCTTTTAAACATAAAACCCATAATTGGACTTGTAGATGGGCTGTTGATTCCTGTTGAAAAGGTAAGGGGAAAAAATAAGGCCATTGAAATGATGATTTCAAAGATACCAGATGATGTAAAGAAAATAAGCATTGGTCAGGTATTAAACATGGAAGAAGCAAACAGGGTTAAGGCTATTTTAGAGGAAAAATTTAAAGATGCTGAAGTTACAATATATGAGGTAGGACCAGTAATTGGTTCTCATCTTGGGCCTGAAACTATAGGTCTATGTTATATCTGGTGATTGTGTATAGAATAAATTTAAGTTTAAAGCAGCTATTCAGCTGCTTTTTACATGAAAATTTATATTGATTTTAAGTAAATTTTGGTATACACTTTAAAAGTTGTGATGACATAATTTAAAGAAGTGATTTAAACATAGATTATAAGAGATAATAATATTAAGCAATATATACTGAAAAGAAGGGCGGTTAAATAATGGCAGATAACTTTTTACAGTTAGGTATAAAGGAAAATTTAACAGACATATTGAAGAAAAATGGAATAACTAAACCTATGCCAATTCAGGAGCAGACTATTCCCCTTATTTTAAAGGGAAAGGATGTAATTGGAGAGGCACAGACAGGAACAGGAAAAACCCTTGCATTTTTGCTTCCTATAATTCAGAAAATAAACCCAAAACTTCCTTATGTTCAGGCATTGATTATATCTCCTACAAGGGAATTGGCAATGCAGATAGCAGAAGAAGCAAAAAAACTATCAACTGTAAATGACGCAAAGGTGCTTTCTGTTTTTGGTGGTCAGGATGTTGACAGACAGCTTAAAAAACTTGATGGTAATGTACATATAGTAGTTGGAACCCCAGGAAGAATATTAGATCATCTAAAGAGAAGAACCCTTAATTTTGGAGGCTTAAATACCCTTGTAATAGATGAAGCTGATACTATACTTCAAATGGGATTTATGGAGGAAGTGGAAATTATTATACAAGCGACACCTAAGCTAAAGCAGACAATGCTTTTTTCTGCAACAATCCCAAAGGGAATTCGCTCAATATGCTCAAAATATATGAGAAAACCAGAAGAAATAAGGATAAAAACTAAAACAGTTACATTGGAAGAGATTGAACAGACTATTGTTGAAACTTCAGAGCGAAACAAAGAAAAGGCTTTTTTTGATTTATTAGAGGAGTATAATCCATACCTTGCCATAATATTCTGTGGAACAAAAACAACAGCACAAGAGTTAAATGAAAAGATGATTTCAAGGGGATATCTCACTGATGAGATTCATGGAGATCTTTCTCAGAATAAACGCTCACAGGTTATGAAAAAATTCAGAGAAGCAAAAATACAATATCTTGTTGCAACTGATATTGCTGCAAGGGGACTGGATATAGAAGGTGTTTCACATGTTTTCAGTTATGATATTCCACATGATGTTGAGACATATATCCATAGAATTGGAAGAACAGGACGTGCAGGTGAGACAGGAAAAGCAATAACTTTGTGTACTCCAAAGGATAAGAAATATTTAGATTTAATTGAGAAGGGAATAAACAAAAAACTTGAAAAAAGGGTTATTGAAGATGAATTTAAGTTTGAAGAAGCAAGTTATGAATTGGATAGCAGCAGAGGCAAAAAACCCTTTTCATCAAGACAGAACAGTAGAAGAAAAAAGTATAAGATAACTATGGAGGATATTTTTACCTCATCTAAAGGAAAATCAAAAAAGAAATAAACCTTACAAAAAACACCGATGAAGTTTGTTCCTCGGTGTTTTTAAAATTTTTTATACAAGAATTGAAGGAAAGTTAATTTAAATAAAGCGTAAATAAGATAAATGGATATAATTTAGGATAAAAATATAAAATAAGCTTTAATGTTGTTGTTTCCTTTATTTTGAAAAGTTGTTACATAAACAGACTTGTACTAAAATTAATCTATTGGAATAAGCTTAAAGTATAAAACTACATTATTAAGAAAGTAGGTCTTTATATGCACAAAAAAATATACTGTGGATTAGACGTTGGCTCAACAACTATAAAACTTGTTGTTATAGACAGTAACTATAATATTAAATATAGCAGATACCAAAGACACTATTCGGACATAAAGAATACTTTAAGTCGGATGCTCTGTGAAGCAAAGGAAAATTTTCCCTATGAAAACATAACGATGATGGTCACAGGTTCAGGTGGTTTATCAGTGTCAAAGTGGCTTGGAGTACCATTTATTCAGGAGGTAGTGGCATGTACAAAAACCATAGAAACTTTGGCAAAGGAAACTGATGTTGCAATTGAACTTGGTGGTGAAGATGCAAAAATAACTTATTTTGATGGGACTATCGATCAAAGAATGAATGGTACCTGTGCAGGAGGAACTGGAGCATTTATTGATCAGATGGCTGTACTTCTTCAGACAGATGCAATGGGTTTAAATGAACTAGCAAAGAAACATGAGGTTATTTATCCTATTGCATCAAGATGCGGAGTTTTTGCAAAGACAGACATTCAGCCTTTGCTAAATCAAGGAGCAAGAAAGGAAGATATAGCAGCATCTGTTTTTCAGGCTGTTGTTAATCAGACTATTGGAGGACTTGCCTGTGGTAAACCAATAAAAGGTAAAGTGGCTTTTTTAGGTGGTCCATTATATTTCCTATCAGAGTTAAGACAAAGATTTATTGAGACTTTAAATTTAAGGGAAGACGAGGTTATTTTTCCTGAGAATTCTCAGTTATTCGTTGCAATAGGTGCAGCTATTTCTTCAGTATCAGGGAAAGAAACTAAATTTGAGGTTTTAGAAAATAAATTGATAAATAGTAAAAATGAAGTTTCAGATGAAGTGGAGCTTTTAGGGCCATTATTTGAGAGTGAAGATGAGTATATAAGTTTTAAAGAAAGACATGGGAAAAATTCAGTAAAACGCAGAGATTTATCGACATATAGTGGTGATTGTTATCTTGGAATAGATGCAGGTTCTACAACAACAAAGGCGGTTTTAATAGATGAAGATGGACAACTTCTATACTCATATTATGGAAGTAATGGGGGAAGTCCTTTAAAATCAACTATAAAAATATTGAAGGATTTATACAGTAAACTGCCTAAGGATGCAGTAATTAAAAACTCAGCAGTAACAGGTTATGGAGAAGAATTATTAAAGGCAGGTCTTTTTATAGATATTGGAGAAATTGAAACTGTTGCTCATTACAAAGCAGCTGAGTTTTTCCTAAAGGGTGTTGATTTTATACTGGATATTGGCGGTCAGGATATGAAATGCCTGAGAATAAAAAATGGTGTAATTGATAACATACTTTTAAATGAAGCATGTTCTTCAGGTTGTGGTTCTTTTATTGAAACCTTTGCAAAATCACTGAATTTTGGAGTTGAAGATTTTGCAAGGGAGGCGTTATTTGCAAAACAGCCTGTTGATTTGGGTTCAAGATGTACAGTGTTTATGAATTCTAAGGTTAAACAGGCACAGAAGGAAGGTGCAACTGTTGGGGATATATCTGCAGGGCTTTCCTATTCGGTTATAAAGAACGCCTTATATAAGGTAATTAAAATAAAGGATCCAAAGGAACTTGGAGAAAAAATAATAGTTCAAGGCGGGACATTTAATAATGATGCAGTTTTAAGAAGTTTTGAGATTATCTCTGGCAGAGAAGCTGTAAGACCAGATATAGCAGGATTAATGGGAGCATTTGGAGCAGCACTGATAGCAAGGGATAAATGTGACAAAGCAAAAAAGAGCAGCATTATAAACATTGAAAAATTAGATGAATTTGAATTTAATCAGGATATCAGAAGATGTGGTTTGTGCGGAAACAACTGTCTTTTAACCGTTACCAATTTTGATGGAGAAAGAAAATTTATTTCTGGAAACAGATGTGAGAGGGCTTTAGGAATAGATTTAAAAACTAAGGACGTGCCGAATCTTTTTGATTTTAAATATAAAAGAGCATTTTTATATAAACCTTTAAGAAAAGAGGATGCCAAGAGGGGTATTGTTGGTATCCCAAGGGTTCTTAATATTTACGAGAATTATCCCCTTTGGTTTACTTTCTTTAATGAATTAGGATTTAGAGTTGAAATCTCAGATAGATCAACAAAGAGAATTTATGAAATGGGTATAGACACTATTCCTTCAGATACTGCTTGCTATCCTGCAAAGATTGTTCATGGACATATAATGAATTTGATTAATAAGAAGGTTGATTTTATATTTTATCCATGTATTCCTTTTGAAAGGAAAGAACAGGAAGAGGCTAATAATCACTACAACTGTCCTATTGTAACTTCTTATCCGGAGGTTATTAAGAACAATGTAGATGAGTTGAAGGAACGAAATATTAAATTTTTAAATCCCTTTTTACCAATAGATGATAAAAAGAGATTAATAAAGAGACTGGTTGAAGAATTTCAGGTTTTTAATATTCCACAAAGTGAGATTGTGTCTGCAGCTGAAAAGGCTTGGGCTGAACAGGAGAAATACAGGGATGATATAAGAAAAAAGGGTGAGGAGGTTTTAGATTACCTTGAAAGGACAGGAAAAAGAGGAATTGTTCTTGCAGGACGCCCCTACCATGTTGATCCAGAGATTAATCATGGTATTCCTGATTTAATAACCTCTTTAGATATGGCTGTGCTAACTGAGGATTCTGTGGCACATCTCGGTGAGGTTGAAAGGCCTTTAAGGGTTGTGGATCAGTGGGTTTACCATTCAAGACTTTATGCAGCAGCATCCTTTGTGGCTAAGCAGCATAATCTTGAGCTGATACAACTAAATTCCTTTGGTTGCGGCCTTGATGCTGTAACAACTGATCAGGTAAATGAGATATTGGCAGCATATGAAAAAATATATACTGTTTTAAAGATAGATGAAGGGAATAATCTAGGAGCTGTAAAAATTCGTCTCCGTTCATTAAAGGCTGCCCTTGAGGAAAGGGATAATTTAGGATTTAAGCCAAGGAAAACAGGGGAAAATAGTGAGAGAATAATTTTTACAAAGGAAATGAAAAAAGCACATACAATCCTTGCACCACAGATGTCTCCTATACATTTTGAATTATTGCAGGAAGCCTTCAGCGTTTCAGGATACAATTTCGAGGTACTTGGTTCTACTGACAGAAGCTGTATAGAAGAAGGACTGAAGTATGTAAATAATGACGCCTGCTATCCATCCATTATTGTTATTGGACAAATAATTGCTGCTTTAAAATCAGGAAAGTATGATTTAAATAATGTTTCGGTAATGATTTCCCAGACTGGGGGAGGATGCAGGGCAACAAATTATATAGGTTTCTTAAGAAAAGCTTTAAAGGATGCTGGATTTGAAAAGATACCAGTAATATCATTAAATGCTGTTGGACTTGAGAAAAATCCAGGTTTTAAAGTAACCATGCCACTGTTAAACAGGGCGTTAATGGCTTTAATTTATGGGGATCTATTTATGAGAGTTGTCTACAGGGTAAGACCATATGAAAAGATACCGGGTTCAACAAATATGCTTCATGAAAAATGGGTACAAAAGTGTAAAGAATCTATAAGAAATGGAAAGTTAAATGAATTTAACAGAAATATATGGCAAATAGTTTCTGATTTTGACAACATCGAGATAAAAGATATTAAAAAGCCGAGGGTTGGAGTTGTTGGTGAAATACTGGTTAAATTTCATCCTATGGCAAATAATGATGTTGTAAAAATTATTGAGGAAGAGGGAGCAGAGGCAGTTGTTCCTGATTTAACAGACTTTTTATTGTATAGTGCATATGATGCAGATTTTAAATATACTCACTTATCAGGAAGCAAAAGGTCACAGATATTTGGAAAACTGGCTATAAAGGTAATTGAGTTTTACAGAAAAGAGATGAAAAAGGCCCTTGCATCAAGTAAAAGATTTGAAGCACCAAAATCAATTGAGCATCTGGCAGAAATGGCTTCAGATATATTATCTATAGGTAATCAGACTGGAGAGGGATGGTTCTTAACAGCAGAAATGCTTGAACTTATTGAAAGCGGTGTTCCAAATATTTTATGTTTACAGCCCTTTGCATGTCTGCCTAATCATGTCTGTGGAAAGGGCATGATTAAGGAACTTAAACGTAGATATTCAAAGGCTAATATCTCAGCAGTTGACTATGACCCAGGAGCAAGTCAGGTTAACCAGCTGAACAGAATAAAATTAATGATGTCCGTTGCATTTAAGAATATGAACAAAGATACTCAGGAAGACACTAATTTGCTAGAAGTTGCAAGTACTAGGGAGTGATTTAAAAAATCTCAGTTATTTATTATTGACATAAATAACTGAGATTTTTTATAACTAAAATTAATAATAAATGTAAATTGCTGTATAAAAATATATGATTAGGGGTATTAATCTGAATTATGAGTAGCTAAAATGAAAGTTATGATAAAATTTACATTTTAGTTAAAATTATGAAGGATTTTGTTAATGAATGTCTAATATATAATATTACAGAAATATTACAAAGGTGGGTATTATGAGATTGAGAATTACGATAAAACCAATAAAGAATAAAGCGATGAATATTAACTATAACTATTATTTATCATCACTGTGTTATAGTTTTTTAAATAAAGGTAACAAAAATTTTGCAAAAATGCTTCATGAAGAAGGGTTTGAAGCATCAGGGAAAAAATTTAAACTTTTTACTTTTTCACAATTGTTTTGTGAGAGGTATAAGATAGATGGTACTTATGTTACATTTTTAGATTGTGTAAATTGGTATGTAAGTTCGCCTATAAATGAATTTATATTATATTTTGCCCAAGCACTTTTGAATGAAGAAAAAATTAATATTGGTGGAGTTGAGTTTTTGGTAGAAAATGTAGAAGTTCTAGAACAGATAAAGTTAAAAGAAAGAACAATTTTTAAAAGTCTTTCACCTATTGTGGTAAATTCAGGTGAAATTATCAATGGTGAATTTAAACAGATATTTTTATCAATAGATAATGAAAAATTTAAAGAGAATTTAAAAAACAATCTTATAAAGAAATATTTTGCATTATATAAAAGTCTTCCTAAAAATTTGAATTTAGATATCAATATGTTAGATAAAGATAAGTATAAAAGAGGGAAGAGAATCAATATTAAGAACAGTTTTATCAAAGGCTATATGGCAACTTTTGAAGTTAGTGGAAGCGAGGAGTTAATTTTAATGGGATATGATGCAGGGTATGGAAGTAAAAATAGCATGGGGTGTGGTATGGTGGAGATAATAAATACATATTAAATATAATAAATTAAATAATTGCTTAAATAGAGGTGCATATAAAGATGGATCTTAAAACTACAGATTGTGGGTTAAATTTACAGGAATATAAAGATTTTTTTAAAATTATTACAGGGTTTTATCCATATAAATTTCAAATTAGTATTGCAGAGAAATTATTAAATAATAAAAATGTCATTATGCAGGCCCCAACAGGATCTGGAAAGACATGGGCGAGCATAATGCCATATTTATACTCATGCTATAAAGGGATTAATTTCCCACGAAAATTAATATATAGTTTGCCATTAAGAGTATTAGCTAATAGTTTATATAGTGAAGTAAATGAAAAAATAAACAGAATAGATAGCATTTTCAAAAGAAAGCCAAAGGTTACTATACAAACAGGAGAGAATAATCAAGATCCTTATTTGCTTGAAGGAGATATAATATTTACTACAATTGATCAAAGTCTTAGTTCTTTATTATCAATACCACTTTCCTTATCTATAAATCAAGGTAATATAAATCCAGGAGTGATTTTCACTTCGTATTTAGTTTTTGATGAATTTCATTTATTAGAAGTAGGACGGGCATTATCTACACTATACAATATACTAAACAAAATAAGTGATATAACTCCATTTTGTTTAATGACAGCAACACTTTCAGATGAGCTACTTGATAACTATAGTAAGAAATTAAATGCTGAAAAAATTTTTATTAGCCCAGAAGAGATAACTAATATTGGAAGTCAAGTGAATAAAATCAGGAATGTTATAGTTAAAAAAGAAGCAATAAATATAGAGAATATAGTTAAAGAGCATAAAAAAAAGTCAATAATTATTTGTAATACAGTTGATAGTTGTAAAGAAGTATATTTGAATCTTAAAAAGGAAAAGGAAAAAAATCAGTTGTTGAAAAATACTCAATTAACATGTATTCATTCACAATTTTTTTCACAGGATAGGAGAGAAAAAGAAGAGCTTATAAAAAAATATTTTAGTAAAAATAGTAATGAAAATGCAATTCTAGTTGCAACTCAGGTTATTGAAGTTGGAATTGATATCAGTTGTGAAGTTATGCATACAGAAATTTCACCAATTAACTCTTTTCTTCAAAGGATAGGTAGATGTGTGCGTTATGGTGGAGAAAATGGAGTAATAGAAAAGGGATTAATCTTTGTATATGATGTTAAAAATATTAAAAATAATGGTGAAGAGAAAAATAATTCATATTTACCCTATGATTTTGAATTGTGCATGGATACATATAACAATTTGATGAGATTAGGAGAAAGACAAAATTTGGATTATTTTAAGAGTCAGGAATTAATAAATGATATATTGATGAAAAAGGAACTAAAAGAATTTAACTCTATTAATGAAAATCAAATAAATAGATTTGAAGAAATAATCAGCTGCTGGTTAAAGCCAGAAAGAAGCTATGCAAGTAGATTAATCAGGCAGATAGATTCAGTAAATGTTCTAATATCATCTAATACTAATGAAATAAGTGATCCATATATATATGAGATGATTTCAATTAATCGCTATTCATTACTTTCTAAGCTTAAAGATATTGAGAAAGAATATGATGATGATTGGATTATTAAAGTTATTGTAGAATCAAATTTTGATGATGATTTTTGGGGTAAGTATAGTTATATATCTGTAGGGGTAAATGATATAAGATTAAAAAATGAGAATATACTAATACTTAATTCTAAATATGTCTTTTATGACGAAGAAATAGGACTGAATTTTCAGGGAATAGGAGAAAAACAATCCTATAAGTTAGTGAAAAATGATAATAAAAAGAATTTTATTATAACTAAAGATACTTATATTGAACATATTGAACTCATGATTAAGGTATACGAGGAATATTTTAAAGATGAAATAAGCTATATATCAAAAAAGATAGAACAAAAATATAAAGTTGATTTTAATATTGATGAAATAATTAAATTTATAATCATAATACATGACTATGGGAAACTAAATGAAAAATGGCAAGCAGCAGTAAGAAGTTATCAAAGTAAAAATAACAAATATAATACTGGAGAAATTTTAGCACATACTGATTTTAATCCAGAGTATGATAAAAAGATACAGCTACCTAATCATGCAGGAATAGGAGCAATTGTTGGATTTGCCTTAGTTGAGCAGATTTTTGAAGAAGGCGAAGAAATAGGAAAAGTTATCTTAAATACCATTGTAAAACATCATTCTATATACAATTTTTCGTCTGAAAAATATAAGATTATTAAAGATGGTAGAGAGTTAATAGAGAAACTTTTGAAAAAGTATTGTCCTTCAATAGTGAAAAAAATAGATTTTAGTGATGAAATATTATTTAGTTTTGATAAATGTGAATTTAGAAATGAAGATGTTATTTCATTTTCAAAAATTAAGTCAAATTTTGAAGCACTGCTTTATTTTATATCTTCAAGGATACTCAGAATATGCGACCAAAAATCATTTGATTTTAAAGAGAGGTGATAAAAAAGAATGGTAGATGAGAAATATTATGTTCTGAAAGATAGTGGAACTTACTCTAATACATTAGAAACTTATGGGCTAGCAGAATTATTAACTAAAATAAATTCAAGTGAAAGTAAAGTATTTATAGAGGATAAGGGAATGTATTATGAAATTACTGTAAATAATCCACAACGAGTAGAAATAACTTATTTTGATATATTTCCTTATTTAAAAACAAAAGAGAAAAAAGAGAAACAAAAAGATAAAGACATATTAGATAATGATAATATTGAAAAAGAAATAACAAACTATATTGACATTGAAGAAGAAAAGATAAGAAATAAGAAATATAGTGAATTTGTTAAAAGTATCAATCAGCAAAAAAATGAAGCAAGAAAAAAAGAAAACCCAGAAACAGAGAGTACTCTAAATCAATTTGATAAAAAGATAAAAGAATATGAAGATAAGCCTAGAAATGATTGGGATGTAATAATGAGTGTAAGTATTCTTAAGGCTATTGATACGTATAAAAATATATACATAAATTTGTTTAGAAATAAAGAAAATTTCAAAGTATTAGTGGATTGCATTTTGGAACTATATAAAACACCTGATGAAAACAGGGATATTATTAAAAAGAAATTAAATCAATATAAAAAGAATAAAGTGCTAGTAGATATAAAAGAGGCAGCCAGCTTACAATTATATAATCCTTCAATGGTCAAAGGAGCACATTCCAGTAAGGCGAATGGAATTACACCAAAAGCTAAGGATGGTTTTTGGTTAAATGAATGTATGAAGATTCTAGGCAGTTATAATAGCATGATAATGAAACAAGTAAAAGTATCAAGTAAGGATTCTGATAATAAAATATATGTTTTTGATGTTAATAAATTTAACTGGGATATAGAAAAGAAAAAAGCAATATTTAATGAATTCAAAACTAATCTAAAAGGATATACATCAATAAAACTAGATATTAATTCAATACTACTTATAACAAAGCAATTAATAAAATACCATAGCTCTGTAGTGGAAAAAGCAAGTGCTTACAGGAGAAAATATAGACCAAAAGACGAGGTAAAAGGTCTTTATTCAGTTTATTTTAAAAATATGGGTAATGCCAGTTCGCCAGTAAATATCTCATATTTAGAGTTACCTGGCTTTATCGAGTTAGAATCTTCTAAGGATGCGGATGATTGGTTAAGTATTATTGATGAACATTTAAATATAATAAACAATATAAAAATTTCCTTAAACAAACAGGATGAGACAGGAAGTATTATACCACTGCTTCAGGATTACAGAATGTTTTTAACAACAGCTGACATAAACTATTTCTTTAACTATGTTTCAGCTTATTCATCATTTTTAATGCAGCAGATATCAAAGGAAAATTATTTTGTTAAACCTTTTACTCAAAAGAATATGGAGGTGTTTCTAATGAAATATGATAAAAAATTTAGTGATATTTTTGAAAATGAAGGTTTTAAAAATATTGCTAAGGCAATAAGAGCTTCAACCATATCAGAACAATATGCTAAATCTCATGGTAAACAGAATTTTGATATAAAATATGGATTAGCTCAAAATCTAATAAGAAAATCAGCATATAAGGATGAATTAATTACATATCTATCTGAATTTATTGTTTCGTATAATCAAGAAACTGCTAGATATGCAGAGAAAAATAAAGGAATACGCAGAACAACAATAAAGCAGCAAGATTTAGAAGACATAGTAAAATTGATTGATGAATTTGAAGATTCATCACTTATCGGAAAAATGTTGTGTGCATATGGTTATTCCTTAGACAGAAAAAAGGACGGTAAAGAAGATAGTGAAATAGAGGATGTATCAAATGAATGATTTATGTGGGGAGGTTAATTATATGGTTCAAAAAACAATAGCTTCAATTTCGATTAATGGTGAGTTAGGGTTAAATCTTCATTCATTAAATAATGAAGGTGGTGAAGGAAACCAAACATTAACAAGGCAAGTGACTATAGTTGATGAAAATGGGAAAATATATACTGTTAATGCCGTAAGTGGAGATATGGTGAAGCATATACAAGCTAGACATTTATATAATATTGCTAAAGAAAAAGGACTTCCACTTTGTGAAAAATGTAAGGTTTTTAATGCTAACAGAATAAGCGGAGATGATGAGTTTACGAAAATAACAATAGATAAGAAAAATGAAGAAATATTAGACATGCTTATTGAGAAATGTATTATTGATGACATGGAAGGGATTTTAATCACAAATAATAATAAAAACCTTCCTAGAAAATCCTGTGCAGAGTTTGGATGGCTAGTTGGGTTACCCAACAAAGTAAAGACTGAGACTTATTTTCATGTAAAACTTGTTCCCAATGCCGGAGAACAGATTGGTGATGAATCATCTAATCAGGGACAAAATGTAATTTATAGACCTGCAAATTCTGGGATATATGCTTTAGTATCCAATTTTGATATATACAGAATAGGATATAATGAAATTACTCGAGAATATCCTATCGGTGATGAGGAAAGGAAAAATAGATACAAGGCCTTTATGGAGTCCTTATTATATACTTTTGTTAAACCTGAAGGTGCATTGAGAAATACACAAAATCCACATATTACTTCATTTAAAGGTATTATTTCTATTTCAACCAGTACTGTACCAGCACCAACAATAAGCCCGATAAATTCTAATTATATAGAACAGATTACAGAAGTTGCCGAGAACATAAATTTAATTAATAAAGAAATAATTGAGATTAAACAATTTAATAATATGTCAGAATTCACACAGATTATGGCTGAGCTTATAAATAATTATGAGCCATATAAATTGAAGTAAGTTAAGTTATGATTGATATGAAAGGAGGGGGTAAACATGTGGCTTGAAGTAGTATATAGACCTACATCATTATTTTCTTTAAGAAAAAGTGAAGCCACTAATCCAGCAGCTAAAACTCTTATTTCTCCTTCACCTTATTCAGTAAAAATGGCTCTAATAAATGCTTGCATTACATTTTTTTCATTAGACTTGGCGTTAGAAAAATTTGAATTAATTAGAGATTTAGAAATATTATTTAATTTACCACAATATTTTTGTATAAATAATAGCTTTGTAAAAATTCAAAAAGAACCTAAAGTAAAAGAAAATGGGAAAGCTTTTCAACCTACAGTTGCATTTAGGGAGTATATATATTACAATGACACAGTAAAAATAGCTTTTAAAACTAATAATGAAAGCGAAGAGAAATTCTTAAAGTTATTGTTAATGAGGATAAACTATTTTGGTAAGAGAGGAAGCTTTTTTCAATATTCTTGTTATAATTCATATACTGATGAATTACCAGATGGATATTGTTATCTGTTTACAAAAGAATCAATAGATGATAATAAGAAAAAAATATTAATAAAAATGGATGATTTTTCACATGAAGCAAAATTTGAAAATATTAGTAATTATTCGGAAAGCAAGGCGATGAGAGATACAAAAATATTTTTGTTTTAATTATCAACAAATTAAAGCAAATAAAAATTTTACCTTATATAGAAGAAATATAGAATAGTTAACAACCATTATAATTGAAATATGATTGTTAAATTAAAGGCAGCAAATTAAACTGCCTTTTTAATTTTTTTGAATAAAAACAACATAACTTGTCCATAATCACATATGAAAGGGGTGAAATTATGGAAATACCAGCTAAAGAATTAAGAACAACAGGAGTAGAGATAAATTATTTATTTGTTTGCAAACGTAAATTATGGTTTTACACAAGGGGAATAACAATGGAGCATAATTCTGAAAGGGTAGAAGTAGGAAAAGAAGTACATGATACAAGTCTAGATAGTAAAAGAAGTGAACTATTAATCGATGAAACAATAAGGATAGACTATATAGATAAAGATCTTACAGTACATGAAATTAAGATGAGTAAAGCTGAGGATGAAGCAAGTAAGTATCAGATACTTTATTATATTTACTATCTTAGAAACAAAGGAATTGAATGCAACAGAGGAATCATTCATTTTCCACAAAGTAACAAAACTCAAACAATTCTTTACAGTGAGGAAATGGAGAAAAAGATAAGGGATATTATACTTGAAATACAAGATGTTAAAAAATTAAAGATGCCTCCTTGTGTAGAAGAAAATAAAAAATGTAAAAAGTGCAGTTACTACGAACTTTGCTTTTGTTAGGTGGTGAAATTGTGAAAAGAGATTATTATTTACTTAATAACGGTAGACTTAAAAGGAAAGATAATACATTATGTTTTGAAGGAGAAGAAAATAGAAAAATTATTCCTGTAAACGACGTTGAAAATTTAATGTTATATGGTGAAATTGATATAAATACAAAGGCACTAAATTTTTTAGCTCAAAATAAGATAATGGCACATGTTTTTAATTATTATGGTTTTTATTCAGGAACATTTTATCCTAGAGAAAAGCTTAATTCAGGATTTATGATAATAAAGCAAGCAGAGCATTATCTTGATGATGAAAAAAGAGCATATATTGCCAGAGAAATACTTTATTCAGCAAGTTATAATATTATTAAAAATTTAAAGCATTATGTATCTAAGCATGACGAACTTGAAAAACATATAGAAAAGATCCAAAGACTAAGAGATAAACTTTTGATAGCACATGATATTCCAGAAATTATGGGTATTGAAGGGAATATTAGAAGTATATATTATGATGCTTTTCCTACAATAACACAGGATAAATTTGAGTTTAAGGAAAGGGTAAAAAGACCTCCTGATAATCCAATGAATGCAATGATTTCTTTTGGTAATTCACTTATGTATACAGCGGTTTTAGGTGAGATTTATAATACGCAGCTTAATCCAACTATTAGCTATCTACATCAACCAGGTGAGAGAAGATTTTCTTTATCACTAGATATTGCAGAGATATTTAAGCCAATTGTGGTGGATAGAATAATATTTAAGTTAATAAATGAAAATATGATTAGAGAAGAACATTTTTTGAAAGATTTAAATTATTGCTATTTAAACGATGATGGAAGAAAAATTTTTTTAAAAGAATTTGATAGTAGAATGAGTTCAACAATTTCTCACAAAAAATTAGATAAAGATGTAAGTTATAAAACTTTAATAAGGCTTGAATTATATAGATTAATAAAGCATTTGACTGAAATGGATAAATATGAAGGATTTAAGATGTGGTGGTAATTGTTATGTACGTTTTAGTTGTTTATGATGTAGGTGAAAAAAGAGTTGCTAAGACTTTAAAATTTTTAAGAACATACTTGAATTGGATTCAAAATTCAGTACTAGAAGGAGAATTAACTGAATCCCAAATTTTAAAAGTAAAAAATGGATTAAATAAAATTATAAATCCATATGAAGATTCTGTGATAATATTTAGTTCAAGGGAAAAAAGATGGTTATCTAAAAATATAATAGGACGGGAAAAGAATCCTATAGATAATTTTGTATAATTACAATTATAAACCCAAGTTATTGTTTTTTACCAATATAACTTGGGTTTATAAAAACTTGAAAATAAGAAACAATAAGTATAAAATGGTATTAAAATCAATTAAAATTATGAACCTCCTAAGCTTTTTTAATAACTAAAGGTTTGTGAATGTTATACATAAAATGAATATTTGAAACCATTGGAAAATAAGGCTTCCGCAACGGGTTTTAATCTAACCATATTGGAATTGAAAGATAAAATCAAATAATTCTATAGTACGGCGAACTGGTTGTTTTAATCTAACCATATTGGAATTGAAAGGAACATAAGATGTATGTAGAAGGCTTTGGGGGTGCAGGTTTTAATCTAACCATATTGGAATTGAAAGTTGTCATCAAGTAAGCTACCCTTACTAAAAAATAACAGTTTTAATCTAACCATATTGGAATTGAAAGAAATTTTTCGCCATAAATACCTCCTTTCTATTAACAAGTTTTAATCTAACCATATTGGAATTGAAAGTCTAATGCAACAACTTTATTATCATCAAAATACAAGTTTTAATCTAACCATATTGGAATTGAAAGACCATCTTTTGTTCTATACCAGTTGCCTTTCTTTTCTGTTTTAATCTAACCATATTGGAATTAAAAGGTATATAGAGTTAAACCATACTCTCTAAAACAATTTTGTTTTAATCTAACCATATTGGAATTGAAAGTATTTAGAATACGACTTGCTTGAGTTTGATGATTGGTTTTAATCTAACCATATTGGAATTGAAAGTATAAATAAACCGAAAGAAGAGGGGAAGAGAAAACCTGTTTTAATCTAACCATATTGGAATTGAAAGATAAATGTATTTCCACTAACATATATTGAATTTCTTGGTTTTAATCTAACCATATTGGAATTGAAAGTTTTATAACTTTCCCATCTGCTTTGAGCTATTTCTTTGTTTTAATCTAACCATATTGGAATTGAAAGATAATTACTGCTATTAATTCAAATTTGGGAGTGCTAGTTTTAATCTAACCATATTGGAATTGAAAGAGATTTGAATTGATAGCTGTTACGATTGGTTGTAAGTTTTAATCTAACCATATTGGAATTGAAAGGTTAGTTCTTCTTATTACAAAGTATACAGAATTAATGTTTTAATCTAACCATATTGGAATTGAAAGCTAAATATGAGCATATGGGAGTATGAAACTTTTATAGTTTTAATCTAACCATATTGGAATTGAAAGTTTCTTATTTGCACTATATCATTCCATGACTCAATTTGTTTTAATCTAACCATATTGGAATTGAAAGAACGGAAATTTGGTAATAATGCAAGAGATAAACGTAGTTTAATCTAACCATATTGGAATTGAAAGAATAGAAGAGAATAGAAAAGAAGAAGAAGAGAATAGAGTTTTAATCTAACCATATTGGAATTGAAAGCTAAGTCATGCAGTTGTGGTGTTTTTAATTTTTCCCGTTTTAATCTAACCATATTGGAATTGAAAGTTGATTATATCAGTATGGGTAAAACTGACAATAATCAGTTTTAATCTAACCATATTGGAATTGAAAGAACCTAATAAGGTGTCAAAAAAGAACAGTTTTAACAGGTTTTAATCTAACCATATTGGAATTGAAAGGAGGTAGTTAAATTAGCTTATAGATGTATAATCGAGTTTTAATCTAACCATATTGGAATTGAAAGATTAAGGACAGTATTATGATTGAGGAATTAGACTAGTTTTAATCTAACCATATTGGAATTGAAAGGTATTTGCAAATTATGTGTCGTCATATGTCAGAAATGTTTTAATCTAACCATATTGGAATTGAAAGGATGGTTATATAAGTAGAAAACATAGAAGTTGGAGCAGTTTTAATCTAACCATATTGGAATTGAAAGTAAAACTACTAAATCTTTCTCATCTAAATCTTCTAAGTTTTAATCTAACCATATTGGAATTGAAAGTTAATTTTATAACTTATTCATCAAAAAAACAAGAAGTTTTAATCTAACCATATTGGAATTGAAAGTTGAATACACTATCTGTTGTTGACTTTATGTTGTTCCGTTTTAATCTAACCATATTGGAATTGAAAGATATATAAAGACTATGATATTTTAGTCAATGGGGCGAGTTTTAATCTAACCATATTGGAATTGAAAGGTATATCAAGAAGAATGTCCATAGAAGTGGATAAGGGTTTTAATCTAACCATATTGGAATTGAAAGGAGGAGGTTCAACAGGTATGTATTGAATTAGCTGAAGTTTTAATCTAACCATATTGGAATTGAAAGGTTAACTAATGACATAATAAAACCGAAATTTTGATAGTTTTAATCTAACCATATTGGAATTGAAAGATACTTTCTATTGCACTACCTATCATACGAATTGGCGTTTTAATCTAACCATATTGGAATTGAAAGATATCAGCTGATGATGTATTTGAATTTCCTGCTGTTGGTTTTAATCTAACCATATTGGAATTGAAAGAATAAAGTTACGAACAAAACGATTAATGAATTATTCGTTTTAATCTAACCATATTGGAATTGAAAGTTAACAAAATAAAATACAACCTCTTTCATTTTTCTCGGTTTTAATCTAACCATATTGGAATTGAAAGGATGAATGGTTTAGTGAGAATGAAATAAGAGAAGCAAGTTTTAATCTAACCATATTGGAATTGAAAGTATCAATACAATTTTATGGTTGTAAATGGAGATAATTGTTTTAATCTAACCATATTGGAATTGAAAGAAAATAAATGCACTGGCGACATTTTCATGTCGCCACAGTTTTAATCTAACCATATTGGAATTGAAAGGCTGCTGCTGCAAACATTAACATTCTTACAACTGATTGTTTTAATCTAACCATATTGGAATTGAAAGGATTGATTAATGGCATTTATTCCAGTTTTTGTATTAAAGCTTAGTATATAATTATAGAATTTTATTAGGCAAAAAGAAAAGTCCTGTTTAGCCTTTAAAAGATAAATTTTTAATTCCCTGCATAAAATTATAAGCTTCTTCACCTTTTGTAACAGCAGATTTAATTGTTTTAACATCCCCGGATAATGTAGCTACGTTATGAGTAAGGTTGTCAATGTCTGCTTTATGAACATCTGATTTATGTTCAAGAGCCTTGAGAATCAGCGTGTTTTCTGATACTTGGGATTTAAGCCCAATAATTTCCACATCAATATTGTCAAGTCTTGAGTTAACAGTTTTGAATTGAGACTCAAAGCCATCGAGTCTTGAATTAACAGTTTTCAGTTCAGACTCAAAGCCATCAAGTCTTGAATTAACGGTTTTCAGCTCAGATTCAAAGCCATCAAGTCTTGAATTAACAGTTTTCAGTTCAGACTCAAAGCCATCAAGTCTTGAATTAACGGTTTTCAGCTCAGATTCAAAGCCATCAAGTCTGGAGTTAACAGTTTTCAGCTCAGATTCAAAGCCATCAAGTCTTGAATTAACAGTTTTCAGTTCAGACTCAAAGCCATCAAGTCTGGAGTTAACGGTTTTGAGTTCAGACTCAAAGCCATCAAGGCGAGTGTTAACCGTTTTAATTTCTCCTAATATCTGTTTAAGAATTTCTTCCATTGACCATCATCCTTTCTGTATCGTAAATATATTATACATCACAATTGACCTGGTTTCCATTACAATAAATTAAATCAATCTTATAGCTTAAAAGAAAAAATAACAGCATTTTTACATTTTTATGTAAAAAATAAGTAAAAAAAGATATTAACAGAAGGATTTTCATAAGAAGTGTTGAATATATATAATAAATTAAATTATATTTAAATTTATTTTAAAAATCTTTATTAATGGGATCGGGGGGCTGTTTGTGACAGAAAGAAATTTTGACGGAAAAAAAATAAGGAAATTTACACTGAAGAGCAGATTACTTTTAATTTTACTTCCAAGTCTTTTGATTTTTGGTCTTATCATGATTTTTATTACAGACTATTCTTTGAACCATGTCATTTATCGGGATTATGCTGAAAAGTTAAAATCATATGCAAATCTAAGCATAAATCTTATCAATGTCAAATATCCAGGAGAATGGAGAAGCGAAGGTGAAAAATTATATAAAGGTGATAAATTAATAAACGGTGATACCGAAATTGTAGATGACATCCAAAACAGTACAGGAGCTATAGCAACAATATTTTTGAATGATGTCAGAGTATCTACAAATGTTAAGGATGAAAATGGAATAAGAAAAGTTAATACCAAAGCTGCAGAAAATGTTGTTTCACAAGTACTTATTGATGGAAAAGAATATACTGGAGTTGCAGATGTAAACGGAACTAAATTTCAGGCATATTACACTCCAATAAAAAATCAGGATGGAAAAATTATTGGAATGTTTTTCGTTGGGGCAGAAAAAACACAGGTTCTAAAGGATGTATTAAGAACTAAAATTAAAATCTTTATCCTTGTGCTATCACTAATTGTAATTATTTCACTTTCTATTGTTTTATTTATAAATAGAATAATAAATAGAGTAAAAAAAATATTAGAGACAATAGAAAAAGTAGAGAGTGGAGATTTAACTGTTAATTGTGATGTTAATTCATCTGATGAGATTGGTGATATTTCAAGAAAATTAAATAGTATGGTAAAAAATATAGGAGGGCTTGTTGGAGAAATAATTACTGCTTCAAATAATATTGCATCAGCATTGGAGGAGATAGAGGCTTCTTCAAGACAGGTAGGAGCGGCAAGTGAAGAGATTTCAACAACTGTTCAGGAGTTAGCTTCAGGTGCAGCTCTGCAGGCAGGAGAAACTGATAGGGTAAATACCTTGACCAACATTTTATCAGAAAAAATAAATAACATAATGACAAATTCACAGATGGTATCTAAAAATATGGATAACATGGATAATGCATCTAAAATCGGTATAAAATCAGTCGATACTTTAAAGGAAAAATTTAAAAACAACTCAGATGCAATTTATGAAGCTGTGGATGGAATTAAAAGTTTAACTGAAAAATCAGAAACGATAGGACAAATATTAATGACAATTGAAAGTATTTCTAAACAAACAAATTTACTTGCATTGAATGCGGCAATAGAAGCATCAAGGGCTGGTGAGGCAGGAAGAGGATTTGCGGTTGTAGCAGATGAAGTAAGAAAATTAGCAGAGGAATCCTCAGAATCTGTATCTGAAATCAGTAAGATAATTTATGGCATAAAAGACAGTATAAAAAGAACACAGGAGGATATGCTTATCGGGGAAAGAATGCTGGATGAAGCTAATGCTTCCCTTGAAGATGTAATAGGTTCATTTGGGGCAATTAGTGAATCTACTATTAATTTATCCAATGAATTGCAAAATCTAAAAATCAACCTTCAGGATATAAATTCAGCTAAGAATGATGTTGCGGAGACGATGGAAAAGATAGCAGTTATTGCAGAAGAATCAGCTGCTTCAACAGAAGAAGTAAGTGCCTCCACAGAGGAACAGACAGCAGCAGTTGAAGAGGTTGTTGTGTCAATAGAAAAGATAAACAACAATATGAGGGAATTAGGAACTAAAATCAACAAATTTAAAATATAATTTAAATAAAAAGACAGCAAATCTAATTTTAATACAAATTTTAAATTAGAAAGCTGTTTTTTTATTTTTTAGTGAATAAAAAATTATATTCTCATGTATTTTTATATGCTGATATAGAAGATTCAGGACAAAAATAGAAAATAATAACATGTTTGTGAATAACTAATGCATAGGATTATGTATAAAAATTAATGCATATACAATAATAAAATGGATATAATTAGATGATTATAGAATAAATGAGTAAAATGAAAGATAACTAAAAATAAGGGATATAATTCAATTAATTAAAAATAAATGGCAATATTTAATATAATTTTACAGTTTTGAAGGTTTATGCATTTAATGTATAATGAATATATAGAAATTTCAAAATATTACAGCATTTATATGTGGGGGGGGAACCAGATGGATTCATTTATTAACGTTACCTCCGAGATTGGAAAACTAAAGAAAGTTATGCTACATAGGCCAGGCAGGGAAGTTGAAAATTTAGTTCCTGAGTATCTCGGTAGACTTTTGTTTGATGATATACCCTATCTTAAAATAGCTCAGCAAGAGCATGATAAATTTGCAGAAGTATTAAGAAATAACGGCGTAGAAGTACTTTATTTAGAAGAACTTATGGAAGAATCAATATCAGATGAAAATATAAAGTTAGAATTTGTAGCAGAGTTTTTAGAAGAAAGTTCAATTACATCTCCAGCATTAAAAGAAGCTATTACGCAGTATTTATTATCCATGTCTACAAGAGAAATGATTGACTCAATAATTTCAGGCATCAGAAAAGAAGAAATTCAGCTAAATCTCCGAAAATCACTTTCAGAATTAATGATGGATGATTACCCATTCTATCTTGATCCTATGCCAAATTTGTATTTTACAAGGGATCCAGGTGCATCCATAGGAAATGGACTTACATTAAACAGAATGAAAACTGAGGCTAGAAGAAGAGAAACTCTTTTTTTAAAGTATATTCACAAATATAACAATAGATTTAACAAAGCAGATGTACCCCTTTGGTACAATAGAACAATGCCATTTTCCCTTGAAGGCGGAGATGAGTTGGTTTTATCAGATAAGGTTGTTGCAATAGGTTGTAGTGAAAGAACTTCCTCAGAAGCAATCGAGATAGTGGCAAAAAATTTATTTGATGGCGGCACATCCTTTGAAAAAATCTTAGTTTTTGAAATACCAAAGTGTAGAGCATTTATGCATTTAGATACGGTATTTACCATGGTTGATTATGATAAATTCACTATTCATCCAGGAATACAGGGGCCATTGAGTGTTTATGAAATAACAAGGGGTGAAAAGGGATATCTGAATTATAGACATAATACCAGTCCATTAGAAGAAATTTTAAAGGATGCCCTGAAACTTTCATCAGTTGAATTAATTAAATGCGGTGGAGGAGACCCAATAATTGCGGGCAGAGAACAATGGAATGATGGCTCTAATACCCTGGCAATTGCACCGGGGGTTGTTGTAACTTACGAAAGGAACTATGTTTCAAATGAACTCTTGGAAAAGAAGGGAATAAAGGTATTAGCAATACCTAGTTCAGAGCTTTCAAGGGGAAGAGGAGGCCCAAGATGTATGAGCATGCCTCTTGAGAGAGAGGTTTTAAAATAATAAATTAAAATATCTAAATAAATACGAGGGGGAATTAAAATGCCAGTTAATTTAAAGGGAAGAAGTTTTTTAACACTTATGGATTTTACACCAGAGGAAATCAGATATTTACTTGATTTATCACATGATTTAAAGGCAAAGAAAAGAGCAGGAATAAGAAATAACGTTTTAGCAGGAAAAAACATTGTTCTTCTATTTGAAAAGACTTCAACAAGAACAAGATGTGCCTTTGAGGTTGCAGCTCTTGATGAAGGAGCTCATGTAACTTTCCTTGATTCAGGAAGTTCACAGATGGGCAAAAAGGAATCATTAGAGGATAGTGCTAAGGTTCTTGGAAGATATTATGATGGTATTGAATATAGAGGCTTTGATCAAAAAGTAGTTGAAGACCTTGCAAAATATTCAGGTGTTCCAGTATGGAATGGATTAACAGACGTTGATCACCCAACTCAGATACTAGCAGATTTATTAACAATTGAGGAACATGTTGCAAAGCCATTAAATAAGGTTAAGGTTGTATTTGTTGGAGATACAAGAAATAATATGGCATATGCTTGGATGTATGGATGTGCAAAAATGGGAATGCATTTTGTTGCATATGGTCCAAAGGAATTATGGCCATCAGAGGATAAGATGGAAGCAGTTAAGAAGGTTGCAGCTGAAACAGGTGCAGTAATTGAAGTTTCAGATAGCATTGAAGCAGTTAAGGGTGCTGATGTAATCTATACTGATGTTTGGGTATCAATGGGAGAAGAGGCTCAAATGGAAGAAAGAGTAAGGCTTCTTACTGATTACAGAGTAACAATGGATACGTTAAAGGCAACTGGAAATCCAGAAGTTAAATTCATGCACTGCTTACCTTCATTCCATGATTTAGAAACTAAGGTAGCAAAGGAAGCTCACAACAGAGGTCTTGATGTAAGAGAAGTTACAGATGAAGTTTTCAGAAGCAGACATTCAATAGTTTTTGATGAAGCAGAAAACAGAATGCATACAATAAAGGCTGTTATGGTAGCAACATTATAATTTAAAGAATTTGGGGGAGAATTTTATGGCAAGAATAGTAGTGGCTTTAGGAGGTAATGCCCTTCAGGCTAATCCAAAGGATACATCAGCAGAGGCACAGCTGATAACATGTCACGAAACTGCAAAAGCAATTGTGGATTTAATAGAAGATGGACATGAAGTTATAATAGCCCATGGAAATGGTCCACAGGTAGGACAGATAGTTGCAACCTATGAGGCAGCAAATGCAGTTGATGAATCAAAACCAGTAATGCCATTCCCAGAATGTGGAGCAATGAGTCAGGGTTATATTGGTTATCATCTCCAGCAGGTAATAAGGGAAGAAATGAGAAGAAGGGATATTAATAAGGAAATAGCTGCTGTTGTTACTCAGGTTATTGTAGACAAGGATGACCCAGGGTTTAAAAACCCAACAAAACCTGTTGGTTCTTTCTTTACTGAAGAACAAGCTAAAAAGCTTATGGCTGAAAAAGGATATGTAATGAAGGAAGATGCAGGTAGAGGATGGAGAAGAGTTGTTGCATCCCCAATGCCAAAGGCTGTTGTAGAGGAAGGCATTGTAAGAACACTTGTTGAAGCTGGCCATGTGGTAATAACAGTTGGTGGAGGCGGAATTCCTGTAATTCAAAGGGAAGATGGAAGTTTAGAGGGAGTTGCTGCCGTTATAGATAAGGACTTGGCATCAGAAAAGATAGCTGAGCTGTTAAATGCTGATGAGCTTGTTATATTAACAGCTGTTGAACAGGTAGCAATAAACTTCAATAAACCAGATCAATTAAACTTGGCAACATTGAATTCTATGGAAGCGAAAAGATACATTGAAGAAGGACACTTTGCTCCAGGTTCAATGCTTCCTAAAGTTAAAGCAGCATTGATGTTTGCTGAGTCAAAGGAAGGAAGAAAGGCGATAATAACCTCCCTTGAAAAGGCAAGGGAAGCTCTTGCAGGTAAAACAGGGACAGTTATTACTAAATAAATGATTTTTAATAATAAATATACAAAAGTGGTACTTTATTGGTATCACTTTTGTTTTTTTTAAATAAACATGTAATATTTAATTTGTTTTATTAATAGAAATTAATGTTATTACTGGTATAATATAATTAAACAGGAATGGAGGGGTTGTATGAAGAAAGAAGATTTTACCTTTAAGGATGGGGAAGGCGTAGAAATATTTACTTATAAATGGAGTCCAGAGGAAGGACAGGAGATTAAAGCTGTAGTTCAAATTGCCCACGGAATGGCGGAGACAGCTGCAAGATACGAAAGATTAGCAGAATTTCTAACAAATGAAGGTTATATGGTTTATGCAAATGATCATAGAGGACATGGCAAAACAGCAAAGGCTGTTGAGAACCTTGGGTATATCGGCAAAGATGGGTTTAACTGGATGATTGAGGATATGAAGCAGCTTAACGATATAATAAAAAAAGAAAACCCAGATAAGCCAGTGTTTCTTTTAGGACATAGTATGGGTTCAATGCTTTCCCAAGGCTACATTACAAAATATGGTGATAGTATAAAAGGAGTAATATTATCTGGCACAGCAGGAAAACAGGGTTTTTTGCTGGAACTTGGAGTTTTGATAGCAAAGTTAGAAATGAAAAACAAGGGAGAGAAATGGCAAAGCAGTCTGCTCAATAAATTATCCTTCGGAAGTTATAATAATTCATTTAAGCCAACAAAAACTGAGTTTGATTGGTTAAGCAGTGATGAAATGGAGGTAGAAAAATACATAAAAGACCCATTCTGCGGAACTGTTTTTACATCAAGCTTCTTTTATGACTTTTTAAAGGGTTTCAGGTATATTCATCAACAACAGAATATGGCGAGAATTCCTAAAAAACTACCAATATATATTTTTGCAGGGGATAAAGACCCTGTAGGAAATAAGTGTAAGACAATTAAGTGGCTGATAGAAGAATATAAAAAATTAGGAATAGAGGATGTTGAGTATAAGTTTTATAAGGATGGAAGACATGAAATGCTAAATGAAGTTAATCGTGATGAAGTTATGAAGGACTTACTTAACTGGATAAAGAGGCATTAAAAAGTGTCAGCCATATCATATATAACATATAATTATATGAGGCTGTTAAAAAAGTTATATATTAATTAACCCCATGGAGGATTTCATGGGGCTTTTTCATACTTTAACTAACAATTAGGTTTGTCAATAATCTGATATTATTATATGTGATATAGCTGTAATTCTTGAGTATAATAATAAATAATGATAGAATTGCTATATAAATTTTTGGAAAAGAGGAGTACATATGCATAAATTAGGAGATTTTAATGAATTGGAAGTTGTAAAAGAAGTGGACTTTGGAGTGTATTTAAAATTTAATGAAGAAGAAATTCTTATGCCAAAAAAATATGTTAAGGAAGGAACAAAGGCAGGAGATGTGGTAAGGGTTTTTGTTTACAGGGACTCTGAGGACAGACTTATAGCAACAACTTTATCACCAAAGGCAAAGGTTGGGGAATTTGCTTATCTGACTGTAAAGGATGTTAATAAAGTAGGAGCATTTTTAGACTGGGGTTTAGATAAGGATTTATTGGTTCCACATAATAGGCAGAAAGTGAAGATGGAAAAAGGAAAGAGCTATGTAGTCAGGGTTTTAATTGATGAAGCTACTGACAGAATTATTGCAACATCTAAAATAAATAATTATCTGGAAACTCAGGCTGATGATGAAATAAAGGAAGGAGATGAGGTAGATCTTTTGGTCTATAAGGTTGTTGAATTAGGTGCAGGTGTAATTATTAATAATAAATATGCAGGTATAATATATAATAGTGACATATATAAGCCAATTAAGACAGGTGATAAATTAAAGGGATATATTTCAAAAATCAGAGAGGATAAAAAAATAGATGTAACAATAAGAAGTTTTGGCTTTAAGAAGGTTTTAGATTCAAAGGATATAATCTTAAATAAGCTTATAGAAAATCATGGATTTTTAGCATTAACAGATAAGAGTTCACCGGAGATTATAGAAAGTGAACTTCAAATGAGCAAAAAATCTTTTAAAAAAGCAATCGGTATGCTTTATAAGGAAAAGAAAATTGAAATACTAGATAATGGAATAAGATTAACATAAATTAAATTTTAAGTTTTTGTCATATTGACAAAAATATTAATTTAATTTATAATCAATTTGAATATTGCGGGACGAACCTTGCAAAATAAGAAAACAGTTTTTTTACAATAAAAATTAAATGTTATTGAAAAAATACAACTGAAAAGACTAAATCAAACCACGAAGGTTTATGCATCTTTTTCTTCAGAAGAAGAGGCCTAATTTTCGTGGTTTTTATGTTTTTGCAATTAAGGAGAGGATAGTATATTGGTGGACAAAATAATTGGTATTTCAAAAAAAGTAATACAGTTGATTTTTGTAACATTTTTATTGTCTATTATTGTCTTTTACATGGCTAGACTGGCTCCAGGTGATCCTCTTGTATCTTATTTTGGTGAAGGTGTTGAAAGAATGGGCACTGCACAAAAACTAGAGGCAATAGAAAAACTTGGGCTTAACAGGCCAATATATGAACAATATTTTAGTTGGTTATCCAATGCTTTTCATGGAAAATTTGGGATATCATATAAATATAAGCAGGATGTACTGAGTGTAATTAAAGATGTATATATAAATACTATTATCTTAGGTGGACTGAGTTTTGTTTTAACATTTTTGTTTGCCCTGCTGCTGGGGATTTTTTGTGCAGAAAATGAAGACAAGCTTATAGATAAGGCTATATGCAAAATTGGAACGATAACCACCTGTGTACCAGCATTTTGGGTATCACTGCTACTGATTTTGATTTTCAGTATAAATTTAGGCCTTCTTCCATCTAGTGGTGCATATGCCATAGGACAGTCAAAAAGTATTGCCAGCAGAATAAAACATCTAATACTTCCTTTAACCGTTTTGATATTAAATCATCTTTGGTACTATGCTTATATGATTAGAAACAAAATGGTGGAAGAGATGAGGCAGGACTATGTTTTGTTATGTAAAGTTAAAGGGCTGGATAAAAAGAGAATTATTTATAAGCACTGTTTGAGAAATATTATGCCCTCTTACATTACCATTATGGCACTTTCAGTTCCTCACATATTAGGCGGGACTTATGTTGTAGAAAAAGTTTTTTCTTATCCTGGACTTGGTACGCTTTGCTTTGAAAGTGCTAAATATCATGATTACAATATGTTAATGGTACTTTGTCTGATTACAGGAATATTGGTTGTTATTGCTAATATGGCGGCGCAAGCTATTAATGAAAGGATAGATCCTAGAATGAAGCATGATAGAGGTGAAAAGGATTGGAACAACAATACAGCTCCAGGGACTTTGAAATAGTGGGGGAAAACTTTATTACAGAAAATATAGAAGTAAAAAAAGAAAAAAGTTTTAAAGAAACCTTTAAGGAAATACCTTATATATCTGTATTAGTTTTATTGGTAATAGTTCTTGGATGTGCTTTCCCGGAAATTATAACCAAACAAGAGCCTGCTCATATGGATTTAGCTAACATTAATACTGCCCCTAACAGTATGTTTATTTTTGGAACTGATTCCTTAGGCAGAGATATTTTTATAATGATTTGGTATGGAGGCAGAGTTTCCCTGATTATTGGTGTAATGGCAACAGCTATATCCACTACTATTGCAGTTATCTATGGGAGCATAAGCGGTATTGCATCTGAATTTATAGATGATGTTATGATGAGATTTACTGAAATTGTCCTTAGTATACCATCTATATTGATTATAATTTTTATTCAGGCAATGATAGGAAAACCCAATCCCATATCTATATCAATTGTAATTGGTATAACCGGCTGGATGAACATTTCAAAGATTGTACGAAGTGAAGTCAGACAAATTAGAAATAATAATTATATTTGGGCAGCCAGGTGTGCTGGAGGAAATTTCTTATATATTTTGAGAAGACATCTATTCCCCAATTTTATTTCATCAATAATGTTTATGGTAGTAACAAATGTTGGAACTGCAATAGGAATTGAGTCAACTTTAAGTTTTTTAGGAATTGGTCTTCCAATTGAAATTATTTCCTGGGGAAGTATGCTCTCTTTATCAGAAAAGGCACTGCTTTCAAACTATTGGTGGATTATTATTATTCCTGGAATTTTCTTAGTTACTACATTGGTATGTATAACTAATATAGGAAATTATATTAGAAAGAAAAATAATCAAGAATTCAGTAATCTATAGAACATTAGCTTTGAAAAATAATTGCAAAATTATAATAAATTAATGCATTATTTAATAAACCTTATGAGGAGGATAAGTATGAGATTAAAAAAGTGGCTGATTTTAGGATTAGCAGTAATTATGAGTATTAGTTTACTGTCTGGATGCGGTAAACAAAAGGATGTAAATTCTAAGGAAAAGGTTTTAGTTTACGGAAGTGGAGATTATTCAAGTATCAATCCAGCATTATATGAGCATGGAGAAATTAACTCTTTGATTTTTACTGGACTTACTAAACACGACAAAGATAATAATGTTGTTCCAAGTCTGGCAAAAAGTTGGGAATATGATAAGGCTACAAACACGTATACTTTTAAATTAAGAGATGATGTTAAGTGGCATGATGGAGAAGCTTTTTCCGCAGAAGATGTTAAGTTTACTTTAGACACTATAATGAATCCTGAAAATGCTTCAGAAATTGCATCTAATTATGAGGATATTACGAAAATTGAAGTTGTAGATAAAACTACTATAAAAATAACTTTACAGGCACCAAATGTAGCGATGCTGGATTATCTGACAATAGGAATTTTGCCAAAGCATCTTTTAGAAGGGAAGGATATTGCAACAGATAAATTTAATCAGTTTCCAATAGGAACTGGTCCCTTTAAAATGGAGAGCTGGGACAAGGGACAAAGCATTACCCTTGTAAAAAATAAAGACTTCTATGAGGGAGAACCAAAAATTGATAAGATAGTATTTAAAATTGTGGAGGATACAAAAGCAAGGGCATTGCAATTAAAGTCTGGAGAGTTAGACTTGGCTCAGATTACACCAAGCGATATGCCACAGTTTGAAAATAATAAAGATTTTGTTTGTTATGATATGAAAACTTCTGATTATAGAGGTATAATGTATAATTTTAATAACCCTTTCTTTAAAAAGCATAGAGAACTGCCCAATGCTTTAAGCTATGCTGTTGATAGAAAAGCTATACTTGACAGTGTTGTATTAGGTCGTGGTATGGTAGCTTATTCACCACTTCAGGCTGGAGAGTATAACAATCCTGATATAGAAAAATTTGATTATAATCCAGATAAAGCAAAAGAACTCCTTGAAAAAGCAGGATGGAAACTTTCAAAGGATGGAATTTATGAAAAAGATGGTGAAAAATTATCCTTTACTGTAAACTGTAAAGAAGGAGACCAGGTAAGGGTTGATATAGCAAATATTTGTTCTCAACAGTTTAAAAAAATTGGTGTAGATATGAAGGTTGCTGTTCAATCTAAGATTGATTGGGAAAATCAGGATGCGTTTCTGATAGGATGGGGAAGCCCATTTGATCCTGATGATCATACTTATAAAGTATTTGCAACTGGTAAAGGAAATAATTATAGCTATTATTCAAATTCTAAAGTTGATGAGTTGTTAAAGAAAGCAAGATCAACTGATGTAAAGGCTGATAGAAAAAAATATTATAACGAGTTTCAAGTAGAATTAACTAAGGATATGCCATATACCTTTATTGTATATATCAATGCAGAATACGTTGCTAAGCCTAATCTAAAGGGTATAACAAAAGAAACAGTACTAGGACATCATGGTGTTGGTATATTCTGGAATGTAGCTGATTGGACGATAGAGTAAAAATGTAAATAAAAATTACAAAGGCATGTTTTAATGCCTTTGTAATTTTTAACAGGCAGGTGTAACTATGGGCAATTTATTAGAGGTAAAAAATTTGTTTGTAAGCATAAATACAAAAGAAGGTGAATTACAGGCAGTGAGAAATGTTTCTTTTTCTCTTAAGAAAGGGGAAGTTTTAGCTATACTTGGTGAATCAGGAAGTGGCAAATCAATTTTATGCAAAAGTTTATTGCAAATACTGCCAAAGAATGGATTTATAAAAAATGGAGAAATTTACCTTGAAGGCAGAGAGCTTACAAGATTACCTGAAAAATCCATGAATAAGATAAGGGGAAAAGAAATATCAATGATATTTCAAGATCCTATGACAGTATTAAATCCGATTATTCCTGTTGGACAGCAGATAATGGAGGCAGTATTGACCCACGAAAAAATGAGTAAGCTGGAGGCTAAAAAGAGAAGTATAGAGTTATTGATGACGGTTGGAATTGATTATCCAGAAAAAAGATTTTATCAATTTCCATTTCAATTTTCAGGTGGTATGAGGCAGCGAATTGCAATTGCTATAGCTATTGCATGCAAACCTAAAGTGTTAATTGCTGATGAGCCCACTACTGCCTTGGATGTTTCTATACAAAGACAAATATTAGACCTTATTCGAGAATTACAAGTAAAGTTTGGGATATCAATTATTTTTATTACACATGATTTAGGGGTAGTAGCTAATTTAGCCCAGAGGATTGTAGTAATGTATGCAGGAAAATTTGTTGAGACAGGGACAACTGAGGAAATTTTCTACGATGCACGACATCCCTATACATGGGGTCTGCTGTCATCTTTACCAGATGTAGATTGTGATAATGAATTTTTGAGTTATATTCCAGGAATGCCTCCAAATTTAATAAACCCGCCAGAGGGTGATGCTTTTGCACCAAGAAACAAATATGCTTTAAGGATAGATTATTACAAAGAGCCGCCTATGTTTAAAATTACTGAAACCCATAGTGCAGCAACCTGGCTTTTACACAAGGATGCTCCAAAAATAGAATCTCCTATTAAGTTTAAAGAATGTAGAGTGATAAGATGAATAATGAAAAAATATTAGAAGTTAAAAATTTAAAAAAATATTTTCAGTTAGATAGAAATACTGTAATAAAAGCAGTTGATGATATATCCTTTGATATATATAAGGGAGAAATATTTGGTTTAATAGGTGAATCTGGAAGTGGTAAATCAACTACAGGCAGAAGTATAATTAATATTTATAAGCCTACAGCTGGAGAAATTTTTTTTAAGGGAAAGTGTATTTCAGATTCGAAAGTTTATAAAGCTGATGAAAAGTTTATTAAAATGAACATGCAGATTATATTTCAGGATTCAACATCCTCATTGAATCCTCGCATGAAAATTAAGGAAATTATTGAAGAACCGTTTGTAATTCAAAAACTTTATATGAATAAAGAACAGCGATTATCTAAAGTTTATGAGTTAATGGATCTGGTGGGACTGGATAAAAATTTGATTAACAGATATCCATATGAGTGTTCAGGAGGTCAGCGGCAGCGAGTTGGTATTGCACGAGCTCTCAGTCTGAATCCCAAGTTTATTATAGCTGATGAACCAATTGCTTCACTAGATGCCTCTATACAGGCACAGATTGTTAATTTGTTTAAAAAACTTCAAAAAGAAACAGGCTTGACATGTTTATTTATTTCTCATGATTTGGCAATGGTCAGGCATATATGTAATAGAACAGCTGTTATGTACAGAGGAAAGATTGTTGAAGTAGCTGAAACAAAGGAGTTATATAAAAATCCAATTCATCCTTACACAAGGACCCTGTTTTCATCAATGCTTATGCCAGAGCCAGATAAAAATAAAAACTTATTTTCTATGACTCATAATATTGATGACCGTATCTTTTCAGAAGAAAAAGGTAAATTAGTTGAAGTATCAAAGGGTCATTTTGTTTATATGGGACAGATAAGTGTTGTTTCGAACCAATGAATAACATCTTCCTTCAAAGGAAATACTAACTACAAAGTAAACCTTGAAGGGAGATGTTTTCTTATGCCAAGGATTGCAAGGCAAAAGAAGGAAGACGCCATTTTTCATGTAATGGCAAGGAGTATCAGTGAAGTTGATTTATTTAAAGATGATACGGATAAGCTTAATTATTTAGCTTTGGTTAAAAAATATCAAAAAACCTATGAATTCAGAGTTTATGGCTACTGCCTTATGGATAATCATTTACATCTGATAATAGACGCCAACGGAGCAGATATATCAAGGATTATGCACAGCATAAATTTCTCCTACGCTCAATATTTTAACCACAGACATAAAAGACATGGACATCTATTCCAAGACAGATTTAAAAGTAAAATGATAAAGAGTGAGATATATCTCTATGCCTTATCGGCATATGTTCACAACAACCCATGTGAAATAAAGGGTTATGAAAACTGCCCAGAGAAATATGAATTTTCAAGTCTTTCAATATATCTAGGACTTAGACACGACCCCTATGAACTAGTTGATGACGGTTTTATTATGGGCATGTTCAGTAAAAATTCTAAAAAGGCTAGAGAAAGCTATATGAAATTAGTATATAAATGCTCTGATAAAGTTTTTAAAGAAGAAGTAGAATTTTTAAATGAAGGAACAGAATACAGAAGCGAAAGAAAGATTTTAATAAGAAACATTAAAACCAAAGAAATATTAGAATTTATCGCATCAAAACTTGGAATTAAAGAAATAAAACTCCATACAAAACACTGCAGAGAAATAGTTGAAGCAAAGGCACTGGCTGTACTTTTAATGAGAAGCCTTTGCAACTTAAAATGCAGTGAAATCTGCCGTGTCCTTGGAAACATAACTCAAAGCAGAG
>NZ_AZQP01000006.1 GCF_000601455.1 Fervidicella metallireducens AeB
CCATAGATTTTAGGAGGGAACTATAATGAATGAAGCAAGATTAAAGCGAGTACTTTGGGAAATGGAAGCAAGAAATCTACCACAGATGTTAGTTTCTGACCCTGCAGCTATTTTTTATCTTACTGGAAAATGGATTCATCCTGGTGAGAGAATGCTGGCACTATATATAAATGTAAATGGCAATAATAAATTGTTTATTAATGAATTGTTTCCTGTATATGAGGATTTAGGAGTGGAAAAAGTTTGGTTTAATGATACTCAAGATTCTGTTGAAATCCTTTCAAGGTATGTTGATAAAGAAAAGCCAATGGGTATCGATAAGAACTGGCCAGCACGCTTTTTATTAAGACTTATGGAACTAAAGGGTGGAAGTACATTTGTTAATGGTTCAGTAATATTGGATAGAGTCAGAATGTGTAAAGACGAAAATGAAAAAGACCTTATGAGGGAAGCTTCAAGAATAAATGATTTAGCAGTGGATAGAATGATTAAATTGATTCCGCAGATGTATACAGAAAAGAAAATGGCTTTAGAACTTCAAAGTATATATGAGGAATTAGGAGCAGAAGGGTTTTCATTCGATCCAATAATAGCCTATGGAGCAAATGCCGCAGATCCTCATCATGAGCCTGATAACTCAACAGTTAAAGAGGGAGATAGTATCATAATAGATATAGGGTGTAAAAAGAATTCATATTGTTCTGATATGACAAGAACAGTATTTTATAAAAAAGTATCTTCAAAATCAAAGGAAGTTTATAATGTTGTTTTAGAAGCTAATAAAAGGGCAATTGAACTTGTAAAGCCAGGTGTCAGGTTTTGCGATATAGATAATGCTGCAAGAGAATATATTGAAAAAGCTGGGTATGGGAAGTACTTTACTCATAGAACAGGACATTCAATAGGAATAGAGGTACACGATTTTGGTGATGTTTCTTCCATAAACACTGATAGGGTAGAGCCAGGAATGATTTTTTCGATAGAACCAGGTATATATCTAACGGGGGAAGTTGGGGTCAGAATTGAGGATTTAATTCTTGTCACTGAAGATGGCTGTGAAGTTCTTAATAAGTATGATAAAGAATTAATAATCGTAGAGTGATAATTATAGAAACTAGCCTTAAAATGTAGAATTTGAGGCTAGTTTCTTTTTGGTAGCAAAATTCGATTAATATAAACAAAATTATACAAATTATATTGATTTCATGCATTATTTCTGTTATTATTTTTAATGCGTGTATTTTTTTATCGAATTTAAAGTTTGGAAGGAGGGCAAAGTTTCTTAATGGTAGTTATTTATATAATGGAATTATGTTAAATTTATATTTTTTCTACCAGAAGAGACGAATTTATTTATGGCGAATAACGAAAATAAAAGTGTACAAATCGTAGCAGCTGATCCATCAGCACTAGGACTATTTGGTCTTGCAATGGTAACACTTGTTGCATCATCACAAAAACTTGGATTTACATCAGGAGAGGCTTTTTTAATTCCTTGGGCCTTATTTTTAGGAGCGTTTGCCCAATTATTTGCATGTATAAATGATTCAAAGCATAATAATACTTTTGGAACTACAGCATTTGGAGGATATGCATTTTTTTGGTTCGCTGTTGCAACATCATGGCTTATAAAAAACGGAGTATTTGGAGAAACTTTAAAGTCAAACGTTGACCCAAAACAGTTAGGAATAGCTTTTGTTGGATATTTAATATTTTCTTTATATATGACTGTTGGAGCTATGGAAACTCATAAAGTTTTATTTTCTATATTTGTATTAATAGACTTTTTATTTATAGGTTTATCATTTTCAACACTTGGAATAATGAAAGAAGCAGCACATGAATTAGCTGCATGGTCAGAATTGCTGATATCATTACTTTCATTCTATGGTTCAGCAGCGGCTGTACTAAATAAACATTTTGGTAGAGTATTTCTACCAGTTGGAAAACCCTTTGGAATATTTAAAAAGTAGTTTTTAAAACACCTTATCGGACATTATCCGATAAGGTGTTTTTTTAGAATAAAACCATTTTTAATTCACATATTATTTATGAGACCCCGAGTTAAGTATAGAGTAATTTAATAGAGGTGGAAAGAAATGTCGTTTAAAAAGGGTATGATATATAGTGGTTTTCAGTTGACAGAAGAGGTGGAATTAAATGAAATAAATTCTATTGGGAGGTTATTTAACCATTTAAAAAGTGGCGCAAGACTTTTCGCAATACAAAATGGTGATGATAATAAGGTGTTTTCAATTACATTTAGAACACCTCCAGATGATAACACAGGCTTGACCCATATATTGGAACACTCTGTGTTGTGCGGTTCACGAAAGTTCCCAGTCAAGGATCCATTTGTAGAGCTTGCCAAGGGATCACTAAATACTTTTCTTAATGCTATGACTTTTCCAGATAAAACAATGTATCCAGTAGCAAGCAGGAATGAAAAAGATTTTTTGAATTTAATGGATGTATATTTGGATGCGGTTTTTTATCCCCGAATATATAGTCAACCGGAAATTTTTATGCAGGAAGGTTGGCATTACAGTTTAGAAAATGAAAAAGATGAAATAGAATACAAAGGTGTTGTTTACAATGAAATGAAGGGAGCATTTTTGTCTCCAGAGTCACTACTTTTTAGAAAGGCAAGAGAATCAGTTTTTCCTGATACTCCATACAAATTTGAAGCAGGTGGTGATCCAGATTATATACCATCTCTTACATATAAACATTTTGTTGATTACCATGACAAATATTATCATCCTTCTAACAGTTATATATATCTTTATGGGGATTTTAATTTAAATGATAAATTAAAATTTTTAGATGAAAAATATTTAAGGTATTTTGACAAGAAAAAAATCGATTCAGATATAAAATATCAAGAAGGATTTGATAAAATTAAAGATTTAAAATTCGTATATCCTATTTCACCTGAAGAGGATGTTTCAGATAAAACTTATTTTGCTTTAAATTTTGCAACTACTTTTTCAACCGATGTAGAAACTAATCTTGCTTTAGAAATACTTGAATATTTGCTTATGGAAACACAAGCCTCTCCATTGAAAAAAGCCCTAATAAGTGCTAATTTGGGAAAGGATGTTATTGGCAGTTACAATGGAGGTATATTACAGCCTATATTTACAATAGCAATCAAGAACTCAAACATTGAAAAAAAGAATGAATTTATAAATCTGGTTTATAAAACCCTTAATGAGTTGGTTCAAAATGGTATAGATAAAGAACTGATTGAAGCATCCATCAATAGAAAAGAGTTTAATTTAAGGGAGGGGGATTATCAAGGATATCCAAAGGGTTTATTATACGGAATTAAGTCTATGGATACATGGCTATACGATAAAGAACCATGGTTACCACTACAATATGAAAAATTATTAGTTAAAATAAAGAAAGGTTTATCATTAAATTATTTCGAGGAACTCATAAATAAATATATATTAAACAACAGCCATGCTTCAATAATAACATTGTTTCCCCAAAAAGGATTTTATGAAGAAAAGCTAAAGAAACTTAAAGAAAAATTAAGTGAGTATAAGAAAACCTTGTCAGCTTCAGAGTTAAGTAAAATTATTGAAGATACAGAAAGACTAAAACAGATACAGGAGGCTCAAGACGATAAAGATGATGTTGAAAAAATACCTCTATTAAAAATCAGTGATATAAACAGAAATGCAGAGAAATTGCCGATTATAGAGAGTTATGAAAAGGATATAAAAATATTATTTCATCCAATATTAACTAATAAAATTTCCTATGCAAGATTATTGTTTAACACAAAGGGGGTTCCTATTGAACTGATTCAGTACGTTACTTTATTGTCAGGGATTTTAGGTAAATTAAATACTAAAAAGTATAATTATACTGAATTAGCTAATTTAATAAATATATACAGTGGGGGAGTAGGATTTAAAACAGAAGTATATATCGAAAAAGGCGACGATGAAATATATCATCCTAAGTTTACTATTGAGATGAAATTCATGAATGATAAAATAACAACTTTGTTTGAATTAGTTGAGAATATTATAGTTGAAACAAACTTTAATGATAAACAGAGACTCAAGGAGATAATACAGGAAATTAAATCAAGACTTGAAATGAGCTTATACGAAAATGGGCATATGGTTGCAGCAAGCAGATTAGTTTCATATTTTTCTCCATCAGGAAAGTATATAGAAATAACTACAGGATTGAGTTTTTATAAGTTTATTGTAGATTTAGAAAAAAACTTTAATAATAAGTCTGAGGAAATCATCAAAAACCTTATTTTTGTATCAAAGGTTATTTTTAATAAGTCTAATTTAATTATAAGTTTTACTTCTTCTGAGGAGGACTATGATGCTTTAGTAAAAAATCTTCCGCTGCTCTTAAGGAATCTTAAAAACGAAAAAGTTGAAGAGCATAAGTATGAGTTTATTTTAGAAGCTGAAAATGAAGGATTAATATTACAATCAGGGGTTCAATATGTTGCAAAGGGATTTAATTATATAAAGTTAGGTTTTAATTATTCAGGAAGTATACAAGTATTGAAAGGAATAATTAATTTAGATTACTTGTGGAACAGAGTCAGATTACAGGGTGGTGCTTATGGTTGCTTTGGGGTTTTTGAAAAAGGCGGGAATATGTACTTTACATCTTACAGGGATCCAAACTTAAGTGAAACTTTAGATGTCTATAATAAAGTATATGAGTTTATAAAAAATTTTAATGTTAATGATAGGGAAATGACGAAATATATTATTGGAACAATCAGTAAGCTTGATTATCCCTTAAGTCCAGCAATGAGGGGACAGCAGGCAACTGCAAATTATTTAAGGAAAATAACCTATGATGATATACAAAGAGAAAGGGATGAGATTTTAAATACAAATCAGAAAAAGATAAGAGAATATAGTGAGCTTCTTTTTGAAGTTATGCATAAAGACTATATTTGTGTTGTTGGGAATGAAGAAAAACTTAATGAAACAAATAAGATGTTTAAAAAAATAATAAATGTTATAGGGTAAAACTAAAGTTCCCATCAAAATATGATGGGAATTTTAGTATTCTACTTCCATCAGGAAAAGTCCCTGGGCAGGTGCAGTTGGACCTGCAAGGCTTCTATCCTTTGCTTCCATTATTTTTTTTATTTCCTGAGGCGGAATCTTTCCTAATCCTACTTCTAATAAAGTGCCCACAATAATTCTGACCATATTATAAAGAAAACCGTTACCATGAAAAGAGATATTTATATTGTCGTCTATAACTTCAAAATTTATTGAATAAATTTTCCTAATAGTTGATTTTTTCTTGGATTTAAGGGATGTAAAGCTTTTAAAATCATGTTCTCCAAGAAAAATTCAGCAGCTTCCTTCATTTTGTTAATATTAAGTTTATCTTTAACATGATAGGAGTACTTCCTTGTAAATACATCATGTCTTTTTTTATTACATATTTTGTAAAGATAGATTTTGCTTTTTGCATTATATCTTGAGTGAAAGTTTGGATCTACATCCTCAACAGATTTAACAACTATATCATGTGGTAAATATTCATAGCAGTAATCTAGAATCTCACAACTTGAAAGTTTAGAATTTGTTTTAAAGTTAGCTATTTGATTTTCGGCATGGGTTCCTGCATCAGTTCTACCAGATCCGATTAGCTCAATTTCCTCCTTTGTTAATCTGCTTAACACATTTTCAATTTTACCTTGAATAGTATCATCGTTATCACTTAATCTTTGCCATCCTTTATATTTTGTTCCATCATATTGAATTGTCAATTTAAAATTTTTCATAGGATTCTCCTTATTAAATATTAGTTTTGCGCATATTAATACTAAATTATTTTTTGGATTTATGCAATATCTATACAATTTATGATTTTTATAAATAAATCTCTTTTAATAAAATTTTAGACTATAAATTAGAAAAATATGAAAATTTTTATTTCAAAAGTTTTATTGCTTTTTTTATGAAACATATGTGATATAATAGCTGTATAACGAAATATAAAATTAATAAATTAAAAAATATTCGATATGATAAATAAAAAATGAAAGGAGACAAATTATATGAACGATATGGTTCGAAGGTTATATGTAGAAAAAAAAGAAGGTTTTAATGTTGAAGCAAAAAGTTTATTGAAGGAAATTAAAAATACCTTGGGGATCAAAGGATTTGAAAATGTAAGAATATTCAATAGATATGATATTTCTGGAATTAATGATGAGGAATATTTAAGGGCAAGAAATACAATCTTCTCAGAACCACCTGTTGATAATGTTTTTGATGAGCATCTTGATGTAAGTGATAATGAGAAGATATTTGCAATTGAGTATTTGCCTGGACAATATGATCAAAGGGCAGATTCAGCTTCTCAATGCGTTCAAATACTTACACAAAAGGAAAGACCAATTGTTCATTCAGCGAAGGTTATTGTTTTAAAGGGAGATATAAATTCAGAAGAATTTAAACAAATAAAGGGGTATTGTATAAATCCGGTTGATTCTAGAGAAGCATCTTTAGAAAAACCAAGTTCACTGGAATTGGAAGAATTAGTACCAGAAGATGTTGAAATAATCGACAGATTTATTAACATGGATGAAAAAGAATTAAAAAACTTTCTTATTACTCATGGACTTGCAATGAGTTTTGAGGATTTAGTGTATGTAAATAATTATTTTAAAAATGTAGAAAAAAGAAATCCATCTATTACAGAAATTAAGGTAATAGACACATATTGGTCAGATCATTGTCGTCACACTACTTTCCATACGAAAATTAATAAAGTTGATATAAAAAGTGGAAAGTTAACTACTCCAATAAGCATATCATATGAAAATTATTTAAAATCAAGAGAATTTGTTTATGGTAAAGAGGGAAAGGATATATCATTAATGGATATTGCGGTTATAGGAATGAAAGAACTAAGAAAAAAAGGATTGCTGGATGATTTAGATGTTTCAGATGAAATAAATGCATGCAGTATAGTTGTAGATGTAGATGTAAATGGAGCAAGTGAGAAATGGTTGGTAATGTTTAAGAACGAAACACATAACCATCCTACTGAAATTGAACCATTTGGTGGAGCTGCTACTTGTCTTGGTGGAGCAATAAGAGACCCATTATCAGGAAGAGGTTATGTATATCAGGCAATGCGTGTTACTGGAAGCGGTGATCCAAGAACAAGAATAGAAGATACATTACCAGGAAAATTGCCGCAAAGAAAAATAACAACTGAAGCAGCTAATGGATACAGTTCATATGGCAACCAAATAGGCCTTGCTACAGGTCAAGTAGCTGAAATATATGATGAAGGTTTTATAGCAAAAAGAATGGAGGTTGGGGCAGTAATTGCGGCAGCTCCAAAGGAGAATGTAGTACGTGAAAGACCGGTGGATGGAGATGTTGTAATATTAGTTGGTGGAAGAACTGGAAGAGATGGCTGCGGAGGGGCTACAGGTTCTTCAAAGGAACATAATGAAGAATCTATATTAACTTGCGGTGCAGAAGTACAAAAAGGTAATGCTCCAACTGAGAGAAAAATACAAAGACTTTTTAGAAATCCAGAGGTAAGTAGATTAATTAAGAAATGTAATGATTTTGGAGCAGGAGGGGTTTCTGTTGCCATAGGTGAGCTTACTGATGGTTTGGAAATCAATCTTGATTTGATACCTAAAAAATATGAAGGATTAGATGGAACTGAACTTGCCATATCAGAGTCTCAGGAAAGAATGGCGGTTGTTGTATCAAAGGAAAATGCAGAATCTTTTATAAGATTTGCAAATGAAGAGAATCTTGAAGCAACAATTGTAGCTGAAGTGAAATCTCATAATAGGTTAAAGATGACCTGGAGAGGAAAAACAATTGTAGATATAAGCAGAGACTTTTTAAATACAAATGGAGTTAAACAGGAAACAGATGTTGTTGTTGAAACACCAATAGAAGGTGAAAATTATTTCCAAAAGGCATTAATTGGTAATGTATCTACAAATATTAATGTTAAAGAGGCATGGCTTAATACATTAATGGATCTTAATGTTTGCGGACAAAAAGGTCTAGTTGAAAAGTTTGATAGTACCATAGGTGCAGGAACGGTTATAATGCCATTTGGCGGCAAGTATCAATTAACTCCATCTGAAGCCATGATAGCAAAAATTCCTATTTTAAAAGGGGAAACTAAAACTGCAACAATTATGTCCTATGGTTATAACCCCAAATTGGCAAAATGGAGTCCATTTCATGGTGCAGTATATTCAATAGTTGAAGCAGTTTCAAAGATTGTGGCTGTAGGTGGGGATTATAGAAAAACCAGGTTAAGTCTTCAAGAATATTTTGAGAAATTAGGTAATATTCCTGAAAAATGGGGCAAACCATTTAGTGCATTGTTAGGTGCTTATTATGTTCAAAACAGGCTTAATATACCTGCTATTGGTGGAAAAGACAGTATGTCAGGAACATTTAAGAACTTAGACGTACCCCCAACACTTATTGCATTTGCTGTTAATGTAATAAATACAGATAAAGTTATTTCGCCAGAATTTAAGAACGTAAATAGTAAGGTTGTTATAATACCGGTAACAAGAGATGAATTTGAACTTCCTGATTTTGAAGTTCTAAAGAAAAATTATATGAGAGTATATGAACTAATAAATGAAGGAATGGTAAATGCAGCTCATACCATAAGAATGGGTGGTGTAGCAGAAGCTATAAGCAAGATGAGCTTCGGAAATAAAATCGGTTTTAAATTTATAAATGATATAGATGTAAAAGAATTATTTACACCTGACTATGGTTCAATAATATTAGAAATGGATAATAGTGTTAATTTAGATGAAGCTTTAAAAGACATAGATTATAAACTTATTGGTGAAACAAAGGAAGAGTCAGTTATTACAATATGTGGATTAGATATAAAGATAGATGAAATGATTGAAAGCTGGATGGGCGTACTGGAAAATATATTCCCCATAAAAACGGAAATCATAGAAGAAACTCCAATTGATAAAATATATAACAAGGGTAAAATAATCAGACCTTCCATTAGTCTTCCAAAGCCAAGGGTTCTTATAACGGTATTTCCAGGAACTAACTGTGAATATGATTCGGTAAGAGCTTTTGAAAAAGCAGGTGCACATGTAGATACTGTTATATTTAGAAATTTATCCTCCAAAGATATCGAAGACTCTATTGATACTATGGTTAAATTCATTGATAATTCTCAAATTATAATGATTCCAGGTGGATTTAGTGCAGGAGATGAGCCGGATGGTTCAGGTAAATTTATAGCAACGGTCTTTAGAAATCCTAGGATAAAACAAGCAGTTATGAACTTAATTAAAAATAGAGATGGCTTAATGCTTGGAATATGTAATGGATTTCAGGCTTTAATAAAACTAGGATTAGTTCCATATGGTGAAATAGTTGATGTTGATTGTACATGCCCTACATTGACTTACAACAAGATAGGTAGACATCAGTCAAAAATAGTAAGAACCAAGGTTGTTTCTAATTTATCACCATGGTTTAACAATGTTAATGTTGGTGATATTCATACTATTCCTATATCACATGGAGAAGGCAGATTTATTGCAAGTAAAGAATTTATTGAAAATCTTTTTGAAAAGGGTCAGATTTCTACTCAATATGTTGATTTTGAAAACAGACCAACATACGATATTGATTTCAATCCAAATGGTTCTTATGAAGCTATTGAGGGAATTACAAGTCCAGATGGGAGAATATTAGGTAAAATGGCACATTCAGAAAGAATTGGAGATAATATATTGAAAAATATTCCTGGCAATAAAGACCAAAGACTCTTTGAGGCTGGTGTTAATTATTTTAAATAAAATAATGGACTGCTAAGGCAGTCCATTATTTGCTTATAAGTGTTAGTTTTTTTATTTTTTCTTCATTTGGAGTAATGTAGATGGTTTTATTTGTATAGTATATTACCATACCTGGTTTTGAACCAGAAGGCTTTTTGACGTTTTTCTTTTCTGTGTAATCCACTGGCACATTAGAAGAGTCTCTTCCTTTACTGTAATATGCTGCAAGGAGTGCCCCCTCAAGTAGAGCATTGTCTGAAACATTGTTATTTTTAGATTTTATTATAACATGTGATCCAGGTATATTTTTGGTATGTAACCAAATGTCATTATTGTTGGCTAGTTTTGTTGTTAAATAATCATTCTGGTTATTGTTTTTACCAACAAAAATATCATATCCGTCGCTGGATAGATAATGATAGGGTGAGGATTTTTTCGCTTTTGTTGTATTTTTCTTTCTCTTTATATATCCAAGCTCAGATAATTCTGATTTTATTTCTTCAATGGTATCGATATCAGAAGCATTCTCAAGATTGTAGAGAATTGAATCAAGGTATTCTTTTTCTTCTCTGGCTCCCTCAAGTTGCTCCTTTACAACATTTATGGCTGTTTTATCCTTTGTATATTTTTTATAATATTTTTGTGCATTTTGCAATGGGGTAAGTCCTTTTTCAAGTGGAACTGTAATTTTGCTATAGTTTTCATCATAAAAGTTATCAAGGTCAATACATTCCATATCATCCTTTATAATGTACTGATTAGCCATTATTAAATCTCCATAAATTTTCCATTGTTCAAAGTTTTTACACTCATTGATTTTAGAAATATATATTTGAGTTTTTTTACTGTTTCGCTCTATAAGGTTAGTAACCAACTTAAACAGATCGGTATATTTTTGTTTAAGGGTGTCTTTTAAATTTTTTTCATGATAAAATGTATCTAATAAATTTCCTGAACTTTGGAAAGTTTTTGTAGAAAAATTATTATATATATTAAGAGGAAAAATATAAAAATCTTTTTTTATAGAGCCTTCGTAAAAGAGAATATATTTATAATCACCAGATTTTATTTTAATCATATAGTAAAAAAAGTTGGAAATAATTTTTTCTATATGAAGGTTATCTAAATCAGCTATGTTTTTATCTGAAAATTCCATGCAGATTTGTTCTGCCATTAATTTACTTATACCAGTAAAGTTATTTGAGAAAACATTAGAAATTTTACCAGTTGAGGTTATAATTATCTTATTCAGATCCTCTTTAGATATAGTCGTAGGGTTTAATTTATTGTTTGGGGGAAGGATGTATAATTTACCAGGTAGAATCTCTCTGTATCTGTTTATAAGAAAGTTGATATGTTTAATGCTATCTATTATATTTCTATCCTGGTTGAGTAGGATTATATTACTGTGTTTCCCCATTATTTCTATTATCAGAAAATAAAATATTGAAAATCCCAACTCATCTTTTCCTTCAATTTTAAATTCTACTATTCTATCAAAATTAATTTGATCTACATTAACTATTTTACCGTTAGTTATGTGTTTTCTAAGTATCATACAAAATGTTGGAGGAGTTAGAGGGTTTTCTTTTGCTTCTTCTGTTACATGTACTCTTGGAAAAGCTGTATTTGCAGACAACAAAATTTTTTTTGATTGTTTATCTTTTCTAACCAAAAGTATAATTTCATCATTTGAAGGTTGATGTATTTTTTCTATCTTATAATCAGCAAAACATGATAATTCATTAACTACACTGTTTGTAAATATTCCATCAAATGGCATATAAGGTACCTCCACTTTACTAGTTATTTTAAAACGTATATTATGAGATAAAGTATATCATTCATTTATAATTTTTAAAAGGTAAGGGAGTGTAAAAAATGTATTTTACTAAAATGCATGGCTTAGGAAATGATTTTATTATTTTTGAAAATATTAAGGCGAAAGATTATGATTGGCAGGAAATATCAAGAAAGGTTTGCGACAGACATACTGGTATTGGAGCTGATGGAATTATACTTGTGGAAGATTCAGATGAGGCTGATATAAGAATGCAAATAATAAATTCAGATGGTAGTATTGCTGAAATGTGTGGAAACGGTATAAGATGTTTCAGTAAATATGTGTATGAAAAATCTATTGTAAATAAAGAGAATTTTAATGTTGAAACTTTAGCTGGGATTATGAAATGTGAAAATAAAGTAGAATCAGGTTTGGTTAGGAGTGTTAGAATAAACATGGGTTCCCCAATATGTAAAAGTGACAGCATTCCTTTTACAGGACCTGCAAATAATTTAGATTATACACTTAAAGTAAAGGATAGAACTTTTAAGGCTGCAACAATTGTTCAAGGAGTACCACATACAGTTATTTATGTAGATGAGATTAACGATGATTTTATTGTTGAATTTGGTAGAATTATAGAGAATCATATGTATTTCCCTAAAAAAACAAACGTAAATTTTGTTAAAATATTGGCGAAAGATTTATTAGAAATTAAAACTTGGGAAAGGGGAGCAGGTTTAACTTTAGCATGCGGTACAGGAACGTGTGCTAGTGTTGTTTGTTCATATAGAAACGGTTTGGTCACAGATAAAGTTAAGGCAAAACTAGAAAAAGGTGAGCTGCTTATAGAGTATATCGGGGATGATGTTTTTATGGAAGGGCCGGCAGAGTTTATTTGTGAAGGAAAGTTATTATTTTAATATTCATCAGTAACTTATAATAACCCTTCTGAATATTATAATTCAAGGAATATTTAGGAGGGATTCTTTTGAAAATTACAAATAGGACTTCCAAAGTACCGGCATATATTTTTTCCAGAGTAGATAAGATAAAGAGAGAGCTTTTTAAAAAAGGGATAAGCATTATAGATTTAGGCATAGGAGATCCGGATTTACCAACTCCGGATTTTGTGATTAATACTATGGAAAAAGCACTGAAAAAAAATAATAATCACAGATACCCCCCTTATAATGGCACAGAAGAGTTTAGAAAATCAGTGTCAAATTATTATTTAAAGAATTTTAATGTAGCTTTAGATGCTGAATCTGAAGTAGTGGCATTAATTGGGTCTAAGGAAGGGATTGCTCATTTAATGTTGGCGGTTACAGATCCTGGAGATTATGTTTTAATTCCTGATCCTGGATATCCGGTTTATTATTCAAGTGCAGTAATAGCAGGTTGTAATGTTTATAAAATGTATTTACAAGAAAAAAATGATTATCTTATTAAACTGGAAAATATATTTTCTGATGTAGCAAAAAAAGCCAAATTACTTATAGTTAATTATCCTAATAATCCAACTGGAGCTATCGCTAATATAAAGTTTTATAGGGATTTAATAAATTTTGGCAAGGAAAACGATGTAATTATTGTTAATGACGGTGCTTATATGGATATATTAGAAAATGGGGTAAAACCAATAAGTCTACTACAAATAGATGATGCAAAGGACGTTTGCGTTGAATTTGGAACTTTATCTAAGTCATTTAATATGACTGGATGGAGATTAGGATATGTAGTTGGAAATAAAGAAGTATTAAGAAGATTGATGATTGTGAAGACGAATTTTGATTCTGGACAGTTTTCGGCTATACAAGAAGCTGGAGCAAATGCATTAAACAACAATATGGATTTCGTAAAACATTTACAGAATATTTATGATGAGAGAAGAAATCTTGTAACACAGGAACTTGAATCAATGGGATTTAATGTCTATAAGTCAAAGGGGGCTTTTTATATTTGGTTTAAAATACCTGAAGGATTTAAATCTGAAGAATTTGCAGCATATTTGCTGGAAAATACTGGTGTTATAATAACACCTGGAAATGCTTTTGGAGATTCAGGGGAAGGATACTGCAGGATTTCATTAACTACGGATAGTTTTTTACTAAAAGAGGCTATGGAAAGAATAAGAAGTTTAAAAACAATCTGAAGTCCATGATTTCTCATGGACTTATTATATAAAATAAAAACTTGAAAAACTATGTAATAATTAGGTATAATGAGAAAGAATTAAGAAATAATACATAAAAACGAATTATTAAGAAATACATATTGGCAGGTGAATGTAATGGTTAAAAGTATGACTGGATACGGAAGGGGAGAGTCAGAAGATAGTTCCATAGGTTTTCTAGTAGAGATGAAATCAGTTAATAACAGGTATCTTGATATGAATATCAGAATGCCAAAACAATTAAATTCTATGGAGGATCAAATTAGAAAATATATATCTCAAAGGGTTTCAAGAGGAAAAGTAGATGTTTACATTACATTAGAAAAGTATAGTCAGGACGATGTAGTTATTAATGTTGATGAACAACTTGCTGAGGCATATTATAATGCATATTATAGCCTGAAGGGAAAATTTAATTTAGCTGAGGAAATAGGCTTAGGGTTATTGGCCAAAGCTCCTGATATATTCACTATAGAGAGAAAAGAAGAAGATATAGATTATCTATGGAGTATTTTATCTAAAGCTTTAGATCAAGCTTTGGAAATGTTTATTGACATGCGCAATAAGGAAGGTTTAAAATTAAGCAAAGATATTGTTCAAAGATGTGATATAATTAACAAAAAAGTTCTGGAGATTGAAGAAAGATCACCAGTAGTTGTTGATGAATACAGGGATAAATTAACTCAAAGAATCTCTGAATATCTCAGGGAAGTAGAAATTGACCAAGCAAGACTTGTAAACGAGGTGGCTTTTTTTGCGGATAGAAGTAACATAACTGAGGAAATAGTAAGATTGAAAAGCCATATAACACAGTTGAAAGATACAATAACAGCTGAAGAGACAGTTGGAAGAAAACTAGATTTTTTAATTCAAGAAATGAATAGAGAGACTAATACAATTGGTTCTAAGGCAAATGATTTACTAATAACTAATTTAGTTGTTGATATAAAGAGTGAATTAGAAAAAATCAGAGAACAAATTCAGAATATTGAATAGTAGGAGGTCAATTATGGCAATTAAATTGATAAACATTGGATTTGGTAATATTGTTTCTGCAAACAGACTTGTTGCAATAGTTAGTCCAGAATCTGCTCCAATTAAAAGAATAATTCAGGAAGCTAGAGATAGAGGAATGCTAATAGATGCTACATATGGAAGGAGAACAAGAGCTGTTATAATAACGGATAGTGACCATATTATATTATCAGCAGTCCAACCTGAAACGGTGGCACATAGGCTATCTGCTAAAGATGCTGAAGATGAAATGGATGATGATGAAGAATAAGAGGGGAGAATATGATGTCTAGAAAAGGATTGCTTATAGTAGTTTCTGGTCCGTCGGGAGCTGGTAAGGGTACTTTGTGTAAAGAGTTGCTTAGCAGAAACAGGAACTTAACTGTCTCAATTTCATGCACAACAAGAAAACCAAGAGTAAATGAACAACATGGTGTGAATTATTTTTTTATAGATAAAGATGAGTTTGAAGAAATGATTACAAAAACATGTTTTTGGAGTATGCAACTGTATATGATAATTATTATGGAACTCCATGTGAGTATGTGGAAAAAACACTAAATGAGGGTAAGGATGTTATTTTAGAAATAGATATTCAAGGAGCATTAAAAGTTAAAGAAAGATATAATGAAGGGGTATTCATTTTTATAATGCCCCCATCAATGGAGGAACTAAGAAACAGAATTAAAAAGAGAGGTTCTGAAACAGAAGAGTCACTTATAAAGAGATTTACAGCTGCTTTTCAAGAAATTAATTATGTTTCAAACTATAATTATGTTGTTGTTAACGATACAGTTGATGAAGCAGTAAGGAAATTAGAAAGTATAATAGTAGCAGAAAAATGCAGAATAGATAGAATGAAAAATGATATTAAGATTCTACAGGAGGGGATTTTAGATGGCAAGTAATTCAATGATAAATCCATCAATAGTTTCTTTGTTAGAAAAAGTTGATAATAGATATTCACTGGTTGTAGTAACTGCAAGGCGTGCAAGGCAGTTAATTGACGGTGCAGAACCACTGACAGACGTGGATTCTACTAAACCAGTTACTGTTGCTATCAATGAGGTTAATGAAGGAAAAATAAGTTACGAAAGCGTAAAATCAGGCATCAAATAAAGAGGTGTTTAGCTTTGAAGGAAAAAACAGTAGTGCTTGGAGTTACAGGTGGAATTGCTGCGTATAAAGCATTGGATATAGTAAGTAAATTGAAGAAAAAAAATATTAACGTCCATGTAATTATGACTGATTCTGCCACAAAATTTGTAACTCCATTGAGCTTTCAATCTTTGAGTCAAAATTATGTTGTTGTTGACATGTTTGCAGAACCTAAACATTGGGAGATACAGCACATTTCTTTAGCTGAAAGAGCAGATTTGTTTGTTGTAGCTCCTGCTTCAGCAAATATAATAGGTAAAATAGCAAATGGTATAGCAGATGATATGTTATCTACTACGGTTATGGCAACAAAGGCACCAGTATTAATTGCTCCAGCAATGAATACAAATATGTACGAAAATCCGATTGTACAAAGGAATATAAAGCTGCTTAAAGATTTAGGATACAATTTTATTGAACCTGATGAAGGCAGATTGGCCTGTGGATCAGTTGGTAAGGGCAAATTGGCTGATACCGATAAGATTGTTGACATGATTGATATGTTACTGTATAGCAATAAGGATTTTGCAGGTAAAAAAATATTGGTGACAGCAGGACCTACACGAGAAGACATTGACCCTGTTCGATATATAACAAATCGCTCTTCAGGGAAAATGGGTTATGCCATAGCTAAAGCAGCAAGAAATAGAGGTGCAGAAGTTATCTTAATTTCTGGGCCTACCAAATTACCTAGACCAGAAGGGGTTAAATTCATTGGCATAAATAGTGCAACAGAAATGTACAATGAAGTCTTAAAGCATTTTGATGAGGTTGATATTGTAATAAAGTCTGCTGCTGTAGCTGATTACAGGCCCCTAGAGAAGAGTGAAAAGAAAATTAAAAAATCAGATGATGACATGAGTATTCCATTAACTAAAAATAAGGATATATTATTCGAGTTAGGTAAAATTAAAAAGAATCAATTACTTATTGGATTTGCTGCTGAAACAGATGATTTGGTATGTAATGCAAAAAATAAAGTTTGCAAAAAGAACTTAGATTTTATTGTTGCAAACGATGTAACTATGGAAAAATCAGGATTTGACGTAGATACAAATACAGTAAAGATAATTGACAGGGATGGAACTATTATTCAGCTTCCGAATATGGCTAAAGAGGAAGTTGCACACAATATTTTAGATCATATTTTAAATATTAAGCGCTAAGGCGCTTTTTTTAATTAATTCTACCAATATACCCAAGGATTGGGGAGGTTTATTATGTTTAAAATTGCTTCAGTTATAGTTGATAATCCATCTAAAGAAGTTGACAGAACCTTTGATTATATTATTCCTTCAGAATTAATTGGTATAATAGGGATTGGTATGAGAGTAATCGTTCCATTTGGTAAAGGCAATAAAACAATAGAAGGATATGTAATAGAAATTAAAAATGATACAGAATTTGATACTGAAAAGTTAAAAAAAATCATAGATATTACAGACTGTGATACATTTTTAAGCGAAGAATTGTTACAACTTGCTTTTTTTATAAAGGATAAGTATTACTGTACAATGAATGACGCACTGAAAACAATATTGCCAACAGGTATAAATTTAAAGGAAAAGATATATTTAAAGTTAGGTGAAAACTATAAAAATGAGAGTGGAAAATACGCAAATTTTTTAAATAGCTTGAGTAAAGATAAATTTATTGAATATAAAAATGCAAAACAAGTTTTTCCAAATATAACAAGGGCTGCGCTTTTTTCATTGGCAGAAAAGGGTATAATACAAATAAAGAAGGTTATGCATCAAGAAGTAAATATTAAAGCTAGACAAGTGTATAAAATAAAAGATGAAAGAGAAGCTCAGGAATTCATAAAAAATGCTTCAAATAAGCTGTTGCGTCAAAAAGAGATATTAGAGAAAATAATTAAAGATAATTGTGAGTTAACTTTATCAGAGTTGTGCAATAGATATGGTTGTAGCAGTTCTGTAATTAAGTCTTTAGAAGATAAAGGTTTAATATTTAAAGTGAATAAAGAAATATTAAGGAAACCATATGCAACTTTTAATGAATATAAAAAGAATAACTTAACTGATGATCAGAAAAATGCTATTAACAATATTATAAAAAGCTATGAGTCAGGTAAGAATATTACACTCCTTCGAGGTGTTACAGGATGTGGAAAAACGGAAATCTATTTAGATTTAGTAGAAAGATTTATGAATCAAGGATATGGTTCAATTGTATTAGTACCGGAAATAGCTTTGACACCTCAGACAGTTGAAAGATTTAAGGGAAGATTTGGTGATGAGGTTGCGGTTTTTCATAGCAGGCTTTCTGAAGGAGAAAGATTTGATGAGTGGAGAAGAATAGCTAGGGGTAATGTTAAGGTTGTAGTTGGTGCTAGATCTGCAGTATTTATGCCCGTAAAGAACTTAAAGTTAATTATAATTGATGAAGAACATGAGCACACTTATAAATCAGAGGTAACTCCTAAGTATTTCACAAAGGAGATTGCTGAGTTTAGAATGAATAATAATAAAGGCCTTGTGGTTTTAGGTTCAGCAACACCATCTTTAGAAAGTTATACATTGGCATTGAGAAATAAATATAATCTTGTGGAAATAGATAAAAGAGTTGATGATAAAAAATTACCCGATATAAGAATAATTGATATGAGGGAAGAGTTAAAAAATGGTAATAGAAGTGTTTTCAGCAGAGAACTTTTAGAGTCTATAAAGCAGAATCTTGATAATCATAATCAAACCATTTTATTTTTAAATAGAAGAGGATATTCAACTTTTATTTCATGTAGAGCCTGTGGATATGTTTGTGCATGCGAAAGCTGTGATGTTTCCATGACATACCATGCAAATACAAATAAATTGGAATGTCACTACTGTGGTGCCCAAAAAGAAATTCCCAGCCAATGCCCACAATGTGGTAGTAAATATATAAAATATTTTGGTGCAGGAACAGAAAAAATTGAGTATCAGATAAAGAAATTTTTCCCTAATGCAAGAATTTTAAGAATGGACTTAGATACTACAAGAAAAAAGGGAGAGCAAGAGAGGATATATAAAGAATTTAAAGAAAATAAAGCAGATATACTTATTGGAACACAAATGATTTCAAAAGGTATGGACTTTAAAAACGTGACATTAGTTGGTGTAGTAGCTGCTGACACAAGCTTAAATTTACCTGATTTTAGGGCAGCAGAAAGAACTTTTCAAATTTTAATGCAGGTTGCTGGTAGAGCTGGTCGAGGAGAAAAAAGTGGAAAAGTAATTATACAGACATACGAACCTGAGCATTATAGTATTAAATACGTAAAAAATCATGATTATTGTGGTTTTTACAATGAAGAGATAAATTATAGAAAAATTTTAAATAATCCTCCATTTACAGAAATACTATACGTATTGTTTACTTCTGAAAAGGAGGATGAGTTGGTGAAAAAATGCATGGAAATTAAGGAAAAAATCAAAAATACAGGACTTTCCATAGATTCTATCATATTAGGACCTACTCCATGTCCAATATCAAAAATTAATAATTTGTTTAGATGGCATATGTTGATTAAAGGTGATGCTAGCAAGTATTATAAAATTATAAAGGAAATACTAAATGAAAATCTGTTTGGAAGTAGCATTAACTATAGCTTAGATATAAATCCAAATAGTATGTATTAGATGGGAGGAATTGTAAATGGCTTTAAGAGAGATAAGAACTTTAGGTGATGAAGTTTTAAGAAAGAAAAGTAAGATGGTAGATAAATTTGATGACAAATTAAAGATGCTAATAGAAGATATGGTTGAAACTATGTATAATGCAAATGGGGTAGGTCTTGCAGCTCCCCAAATAGGAATTCTTAAGAGAATTGCAGTTGTTGATATAGGTGAAGGTGTTATAAAAATGATTAATCCTGAAATAATTGAGTATGAAGGTAAGAATAAGGACACAGAAGGATGTTTAAGTATACCAAACACTAGAGGTGTAGTAGAAAGACCGGATAGGGTTGTTGTTAAAGCATTAAATGACAATGGAGAAGAATTTGTAGTTGAGGGTAGAGGTTTTTTAGCAAGGGCATTGTGTCATGAAATTGATCATTTAGATGGCATACTTTTTATAGATAAGGCAGAAAAGTAAGGAGTGATTTTATGAGAATTATATTTGCAGGGACACCAGAATTTGCAGTACCCACCTTGGAAAAAATTTTAGAAAAACACGATGTAGTAGCTGTCTTAACTCAACCTGATAAGCCAAAAGGTAGGGGTCAGAAAGTGCAATACTCCCCAGTTAAAGAGTTGGCTTTAAAATGTAATATACCAGTTTATCAGCCTTCAAAATTAAAATCTGACAGAGAGGTTATTGATAAACTTAAAGATTTAAATCCAGATGTAATAGTTGTTGTTGCTTATGGTCAGATATTATCAAAGGAGGTACTAGATATACCTAAATATGGTTGCATAAATGTTCATGCTTCGCTTTTACCAAAACTCAGGGGTGCAGCACCAATAAACTGGTCGATTATAAATGGAGACACTAAAACGGGAATAACAACAATGAAGATGGATGTTGGACTTGACACAGGAGATATGCTATTAAAATCAGAAGTAGAAATTGGAGAGAATGAAACAGCTGGGGAATTGCATGACAGATTAATGTTTCTTGGAGCAGAAGTTCTAATTGAAACACTTGATAGAATCGAAGTTAATCAAGTTATACCAGAAAAGCAGGATGATAGCATGTCAAGTTATGCACCTATGCTGAATAAGGAACTTGGAAAAATAAATTGGAATTTGGATTCTAAAACTATCAATAACCTTATAAGAGGAGTTACACCTTGGCCAGGTGCATTTACTTATTATCAGAATAAAATGCTAAAAATTTGGAAATCTTGTATCGGAGATTACAGTGGAAATTCTTCTCCTGGCCAAGTAGTAGGAGTTGATAGGAATGGTATTGAAGTGGCTTGTAAAAATGGCAGTTTGATAATTAAAGAAGTTCAGGAAGTTGGGGGAAAAAGATTAGACATTCAAGCATATTTAAATGGACATAATATAAGTGTCGGAGATATATTTGAATAGGGGTGATGGTATATGTTTTATTATGATTCTTCTTTTATTATTTTAATACCAGCATTATTGTTTTCATTTTATGCCCAAACCAAAATACAGACTACATTCAATAAATATTTTAAAAGACGAGCATTTTGTGGAATGTCTGGAGCTCAAGTTGCTAGAAAGATACTAGATAATAATGGTCTTTACAATGTTCAGATTGAATTAGTACGTGGGAAATTATCAGATCATTATGATCCAGCAAAAAGGGTATTAAGACTATCTGAAGAGGTTTATTATAGCGACTCTTTAGCATCGATAGGCATCGCTGCTCATGAGGTTGGTCATGCTATACAGCATCAAAAATCTTATGCTCCATTAATACTTAGAAATAGTTTTGTACCTGTTGCTAATATTGGTTCAAATTTATCTTGGATTTTTATTATTATTGGATTTGCAATCAGGTCTCTTCAGTTAATAAATTTTGGAATTTTGTTGTTTTCTGCAGCAGTTATATTTCAGATAATAACATTACCTGTTGAGTTTAATGCCAGCGCAAGGGCATTAAATCAATTAGAAGAGAGTAGCATTTTGAATTCACAAGAGATTGATGGAGCTAAAAAGGTATTAAATGCAGCAGCTTTAACATATGTGGCGGCAACACTTGTTGCGATTTCCCAGTTACTCAGATTGATATTAATAACAAGAGATTCAAGGGATTAAAATAGATTTAAAATTTTCAATTTTTGATTTTGTTGTGGTGGCTTAATAGTGCTTATTAAAACTATTTTGCCACTGTTTTAGTAAAGTTAGGGAGGAAATATTATGGAGGATAAAGCCAGAATAGTCGTGATTAAAACATTAAGTGATATGGATGAAAAAAAGGCTTTTTCGAATATAAAATTAAATCAATACTTTAAAAAATTTGATTTAAATCCAAAAGATAGAGCATTTTCAGCTGAAATTCTGTATGGTACATTAAGATGGAAACTAAAAATTGATTATATGATACAACGGTTTTCCAGGATTAAATTAGAAAAGATAAATATATGGACTTTAAATTGTATAAGAACAGCAGTTTATCAGATATTTTTTATGAGCAAAGTTCCTGAGTTTGCTGCTGTTAATGAAGCTGTAAATATTGCAAAAATAAAAGATAAAAACGCAGCTCCATTTGTAAATGGCGTTTTAAGAAACATATTAAGAAATAAAAATCTTTTTAATGATATCCGTGAAAAAGATAAAGTAAAGAGATTGTCAATTGAATATTCCCATCCTGAATGGTTTATTAAAAAATTCATTAAGATCTATGGAGAAGAATTTGTAATAGATTTGATGAAAAAAAACAACACTCCCTCTGAATTAACGATAAGGATAAATAGTATTAAAACTAACAAAGAAAATCTGGTACAAATGTTAATGGATAAAGGAGTGAATGTGGAAAGTGGAAAACTCGATGAATCTTTAATATTGAAAGGATTTAATTTAATTGAGAAGTCAAGTATATTTAATGATGGATTATTAACTATCCAAGATGAAAGTTCAATGCTTGTAGCAAATGTCTTGGATCCAAAGCCTGGAGAAAAGATTATAGACTTATGCAGTGCACCAGGTGGTAAAACAACACATATAGCTCAAAAAATGAACAACAAAGGTGAAATTATTGCATTTGATATACATGAGCATAAATTAGAATTAGTCAATCAGAATGCCAAAAGACTTGGTATTAATATAATAGAAACAAGACTGAAAGATGCAACTGTTCTTTTGGAGGAGTATATAGATTATGCTGATAGGGTTCTTGTTGATGCACCTTGTTCAGGATTAGGACTAATAAGGAAAAAACCTGAGATCAGATGGAATGTTCATCAGCAGGACATTGATGTACTAGCGAATATACAATTTCTGATTTTGAGTAATGCAAGTAAATATGTGAAGAAAAATGGTGTCATTGTCTATAGCACATGTACAATAAGTGTGGAAGAGAATGAAGATATTATAAATAGATTTTTACAAGAAAATAAAAATTATGAACTGGTAAATATTTGTTCTTATCTGCCAGAAAAAATGTTCTCTGACACATGTAGGGATGGTTATGTCAAGCTATTTCCAAATGTTCACGACACAGATGGATTTTTTATTTCAAAATTGAGGAGAAAATGGTGAGAACATGATAGAATTAAGAAGTTGTAATATTGAGGACATAGAGAAACTATTAATAAGGTTTGGAGAAAAAAATTTTAGAGCTAAACAGATTTTCAAATGGATACATAGGGGCGTTGAGAATATAGATGAAATGACTGATTTATCAAAAAAATTGCGAGATATGTTGAAAAATGAGGTTTATATATGTAATATGGAGATTGTAGAAAAGTTTCATTCAAAGATAGATGGTACAATGAAATATTTAATGAAACTAAATGATGGTAATATTATAGAATGTGTTTTAATGAAGTATTCATTTGGCAATACGATATGCATTTCTACTCAAGCTGGTTGTAGTATGGGATGCACATTTTGTGCCTCAACAATAGGTGGAAAGAATAGGGATTTAACTCCAGGAGAAATGCTAGGACAGGTTTTAAAAGTTCAGAGAGATTCAAATTTAAAAGTATCAAATGTCGTTCTTATGGGCACAGGGGAGCCTTTGGATAATTTTGAAAATGTAATTAAGTTTATTAAACTCGTAAATCATGGAGAAGGATTAAATATAGGTATGAGGCACTTAACACTATCAACCTGTGGATTAGTACCGGAAATAAAAAGACTTGCTGATTTTAATATGCAGATTACCTTAGCAATTTCTTTACATGCACCTAATGATGAGGTAAGAAGGAGTATAATGCCTATTGCATATAAATATTCATTTGATGAATTGCTTGATGCTTGTAAGTACTATATTAATAAGACAGGCAGGAGAATTACATTTGAATATTCACTGATAAGTGGGGTAAATGATTCCGATGATAATGCAAAAGAACTTTCAAATAAGTTAAAAGGGATTCTGTGCCATGTAAATTTAATACCTGTTAATAAGGTTGAAGGGAAAATTTACAGTAAATCAAATAAAGAAAGAATAGAAGCTTTTAGAAAAATACTAAATGCAAATGGAATAGAAACGACTATAAGAAGGGAATTGGGAAGTGATATAAACGCTGCATGTGGTCAGTTGAGAAGAAGTTACTTAACTAATAAGGGTTGATGTGAGGTGGTTTTGTGCGTATCAAATGTAAAACAGATAAAGGCATGGTACGGGAGAGTAATCAGGATTATATTTTAACACTAAAAGGGAAAAATTACGTATTGTTGATTACAGCTGACGGAATGGGGGGACATAAAGCAGGTGAGATTGCAAGTAAAATAGCTTCTATTTCAATCAGAGATTTTATTTTTAAAAATTTTAGTTTGTATATCGATACTGAAGAGTTAATAAGAGATGCAATAATATCTTCAAATAAGATTGTATTTAACAAATCAACAGAAGATAATTCTCTAAATGGGATGGGAACAACAATAACCTGCTGCTTAATAAAAGGCGATAAATTATACCTAGGTCATGTAGGTGATAGTAGGGCTTATATTGTTAATGAAAAAGGAATTACTAAGATTACTCAGGATCATTCTTTCGTTCAGGAATTAATAGATAATGGTAGCATTACTGAAAACGAGGCATTAAGACATCCCCAAAGAAATTTAATTACAAGGGCAATAGGTACAGATAAACATGTAGTTGTAGACACTAAAATTGAAAATATAATGGAGAATGATTTAATAATACTTTGCACAGATGGTTTGACTACATATGTAAGCAGCGAAGAAATATTTGAAATCGTTAAAGAAAAAAAAGAGGATGCAGTATTTGAACTAATTGATTTAGCAAATTCTAGAGGTGGCAGTGACAACATTTCAGTTATAATTGCAAGGAAGGAGGATGAGAAATGAGTAATTTCTTAGGAAAGATACTGGCAGATAGATATATATTACTTGAAAAAATAGGTGACGGAGGAATGTCATTAGTATATAAGGCAAGATGCCAGACACTTGATAGATATGTAGCGATAAAAATTTTAAGACCAGAATTTACTACAGACAACGATTTTATAATGAAATTTAAAAGGGAATCGCAATCAGCTGCTAGTCTTTCACATCCAAACATTGTTGGTATATATGATGTTGGAGAACAGGATGGAATATATTACATCGTTATGGAATATGTAAATGGAAAAACATTAAAAGATTACATTAAACAAAAAGGGAAACTACAATATGAAGAAACTCTTAATATAATAAATCAAATAGCTTTAGCTTTGGACTGTGCACATAAAAAAGGTATAGTTCATAGAGATATTAAACCACATAATATTTTAATAACAGAAGATAAGATAGTAAAAGTAACTGATTTTGGTATAGCACGTGCATCATCATCTATGACAATGACCAATACTGGAACTGTTATGGGTTCAGTTCATTATTTTTCGCCTGAACAGGCAAGAGGCGGATTTACTGACCATAGAACAGATATTTATTCTCTAGGAGTTGTCATGTATGAAATGCTTACAGGAAAACTTCCATACGATGCTGAAAGCCCTGTTACAGTTGCACTAAAACATATTGAAGCAACTTTAGATGAGCCTATACAAGTAGACGCAAGCATACCTAAAGCCGTGAATGATATTGTAGTAAAGTCGATGCAAAAGGATATGACTAAACGATATCAAAATGTTAAGGAATTAATTCAAGATATAAACAAGGCAAAAGAAAATCCCCATTTAAATTTCATTTTTTCAGATAAAGATGATCAATTTACAAGAGTAATTCCAATTGATGATATTGACAGGGCTTTAAATCAAAAGGGAATAAGGAACAACAAAAATAATGAGTATACCAAGAAGAAAAGGAATAAAATAAAGTTAGCAGTTTTAATCATGACATTAGTAATAACTGTATCTGTTCTAAGTTATTTTGCATATGAAAAATTGTATATAGTTGGAGAAGTTCAGGTGCCTAAAATAATTGGATTAAGTGAAAATGAAGCAAAGAATTTGCTTGAACAGAATAAATTAAACCTTGTTATTGATGGAACTCAAAGTAGTCAGGAACCAGAGGGTGTAATTTTAAGCTGTTATCCAAATGAAGGTGAAAAAGTAAAGGAAAATGCAACAATTAAAGTAATAGTCAGTTCAGGACCTAAAAAAGTAGCAGTACCGGATTTGCGCAATATTGATTTAGAATTGGCTAAAACCACTTTAGCTAGTTATAAACTTGAACTTGGAAATATTGATTATAAAAGCAGCGATAATGTAAGTAAGGGTTTAATTATAGAACATTACCCGTCACAAAATGAGATGGTTTTAGAAGGAACAAAGATTGATGTAGTAATAAGTACAGGTCCAGAGAAGAAAATGATACAAATGCCTGTTTTGATAGGCAGTGATTTGGAGACTGCGAAGCGTAAATTAGAAAAAATGAAATTAGTATTAGGAGACATAATTTATGATACCAACGTTAATTACGTTGATGGAGTAGTTATAAACCAAGATATTAACCCCGGTGATGAAATTCCAGAGGGAACAGTTATAAACATTACAGTTAATAAATTAGATAACGAAGAAAATACACAAGGGAATCAGTAAATGGAGGTTAATATGCAGGAAGGGATAATAATAAAGGGAATTGGTGGTTTTTATTATGTTGAAATAGCTAATGGCAGCATCATAGAATGTAAAGCAAGAGGAAAATTTAGAAAAGAAAATATTTCACCAATTGTTGGCGATAAGGTAAAAATTGAACTTTTGGATAATGAACATGGTGTTATAGTAGAAATTAATCCTAGAAAGAATCAACTAATAAGACCTGTAGTAGCAAATGTTGAGCAAGCAATAGTTGTTTTTTCTCTAAAGAATCCAGATTTAAGCTTTACTCTTTTAGACAAGTTATTGTTATTTATTGAGCATCATGGAGTTGAGGCAATTATTTGTTTAAACAAGGCTGATTTAGATGAAGCAAATATTTTTGCAAAGGTTAAGGAGATTTACGAAAGGGTAGGCTATAAAGTAATTAAAACGAATGGTAAAACAGGTGAAGGTATCGACACTTTGAAGGAGCTATTAAAAAATAAAATTTCAGTTTTTGCAGGTCCTTCGGGGGTTGGCAAATCCACACTTTTTAATAAAGTACAAGACAAGGTAAAAATGGAAACCAGTGAAATAAGTAAAAGGATTGGAAGAGGAAGGCATACAACAAGACATGCAGAGCTAATTGAAATTGATAAAAATACATTTATTGTAGATACGCCAGGTTTTTCATCTATCGATTTAAGTTTCCTTGAACCTGAGGAATTGCAATATACTTTTAAGGAATTTAGTGATTATTTTGGAACATGTAAGTTTTCATCGTGTATTCATGATAAAGAAATAGGCTGTAGCATAAAAAATGCAGTAACAGATGGTTTAATATCAAATGAAAGATATAATGCTTATGTAGAAATATTAAAGGAGCTTAAAGAAAACAGGAGGACTAGAAAATGATAAAATTAGCACCTTCAATTTTATCCGCGGATTTTAGTAACTTATATTGTGATATTAATTTAGTAGAACAATCTGGTGCAGATTACTTGCATATAGATGTTATGGATGGACATTTTGTTCCAAACATAACAATAGGACCACTAGTGGTTGAAGCAATTAGACCAAAAAGTAAACTTGTTTTTGATGTTCATTTGATGATTGAGAATCCAGATATGTATATTCCACAATTTGTTAAGGCAGGAGCAGATATAATAACTGTACATGCTGAGGCATGTAAACATCTAAGCAGAACTATACAGCTAATTAAAAGCTTTGGCATTAAGGCAGCTGTTGCATTGAATCCTGCTACACCATTAAACGCAATTGAATATGTACTTGATGATATAGACATGGTATTAATCATGAGCGTTAACCCTGGCTTTGGTGGACAAAATTTTATAAACAGTACCTTACCAAAATTACGAAAGCTTAAAGAGATTATATCAGATAAAGATTTAAAAGTTGACATTCAAGTTGATGGAGGCATTAATTTAAACAATGTGAAAGAAGTAGTAGAGGCTGGAGCAAACATAATCGTTGCAGGTTCTGCTATATATGGAAGTGACAATATTGAAGAAGCTGTTAAAGAATTTAAAAGAATTGGGGCAAGTTTATGAAAGCTGTAATTGTTGCTTACGGAGAAACAATGGAAATATCAGAACTAAAAAAAATCTGTATTGATAGTGATATCATTATTTGCGCTGATGGCGGTGGAAAATATATTTTTGAAGCAGGTTTGATACCAGATTATTTAATAGGGGATTTTGATTCGTTAGACAGGAATATTTTAAACTATTTTGAAAACAGAAATGTCAACATCATTAGATATCCAAGGGAAAAAGACTTTACCGATACAGAATTATGTGTACTCAAAGCTATTGAGCTGGGTTGCAATGATATTTGTATTATATCAGGTATTGGGGGAAGGTTTGATCATAGTTTAGGTAATGTAGCACTGTTACATTTTATAAAAGAAAAGGGGGCTAATGGATATATAAAATCAGAATACTGTGATATATTCTTATGTAGTGATGAATTGGAAATTAAGGGTAAAATTGGTGATATTATTTCCTTAATTCCATTTAAAAACTCTGCAAGTGGTCTATTTACAACAGGATTAAAATATTCTTTAAATGGTGAGGATATCAAATTTGGAAGATGCATAGGAATATCTAATGTTATGATTAATGATACTTGTACAATTAAAGTTTCTAATGGTGAAATACTGGTTATTAAACAAAATTAAATAAAATATCTAACTAATACCTCCATTGTGTCATATTTTAGTTTTCTGCATATTATAAAATAAGACATTATGGGGGGTTTTTTATGTCCAAAAAGTGTTGCAAAAAAAGAAATGGAAAAATTCTATCATTTATATTAATTGTAGTAGGAATAGCTTTAATAGTATGTTGGATGCCCCTTTGGTTATGGTTTTTAATTGCAGGAATTATCCTAATAGTAATTGGAATAGATATATATTATAAATGAGATTATTATGGAGGTTTTATTATTGGGACACCATAAAAATAAATGTAATAAAAGAATAATTTATAAGAATTTAGATACCATAGGACTAATACTGGCAGCCATAGGCTTAGGTATGTTGTTAGTAGTAATACTACCAAGATGGATTTGGGTTCTAATTGTTGGAGTATTATTGATAGTGGAAGCATTTAACATTTATACAAAGTGGCACAAATAAAAAATGTGCTAAAAAGCACATTTTTATTAAAGAGCACGTTGAACTTTTCCAGATCTTAAGCATCTTGTGCAAACATATATTCTCTTTGCAGTACCATCAACAACTGCTTTAACCCTCTTAAGGTTTGGGGCCCATGTTCTGTTTGATTTACGATTAGAGTGGCTGGCTTGAATACCAAAAGTTAAGCCTTTATTGCATATTTCACATCTTCTTGACATATGGTAACACCTCCTTATAAAGCATAAACAAAAAATACCACATTCAAACATATATATTCTAGCAGAATTATAGCATATTTGCAATAAATATTATGTATGCTAATATTTATAAACATGTAAGAACATTGGTATAAATATTATATAAATTAATTACTAATTTGTAAAGTGTTTTTACTTTACACCTAAATAAAAAAGTGTTGAAGAAAAATTAATATTAATATAAAATTATAGCTAAGAATATAAATTCCCTGAAAAAATTTTAATATCTGGGAGGTAATTATATGGCGATTAAAACTACTACAAACTATGGATATATAGAGTTTACAGACGATGTTATTGCTAATTTGGCTGGTATTGCAACTATGGAGTGTTACGGCGTTGTTGGAATGGCTTCTAAAAGAGCAACAGATGGACTGTGGGAATTATTAAAAAGAGAAAATTTAAGTAAAGGAGTAAAAATAATTACATCTGGTAATGAAGTCTCCATTGAACTGTATATTATTGTTGAATATGGTACAAAAATTTCTGTGATTGCTAACAACATTATTCAAAAAGTTAAATATACTATTGAAGGCTTGACAGGAATTGATGTTTCAAAAGTTACTGTTTTTGTACAGGGAATAAGAGTTTAATGCAAGGAGGTACGAAGTTTGAAATATACAACAATTGATGGACAACTGCTAAAAGAAATGATAGTAAGTGGAGCATATGAACTTGAAAATAACAAAGAAATGGTTAATGCTTTAAATGTATTTCCAGTTCCTGATGGGGATACTGGAACTAATATGTCAGCAACCATGATGGCTGCAGCAAATGAAGTATTAAATAAAAAAAGCACAAGTATCTATGATATTGCTGATGCTGCTGCTATGGGATCTCTTATGGGTGCTAGGGGTAATTCAGGAGTTATTTTATCTCAGCTTTTAAGAGGTCTGTCAAAACATTTAAAGGGCAAAGAATCAATAAAAACAGTTGATTTTGCCCTTGCATTAAAGGAGGGTGTTAATACAGCTTATAGAGCTGTAATGAAGCCTACAGAGGGAACTATATTGACGGTGGCAAGAGAATCTGCTGATAAAGCAATTGAAGTTAGCAAAAATGAAGATAACTTTGAAATCTTTATGAGAAAAATATATGAACAAGCAAATACAACTTTAAATAAAACTCCTGAAATGTTACCTGTATTAAAACAAGCTGGGGTAGTTGATGCGGGAGGAAAAGGTTTGTTATGCATTTACCAAGGAATGTATAAAAGATTAACTGGCCAAATGGTTGAATTAAATAACTACCCTTCTAACACAGAAACAACAATGCAACCGATAATTAAAAACGATTTAGATACCGATATTGAATTTGGATATTGTACAGAATTTTTTATAAAAACATCAAATGCAAATCCAGATGAATTTAAGAACAAGATATTAAATTTTGGTGATTCAATAGTAGTTGTTGGAACAGAGAGTTTAATAAAAGTTCATATACATACAAATGAACCTGGGACTGTTCTAAATGAAGCTATGAAATTAGGTGAACTTTCAAAAATTAAAATAGATAATATGAGAGAGCAACATAGAAATTTGCAAGAAGAAACAGAGTATCCTCAAATTGCTAAAGAAGAAATATCTAATGAAGAAAAAGAATATGGAATTGTGACAGTTGCCATGGGAGATGGAATTACAAATATTTTCAAAGATCTAGGAGTAGACGTTGTAATTGAGGGTGGACAGACAATGAATCCAAGTACCCAAGATATTTTAGCTGCTATTAATTCAATAAATTCAAAGAACATTTATGTTTTACCTAACAATGGTAATATTATAATGGCTGCGGAACAGGCGAAAAATATTAGCGATAAAAATGTTGTGGTTATACCTACAAAAAGTATTCCTCAGGGAATTACAGCTGTTATAACTTTGAATCCTGATGCTTCACCTGAAGAAAATACTAAAGAAATGCTTAAAGCTATTGATAATGTTAAAACGGGTCAGGTTACCTATGCTGTTAGAAGTACTACATTTAATGATGTAGAAATAGAAGAAGGAAATATTTTAGGCATTTTTAATGGAAAACTTGTAAAAGCAGGAGAATCACTAGATAATGTTACAAAGGAACTTCTAGATGAAATGATAGATGAAAGTAGTGAATTAATTACAATAATTTACGGAAATGATTTAAATGAAGAAGATGCAGCTGAAATAGAAGATTATATATGTGAGAAATATCCTGACTGTGATGTTAGTATAAATTATGGTGGTCAACCTTTATACTATTATATAATTTCAGTAGAATAGAAACAAATGAGCTTGCTTATTGCAAGCTCATTTTACAGGTTTTTACCGTTTTCTAAAAATAATATTATTAACTGAATTAGTATTTGTCTTTTAAAGCAGGTGATAAAGTGAAAATAAATGAATTAAAAGGAGTAGGCTCCAAAACAGAGCAGTATTTACTATCTTTAGGTATTAATGAAGTTAAAGATGCAATTTATTTTTTTCCAAGAGATTATGAAGATAGGAATAATATAAAATGTATCTCAGAAACTATAAATGATGAATTTGTAACGCTTATATGTGAGGTTTCACTCATATTACCAACAAAAAAATTGAAGTTTGGTAAATATATCAATAAAATTATTTTCAAAGATAATAGTGGATTTTTGACAGGTGTTTGGTTCAATCAGCCATATATTAAAAATAATTTTCAAGTTGGAGAAAGAGTTATTTTAAGTGGCAAAATTACAAGGAAATTTGGAGAAATACAAATTATCGATCCACAATATGATAAAGATTTCAATGTATTTAAATCAATTAATCCAATATACCCAACAAACAAAAATTTATCACAAAAGATTTTAAAAAAAATTATTAGTCAATCACTTTTACATATCGATACTCAAATAAGTGAGATGTTGCATTCAGAAATATTAAAGAGGTATGAGATTTTACCTTTAAAAGATGCTATTATGAACCTTCATTATCCTAATGATAGAGCAACACTTAATAAAGCCCAGAAAAGCATAAAATTCTATGAACTGCTGATTCTACAACTATGTTTATTACAAGCAAAAAAGACTTCAGAAGAAAATAAGAATTCTTTTTCAATAAAAGTTTGTAGAGAAATGAAGGATTTTAAGAACAGTCTCCCATTTCAGTTGACCACTGCTCAATCAAAGGTAGTTAGAGAAATATTGACAGACTTAAAAAATATTCGACCGATGAATAGATTAGTCCAAGGAGATGTAGGTTCTGGAAAAACAGTAATTGCAGCAATTGCTATGTTCAACTGTGCTATGAATGGATATCAGTGTGCAATGATGGCCCCTACTGAGATATTGGCTGAGCAACATTTTAACACATTGAGAAAGCTTTTTGGAGATTGGAATGTAAATATTGAATTAATCACCGGAAGCACTCCCCAAAAACAAAAAAGACAAATTCTAGAGAGACTAGCTGAAGGTGATATAAATATAATTATAGGAACCCATGCATTAATTCAAGAGAATGTTGATTTTAATAGATTAGCCCTAGTTGTTACCGATGAGCAACATAGGTTTGGAGTAAGACAAAGAGCAGAGCTAGTAAATAAAGGACATAATCCACATGTATTAGTGATGACTGCAACACCAATACCTAGAACATTAGCTTTGTTTATTTACGGAGATATGGATATATCTTTGATTAACGAATTACCTCCAGGAAGGCAAAAGATAAATACTTATGCAGTAAGATCAAACTTAAGAGAACGTGCGTATAATTTTATTAAACAACAAATTTTATTAGGACGCCAGGCATATGTTGTTTGCCCCCTTGTTGAAGAATCAGAAAAAATAGAAGCACAGTCAGCTCTAGAAACAGCTGAAAAACTTAAAAATATTTATTTTAAAGAGTTTAAAATAGATGTCTTGCATGGCAAATTAAAATCAACTGAAAAAGATAACGTTATGAAAAAATTTAAAGAAGGAGATATAGATATACTGGTGTCAACTACAGTAATTGAAGTTGGTGTAAATGTTCCCAATGCTACAATTATGCTGATTGAAAATGCAGATAGGTTTGGTTTGGCACAATTACATCAATTAAGAGGAAGGGTTGGAAGAGGAATTCATAAATCATATTGTATACTTATTTCTGATGCTTCAAATAAAGAAACAAAGGAACGATTAAAAATAATGACTGAAACAAATGATGGCTTTGTAATTGCTGAAAAAGATATGTTTTTAAGAGGAACTGGGGAGTTTTTTGGCTTAAGACAGCATGGCCTGCCAGAGCTAAAATTAGCTGATATAATAAAGGATAGAGAAATTTTAAAAGAAGCACAGGAATTATCAAAATGGATAATAGAAAATAATTTACTACAAATACAAGAATTTAGTAATTTAAAAAATGAAGTTGAGAGACTGTTTTTTGAAAAGTTAAACAAGCATACGTTTAATTAGTTTTTATGGAATTTGAAACTTATATCTCCTTTAAATTACTAGTTTAATCATTCTTATAATGGGTAAATTAATAATACAACACAAACAGGAGGTGTAAGTTATGAATACAAATTTAGGTGGAAAAAATCAAATAGTAATCCCAGAAGCAAAAAAAGGTTTAAATCAATTTAAGTACGAAGTTGCTCAGGAAATAGGTGTTCAACCACCAGAGAGTGGATACTGGGGAAATATGACATCAAGAGAGTGTGGATCAGTTGGTGGATATATGGTTAAAAAGATGGTTGAAGCTTATGAAAGAGGTTTAGCTAATAAATAGTTTTTAATATAAAAAGGAGCCATGAGGCTCCTTTTTATATTAAGATATATCATGAATAAAACATACAAAAAAATTATAAATATGCATAACATATATTTAGATGGGCAAAATATTAATAAGCAACTGAAACAGGAGGTATGTATTATGAATAATTATTTAGGTGGAAAAAATCAAACAGTAATTCCAGAGGCAAAAAAAGCTTTAAATCAATTTAAGTATGAGATTGCTAGGGAAATTGGTGTTCAGCCACCAGAGAGCGGGTATTGGGGGAATATGACATCTAGAGAATGCGGTTCTGTTGGTGGTTACATGGTAAAAAGAATGGTTGAAGTTTATGAAAACAGCTTAATAGGTAAATAACAAAAAGAAAAGGGGTGTTTTTAGTCATCCCTTTTCTTTACATTTAGGTTGGTATTTTAAATAATTTTGATTTTATACTGGTTTAGTTTTATAATATGTTTGGTAGTAATTTCACATATACTTTGCCAAAATAAATAAAATTATAAAAAATAATACATATAATTGGAGGATAAGATGAGGATAATAACTGGTATTGCAAAAGGAAAAAAATTAAAAGCCCCAGATGGTATGAATACTAGACCTACAGCTGATCGAGTAAAAGAATCTTTATTTAATATTATAAATGATATATGCTTTGAAGCTGATGTTTTGGATCTTTTTGCTGGAACTGGTAATCTTGGCCTTGAAGCATTAAGCAGGTATGCAAGAAGGTGTATTTTTGTAGAGAATGATAAAGATACATTGAAAATATTGAAAGAAAACGTAAGGGAGCTAAAATTTAGTGATAAAGGGGAGGTTTTAAATAAAGAGGCCTTAAATGCATTAGATATATTTGCTGCTTCAGGGGAGAAATTTGATATTATATTTTTAGATCCACCCTATGGAAAAGGATTAATAGAAAAGTCAATTGCAAAAATAGACAAACACGATATCTTAAAAAGTAATGGAATCGTTGTAAGTGAATATGATCAGACTGACGAAATGCCAGAAAAAATAGGAAATCTAGTAATTTATAGAACTCAGAAATATGGTAGAACGAAAATTTCATTTTGGACTAAGGAGGAAAATTATGACTAGAATAGCTGTTTATCCGGGAAGTTTTGACCCAATAACAAATGGACACCTAGATATTATAGAAAGATCATCTAGAATTTTTGATAAAATAATCGTAGCAGTATTAGAAAATCCTGAAAAGAAAAATCCTATGTTTTCTGTTGAGGAAAGGGTTGATTTAATAAAAAGGGTAACAGAGAACATTGAAAACGTGGAGGTAGAAAGTTTTAAAGGGTTATTAATAGATTATATGCATAAAAAGAATGCAAATGTAATTGTGAAAGGGTTAAGAGCAATGTCAGATTTCGAGTATGAGTTTCAAATGGCATTGATGAATAATAAATTAGATTCTGATGTAGAAACATTATTTATGATGACTAACAGTAAGTATTCTTATGTGAGTTCTACATCAGTTAAGCAAGTTGCAACTTACGGTGGATGTATTGATGACTTAGTTCCAGAGAATATTATTATGGATATTAAAAATAAGATTAATCAGAAAAAATTAAGCTCAAGGTAGTAATCTTCTTATTAGTAAAAAAGGTTTATAGACTGAATATAAATCATAATTAATTCGGCAAACATAATATAATCCCATAGTCTGTATAGCTGAGAATTTAGTACACTTAAAGTTATACAGACTATGGGATTTTAAAATATTATGTAAATTATTTTCATATGTTAATAAAAATAAAATCAATGTTTTCTAATTTGGAAAAATAATTGGCTTAATAAGTTTAAACATAGAATTAAAGTCAGGTATGTCTCTAAAAGGACTATTGGATTAAGAATTATTGACGTATATTTATGATGAAAGGTTGTTGTATCTAATAAATTTACTTTTAATAAAATCCAGCAAATAAGTGCAGAAAAAATTCCATGAGTAAGTTTAAAAAATATATACTTATTAATATTAATTTTTGTTTTTGATAGAATACTAGTTACTTGACCTATGATGGAAAAACCACTAAAAGAAATTATAAAGCTTATAAGTATCATTTTTGTTGATAAAGAGCTCCCAAGGTTTGAGATAATTTTACAACCATTAGAAATTTCAATTGATGACTGTAATAATGTACAAATGTAGTTAGAGATGTTTTTAGGAATGTAAAGCATTGTTAGTAGTAAATTTAAAATAACAAAAAAATCAATATTTTCTAGAAGAGTTATGATAACAGAGAATAAGATTATATAGCCTCCTATAAATCCACAGGTTATTAAAGAGTCAGATATAGATTTTGAAAGAATTTCACCTACACGTACATTACGGTTTTCATGAGATAATGCAACATTACAATAGATATTTTTTTCTCTAGTAAACAATTTATAAACAAAGCCATTAGTAATAGCACCTAAAATATGAGAAATAAATAGAAAATATCCTAAACTTGAATTATTCAGCATACCTGTACCTACTGCACCTATAATGAATAAAGGACCTGAAGTGCTACTAAAGCTAAGTATTCTTTCTCCTTCTTCAACAGTTATCTTTTTACTTTCAATCAATTTTGCAGTAATTTTAGCTCCTGCTGGATATCCAGAAAAAAGACTCATAATAAATACATAAGCCCCATATCCTGAAGTATTAAAAAGGTATTTCGCCAGTGGTGAAAACATACGTGAAATATTTTCTGGTACCTTAAGTGATATTAGCATATCATTAATAATAAAAAAAGGCAGAAGGGATGGTACAACAACAAAAAACCAAAGGTTTATTCCATCCTTTGCAGAATTTAAAGATTGATAAGGATATAAAACTAATAGCAATAAAACCAATAACAATAAATAAACAATTGATTTCTTTTTAAATTTCGTTAGGAACAACATAAAATTTGTAATTAGTAATACAAAAACAAATATATTCATATCTATCCCTTATAGAGTACTTTATATATTTTTATTAAAGTGGGGGATAATATATGAGTAATAATTGTAAAATTGGCCTTGCATTGGGAGCTGGTTCTGCAAGAGGCCTGGCTCATATAGGGGTTTTAGAGACATTAAAAAAATATAACATTAGCTTTGATATGGTTTCAGGAAGTAGTGCAGGTGCTTTAATAGGTTGTTTATATTGTTGCGGTGTTGATTTTAAATATGTTAAGGCTTTGTTTAAAAATCTCCAGCAAAAGGATTATATTGATATTACTGTACCTAGAAAAGGTTTAATAAAGGGAGATAGAATTCAGGAAATAATTAAGTTAATTACCCAAAATAGAAATTTTGAGGATTTGAATATCCCATTAATTGTTACAGCTACAGATTTAAAAAATAAAAAATTGGTAGAGATAGAAAGGGGCAAATTACATGAAGCTGTTCGAGCGAGTATTTCTATACCAGGAATTTTTGTCCCAGTTGAAAAAGTCGATATGGTACTTGTTGATGGAGCTGTAATTGAAAGGGTACCTGCTAACACATTAAAAAGTAGGGGGATGGATTTAGTAATAGGTGTAGATGTTGGTTCAAATATTATGACATGCAATTGTAGAAGTATTTTTCATGTATTATATGAAGCATATGATTTAATGCAGCTTGAATATTTTAATTATAAAAAAATGAAGCAGATATAATGATTAAAGTTGATTTAGATGATATGGATCCAACAAGATTTGATTTGGTAGATATGTGTGTTGAGAGGGGAAAAGCAGCAACTGAAGAGAAAATCCCAGCTATTAAGCAGAAAATTGAAGAGCTAAACTTTATTATTGGAAAACATTTATGAACATTGATTATATAAAATAAAAAGTGGTATAAATAACCACTTTTTTATTTCAATGAAATTTTATGTAATTATTAAATTTTAAATTTTACAATATATTGGTGGTTTTTTCAGGTCTTGTCTGGCTTCTTTATATTCGTTGTTTGAATATCCAAGAACATAAATATCGGTAGCTGAAATATCATATTTTAACGTATCTATATCATTTGCAGAAGGATTAGTTATTATAGGTAAGGGGCATCTTTTCTTTATTTCCTTTAAAAGTTTTTTACCATTATCATTAAAACCAAGTACTCGGACATACTTAGCAGGTGACTTAATAATGTTGAGAGCATCTTTTTTAATATCTAATAAGGTATATATTAAAATTCTTTGCAGTCTAGTTGTTGTATACCTTTTTGTCTTAATTAACTCTATCAGGTCATTAATATTTGTTGTATTCTCACATGCTTTTTTAATTTTATTTTCAAGACCTTCAGATACATCTAATATTTCTGAAATGTCTGCTATGCTTAGAGTTCTCAATTTATACATTATAATATCACTAAAGTTATTAAGAAGAAGTGGCCCACAGCCACGTTTTATTTCTTCCTGTAAAATGTCATCCACATAGTCAGGTATAGATTGTTTAATATTGTTTTGTAGTAACAAATTCTTCCTAATGGAAGTAGCACTTGATATATTACCTGTAAGATTTTCTTCGTTGTACCTATTATTTATTCTTGGAATCGTAAACGCAGAAATATTACTTGACAACTTATGCAGAGACTTTAAATATTCAATAGCTAAAATATTATTTGAGTTATTTAAAATCTTAGTTAATCTACTATTTTCTTCGGTATTTGGATAATTATTGTTCATAAAATCATGTAATGCTTTTTCTCTTGCGGCAGGGAAAGAAATTCCGAGCTTTAAATACTTTTCCAAAGAAATTTTAAATTCTTGGGGTTCTTCTGCAAGGATTTTTGATAACATCATAAGCTCACTAATGTTTCCAGATTCGCTTCCAAAACAAATAGTATCAATAATTCCGAGTTTATCAAGTATACTTATAGCTCCAAAAGCAAATCCTTCAGCACTGCTTATCGAGTATATAGTTGGCAGTTCTAACACTAAGTCTATACCTGATAAAAGGGCCATATTTGTTCTTGCCCATTTATTAACAAATGCTGGCTCGCCTCTTTGAACAAAATTTCCACTCATAACAGCTACAACATAATCACAAGATGTCAATTCTTTAGTTTTATTTAAGTGATATATATGTCCATTATGTAAAGGATTATACTCAACAATAACACCATTTACTTTCATAATAATAACCTCCTAGAGAAAATATTGTACATTTTTTGGTTGTTTTTGTAAAGTTGTTTTAAATGTCAGAAAAGTAAATAAATTTTTTATTTATAAACATTATATATATAAGAAGGATTTTTTGATTTTGTATAGAAGTTATAGACTTGTGAGTATTTTGTAGAAGAAAGGAGAATTTTGAAATGGGATTAATGGAAAAAGTGTGGGCTAAGGCTAAAGGAGAAAGAAGCTAATAGCTTTACCAGAAGGAAATGAACCAAGAACTGTGAAAGCAGCAGAAATAATAAAAAGAGAAGGACTTGCAGAAGTTGTTCTTATAGGAAACGAGGATGCAATACGTGAATTAGCTGCAAAGGAAAATGCAAATATCGAAGGAATTAGCATTATCGATCCAAGTAAATCAGAAAAATTGGAAGAATATGCTCAAATGTTTTATGAATTAAGAAAAAATAAAGGTGTTACAATAGAACAAGCTAGGGAAATTGTAAAAGATGAAATATATTATGGAACTATGATGGTCAAGGCTAAGGATGCTGACGGAATGGTTTCAGGTGCAATACATTCAACAGGAGATTTGTTAAGACCAGCATTACAAATAATTAAGACAGCTCCAGGAATTTCAACTGTTTCAAGTACTTTTGTAATGGAAGTTCCTAATTGTGAATATGGGGAAAATGGAATGTTACTTTTCGCTGACTGTGCTGTAAATCCAAATCCCACTGCGTCAGAGCTTGCATCAATAGCAATTGCAACTGCAAAAACAGCACAAGTTTTATGCGGAATAGAGCCAAGGGTAGCTATGCTATCTTTCTCAACTAAAGGCAGTGCAAAACATGAATTAGTTGACAAGGTTGTTGAGGCTACAAAATTAGCAAAGGAAGCAGCACCTGAACTTATGATTGATGGTGAATTACAATTAGATGCGGCTGTTGTTAAAAAAGTTGGAGAATTAAAGGCTCCTCAGAGTCCAGTAGCTGGAAATGCAAATGTTTTAGTTTTCCCAGATTTACAAGCTGGGAATATAGGATACAAACTAGTTCAAAGATTTGCAAAAGCAGAAGCTATAGGGCCTGTTTGTCAAGGTTTTGCTGCTCCTATAAATGATCTTTCAAGAGGATGCAGTGTTGAAGATATAGTAAATGTTGTTGCTATAACAGCAGTTCAAGCTCAAGGTATGGATTTATAATTTCAAACTAATTGTGATATAATGTTAAAAGTTAAAAATTTAATATATTAAATCATTTTTGAAAGGAGTTACAGTAATGAAGGTATTAGTTATCAACTGTGGCAGTTCATCATTAAAGTATCAATTGATTAACATGGACAATGAAAAGGTAATGGCAAAGGGTCTTGTAGAAAGAATAGGAATTGAAGGCTCAATATTAACTCACAGACCAGAGGGTATGGATAAAGTGGTTATAGAACAACCTATGAAAGATCACAAGGATGCAATAAAACTTGTACTTGATGCCCTTGTGGATTCAAAACATGGTGTTATAAAAGACATGTCTGAAATTTCAGCTGTAGGACATAGAGTTGTTCACGCAGGTGAAAAATATGCTTGTTCAGTATTATTAAATGATGATGTAATGAAAGCTCTAGATGAGTGTATACATTTAGCTCCATTACATAATCCTCCAAATATAATAGGTATTAATGCTTGTAAGGCTTTAATGCCAAATACTCCTATGGTAGGTGTTTTCGATACTGCATTCCATCAAACTATGCCAAAGGAAGCATTTATTTACGCTCTACCATATGAATTATATGAAAAATATGGAATAAGAAGATACGGATTCCATGGAACTTCACATAAATATGTATCACAAGTTGCTGCAGATATGTTAGGAAAAGATATAAAAGACTGCAAGATTGTAACTTGTCATTTAGGAAATGGAGCAAGTTGTGCAGCTGTTTCAGGTGGTAATTCAATTGATACAAGCATGGGCTTTACTCCTCTTGAAGGTTTAGCAATGGGAACTAGATGTGGAGATATGGATCCAGCAATAGTTACTTTCCTTCAGGGAACTGCAGGTATGTCTGCTGAAGAAGTAAATAATTTAATGAATAAAAAATCAGGAGTTCTTGGAATTTCAGGAGTCAGCAGTGACTTTAGAGATATAGAAGGAGCTGCACAAGAAGGCAACGAAAGAGCTCAGTTAGCACTTGATGTATATACATATAGAGTGAGAAAGTATATAGGAGCTTATGCAGCTGCTATGGGTGGAGTAGATGCGGTTGTATTTACTGCTGGATTAGGAGAAAATTCACCAGAAACAAGACTTGAAATTTGTAAAGGTCTTGAATTTTTAGGAATAAAGATAGATGAAGAGAAGAATAATGTAAGAGGTAAAGCTGTTGATGTTTCAGCAGAAGGTTCAAAGGTAAAAGTATTTGTTATACCTACTAATGAGGAACTGATGATAGCAAGAGATACAAAAGAAATTATTAATGGTTAATAATTTTAGATAAATAGAATAATATTCTAGTTTAAACCTAGAATATTATTCTAATTTATTCTTGACTTTTTTATGCCAAATTAATATAATAATCATGGCATGTATTATGAGGTGAGCGTATGATTTTAGATGTTTCAAGGCTTTTGACAAAGAAAGTAGATCAAATGAAATTTGAAATGTTGTTTGAAACAGATCAAATTGAAAGAGATGATTTTCAGTTGGAGTTGGTTTCACCGATAAGTGTTGTCGGTAATGCTTACTATGACGGAGAGATAGTAAATGTTATCGGTAACATATCGTTGGTAATTAAAACTCTATGCTCACGTTGCTTAAACTCTGTTGATTACCATTTAACAATTGATTTTGATGAATTATTTTCAAAATCCAAGAGGGATGAAGATATTTATCCTTTTTCAGAAAACTACATAGATTTGAAAGATATGGTTATTGATAATATAATCATGTCTTTGCCCTTTAAACCACTATGTAGTGAAGAATGTAAGGGATTATGCCCAGTTTGTGGTAAAAATTTAAACTTAGGTCAGTGTGACTGTAATAGAGATAATATTGATCCGAGATTTGCAGCACTTAAAGACCTTTTTAAAGGTAAATGAGGAGGTGTTACAATGGGAAATCCAGCAAGAAGACATTCAAATGCTAGAACTAACAAGAGAAGAGCTCAGACTTGGAAACTTGAGATGCCAGGTATGGTAGAGTGCCCACAATGTCACGAAATGAAACTTGCACATAGAGTATGTGGAAATTGTGGCCATTATAAAAATAGAACAGTTGTAGAAAAGTAATAAATAGAGAAAGTCTTTAATGACTTTCTCTTTTTTTAACTAGAAAAAACTTATAGAACATTGAGTTGTTAAGATTTTATAAAGAATAAAATTTATTGGAAGATAAAGATGAAATTTTTACTTGAATATAGTTACAGTCAGTAAAAGTACATTGCAATTATGAAGATAGTAAAGTAAGATTTTGTAACTCTTTATATCAAGTAATAAATTGTTTATAATACTAGTAAGTCAAATATTCAGTAAATTTTGCAATAATAAAAGATATTGATTTATTTTAAAATGTCCTATATACTTAATATTAGTAGTAGGTCATAAAAATAAGTATAAGGAGTGGGACCTATGAACGCAAAACTCAGGAAGCATGAAAGACAGCTTAAGTTACAAGAACTATTGAAGGAAGAACCTTTTATAACGGATGAAGAACTTGCTTTAAAATTTGGAATTTCAGTACAAACCATAAGACTTGATAGGATGGAACTTGGAATTCCAGAACTTAGAGAGAGAGTAAAAAGTGTTGCTGAAAATAAGTTTTCAAAAGTTAAAGCTATTGCAGGAAAAGAATTTGTTGGGGACCTAATTGACATTGTTCCAGGGAAAAACGCAATTTCTATCTTAGATACGGATAATAACATGGTCTTTGAAAAAACTAAAGTAGTGAAGGGGCAATATATCTATTCCATGGCTGAAACATTGGCTTTAGCAATAGTCGATGCAAAAGCTGCTCTGACAGGTGTGGCTAATATAAAATATAAAAGGCCTGTCTATTCTGGTGAACGATTAGTTGCAAAAGGTGAAGTTATAAGAACTCGGGGAAATAAATTTTTTGTCTGGGTGTTTATTTATATTAATCAACAAGAAGTATTCAGAGGTAAATTTGTATTAGCTGCATTAAAGGAAAGTAAAGGAGAGTAGTTTATGAAGATAGTTATAGATGCTATGGGTGGAGATAATGCACCATACGAAATAGTTAAGGGGGCTATTGAAGCTTCAAAGGAATTCAAAACTGATATTATTTTAGTGGGAGACAGTAATAAAATTGAAGAAGCTTTAAATAACTATGGGTTAGATAAAAACAATTTTGAAATTGTACACACATCCGAAGTGATAACAAATGAAGATTCACCAACAATTTCAATTAGGAGAAAAAAAGATTCATCAATGGTTGTAGGTATGAAGCTTGTTAAGGAAGGTAAAGCAGATGCATTTATATCTGCAGGAAATACAGGTGCATTGTTAGCTGGTGGGCTTTTCGTAATAGGAAGAATAAAAGGAATAGATAGACCTGCATTAACTCCTGTAATTCCTGGGAAAAATGGTCATTTTCTATTAATGGATGCTGGTGCAAATGCTGAATGTAAAAGCATCAACATATTACAATTTGCTCTAATGGGAAGTATATATTCTAAAAAGGTACTTAAGAAAGATAATCCTTCTGTAGGACTTGTTAACATAGGTGCTGAAGAAGAAAAAGGTACTGAATTTACAAAGGAGTGTTTTAAACTTTTAAGGGAAAGTACTCTGAATTTTAAGGGTAATATTGAGGGTAGGTATATACCAGATGGTGATATTGATGTGGTAGTTTGTGATGGATTTACAGGAAATATAATTTTAAAGTTGTATGAAGGTGTATCACAAACAATTTTTAAAATACTAAAGGAAGAAATATTGTCATCTTTCACAACAAAATTAGGTGGCTTGCTACTCAAGCCAGTTTTTAGCAAATTTAAGAAAAAATTTGATTACACTGAACATGGTGGTGCAATTTTGCTTGGAATTGATGGTTTAGTAATAAAGGCACATGGCAGTTCAAACGCAAAGGCTATAAAAAATGCAATAAAACAAGCTATATTATGTATAGAAGGTAATGTGGTAAATTCAATAAAAAGCGAGATTGAGCATATTAATTAAATCTTTTAGGAGAGATAGAAATGATTTATAATGCGGGTATAACGGGAATAGGAATATCTGTACCGAATAAAATTTTAACCAATCATGACCTTGAAGAAATGGTTGAAACCAGTAATGAATGGATAATAACAAGAACTGGGATTAAAGAAAGAAGAATTGTAAATAGTGATGAAGCAGCTTCTGATTTATCAACAGATGCCGCAAAAAAAGCTTTGCAAATGGCAAAAATTAATGCTGAAGAAGTAGATTTAATTATTGTATGTACCGTAACTCCAGACATGATGTATCCTTCAACTGCGGCATTAGTTCAAAATAACATTGGTGCAAATAAAGCTGCGGCTTTTGATCTATCTGCAGGTTGTACTGGTTTTATTTACGGTGTTACAGTGGCTACACAGTTTATTAATAGTGGATTTTATAAAAATATTTTAGTGATTGGATGCGACATATTGTCAAAAGTAACTGATTTTACAAATAGAAATACATGTGTTTTATTTGGAGATGGAGCTGGAGCAGTTGTAATTTCCAGGACTGAGGATGTCGGTGTAATAGATGCATATATAAAGGCTGATGGTTCTGGTGGTGAATATCTTTATTTACCTGCAGGCGGTTCTAGAATGCCAGCTTCTATTGATACAGTAAACCAAAAATTACATTATACTTTTATGAATGGAACTGAGGTATTTAAATTTGCAGTAAAAGCCATGCCTGAAGCGGTTAATTGTGTACTTGAAAAGTCTAACTGCAATATTGATGAAATTGATTATTTTATACCACATCAGGCAAATATAAGGATTATAGAGTCAGCTACGAAAAGGCTTGGAATACCTATGGATAAAATTGGTATAACAATAGATAAATATGGGAATATGTCTTCAGCATCAATTCCGGTTACACTTTTTGAGGCATACGCAGATGGAAAAATAAAAAAAGGTAACAAGGTTATTCTTGTTGGTTTTGGAGCTGGGCTGACTTATGGTTCTGTATTGTTAAATTGGTTATTGTAGGAGGTGCTAAATTGAGAACAAGAATTTGTGAAATGTTAAATATCAAGTATCCAATTTTTCAAGGTGGAATGGCATGGGTATCTACATATCATTTAGCTGCTGCGGTTTCAGAAGCCGGTGGTTTAGGAATAATAGCTGCAGGAAATGCAGATGCTGAATATGTAAGAGAACAGATAAAAAGAATTAGGCAGATAACTGACAAACCTTTTGGTGTAAATGTTATGTTGTTGTCTCCATATGTTGATGAAGTAATGAATGTGATTATTGAGGAAAGAGTTCCTGTCATTACAACAGGAGCTGGTAACCCAGGAAAATATATAAGAGCGCTAAAGGAAGCAGGCACAAAAATTATTCCTGTTGTTCCATCTGTTGCATTAGCAAAGAAAATGGAAAAAGATGGAGTTGATGGAGTAATAGCAGAAGGAACAGAATCAGGAGGACATATTGGCGAATTAACAACAATGTGTTTGGTACCTCAGGTTGTTGACGCTGTAACTATTCCTGTAATTGCAGCTGGAGGAATAGCAGATGGTAGGGGAATGTTAGCAGCATTTGCATTAGGTGCAGAGGGGGTTCAGATTGGAACAAGGTTTGTTTGCTCTGAGGAATGTACTGTGCACCTGAATTATAAAAATGCAATAATATCTGCTAAAGACAGGGATGCTGTTGCTTCAGGAAGATCTACTGGTCACCCAATAAGATGTTTAAAAAATAAGCTAACCAGAGAGTTTGATAAACTAGAAGAACAAAGAGCACCAAAAGAGGATATTGAAAAATTAGGAATTGGTGCATTAAGAAGAGCAGTAATCGAAGGGGATGTAGATAAAGGATCGGTAATGGCAGGTCAAATATCTGGATTAATTAAAGATATAAAACCATGTAAAGAGATTATTGAGGATTTAATAAAAGATTATCAGAATACATTAAATAAATTAAGAGGATGATAATGATGAGAAGAGTCGCATTTATTTTTTCAGGTCAGGGATCTCAATATCCAGGAATGGGAAGGGAGATATATGAGAACTTTAAGTGTGCAAGGCATATTTTTGATAAAGCTAATGAAATATTAGATATAGATGTAAAAAGCCTTTGTTTTCAAGGACCTGAAAGCGAATTATCTAAAACAGAAAATACGCAACCATGTATGGTAACAACTTCTACTGCAATTGTAGAAGTATTAAGAGAATATAATATTAAAGCAGACTATACTGCTGGTTTAAGTCTGGGGGAGTATTCTGCCTTAATCTATGCTGGTTCCTTTAGTTTTGAGGATGGAGTAAAACTAGTTCATAAGAGAGGGAAGATAATGCAGGACGCTGTTCCTGAAGGTAGGGGAGCAATGTCAGCAGTGATGGGACTTGATAGGAAAACTGTTGAAGAAATTTGCAGGAGTCTATCAAATGAAGGAATTGTTGAAATTGCTAATTTTAATTGTCCTGGGCAAATAGTTATTTCCGGTGAAAGAAATGCTGTTGAAAAGGCTAATATTGAGTTGAAATCTGCAGGTGCTTCAAAAACAGTCGTACTCAATGTAAGTGGACCATTTCATTCCAGCCTTTTAAATGAAGCAAGTATAGAGCTTGAGAAAGAGCTGATAAAAATTGATATTAACTCACCAAATATCAAAGTAATATCTAATTACGACAATGAATATTATAGTGGTAAAGTAACTGATATAGTATATAAATTAAAAAAACAAATTTCATCATCGGTTAGATGGGAAGATAACATGAGAAAAATGATTGATGATGGAGTTGAATTATTTATAGAAATAGGACCGGGAAAGACTTTGACAAGTTTTATGAGAAAAATAGATAAATCCATTAAAGTTTTAAATGTTGAGGACATGAAAAGTTTAGACAAACTATTAATGGAAATTGGACGTTAGCTAGGAGGTTCGAAATGAAACTTAAAAACAGGATTGCTTTAATAACGGGTGCTTCAACTGGAATTGGTAGAGCTATAGCAATGAAATACGCACAGGAAGGTGCTCATGTCATTATAAACTATATTGGAAATCAATCAGTTGCAGAAGAAGCTGTGGAAGAAATCAAGGGACTTGGTGGTAGTGCAGAAATGTATAAATGTGATATTTCTAGTTATTCAGAAGTTGAAAATATGGTAGATGAGCTCGTTGCAAAGCATGGGAAGATAGATATACTTGTAAATAATGCAGGTATTACCAAAGATTCATTAGTAATGAGAATGTCAATAGAAGATTTCCAGAAAGTGATAGACATAAATTTAAATGGAACCTTCAATACTATAAAAGCATTGTCAAGGTATATGTTAAAGGAAAGACAGGGTAAAATAATCAATATTGCATCTGTAGTTGGTATTACTGGTAATGCTGGTCAGGCAAATTATGCAGCTTCTAAGGCAGGTGTTATTGCTCTAACAAAGTCAGTTGCAAAAGAATTTGCCACTAGAAATATTAATGTAAATGCAATTGCACCAGGATATATACAAACTAAGATGACAGATGTTCTAAATGAAAAAGTAAAAGAAGAAATTTTATCAAGGATTCCTATGAAAACTATAGGAAGTCCTGAAGATATTGCAAAAACAGCGTTATTTTTAGCGTCAGAAGATTCTAACTATATCACAGGTCAGGTAATAAATGTTGACGGAGGCATGGTTATGTAATATTATTATAGTTGATTCATTGAAGGGAGGTGAATTGGATGATATTTGAAAAAGTTAAAGAAAGAATATCAGATATCCTAGGGGTTGATGCTGATGAAGTAACTATGGAATCATCATTCATGGATGACCTTGGGGCAGATTCTCTTGATGTTGTTGAGTTAATAATGGCTTTAGAAGAGGAATTTGAAATAGAAATTCCAGATGAAGAAGCTGAAAAAATTCAAACTGTTGGTGATGTTGTTGAGTACATAAAGGAACATACTGACATGTAGTAATAGTCCCGAAATATTTCGGGGCTTTTAAACTGTGACATTTTTAAATTTACATAGATTACCTGTACCTGATGAAGTCAGGAGGATAAGAATGAAAAAGAGAGTAGTTGTAACTGGATTAGGTGTAATCACATCTTTAGGTAAGGATGTAGAATTATTCTGGAATTCATTAATTGAGGGCAAAAGTGGTATAGATGTAATTGAAAGATTTGATACCAGTGAGTTGGGTATTAAAATAGCAGCAGAAATAAAAGATTTTCAACCTGAAAATTATTTTGATAAAAAAGAGGCTCGCAGAATGGATAGGAATACTCAATATGGGCTTGCTGCTGCTTTAATGGCATTGAAGGATGCAAACATCGATTTAGAGAAAATTAATAAAGACAGGTTAGGTGTAATACTGGGATGTGGTGTAGGAGGAATTGAAACCTTTGAAGATCAGATGTCAGTATTGATAGAAAAAGGGCCAAAGCGAGTAAGTCCATTCTTTATACCTATGATGATTGCTAACATGGCTGCAGGTCAGATTGCTATGTCCATTGGGGCAAGGGCAATAAATGAAACCGTAGTTACTGCATGTGCATCAGGTACAAATGCAATTGGTGATGCTTATAATGCTATTTTAAGAGGAGAAGCTGACGTTATTATAACTGGAGGTACAGAAGCATCAATTACTCCACTTGCAATTTCAGGCTTTTCATCCATGAAGGCGTTGTCTACTAACAACGAGAACCCTAAAAAAGCTTCCCGTCCTTTTGATAAAAACAGGGATGGATTTGTAATGGGTGAGGGTTCAGGTATTTTGATACTAGAAGAATTAGAGCACGCTTTAAAAAGAAATGCTAAAATATATGCAGAAGTAGTTGGGTATGGAACAAGCTGTGATGCCTATCACATGACAGCACCAGATCCAGAGGGAAGTGGAGCAGCTTTAGCAATGAAAAAAGCTATAGAAGATGCAAAAATCCTTCCTGAGGATGTTGATTATATAAATGCCCATGGAACATCAACTGGATTAAATGATAAACTTGAAACAAAGGCAATTAAGGCGGTTTTTAAGGAGAATGCTTATAATGTTGCTATAAGTTCAACAAAATCAATGACTGGACATCTTTTAGGTGCTGCAGGTGGAGTAGAAGGAGTGGTTATTGCGTTAGCAATAAAAAACAATATAATTCCACCAACAATTAACTTAGAAGAAAATGATGAGGAATGTGATTTATATTATGTTCCTAATAAAGCAGTTGAAAAAGTAGTGAATTATGCTATGTCAAATTCTTTTGGATTTGGGGGGCATAATGCAGTTATTTTAATGAAAAAATATGAATAATAAAATAAAAGCTAGAGTGAAACTCTAGCTTATATTTTGACATAGAGGAAATAAATAAATACTGAGCTTTTAGTTTACTTATTTCTTCGATGTCATTTGGGAGGTAAAGTATGAATAGTGAGAGAAAAAAAATGTTGAAAGATTTTCAAGAGAAACTTGGTGTTCATTTTAATAAATTAGAATTATTAGATGTAGCTTTAACTCACAGCTCCTATGCAAATCAATTCAATCTTACATACAATGATCACAATGAGAGATTAGAGTTTTTAGGTGATTCAGTGTTAAGTATGATTGTAAGCGAGTACCTCTATAAAAAATATAAAAATAAACCTGAGGGTAAATTAACTCGTATAAGGGCAGGAGTTGTTTGTGAATCATCTTTAGCTGAAATATCAAGAAGATTAGGTGTAAATAGATACTTAAGGATAGGAAAAGGGGAGGAACTTTCAGGTGGACGCGAAAAAGACTCTCTATTAGCTGATGCATGTGAAGCTATTATTGCTGCTGTTTATTTAGATAGAGGATTCGAAAAAGCAAGAGATTTTGTATTAAAAAATTTAGAACAGAAAATAGAACTGTTCAGTGAATCTAAAAATTATAATGATTTTAAATCAAAATTACAGGAATATGTGCAAAAGAACTTAGCTGCAGCCATTAAGTATAACATATCCGGAGAATTTGGTCCTGATCATGACAAGACCTTTGAGATTGAAGTTTATTTGGATAATAAATGTTATGGAAGGGGAACAGGAAAAAGTAAAAAAGAGGCTGAACAATTAGCTGCAAAACAAGCATTAAAAGTTTTAGGAGTGGAGATAAATGACTAAAAAACATTACATCATACCAATCTTCGTTTCACACAGAGGTTGCCCACACGACTGTGTGTTTTGTAATCAAAAAAAATAACTGGTAGAGAAGCTGAGATAGATTGCAAGGATGTTGAAGGAATAATTAGAGAACACTTAAAAACAATTGATAGAAAAAATGCTTTTGTAGAAGTTTCATTTTTTGGGGGTAGTTTTACAGGTATTCCCATAGTTCAACAAAATCAATTACTTGCTGTGGCAAATAATGCACTCAGCAATGGCCTTATAGATGCTATAAGATTGTCAACACGACCTGATTATATAAGCGAAGAAATACTTTTGAATCTGAAAAAACATAACGTCAAAATTATCGAATTAGGGGTACAATCTATGGATGATGAAGTGCTTATGCTCTCTGAACGAGGCCACAGTCAGGAGGATGTTGTTAATTCGTCTAGATTAATCAAAAGTTATGGCTTTGAACTAGGACTTCAAATGATGATAGGGCTTCCTGGAGATAATGAAGAAAAAGATATGGAAACAGCAAGAAAAATAATAAAACTAAACCCAGATTTTGTAAGGATTTATCCAACACTAGTTATAAAGAAAACAAGTTTAGAAGAAATGTTTATTAAAGGTGAATATATTCCATTAGAGTTAGAAGACGCAGTTAGTATTTCAAAGAAGTTATATAAAGAATTCATAAGAAGTAGGATTGATGTGATAAGGCTTGGGCTTCAGGTAACAGAACAAATAAATTCCGGAAAGGATGTTGTTGCAGGCCCTTTCCATCCGGCTTTTAGAGAACTGGTTGAGTCATCTTTATTAAATGATATGATAAAGTATGTGATAAATAAAGAGTTTAAAGATTCCTCAAATATTGAAATATCGATTTCACCAAAAGACATATCAAAACTTTATGCCGACAAAAAAAGATATTTTAATGAGATAATAAAAGAATTTAATACAAAAAATATTAAGATACGACAAGTTAAAGAGATTAATAGCTATACATTGGCATTTTACGACAATAATTATTTTCGAAAAATGTCATTATATGACTATGTAAAATTGGAAAAATAAAGAAGGGATTTTTGTGAAAATGCAGAATATTTATACTATACTCTACAGAGAAGTTTATGGAGGAGGAATAGTATATGGAAGTACTAAAAGTATCTGCTCAATCACAACCTAAGGCGGTAGCAGGAGCGCTTGCTGCAGTCCTCAGAGAAAGAGCATCAGCAGAGGTTCAGGCTGTTGGTGCAGGGGCTGTAAATCAAGCTGTTAAGGCTATTGCAATAACAAGAGGTTTTGTTGCGCCAAACGGAATTGATCTTGTTGTCATTCCAGCTTTTTCTGAAATTCAAATAGAAGGAGAAGAAAGAACAGCAATTAAATTCATTGTGGAGCCAAGATAAAAATGATTATTAATAGATTCAGATAGTTGAAAAATATATTTGAATCTTATTTAAAGAGATTTTTGGAAATATGGTCTACAAATAATCATTAAAAAGGTTATTAATTGGACCTGAGTAGGGAATTTTAAAGTTATTTTCTAAGAACATAGAACTTTTGGGTGACTACTTATAGTGGGATATCTCAAAAGTTCTAGTATTTTTTGTGTTATTTAGCAGATTGACAATAAACTTAATAAATTTTAAAATTAAAATAATGTTTGAGGGATTTGTCCACCCGGGTGAATCCTTTTTTATTGGTTTGAGATACAATTGAAGTAAGTGAGGTGTTAATTTGTATCTAAAGAGATTAGAAGTTAAAGGATTTAAGTCCTTTGCAGATAAAGTAGATTTAGAATTTGGAAAAGGAATCACAGCTATAGTAGGTCCAAATGGAAGCGGAAAGAGTAATATTTCAGATGCTATTAGATGGGTACTTGGGGAACAGAGTGCAAAAACACTTCGTGGCGGAAAAATGGAGGATGTTATTTTCTCAGGAACTGAAAATAGAAAAGCATTAGGCTGTGCAGAAGTTTCTTTAACAATTGATAATACAAATAAAATTTTGCCATTAGAATACAGTGAAATTACTGTCACACGTCGCTTATACAGGTCAGGTGAAAGTGAATATTTAATTAATAATACAATAGTAAGATTAAAAGATATAGTAGAACTTTTTATGGATACTGGAATAGGGAAAGATGGGTACTCATTAATTGGACAGGGTAAGATTGATGAAATATTGAGTACAAAATCAGAGGAGAGGAGAAATATTTTTGAAGAAGCTGCAGGTATTGTAAAGTATAAAACAAGAAAACAAGAGGCAGAAAGAAAATTAGAAAATACAAAACAAAATTTGATTAGGCTTAATGACATAATTAATGAACTTGAAGAACAAATAGAACCTTTGCGTAAACAATCGGATATTGCAAAAAAGTACCTTACCTTAAGGGAAGAACTTAAACAATTAGAAATAAATGTTATGATGCATAATTATGGTATTAATGAAGAAAAATTAAAAAAACATAATAGCGACATCAAAGAGCTAACTGAAGGTAAGAGTGAATTAGATAAAGAAAGACAACTTATTATAGATAAAATTGAAGAGCTAAAAAAAAGATTAGAGCATTACGATAATATATTTAAAGAAACAAATGACCAAAGATTTAATGCTGAAAAGGGACTTGAAAATAAACAGGGAACATTGAAATTGTTAAATGAACGCTGTGATAATTATAATAAGGAATGTATAAGATTAACAGGTCTTCTTGAAGAAGAAGGAGACTTAGTAGTTCAAATGCACAACGAACAAGAGAATTTAATAAATGAGAAAGGCAGAGTAGAATTAGAAGTCCTTGAAATTGAGGAAAACTTAAAGGAAATAAATAGAGAGTACGAAATAACACAAAAGAGTTGCATAGACTTTGAAAAAACAATAGAAAATAGTAAAGCAGATATTATTCAGATATTAGGATATATATCGGATATAAACAATAAGACAACTTCTGCAGAAGCCACAGTTGAGAATATAAAAAATAGAAGTATGCAATTAAAGAAAGAGATAGAAGTAAAAAAAGAAAAGCTTAATTTGACTACGGATGAAATAGAAAAATCCAGTGGGAATATAAATAATAACAGTGAAGAGCTTTTTCAATTAAATGATAGAAAAAATGAAATGAACAAAAAAATAGAGATTTTAGAAAAGGAAAAAAATAGTTTAATAAGGGAAAAAAATGAATGCTTTGAGAATTTGAAAATTTATGAAGCAAAGTTCAAAACTTTGAATGAAATGGAAAAGGACATGGAAGGGTTTAACAGAGCAGTTAAATCTATTATTAAGAACTACAAGGATGATGCAAAAGTTTTTGGGACAGTTAGTGATCTGATTAAAGTTCCAACTGGATACGAAATAGCAATTGAGATTGCACTTGGTTCATCTATACAGAATATAGTTGTAGATTCGGAAAATACTGCATCTCAAATGATAAAATATTTAAAGCAGAACAATGCAGGTAGGGCAACATTTTTGCCATTATCTACAATAAAACCAAGGAATATAAGTCTGGATAAGCATACAAAAGAAATTGAAGGGTATCTTGGTATTGCTGCTGACATTGTTAGTTATAATGCTAAATTTACAAATCCTATTTCAAATCTCTTAGGGAGAGTAATAATAAGTAAGGATTTAGCCAGCGCACAGAGGATTGCTAGAATTACTGACTATTTGTATAGGATTGTCACCCTAGAAGGGGATGTTATTAACGCAGGTGGTTCATTTACCGGTGGAAGTACTAATATGAAGAACACAGGTGTCTTTACAAGAAAAAATGAAATAATGGAATTATCAGTCAGAATAGAAGAACAAAAGGAATTGTTGAAAAAAAGTGAAGAAAAATCATTAAATATAGACAAGGATTTAAATTCATATAAAGACATTTTAAGAAAAATAGAGAGCGAAATACAGTCTTATACAATTAAAATACAAACTGAGAAAAATAAAATTGAAGTGTTACAAAGGGAAAAAGATACAATCTTTGAAACAATAAAGGAAATTGAAATGGAGATTTCCCATAATGAATCAGAAATTCATAGAAATATTGAAAATATAAAATCAAATACGTTATTACTAGAAAAATATGAAATAGAGCATGAAAATATAAATAAAAAAATCGAAACTTTTCAAAACGATTATAAAAATTTACAAATTTATAAAGAAGAAGTATGGGATAAATTAACAAAACAAAAAATAATCTTAGCTGATAAGATGAAGACGATGGAAATATTGGCTGATAAAATAAGAGATTTAGAAAGTCAGATAAACAACAGGAATAAGAAAAAAATATTTTATGAAGAACAACTGAATGAGTCAATTAAGGGTCTGGAGTTTACAAAAAATGAGATTAAAAATTTAATTGCGGATATTCAAAAATCTGCGGAACTTATTATTGAATTAAAGGATAAAATAATTTCAATAGAAAATACGAAAAAAGAATTATCAAATCAATTAATATTAAATGAAAAACAAAAATCTGTAATTGAAGAAAACATAAATAGTACAATTCAATCAATATATAAATTAGAAGTTGTAAAATCAAAATTGGAAACAGAGATAGAAGCTTTGGCTAATAGGCTCTGGGATGATTATGAGCTGACTATTCCACAGGCAGAAAAATACAAGATAGATATTAGTAATTTTTCCGAAGCAAATAAAAAGGTTAATGAACTAAAAAACAGTATAAAATTGCTAGGAGAAGTTAATGTTAATTCTATTGAGGAATTTAAGAGGGTTACAGAAAGATATGAATTTTTAAGTAATCAAAAGTTGGATCTTCAAAAGGCAGAAACTTCATTAATGAGCGTTATTGAAGATATAACAACAAAGATGCAGGAACAGTTTGTATCAAAATTTAAAGAAATAAAAGAAAACTTTAATCTAACCTTTAGAGAGTTATTTGGTGGGGGTTATGCTGACCTGAAGTTAGAAGGTGAGGATGTGTTGAGTTCAGGAATAGACATAATAGTTCAACCGCCTGGTAAAAAACTACAAAGTTTATCTTTGCTTTCAGGGGGAGAGAAAGGGTTATCAGCAATAGCATTAGTTTTTGCTATATTAAGGATGAAACCCACACCGTTTTGTGTTTTAGATGAGATTGAAGCTGCACTAGATGATGCAAACGTTAATAGGTATGCTGCTTTTTTAAAGGATTTTGCATTAAAGACTCAATTTATTATAATTACACATAGGAAGGGGTCTATGTCAGTAGCAGATTCATTATATGGAGTTACCATGGAAGAAAAAGGAGTTTCAAAGATGGTATCTCTTAAATTAAAAGGAGGAATTTAAAATGGGATGGTTTGATAAACTAAAAGAAGGATTGGCTAAAACTAGAGATAGTCTTACTGGTAAGGTTGATCAGATACTTTCATTCAGTAGACCAGTTGATGAAGAATTATTAGAGGAGCTTGAGGAAGCGTTAATAATGTCTGATATAGGATTTCAAACAACAACAGATATTATAAATTTATTAAGAAAAAGGATAAAGGAAAAGAAAGTTTCAGATGCTGAAGAAGTTAAAAAACTCTTGAAAGAAATAATAATAGAATTACTTGGAAATGAAGTTAGAAATATTTTACCTGAAAAAACTTTAGCTGTATACATGGTTGTTGGTGTTAACGGAGTAGGTAAAACTACTTCAATTGGGAAAATGGCTGCTTATTTAAAAAATAAAGGATATAAGGTAATGCTGGCTGCTGGAGATACCTTCAGGGCAGCAGCAATTGATCAGCTTGAAGTATGGGGAAACAGAAGCGGAATAGATGTTATAAAGCATCAGGAGGGAGCAGATCCTGCTGCAGTAATTTTTGATGCAATTCAGTCTGCAAAGGCTAAGAAAATAGATGTATTAATTTGTGATACCGCGGGAAGATTACACAACAAGAAAAATTTAATGGAAGAGTTGAGAAAAATTAATAAAATTATTGAGAGAGAATGTCCTGATGCTTATAAGCAGACACTACTTGTGCTAGATGCAACTACAGGTCAGAATGCAACAATACAAGCAAAACAATTTATGGAAGTATCAGATGTTAATGGCATAATTCTTACAAAGTTGGATGGAACTGCTAAGGGTGGAATTGTTATAGCAATAAATAATGAATTAAAAATTCCGGTGAAAATGATTGGTGTTGGCGAAGGAATAGAAGATCTTCAAGAATTTGACCCAACAGCTTTTGCAAATGCTTTGCTATAGAACATATACAATAAAGATGTGTAATTTACATTTTAAATGTTAAGTAAAATTACTTGACAGCTTTAATCCTTTTTGTTATTATCATTTAAGGATGTGTTAAGTGTGATTAACAAGTATAGTGAAATAGCATTACTGCTTGATTTTTATGGAAATCTTTTAACTGAAAAGCAAAGACAAATACTATCCTACCATTTTGAAGAGGATATGTCTTTAGGAGAGATATCTGAATTATTAAATATATCAAGACAAGCAGTTCACGATGTAGTTAGAAGAAGTGAGAAAATTTTGAGACACTATGAAGATAAACTAGGACTAGTGAGCAGGTTTATTTTGCAGAAGCAAAAATTAGAAAAAGTTAAAGAAAAATTGTTGGTACAAAATAAGCAGGAATTAATTGAGGTAATTAACTTAATAGATGAGCTTATTGAACAATAATGGGAGGTTTATATATGGCTTTTGAAGGTCTTTCCTCAAAATTACAAGAAGCCTTTAAAAAATTAAAGGGTAAGGGTAAGTTAACTGAAAAAGATGTAAAAGATGCTATGAGAGAAGTAAAGTTAGCTTTGCTTGAAGCTGACGTTAATTATAAAGTTGTTAAGGATTTTATTAATACTGTAAGTGAAAGATCAGTAGGACAGGAAGTAATGGAAAGCTTAACACCAGCTCAACATGTAATCAAAATAGTAAATGAAGAACTGGTAACTCTTATGGGAAAAACTGAAAGCAAGCTTAATGTTTCGTCTATGCCACCGACCATTATTATGTTTGTTGGTTTACAAGGTGCAGGTAAAACAACGATGACAGGAAAACTTGCATTGTACCTGAAAAAACATAACAAAAAGCCATTGCTAGTTGCTGCTGACGTATATAGGCCAGCTGCAATAAAACAATTACAAGTTCTTGGTAATCAGATTGACGTACCTGTTTTTAGTCTGGGTGATAAAGTTAGTCCAGTTGATATAGCAAAAGCAGGAGTTGAAAATGCTAAAAAGATTGGTGCTGACTATGTAATAATTGACACAGCAGGAAGATTGCATATAGATGAGCAGTTGATGGATGAACTCAAGAATATTAAAGAGGCGATAAATCCCAATGATATTATGCTGGTTGTTGATGCAATGACAGGTCAGGATGCTGTGAATGTTGCTGAACAGTTTAATGCTTCTCTAGATATAACAGGAGTAATTCTTACAAAGTTAGATGGGGACACTAGAGGAGGAGCTGCATTATCAATAAGAGCTGTAACTGGGAAACCAATAAAATTTGCTGGAGTGGGAGAGAAACTATCTGATTTAGAAGTATTCCATCCTGACAGAATGGCTTCAAGAATACTCGGTATGGGAGATATACTGAGCTTAATTGAAAAAGCTCAGGAAAGCATAGATGAAAAGCAGGCATTGGAGATGCAGAAAAAGCTTATGACGCAACAGTTTACCCTTGATGATTTTCTGTCACAGATGCAGCAAATGAAAAAGATGGGGCCTTTAAAGGATATTTTAAAAATGGTACCGGGACTTGATTCAGCTAAATTAGGTGATTTAGAAGTAGATGAACGGGAAATAGCCCGTACTGAGCAATAATTAAGTCCATGACAAAGCAAGAAAGACAAAATCCATCAATTATTAATGCCAGTAGAAAAAAAAGAATTGCTGCAGGATCTGGAACAAAAATTCAAGATGTTAATAAGTTGTTAAGTGGATTCGAACAAGCAAGAAAAATGATGAAGCAGTTTTCAGATATGCAAAAAAATATGAAAAAAGGGAAATTTAAATTTCCTTTCTTTAAATAAATAATTTTCTAGACATTTTAAGGAGGTGAGTATAATGGCAGTAAAAATAAGATTAAGAAGAATGGGTGCAAAAAAAGCTCCTTTCTACAGAGTAGTAGTAGCTGATTCAAGATCACCAAGAGATGGTAAGTTTATAGAAGAAATAGGATTCTACAATCCTACAACTGAGCCAGCAGAAGTAAAAATTGATTCTGAAAAAGCTAAAAAGTGGATTGCAAATGGTGCACAACCTTCTGATACTGTAAGAAGTCTTTTCAAAAAGGCAGGTATTATAGAATAAGAGAGGTGCATATGATGCAAGAATTAGTTTCAGCTATTGCTAAAGCATTAGTTGACAATCCAGAAGCTGTTCAGGTTAAAGAAATATCCGGAGAGCAGTCAGTGATCATTGAACTGAAGGTAGCTCCAGAGGATATGGGTAAAGTAATTGGTAGACAAGGCAGAATTGCTAAAGCAATAAGAACAGTTGTTAAGGCGGCTGCTACAAAGGAGAATAAAAGAGTAGTAGTTGAGATAATATAAAAAGAGTTAGGATTTCCTAACTCTTTTTAAACATAGAGGGTGAGAAAAATGATTAATTTTTTAAAAGTTGGTCAAATTATAAATACTCATGGAATCAGAGGAGAAGTTAAAGTTTATCCATTGACAGATGATGTAAAGCGCTTTAGTTCACTTAAAAAAGTGTTTATTAAAAAAGATGAAGAATATATACCTATAGAAGTTCAGGGAGTAAAATATATAAAGAATTTAGTTATATTAAAACTTTCAGGCATAGAAGATATGAATGAAGCTATGAGATATAAAAATGTTTTTTTATATGTAGATAGAGAAAATGCAGTAGAACTTTCTGAGGATACTTATTTTATTGCTGATCTAATCGGAATTGAAGTTATTGAAGAAGATGGCAGAAAATTAGGCAATATTGTTTCAGTTTTTTCTACTGGTAGTAACGATGTTTATGAAATAAAGCAAGAGAACGGTAAAACATTTTTAATTCCTGCTATAAAAGAAGTCGTTAAAAATGTAGATATAGAAAACAAAAAAATGATAGTTAAATTATTAGAGGGATTATTATGAAGTTTGATGTATTAACTTTATTTCCTGAGATGTTTCAGGTGTTTGAGCACAGTATCATAAAACGTGCAAAAGATAAGGGGATACTCAATATAAATCCAATTAACATAAGGGATTATTCTGGTAATAAACATAAAAAAGTTGATGATTATCCTTATGGCGGAGGTCCAGGTATGGTAATGCAAGCTGAGCCTATATACAACGTTGTTGAAGCATTACAAAATCAGTACGGGTATAAGCCATTTACGATATTAATGACTCCCAGAGGAAGGAAATATAACCAGAATATTGCTAGAGAATTGAGTAGTAAAGAACATGTACTGTTAATTTGTGGACATTATGAAGGCATTGATGAAAGGATAATGCCGCTAGTTGATGATGAAATATCTCTTGGAGATTTTGTACTTACAGGAGGAGAAATTGCTGCAATGGCAGTAATAGATTCTGTTTCAAGATTAGTACCAGGTGTATTGTCATGTAACGAGAGTTACGAAGATGAGTCATTTTATAACAGTTTACTTGAATATCCTCAATATACGAGACCAGAGGTATATAAAGGAATGAAAGTGCCTGAGGTGCTTTTATCAGGTCACCATAAGCTGATTAATGAGTGGAGAAAGTATCAATCTTTAAAAATAACTTATGAAAAAAGACCTGATTTAATAAACAAAACTAAATTGTCAAAAGAAGAGCTTAAAATTTTAGATAAAATAAAAAAAGATTTAGATGTAAATGTTGATAAATAGAAAACAATATGATATAATTTTCATTGTGTTATTACGGGCGGTCCTCTGCAAAATAAGCACGAACGTCTATGAAAGGAAGGAGGGAAAGGCATGGATTTAATTAGAGCTATCGAAGCTGAACAATTAAGAAGTGACCTTCCAGAGTTTAATGTAGGTGATACTGTAAAGGTACACGTTAAGGTAAAAGAAGGAAACAGAGAAAGAATTCAAGTTTTCGAAGGCATCGTTTTAAAAAGACAAAACGGTGGAATTAGAGAAACATTTACTGTAAGAAGAATTTCTTATGGTGTAGGTGTTGAAAGAACATTCCCAGTTAACTCACCAATGATTGATAAAATCGAGGTAGTTAGAAGAGGAAAGGTAAGAAGAGCTAAGCTTTACTATCTAAGAAAGAGAGTAGGTAAGGCTGCTAAAGTTAAGGAAATTATGTATTAATAAAATGGGACTGTATTCACAGTCCCATTTTATTATAAACAGATTTATTATTGAATTTGAAATGGATAAAATAATTATATAAAAAATTAATACGAGGAGGGAAGTGTGCCTAACCCGGGCTGTAAAACAAAGTTTTACAATGTATATCAAATTGCGATATATGAGAAAGTAATATGGCTTTCAGGGGTGAATTATGGTTATACAATGGTATCCTGGACACATGGTAAAAACAAAGAGGCAAATACAAGAGAGTTTAAAACTAATAGATGTGATCATAGAGATTTTGGATTCAAGAATACCGGAGAGCAGTAAAAATCCTGATTTAGATAAGCTAATATCTGATAAACCTAAGGTAGTATTATTGAATAAATGCGATTTGGCGCAGGATTCAGTAACAAAGGAATGGATTAAATATTATAGGAGTAAAGGAATAACTGCTCTTGAAATCGATTCAATAACAGGAAAAAATATAAACAAAGTTTATAATGCTGTGAAAGTCGCTACGAGTGAAAAATTCGAAAAAAAGGCTGCAAAAGGAATTGTAGGAAGGCCTGTGCGGGCTTTAGTTGCAGGTATACCTAATGTTGGTAAGTCATCATTTATAAATAAAATATCGTCTAAATCAAATGCTCAAACAGGGGATAAACCAGGGGTTACAAAAAACAAACAATGGATTAAAGTAAATAAGGATTTTGAATTAATGGATACACCTGGAATCCTATGGCCAAAATTTGATGACGAGAAGGTTGCTTATCACTTGGCTTTCACTAGAGCAATTAAAGATGAAATATTAGACCCTGAAGAACTTTCTGTAAAACTAATCGAAGAATTGATGAATAAAGATAAAGATATAATTATAAAGAGATATAATGTTGATGTATTAAAGGATGCCTATGAGACATTAAAAATGATAGGGAAAAAACGAGGTTGTATGGTATCTGGCGGTGGAATAGATACTCAAAGAGCTGCAATTTTGATTTTAGATGATTTTAGATCTGGAAAATTGGGTAAAATTACATTAGAGTATCCAACTTCTGAATCAATAGTGGAGGAAAGTTAATGGAAAATTATACGGCAAAAGAAATACAAGATTATCTTAGCAGATGTAATTATGAAGAGTTTATAAAGTTAAAAGAACAATTAAAGAATGAAACCAGAAAAAGTGTGTTAAATTTAATTGAAAAAACAGAAAAAAGACTCAATGACTCTAAAAAACAATACCAAGAATATGAAAAAAGAAGCTATTACGAAAAACAGCTTTTATCTAAGGGTATCCAATATATTGCTGGTGTTGATGAAGTTGGGAGAGGACCGTTAGCAGGTCCGGTTTATGCAGCCGCAGTAATTTTGAATCCTGATGTAGAAATACTTGGTATAAAGGATTCAAAAAAATTAACTCAACATCAAAGAGAGATTCTCTCTGATGAAATAAAAAAGAAGTGTTTTGCTTATTCAATTGGATACGCAACTCCAGATGAAATAGATAGATTTAATATATTAAATGCAACAAAGTTAGCGATGAAAAGGGCTATATATGGCTTAACAGTATGTCCAGAACATTTATTAATAGATGCTTTAAAGCTCGATATATCAATTTCTCAAACATCAATTATAAAGGGAGATGATAAATCAAACTCTATTGGAGCAGCATCAATAGTTGCTAAAGTTGCAAGAGATAAGTTCATGGATGAGATGTCTTATATGTATCCTGAATATCAATTTAATAAGAATAAAGGCTATGGTACAAAGGAGCATATTAATGCAATAAAAGAATATGGTATTTGTGAAATACATAGGAAGACTTTTTTAAAAAACATACTTTAGTTTAATTAATTATAAAAAATGGAAGGGTTTAATTATGCTTAGCAGGAATGAAGTGGGTAAATTTGGTGAAAAGCTGGCCTGTGATTTTCTAATTAAAAATGGTTATACGATACTAGAGAGAAATTTTAGAACAAGACATGGAGAAATTGATATAATTGCAAAAGATAGTGACTTTATAGCCTTTGTGGAAGTTAAAACAAGACGAAGTATAAAATTTGGTCATCCTCGTGAAGCTGTTGATTACTTTAAACAAACAAAAATAAAAAATATTGCAATTGTTTACTTATCCAGAGCAAAATTAAAAAATTTAAACCTACGATTTGATGTTGTGGACATTATACTAGATAATGATGACAAAACTAAATCAATTACAATTATAAAGAATGCCTTTTAGTATAAGAACATAAAAATCGCTGAATTACTTTAGTTAATCCAGCGATTTTTTTAAAATAATGTTAAAAGTTTTTATTTCCAATATTTAATATCGAGACTTCTATACTGTATAGCTTCAGCTACATGTTCTTCCATTATGATGTCAGAGTTCTCCATATCAGCTATCGTTCTGGAGATTTTTAATATTTTACTGTATGCCCTGGTACTTAGTGCCATTGATTTAAAGGCACTTTCAAGTAAAAGATAGCCTTTTTCATCAAGACTACAGTATTTTTTTATATGTTTAGCTTTCATTTGTGCATTACATGTTATGCTTTCATTTTTAAAGCGTTCTGTTTGAATTTTCCTTGCTTTTTCTACTCTTTTTCTGATACTTTCAGAACTTTCTTCATTACTTTTACTGTGTATTTCATTAAACTGTATTGGTTCTATATTAAGATGTATATCTATTCTATCAAGAAGGGGACCAGATATCTTGTTTAAGTAACTTCGAATCTGATTTTCTGAACATCTACATTCCTTTAGTTGATATCCGTAATATCCACAAGGACATGGATTCATACTGGCAACTAAAATAAATTTTGAAGGATATTTATATTTACCTTTTACTCTTGATATATAAACATGGCCATCCTCCATAGGTTGTCTTAATGATTCTAAAGTATCTCTTCTGTATTCAGGAATTTCATCCAAAAATAGAACTCCATTATGTGCTAATGATATTTCACCAGGCAATGGATTGCTGCCTCCTCCTATTATGGATGCAGTCGATGCATTACTATGTGGAGAGCGAAAAGGTGGTGAAAATACTACCATTGAATCATCTTTTAAAAGGCCAGAAACACTATAGATTTTTGTTACTTCAATTGCCTGCTGATAATTCAAGAGGGGTAGTATAGTTGGAATTCTTTGAGCTATCATTGTTTTGCCACCACCAGGAGGACCAATCATTATTATATTATGACCACCACTTGCGGCAACCTCAATTGCACGTTTTGCTAGCCGCTGCCCCTTAACTTCAGAAAAATCAATATCGTATGTTAAGCTATCTGGTATTTTAATTTCTTCATTCATTATTTTCTCAAGTATTAATTTATTGTTTAAAAATTCTATTAACTCTATTAATGTGTAAATAGGATATATTTCAATTCCGTCAATAAAATATACTTCATTTTTATTTTGAGCAGGTATAAATATGCGCTTAAAATTTTTTTTCTTAGCTTCAATGACCATTGGTAAAACACCTTTTACGGGCCTTATTTCACCATTTAGTGAAAGCTCGCCGACAAAAATTGAATCACGAATGTCCTGAAAATCAACATCACCGTTGCATATTAAAATTCCAATTGCTATTGCAAGATCAAGATGTGGACCTTCTTTTTTAACATCAGCTGGAGCAAAGTTTACAACCAACTTATGTATCGGAAATTCAATACCAGAATTTTTTATAGCTGATCTTACCCTTTCTTTTGATTCCTTAACTACTACATCAGGAAGTCCCACCATGTTAAAAGCAGGTAGACCACTTTGCATATCAACTTCAACTTCAACTATATAACCATCAATACCAATTAAAGATATGGTGTTAACTTTACAAAGCATAGTATCACTCCTCACAAATGATTATTACCATAATCAAAGAAAATAAACAAATATTTACTTATTTATATCATAAATAATATTATCATAATTGATAAATAGTTGTATAAAATACAAACAATATGATAAAAATGTTTAAATAAAAATAATATTATTAAAAGGAGTTTTTTTATGAAAGATTATATCATTAATATATGGTTTTATTCTTTGAAGTTAAACACCAAAGATAAGATAGAAATTTTATCTATGTTTTCACCTGTTGAATTTTATAATTTTTGCTTTTCTGACTATATTAATTTGGGAATAAATATAATTATTGCTGAGAATATATAAAAATCTAAGGATTTATCTAAGTACGAATTAATATATAAAAATCTTAAAAACAAAGAAATTGAGTTTATATTCTACAATGATGTGAACTATCCTGAAATTCTTAAAGAAATTGCAAATCCACCGATTGGATTTTTTAAGAAAGGTAATATACCTGATTTAAGTAATTCAATAGCAATAGTTGGTGCCAGAAAGGCTTCTGATTACGGAAAAACCACCGCTTATAATATTGCATACGAGCTAGCAAAGAGAGACATAACAATAATCAGTGGTATGGCACGAGGTATTGATACATCAGCTCATAAAGGTGCTATTGATGCGAATGGAAACACAATTGCTGTGTTAGGAAGTGGATTTGACAATATCTATCCAGCTGAAAACTATGGGTTATCTGAAACAATAAGTGAACATGGTTGTTTGATAACAGAATATTTACCAAATGTTAAGCCTTTATCATACAACTTCCCTGAAAGAAATAGAATAATAAGTGGTCTTGCTCAAAAAATTTTAGTTATAGAAGCTGGTGAGAGAAGTGGTTCTTTAATAACTGCAGGGTTTGCATTAGAGCAAGGTAAAGATGTGTTTGCAGTACCTGGAAATATTTTCAGCCCATATAGCAAAGGTACCAATAACTTAATAAAAGATGGTGCTAAGCTAATATCAAACATAGAGGATATATTGGAGGAATATAATCTTAAAAAAGAAGATTATAAAATAAAAAACTTGGACGAGGTTGAAAAAGAGATAGTCAATATTTTAAAATCTGGAGCTGTATCGTTGGAATATTTGATTGAAAATATTAATTATGAAATGAAATTAACATTATCTACTTTGAGTAAATTGGAGTGCAAAAAAATAATAAAAAAAACATATGGTAATTACTATATTTTGTACTAAACTTGATTTTATTTCTATATTTGTTATAATACATTTATTGTAATCGATACAAATTTTGCCGGAGGTGTTAAAATGGCTCAGTCCCTAGTTATAGTGGAATCACCAGCTAAAGCAAAAACAATTGGAAAATTTTTAGGAAAAAACTTTAAAGTTCAAGCATCAATGGGACATGTCAGGGATTTACCTAAGAGCCAAATCGGTGTTGACATAGAAAATAATTTTGAGCCCAAATATATAACTATCAGAGGAAAAGGTCAACTAATTGCATCTTTGAAAAAAGAGGCAAAAAAAGCTGACAAGATTTATTTGGCAACTGACCCTGACAGAGAAGGAGAAGCAATTTCATGGCACTTATCAAATATTCTTGGTTTAAGTGAAGAGGAAAAATGTAGAATAGAGTTTCATGAGATAACAAAACAAGCAATTAAGGAAGCAATAAAAAATAGTAGACCAATTAACAAAAGTTTAGTAGATGCTCAACAAGCAAGAAGAGTTTTGGATAGATTAGTTGGATATCAAATAAGCCTATATTATGGAAAAAGATAAAATGGGGACTCAGTGCTGGAAGAGTTCAGTCAGTAGCTGTAAGTTTGATATGTGATCGTGAAAAAGAGATAAAAGAATTTGTTGCCAAGGAATATTGGTCTATAACTGCAAAACTATCAGCAGATAATAAAACTTTTGAAGCAAAATTTTTTGGTGATAAAAATGGCAAGATGGAATTAGAAAATAAAGAACAAGTTGAGCATGTGATAAGGAACATCGAAAATTCTGTTTTCAATGTTAGTAGCATAAAAAAACAGGAAAAAAGAAAAAATCCTTTACCACCTTTTACAACAAGTACTTTACAACAGGAAGCATACAAAAAGTTAAATTTTACAACAAAAAAGACAATGTCTATAGCTCAGCAACTATATGAGGGTATAGAAATTAAGAAACATGGAAGTGTTGGTTTAATTACATACATGAGAACAGATTCTGTAAGAGTTTCTGAAGAAGCTCAAATCAATGCAAAGAATTTTATAAATAGTTTTTTTGGGGAAAAATATATTGCAAAATCACCAAGAAACTTTAAAACGAAGAAAAATATACAGGATGCTCATGAAGCAATTAGACCAACCTATGTAGAAATGAATCCTGAAGAAATTAAAGATTCATTAACAAATGATCAATACAAGCTATATAAACTGATTTGGTCTAGATTTTTGGCAAGTCAGATGTCTGAAGCTGTTTATGATACGATTTCTGTAGATATCTTGTGTAAGGATTATTTGTTTAGAACAAGTGGAAGCACAATAAAATTCGAAGGCTTCCTTAAGGTGTATAGCATTGAAGAAGATGATGACAATATTAAACTGCCGGAAATTCAACAAGGAGAAAATTTAAAATTAAAATCCATTGAACCTAAGCAACATTTTACACAACCACCTTCAAGATACACAGAAGCTTCTTTGGTAAAGGCATTAGAAGAAAATGGAATCGGACGTCCAAGTACGTATGCTCCTATAATAACAACAATAATTGAACGTGGCTATGTTGAGAGAGAGAAGAAAAATCTAGTTGCTACAGAATTAGGTGAGATTGTAACTGATTTGTTAAAGGAATATTTTAATTCAATTGTGGATATCGAATTTACAGCTGAGATGGAAAGAAAATTAGATGAAATAGAGGAAGGAAAAGTTAATTGGAAAACAGTTATTGAAAACTTTTACGAACCGTTAAAAGAACTTATTAAAATTGCAGAAGATAACATAGGAAAAATTACTTTAGAAGAACAGGTTGAGGAAACTGATATTCTATGCGAAAAATGTGGAAGGAAAATGGTTATTAAAAAAGGTAAATACGGTAAGTTTTTAGCTTGTCCTGGTTATCCTGACTGCAAAAATGCTAAACCTATGGTTGAGGAATTAGACGTTGATTGTCCAAATTGTAATGGCAAAATTGTAGTTAGAAAATCAAAAAAAGGTAAAGTATTTTACGGATGCAATAATTATCCTGAATGTAATTTTGTAAGTTGGGATAAACCAACAAATGCTAAATGTCCTGAATGTGGAAGTTTGTTAGTAGAAAAAACGGTTAGAGGTAAAAAGCAATATAAATGTATTAATAAACAATGTAACTATAAGAAGATAGAAGGGTGATAAAATGGAAGTTGTAGTAATCGGAGCAGGTCTAGCTGGAAGTGAAGCAGCTTATCAACTTGCAGAAAGGGGCATAAAAGTAAAGTTATATGAAATGAGACCTGGAAAATCTACTCCAGCTCATCATACTGATAAATTTGGTGAACTTGTTTGCAGTAACTCTCTTAGGTCCAATCAAATAGAAAACGCTGTTGGCCTTTTAAAAGAAGAGTTGAGAATGTTAAATTCTTTAATTATGAAATGTGCAGATGCCAATGCTGTTCCTGCTGGAGGAGCACTAGCTGTTGATAGAGAAAGTTTTTCAAAATGTATAACTGATGTATTAACCAATCATCCCAATATAGAAGTTGTTAGGGAAGAAATTATGAATATTAATCCTCAAGAATATACAATAATAGCTTCAGGTCCTTTAACTTCAGATAAATTAGCAAATGAAATAGCTAAATTAACAGAAAGTGAATATTTATATTTTTATGATGCAGCCGCACCAATTGTAACCTATGAATCAATAGATATGAACAAAGCTTTTAAAGCTTCTAGATATGGAAAAGGCGAAGATGATTATATAAATTGTCCAATGAATAAGGAAGAATATGAAAAATTTTGGTATGAGCTTGTAAATGCCGAAAGGGCTGAGCTGAAATCATTTGAAAAGGAAATAGTTTTTGAAGGTTGTATGCCAGTTGAAAAAATGGCTGAAAGAGGGATTGATACATTATTATTTGGACCATTAAAGCCTGTTGGTTTAATGGAACCTAAAAGCAAACAGCAGCCATATGCTGTTGTTCAATTAAGACAAGATAACTCAGATGGTACATTGTATAATATTGTTGGTTTTCAAACTCATTTGAAGTGGGGTGAGCAAAAAAGAGTCTTTGGGCTTATCCCTGGTCTAGAAAATGCTGAGTTTGTAAGGTATGGTGTAATGCATAGAAACACTTATATTAATTCTACACAGCTTTTAAAACAATCATTACAAATGAAAAAATTTCCCAAATTGATGTTTGCAGGGCAAATAACTGGGGTAGAAGGATACATCGAATCAACTGCAATGGGAATGCTTGCAGGCCTTAATATGGCTCAATTAGTTAAAGGAGAAAAACCGTATTTGTTTCCTGAAGAAACAGCCATTGGTGCTTTAGCAAAATATATTTCTAACGAAACAGTGAAAAACTTTCAACCTATGAATATAACTATGGTTTGATTTTGCCTTTAAATGAAAGAATTAAAGATAAAAGGGAGAAGAATAAATTAATTTCCCAAAGGGCTTTAGATAAACTGAAAAAATTTGTCGAAATTAATCAAATTTATGTTGATTAATTTGATACTTTGTGTTATATTTAAAATGAAATTTGGAATAAACAATTCTAAATATTTCGCAAATTTAAAGTATTACATTATTAAGCTATCTCAAAATACTACTTAGATAAATTACTGATGTTTATTGATGTTGTTTAATTTTTGGTTGAATTTTAATACGTTTATTTAATCCTTAAATGTAAATTAACCAAAAAATTAATTAAAAAAATAATAATAAATTTCAGAAAATGATAAAAAATATATATAAGATAGTAGTATAGATAAAATAAAAAAATAATAAATAAAAGAAGAAAGGGGATGCGGGAATGAAAACATTGCTAGAAAAAACTAGACTTTTAAATAAAATTCTTCAGAAATCGGCAACAGAACCAGTAGTATTTTCGGATATTTGTAATACTTTAAGTGAAGTGATGAATTGCAATGTATATATCGCAAGTAGAAAGGGAAAGGTTTTAGGGTATACTCTTATTGATAGCTTTGAGTGTGACTTAGTAAGAGAACATGTACTTGAAGAACTAAAATTTCCAGAAGAGTATAATAATCAAATTTTAAAAATTACTGAAACAAGATCTAACTTAAAAGCTAATGGATTTTGTGTTTTTGAAACTTCAAAAGAATGTCTGCATTTAGACAAAATGACTACAATAGTTCCTATAATTGGTAACAGAGAGAGATTAGGAACACTTATAATAGCAAGATATGGTTCTGAATTTACTGATGAAGATATTGTACTAGCTGAATATAGTGCAGCAATTGTTGGTATGGAAATAATAAGATCAAAACAAGAAGAGCTAGAGGATTCAGCTAGAAAGAAGGCTGTTGTTCAATTAGCTATTGGAACTCTTTCATATTCAGAACTTGAAGCTGTAGAGCATATTTTCAATGAAATTGAGGGTAATGAAGGTCTGCTTGTAGCTAGTAAAATAGCGGATAAGGTTGGTATAACAAGATCTGTAATTGTTAATGCACTGAGAAAATTTGAAAGTGCTGGAGTTATTGAGTCAAGATCACTTGGTATGAAGGGAACACATATCAAGATTTTAAATGATAAGTTGATTGATGAATTAAAAAACTTAGAAGTTAAATACTTCTAAGTTTTTTTCTCGTTATATAAACTTAACAAAACTAAGAATAAAGCAGTTAATTAATACTATAATAAAAGTTTTTGTCCATATGCATAATACAATATTTTACAGGTAATAATATTAAAGGAATTTGCTAATGTTATAAATTTTTATTGCATGAATTTATTTTCTATGTTATACTACGTAAGGTGAATAATACACACGCTATACAATATTTGGGAAGGTGCCAGTCTGGTCTCACAAATAGCTAAGTGTAGCGGAGGAAAAACCAGGAGGTGTTTTTATGTCAGTTATATCAATGAAACAATTATTAGAAGCAGGAGTTCATTTTGGACATCAAACAAGAAGATGGAATCCTAAAATGGCTCAGTACATTTTCACAGAAAGAAATGGAATCTATATAATAGATTTACAAAAAACTGTGAAAAAGATGGAAGAAGCTTATGAGTTCGTAAAAGAACAAGCTGCAGAAGGAAAAGAAATTCTTTTCGTAGGTACAAAGAAACAAGCTCAAGATTCAGTTAAAGAAGAAGCTATCAGATCAGGAATGCATTATGTAAACGAAAGATGGTTAGGTGGAATGCTAACTAATTTCAAAACTATCAGAACTAGAATTGAAAGATTAACTGAACTTGAAAAAATGGAACAGGATGGTACATTTGACTTACTTCCAAAGAAAGAAGTTATCAAGTTAAAACATGAAATGGAAAAGCTTGAAAAAAATCTTGGTGGTATAAAGAACATGCATAGAGTACCTGACGTTCTTTTTGTAGTGGATCCTAGAAAAGAAAAGAACGCAGTATCAGAGGCTAAGATTCTTGGAATACCTGTTGTTGGTATTGTAGATACTAACTGTGATCCAGAAGAAGTAGACTATGTTATTCCTGGAAACGATGATGCAATCAGAGCAGTTAAGCTAATAGCTTCAAAGATTGCTGATGCTATAATAGAAGGTAGACAGGGAGAACAAATGGCAGAATAATTTATAAGGTAAGGGTGGAGGGAGCTTAGCCCTTACCTTTAATATCATAGAGGAGGCGTTATGATGGTAATTACTGCTAAAATGGTAAGTGAATTAAGAGAAAGAACAGGCGCAGGAATGATGGACTGCAAAAAAGCATTAACTCAAGCCGAAGGTGACATGGATAAGGCTATAGAAATTTTAAGAGAAAAGGGGCTTGCCGCAGCTGCAAAAAAAGCAGGAAGAATTGCAGCTGAGGGACTTGTAGAAACTTTCATAGTTGAAGGCGGAAAAACAGGTGCTGTTGTTGAATTGAACTGCGAGACTGATTTCGTTGCAAAGAATGATGAATTTATTTCATTAGCAAAGAACCTTGCTAAGCAAGCAGCTTTATCAAAAGCAAATGAAGTTGAAGAAATGTTAGAAGAAAAATACATAGCAGATGAGAACATAACTGTTAGAGAAGCTATAACAGCATTGATTGCTAAACTTGGTGAAAATATGTCACTTAGAAGATTTAAGAGATTTAATGTTGAAAATGGTTTAATTGCTGATTACATACATGGTGGTGGAAGAATAGCTGTATTGGTTAAACTAGAAGCTGAAAAAAGCGAAGGTTTAGCAGAAGTTGCAAAGGAAATAGCACTTCAAGTTGCAGCTGCAAATCCTTTATTCTTAAATAGAGATTTTGTTCCTTCAGAACAAATTGAAAAAGAAAAAGAAATATATAGACAACAGGCAATTAATGAAGGCAAACCTGAAAAAGTCATAGAAAAAATGGTTGAAGGTAGAGTACAAAAATATTTTAAAGAAGTTTGTCTGTTAGAGCAACCTTGGATAAGAGATCAAGACTTAACAATAAAGAAATTTGTTGAAAACAAATCAAAAGAATTAGGTACAGAGATAACAGTTGCTGAATTTGCAAGATTTGAAAAAGGCGAAGGAATTGAAAAGAAAGAAGATAACTTTGTTGAAGAAGTAATGAAACAAACAAGAGCATAACTAAGAGTAGAGAGGACACTTCTGTGTTCTCTCTTTTTGAAAAAAAGGAAAATATATATTCTTGTAGAATAATATTACTGGGGGAGGTTTTATTTTGAATACTCCTAAATATAAAAGGATAATGTTAAAATTAAGTGGCGAGTCTTTAGCAGGTGAACAAGGTTTTGGAATCGATTTCGATACTGTAAACAGAATATCAAAGGAAATAAAAGAAATAATTGATATGGGTGTTGAAGTTGGAGCTGTAGTAGGAGGAGGAAATATTTGGAGAGGAAGAAGTAGTGGTGATATGGATAGAACTACTGCTGACTATATGGGGATGCTTGCAACATGTATAAATGCAATGGCCTTACAGAGCTCACTAGAGCAATTAGGAGTTATGACAAGAGTTCAAACAGCTATTGAGATGAAGGAAGTTGCAGAGCCATACATTCGTAGAAAAGCAGTGAGACATCTAGAAAAGGGTAGAGTAGTAATATTCGCAGCCGGAACGGGTAACCCATATTTTTCTACCGATACTGCTGCAGCATTAAGAGCAGCTGAAATTGAAGCAGAGGTTATTTTATTGGCAAAAAAAGTTGATGGTGTCTATGATAGCGATCCTAACATCAATTCTAATGCTGTAAAATTTGATAAACTATCATTTACTGAAGTGTTAGAAAAAGATTTAAAAGTTATGGATTCAACTGCTTCATCCTTATGCAGAGATAATAACATACCAATAATTGTATTTGCTTTGGATGAACCAGGTAATATAAAAAAGGTTCTTTGTGGTGAAAATATAGGAACAACAGTTGGAAATTTTTAAAGGAGGAATAATATATGGTTAAGGAAGTTATTAAAACTTCAGAAGACAAAATGAAAAAATCAATTGAGGCTCTAAAAAAAGAGCTTGCAGCTTTAAAAGCAGGAAGGGCTAATCCATCTATGCTAGATAAACTTATGGTAGATTATTACGGAACACCTACACATATTTCAGCAATGGCACAGATTACAGCCCCAGAGCCAAGAATGTTAGTAATACAACCATGGGATAAGAGTTCAATAAAAGATATAGAAAAAGCCATTCAGAAATCAGATTTAGGTTTAAATCCAAGTAACGATGGACAGGTGATTAGATTAGTTGTTCCTGAATTGACTGAAGAAACAAGAAAAAATCTTGTAAAAGTTGTAAAGAAACATGGTGAAGAAGCTAAAGTTGCTATTAGATCTATTAGAAGAGATGCCAATGATAAGCTTAAAGCTGTTAAAAAGGATGGACAGCACTCTGAAGATGAAATAAAGAAAGCTGAAGATGACATTCAAAAATTAACTGACAACTTTGTAAAAGAAATTGATAAAATAGTAGATACAAAAGAAAAAGAAATAATGTCAGTTTAGAAGTAATACTATGAGAGATGAGGTTTATATAGGCTTTAAGCTTAATGAAGTAGTTAGTGAAATAGAAAAAGATAATAAAAGATACGAAATTATAGAAATATGGGATACTAAAAAAACAAAAATTGGGGATGACCTGAGAATAGTTAATATTAAAAATGATGATATAATAAAAATATACGTAGCATATTTTTAACCCCTCAAATAGAGGGGATTTTTAATAACCCAGATGTTTACATATGTAAAAAATTAAAAGATTTAATTAGATGTTTTGTAGTTTTAAATTTCTCTGAAATATTTAAAACTTTAATGTGAGGGTGAAGTTATGTTTTTTCGTAATAAGATAACTGCAGTAAAAAAGAAAGCTGTAAAAGATATAGATATGTCTAAAATTCCAGAACACATTGCTATAATAATGGACGGTAATGGAAGATGGGCCAAAACTAGAGGAATGCCAAGAAGCTTTGGTCATAAGGCCGGTGTTGAAACAATAAGAGAAATCGTTAAAACATGTTCAAACATTGGTGTTAAATATCTAACCCTTTATGCCTTTTCAACAGAAAATTGGAAAAGACCACCAGATGAAGTGAATGCCTTAATGATGCTATTAGTAGAATACTTAAGAAAAGAAGTTGATGAATTGCATCAAAATAATGTAGTAGTAAACTTCATTGGAGATATTTCAGCTTTACCACAAGTATGTCAAGATGAGTTGACTAACGCAAAAAACAGAACAAAACAAAATAGTGGACTTATATTAAACTTAGCACTTAATTATGGTGGAAGGGATGAACTCATAAAAGCTTTTAAAACTATAGCAATTGAAATTGTGAATAGAAATTTGGATGTTGATGATGTGAATGAAGAATTAATCTCCAAATTTTTGTATACAAAGGGTATGCCAGATCCTGACTTGGTTATCAGACCAAGTGGAGAATATAGACTAAGCAATTTTTTATTATGCAGGTAGCATATTCAGAATTTTGGTTTTCTGATATACTTTGGCCAGATTTTAAATCGAAAGATTTGATTGAAGCAATTTATGATTATCAAAATAGAGACAGAAGATTTGGTGGTGTAAAGTAATTAGTTTGGAGGGATAAAATTGGCAGATAAAAGAGTAATTAGTGCCGCAATAGCAATCCCTATATTACTATTTTTTGTGATTATGGGAGGAATTACTTTCAGAATCGGAGTTTTAGTGATAACTGCAATTGCATTATCAGAATATGTTGGTGTTTATAATTACAATAATCATAAAGTAATAAAATGGGTGTTAATTTTGGGGTATATAGCAAATGTAATAGTTTTATTTACAACAAGAAAAACAGAACATTTTATGTTAATAATAAATTTGATTCTTCTAATTTCAATGTCTGTCCCTATATTTATTAAAAAATATGATGTAATTTCTTCAGCTATAACAATAGTTGGATATTTGTATATAGTAAATTTTTTTACACTTATGATATTAATTAGAGAAATGAATTATGGTAACAAGCTAACAGGAAATAAACTTATATGGATAGTATTTATTGTTGCATGGTTTAGCGATACCTTTGCGTATTATACGGGTCGTTTTTTTGGAAAGAGAAAATTATGTCCAGAGGTCAGCCCTAAAAAAACTATTGAAGGTGCTTTTGGTGGCTTGATTGGAAGTTTAGTAGGGGTATTATTATGGTGGCTAATAAATTCAAATTCAAATATTAGGTTATTTCAATTACTGATATTGGCAATATTAGCTGGATGTGTTTCGCAGATAGGAGATTTATCTGCATCATTAATTAAAAGATATGTTGGAGTTAAAGATTATGGCAAAATTATGCCAGGACATGGCGGTATTTTAGATAGATTTGATAGCATACTTTTTGTAACACCTGTAGTATATTATTATATAGTACTGCTAATGGGTTGAAATTTATGTATAAAACGAATCAGACAAAACTTAAGGTTATTATAATAACATTATTATTAATAGTCTTACTTAAGTTTTGTCTAATTTTTTTATGGCCTTTAGTTATGGCAATTTTATTATTTTTTATTTTTGAACCACTTGTTAAGAAACTTGAATATTTAAAGGTAAATAGAACTTTTAGTGTTATCCTTAGTGTATTTTGTCTAATTCTTGTAATAGGTGGAGTAATGTATTATTTGTTAAAATATTCATATATTCAAGTAATTTCTTTTATTGATGGGATACCAGAATTAATTACAACACTGTCTAATAAATATTCCTTTGCAAAAGATTTAAAAATGAGCTATTTAGATGTAACAAATGCTTTAGAACAAATGATAATACTATACAAAAATAAAATTATTAAAAGTCTATTTGATGTAGTGAATGGTATTGTTTATATTTTTTTCATAGTTACAACTTCAATTTTGCTATGTATTGAAAGAAATACTATTAAAAAAATTCTTGCTTCATTAATTCCAACTGATTATTATATTTTAATGAATAAGATATTATTAAAAATCATTGATATGATAAAAATTCAATTTAAGCTTGTTACAATAACCTGTGTTATTATGACTATTGGTTTACTGGTTTTAGATGTTAAATCTCCATTAACTATAAGTTTGATTTGTGGTATACTTGATATATTACCACTTGTTGGGCCAGCTATAATATTTATACCATGGATAATTTTCGAATTTTTAGTTGGGAATATGTTTGTAGGATTTGGTTTGTTGCTATTATATATATTATTACAAATTGTTAGACAAATAATGGAAATAAAGTTCGTTGGAGCAAGTGTTGGTATTAATCCACTTATAACAATTTTGTCATTATATTTTGGTATCTACATATATGGAATCTGGGGTATCATTATAGGACCAATTTTAGTAATTGTTATAAAAGAGCTTTATTCCGAGTTTTTTAGGAAGAAAGGGAGTACGATAATATGAAAAAAATTACAATATTAGGATCAACAGGTTCTATTGGAACGCAATCTCTCGAAATTATAAGAAATAGAAAAGAAGATTTCAAAGTTATTGCATTAACAGCAAATTCTAATGTGAAATTATTATTAGAGCAAATAAAGGAATTCAAACCACAATATGCAGTAGTTATGAGTGATGAATCCTATAAAATTCTTAAAAATAAAGTTGACCAGAATGAAACTAAGATACTTAAAGGTTTAGAAGGTTTAATATATGTTAGTTCACTTGATGATGTTGAAATAGTACTAACTTCAGTTGTTGGAATGATTGGGCTAAAACCGACAATAGCAGCAATTCAGGCAGGAAAAGATATTGCACTTGCTAACAAAGAAACCCTTGTGGTAGGAGGTCAAATAATATCAAATGAATTAAAAAAATCAAATTCTAAAATAATACCTGTAGATAGTGAACATTGTGCATTATTCCAATGTTTGCAGGGTCAAAACAAAAAAGACGTTAAAAGGCTTATATTAACCGCTTCTGGAGGTCCATTTAGAGGAAAGAAAAAAGAAGAATTAAAGACAGTTACTCCAGAAATGGCTTTAAGACATCCTAATTGGAGTATGGGTAAAAAAATTTCTATTGATTCAGCAACATTGATGAATAAGGCTCTTGAGGTCATTGAAGCTCATTGGTTATTCGATGTAACTTATGATAAAATTGATGTTGTCCTTCATCCACAAAGCATTATTCATTCAATGGTTGAATATTGTGATGGTTCAATATTAGCACAATTAAGTGAGACAAATATGCAACATCCCATACAATATGCATTAGATTATCCCAGAAGAAATATAGCAAATTTTGGATATTTAGATTTAATCAAAAATAACACATTGACATTTGAAGAACCTGATATAAATACCTTTGAATGTCTGTCATTAGGATTTGAGGCAGGAAAAATTGGGGGTACTATGCCAACTGTTTTAAATGCAGCAAATGAAGAAGCTGTCAATTTATTTTTAGGAAAGAAAATCAGTTTTTTGGAAATTAGTGAAATTGTGAAAGAAGCTATGAACCACCATGTAACTTCTTATGATTTAACTCTAGATAAAATATTAGAAGTTGAACTTTTAACAAGAAATTATGTTAATTCATTAGTTAAATAGGAGGCGGTTGTTTTGACAACTTTTTTAGCGACAATTTTTGTTTTTGGTTTATTAATAACTAGTCATGAATTTGGACACTTTATAATGGCTAAATCAGCAGGTATTAAAGTTCTTGAATTTTCAATTGGTATGGGGCCTAAAATACTTGGATTTAATGGTGTTGAGACAAATTACACCTTACGCTTATTACCAATAGGAGGGTATGTTAAAATGCTAGGAGAAGAGGAAGAATCCTCTGATCCAAGGGCTTTTTGTAATAAAGGCCCTTGGCGAAGACTGTCGGTAATAGTTGCGGGAGCTTTCATGAATTTTGTAATAGCAATACTGCTATTCTTCATTGTTTCGTATAATATAGGAGTATATAAACCTGTTATCAGTAAAATTGAGCCAAATTATCCTGCTGAAACTGCAGGACTTAAAGTTAACGATAAAATATTAAAGGTAAATAATAAAGACATTAATACATGGAATGAGTTTATCCTATTTATATCTGAAAACAAGGAAAAACCTTTTAATATAACCTTTGAAAGGCAAAATCAACTTTATAATAAAAAGATAACTCCATTTTACAACAATAATGAAAAAAGATATATGATAGGTATATCACCAACTCTTGTAAAGGGTAATGTTATAGAATCATTTAATAATGGATTTAGAGAAACATTTACTTCTATAAAACAAATGATAGCTTTTTTAGGAGGGGCTATTAGGGGAAAAATCTCATCTGCTGATGTTGGTGGACCTATAGCAATAGTTAAAATGTCAGGAGAAGCTGCTCGTAGTAGTATTTGGAGTTTACTGGCATTTGCAGGATTTTTAAGTATAAACTTAGGTGTTATCAACTTAATACCTTTTCCAGCATTAGATGGTGGTTGGGTTGTTATAATATTAATTGAAGCTTTAACTGGTAAGAAAATAGATGAAGATAAAATTGGTGTGATTAACCTGATAGGTTTTTCTTTATTAATAACCCTGATGATATTTGTAACTTATAAAGATATAATAAAATTATTCTAACAAATTTAAAAGGAATGATAATAGTGAGAAGAAAAAGTAAAAAAATAAAAGTTGGAAATATTTACGTAGGTGGAGATTCACCTATAACTATACAATCTATGACAAATACATATACAAGTGACGTTAAAAATACAGTTAATCAAATTTTAGATCTTGAAAAAGCTGGCTGCGAAATAGTAAGAGTAGCTGTTCCTGATATGGAGGCTGCCCAAGCTATAAAGCAAATTAAAAAAGAAATAACAATACCCATAGTTGCTGACATCCATTTCGATTTTAGATTAGCAATAGAATCAATGAAAAATGGAGTAGATGCACTTAGAATTAATCCAGGTAATATAGGAGATGAAATCAAAGTAAAAGAAGTTGTTGAATGTGCTAAATTTTATGACGTGCCAATTAGAATAGGAGTTAATTCCGGATCATTAGAGAAAAATTTGTTAGAAAAATATAAAACACCTTCTCCGGAGGCCCTTGTAGAGAGTGCATTAAATCATGTTCATCTTTTAGAAAAAAATAATTTCACCAATATTGTTATTTCTGTTAAATCATCAAATGTAATCAGCAACATAGAAAGTTACAGATTACTTGCAAAAAAGGTAGAATACCCTTTGCATCTTGGAGTTACAGAGGCAGGTACAGCTTTCTTGGGGACAATAAAATCATCAATAGGGATTGGGACTCTTTTATGTGAAGGAATTGGGGACACAATTAGAGTTTCTTTAACAGATAATCCCTTGGAAGAAATTAAGGTAGCAAAAGAAATATTAAAAGCTTGCGGATTGCGGAAAAATGGTATAGAATTAATATCTTGTCCTACTTGTGGACGTACAAATATAAATCTTATTGAACTTGCGAAGGAGGCAGAGAAAGCACTTTTTAATATTAATAAGGACATAAAGGTTGCAATAATGGGTTGTGTTGTTAATGGTCCTGGAGAAGCAAGGGAAGCTGATATTGGAATAGCTGGTGGAATAAATGAAGGAATTTTATTTAAAAAGGGGAAAATAATAAAAAAAGTTCCAGAAGAATTACTCCTTGAAGAATTAATCGAGGAGATAAAAAAAATGTAAATTAATAGCATTAATATATTAAACTCTTTAATGGGGGGATTTTATGAAAGTTGCTTGCATTATACCAGCTTATAATGAAGAAAGAACTATTAAGGAAATTATTGATGTAGTTAAGCAAGTAGATTTAATAGATGAAATAATAGTGGTAAGTGATGGTTCAAAGGATCAAACAGTAAGCATTTCTAAAAAAGCTGGTGCGAAGGTTATAGAAAATAAAATTAATAAGGGTAAAGGAGCTGCTCTTAAAATAGGTATTGATTCTTCAGATTCTGATATATTTACGTTTTTAGATGCTGATCTTGTTGGATTGAAGAAAGAACACGTTATAGATTTATTAATGCCAGTGTTAAATGATGAAGCTGATATGTCAGTTGGAATATTTAAGAGTGGCAGAATTGCTACTAACCTAGCACAAAAGGTTGCACCTAATCTATCAGGACAAAGAACTATTAAAAGACAGCTAATTGAAGAAATTGAAAACATCGATATTACAAGATATGGTGTTGAGATAGCTTTAACAAAAATAGCTCAAAAGAGAAATTATCGCACAAAAAATGTTTTTCTTGATAATTTAACTCATGTTATGAAGGAAGAAAAATTAGGTTTACGAAAAGGGTTTAAAGCAAGGTTAAAGATGTATTGGGAGATAGCTAAGTGTTTGAAGATGGAATAGCTTCAGGAGGAATAGATAATGGCTAAAACACTTCATGAAATTTTGAATGAAGATACAAATAGAGAAACTTATGATTCAGAGAATATATATAAAAATATTTTTGTAAACAAGGTTTATGTAGATAAAGAAGCAAATTTATGGTTTATACATTTAAGTTCGTACAATAAAATTAGTGAAGAACATCTGGAAAAGATAAAAATATTATTAAAAAACAAAGTAAAAATAACAGGTGAAATAGAATTTTGCATAGATATTATAGATAGAAAAAAACTTACATTAGATGACTTAATTAATAACAGTGATTTAATTAGAGAACTGATACAAAGTTGCTTTAGTTCAAGTCCAGCAGTATGTAGTATGCTTCAAAAGTGTAAATATGACATTGATGAAAAAATTTAATTTTTTATGTTGATAATAGTTTTTTATTATCAATTTTAAAGTCAAAAAGTGCAGGTATTATTTTGCAAAGAGAGTTAAAACATGTTTTTGATATTGAAATATCTGTTTTATTTAAAGAAAGCTTTCTTGATGAAACAGAGTATTATTTAGTTAAAGAAGAGGAAGACAAAAAATTAATCCTGCAGTGTTTCGATAATAAGAATGAATTAAACCATCCTAAAATTAATAAAGAAGTTAGTTTAAAGGAAAAAGCAATAACAACAGAAAGCAATTTAATTTACGGAAAAAAACTTCAAGGGGATAAAACCTCAATTGCCTCAATAAATGATGAGATTGGAACAGTTGTTATTGAGGGAATGGTGTTCAAAACCGAAATTCGAGAAACAAAAAATGGGAAATTTATATTTTCCTTTTTTATTACTGATAAGTCAAGTTCAATTACTGTAAAACTATTTCCTAAACCAGAAAATGTTGAAGAAATTAAAAAGAGAATTAAAGAGAATGTATTCTTAAGAGTACAAGGCGAAGTTGTTAATGATATGTTTGCTAAAGAGCTAGTATTAATGGCTAGAGCAATCGAAGAATATACTCCTTATAAGAGAATGGACGTAAGTATAGATAAGCGTGTAGAACTTCATCTTCATACTCAAATGAGTGCAATGGATGGAGTTTCTTCTGCTACTGACCTGATTAAGAGAGCAAGTGAGTGGGGTCATAGTGCAATTGCCATAACGGATCATGGAGTTGCTCAAGCTTTTCCAGAAGCAATGGAAGCTGCTACAAAAACAGGAATAAAGGTTATTTACGGGGTAGAGGCTTATTTGGTTGATGACGGAGAGCCCTTGATTTTTAGACCAACTGAAATGGAACTAGATGGAGAATTTGTAGTATTCGATATAGAAACAACAGGATTAAACTATCAAGAAGATGAAATAACAGAGATTGGGGCTGTAAAGATTAAAAATTGTGAGATTGTAGATAGATTTTGTACGTTAATTAATCCACTAAAGAAAATTCCAGAAGAAATAGTTAAATTAACAGGAATAACAAATGAAATGGTTGCAGATAAGCCAACATTAGATATTGCACTTCCACAGTTTTTAAAGTTTATTGGAAGTTGTCCTGTTGTAGCTCATAACGCAAAGTTTGATTCATCTTTTATAAAAGAAAAATGTAAAAAACATGGATACACTTTTAATAACACTATAGTTGATACTTTAGCACTTTCAAGATGGCTTTTACCAGATTTAAAAAGACATAAATTGAATATAATAGCAGAACATTTTAACATAAATTTAGAAAATCATCATCGTGCTGTTGATGATGCTGAAGCAACTGCCCATGTTTTTGTAAAATTCGTAGATATTCTTAAAGAAAAGGGTGCTAAAACTATCAATGATATAAATAGTCTTTATTCAGGTAATGTAGACATAAAAAAAGCTCAGACATATCACGTTATAATTTTGGTTAAAAACAAAGAGGGCTTATTGAACTTATATAAACTAATATCAATGGCACATATTAAATATTTCAATAAAAGACCCCGTATGCCTAAAAGTATAATTCAACAATTTAGGGAAGGTCTTATTATTGGCTCAGCATGTGAAGCTGGTCAAGTTTTTAAAGCAGTTTTAGATAATCGTTCCGAAAATGAAATAGAGGAAATAATAAAATTTTATGATTACCTTGAGATACAACCAAGAGGAAATAATGAGTTTATGATAGATAATGGAACAGTTGAAGATGAAAAACAATTAATAGAATTAAATAAAAAAATAGTTTATTTAGGAGAAAAGTACAATAAACCTGTCGTTGCAACAGGAGATGTTCATTTTTTAGATCCTGAAGATGAATATTTTAGAAGAATATTAATGGCTGGTAAAGGTTTTACTGATGCGGATAAACAGGCTCCCCTTTATTTTACGACTACGACAGAAATGCTTGATGAATTCAGATATTTAGGTGAAGATAAGGCTTTTGAAGTAGTGGTTAAAAACACAAATTTAATTGCTGAACAAGTAGATGTTATAAAACCAATCCCTGATGAAACATTTCCACCTAAGATAGAGGGTGCAGATGAAGATATACGAAATATGACAATGAATAAAGCTCATAGTATATATGGAGAAAATCTTCCTGAAATTGTAGAGAAAAGGTTGGAAAAAGAATTAAATTCCATAATCAACAATGGTTATGCGGTCCTATATTTAATTGCTCACAAACTTGTTGCAAAATCTTTGGAAGATGGTTACTTAGTAGGTTCAAGAGGTTCTGTTGGATCTTCTTTTGTTGCTACAATGTGTGGAATAACAGAAGTTAATCCCCTACCACCGCATTATGTATGTCCTGTGTGCAAACATTCTGAATTTTTTACTGATGGAACAATAGGTTCCGGAGCTGATCTTCCAGATAAAAATTGTCCCAACTGTGGAAGTTTGTATAAAAAAGATGGGCATGATATTCCTTTTGAAACTTTCTTAGGTTTTGAGGGAGATAAAGAGCCAGATATAGATTTAAATTTTTCCGGTGAATATCAGCCAGTGGCACACAAATATACAGAAGAGTTATTTGGTGAAGGTCATACATTTAGGGCAGGTACAATTGGAACAATTGCAGAGAAGACCGCTTACGGGTATGTAAAAAACTACTTATCCGAGAGAAATATTATTGCTACCCAAGCTGAAATTGAGAGACTCGTAAGGGGATGTACAGGGGTAAAAAGAACATCAGGTCAACATCCAGGAGGTATAATGGTAGTACCTAGGGATAATGAGATTTATGAATTTTGTCCTGTTCAAAGACCAGCAGATGATCCTAACTCAGATATAATAACTACACATTTTGATTATCACTCTATTAGTGGGCGATTGTTAAAATTGGATATATTAGGGCATGATGATCCTACAGTTATAAGAATGCTACAAGATTTAACTGGTATTGATCCTACTTCCATTCCACTTGGTGATGAAAAGGTATTAAAAATATTCACTTCTACTGAACCACTTGGGATTACACTGGAAGAAATAGGTTGTGAAACTGGTAGTCTTGGGATACCTGAATTTGGTACAAAATTTGTAAGACAAATGTTAATAGATACACAGCCAAAGACATTTGCTGAATTAGTTAGAATATCAGGGTTATCTCACGGAACGGATGTATGGTTAAATAATGCTCAGGAGTTAATTCAAAATGGAATTGCTACATTAAAGGAAGTAATACCTACAAGAGACGATATTATGGTTTATTTAATGTATAAAGATATTCCTCCTAAACATGCATTTAACATTATGGAAAGGGTAAGAAAAGGGAAAGGTCTTAGAGATGAAGATATTGCAGAAATGAAAGAGAAAAATGTTCCTCAATGGTATATTGATTCATGTAATAAAATAAAATATATGTTCCCAAAAGGTCATGCATGTGCATATGTTATGATGGCTGTACGAATAGCTTATTTTAAGGTTTATTATCCAGAGGCATATTATGCAACATATTTTACTGTTAGAGCAGATGATTTTGATGCGGAGATTATTTCTAAAGGGGAAAAGGTTATATTAAGTAAAATTAAAGAAATAAATAATTTAGGAAATAATGCATCACAAAAGGAAAAGGGGTTACTTACTGTTTTAGAAATTGCATATGAAATGTATAAGAGGGGCATTAAACTTAAAACCGTCGATTTATATAAATCTGACTCAACAAAATTTTTAATAACTGAAAATGGTATACTTCCGCCATTTAAAGCATTGCAAGGAGTAGGTGAAAGTGCTGCAAAAAGTATTGTTGAGGCCAGAAGAGAAGGAATGTTCCTATCAAAGGAAGATTTAAGATTAAGAGCAAAAGTTTCTAAGACGGTTGTAGAAATATTAGAAAATCATGGATGTTTAAATGATTTACCAGATACTAACCAACTTTCTTTGTTTTAACTTGCAAAGATATATATATAATGTTATAATTTCATTTAGGAAATGCATATAGTTTTTGACACAAGAGTGGGGATTTCCCACTCTTTGCTTATGTTTAAGTATAAGACTTTGATTATTACAAAAAATAGAAAAAAGAAAAGGAGGGTTAATGATGACTAGTTTTGATATAGATAAAATTGAAAAAACAGTTGAAGAATTGGCAGAACCAGTTGTGGAAAATCTAGGTTTTGAATTAGTAGCAGTTGAATTTGTTGAAGAAGAGGGAGAATGGTATTTGCGTATATACATAGATAAAGCCGGAGGGGTAGATCTAGATGACTGTACAAATGTCAGCAGAATATTAAATGAAAAAATTGACGAAGTAGATCCAATTGAACAAAGTTATTATTTTGAAGTATCTTCTCCAGGTTTAGACAGACCTATTAAGAAAGAAAAAGATTTTATAAAATATTCTGGAAGTAAAGTCCGAGTGATTTTAAATAAGCAAATAGATGGGAAGGAAATATTTGAAGGAATTTTAATAGGGCTAACAAATGATGAAGTAATTATTAAAATAAAAAATATAGATAAGAAATTAAAGAGAAAAGATATTAAATCAGTCAGATTAAATGATTTTGG
>NZ_AZQP01000007.1 GCF_000601455.1 Fervidicella metallireducens AeB
CCGGAAAAGTTGTAGGAGTGATTTTATGATTAAGGAAGTTAAAGAAGTTATTGTAGAAACTGATAATGTTGGTAAAAGAATAGATGTTTTCTTAAATGAAAGTCTAGCTGAAATGTCAAGATCACAAATACAAAAACTAGTGGAAGAAGGAAAAATTAAAGTTAATGAAAAAGAAATTAAAAGTAACTATAAAGTTAGATTAAATGATAAAATTCAAATATTTATACCTGAACCAGTAAAGCTTGAAGTGAAGGCAGAAAACATAGACATAGAGATATTATATGAGGATGATTATCTTGCAGTTGTAAACAAGCCACAGGGAATGGTAGTTCATCCTGCTGCCGGGAATTATACTGGTACTTTAGTAAATGCTTTATTGGCAAAGTGCAAGACTCTGTCGAGCATAAATGGAGTTATTAGACCAGGTATAGTACATAGAATAGATAAAGATACTTCTGGAGTTCTTGTGATTGCAAAAAACGATATCGCCCATAGGAGTTTAGCAGAACAGATAAAAGAACATAGTGTTAAAAGAATATATATAGCTCTAACAGAGGGGGTGATTAAAAAAGATGCTGGGACAATTGAAACATTAATAGGCAGACATCCCATTGAGAGAAAGAAGATGGCTGTTCTACAGAAAAACGGAAGACATGCAATTACACATTTTAGGGTTTTAGAAAGATTTAAGGAAAATACTTTAATAGAAGCAAGATTAGAAACAGGAAGAACACATCAGATTAGAGTACATATGTCTTATCTTGGTCATCCTTTAGTTGGGGATCCTGTATATGGACATAAAAGACAAAAAATTAAACTTAGTGGTCAGGCGCTGCATGCAAAAACTTTAGGATTTATCCATCCTTACTCGGGAGAATATATGGAGTTTTCTTCACAACTTCCGGAGTATTTTGAAGAATTAATAAAGAAGCTTAGAAATCAGAAATAAAGATAAAAGCTTCTAAAAAGGAGTGCTTGAAATGAAAAAAACGTTAACAACAATATCTATTTTTATATTAGGAATCCTTTTTGTTACAGGTTGTTCTAATTCCGTTAGAACTGAAAACCAAAGATTGAATCAGGAACTGATTTCAATTAAATCAGATAAAAGTAAATTGGAAAAAAGAAATAGTGAATTAGAAAAAAACCTGTCTGAACTAACCAAAGAAATAAATGAATTGAAAAACAGCACAATCAGTATAAATGACGAAGCATTGAATAAAAGTGATAATATATATAAAATATATACAGCTAATAATGATACTTACGAAAAAGAAATAGGTTTATGGGTGTATATTCCGAAAAACATATCCATAATAAATAAACTAGATATGCTTGGAAAAACTTTATCGGATGTTTATTTCAATGGATTGGAAATAAAGATAGAAAAAATAGAAAATACAGATGGTAGAAAGATAGCAGTTATTAATTTGAAAGAATCTAAAATTAATCAGGGCATAAATGATTATTCGAGACATAAGGGAAGCTCATGGGCAAAGGACTATTTTCAAGGTTCTGCAGGTGGAACAGTTACAGCTACAACATTAATTGAAACTTTTTTGCAAAGAGATTATAGGGGAGACTGGATTGATGGAATAAGGTTTCTCTATAACGGTAAAGAATTGAACTTTGATCATGTTGAGTCATTAAATGAAATAAGTTTTAGAAAATAATTATTGAATGTCAATACCATGTATTTTAAATCCAAAACAAGTGTGTTGAATATCAAAAGATTATGTGGTATATTGTTGATGTTAATGGAATCCTTTAATTCAGTCCGGTGAGTCTGTAAGGAGTTAAATAGATTTGTACACCAGTACATAAATTGGCTTCTTACTTTGTAAGAAGTTTTTTGTTATCATAAATATGAAGATGAGGTGTAAATATGGAAATTAAGGCACAGCTTCTAGATGAAAATGGTATAAACAGAGCGCTTAAAAGAATTTCTCATGAAATTATAGAAAGAACTAAAGGTGTTGAAAATGTTGCTCTTGTAGGTATAAAAACCAGAGGAGTTCCACTGGCAAAGAAAATAGCTCAATATATCGAGGAGTTTGAAGGTGTAAAAATCCCGGTTGGTGTTCTAGACATTACCCTATATAGAGATGATTTAACAGAACAATTTGAACAACCCAATTTAAATCAGACTTCTATTGATTTTGATATTAAAGATAAGATAGTTATTCTGGTTGATGATGTTCTTTATACTGGAAGAACAGTAAGGGCAGCAATGGATGCTATTATCCATATTGGAAGACCAAAGGCTATACAATTGGCAGTATTAATTGATAGAGGACATAGAGAGCTACCAATAAGAGCAGATTATGTTGGAAAGAATGTACCAACCTCAACTTTAGAAATTGTACATGTAAAACTTAAAGAAACAGATGAAAAGGATGAAGTTGTTATAACTGAAAGATAGCTGTATGGTATTAAGTTATATATTATATTAAAATTAGATATTGATAAGATAAAGTAATAGAAATGTTCACTTTAATATTATAGACACTTTAAAAAGCACATATTTTAGAACGTCATGAGTTATTGCAGAAGTTCAACGCCTTAAAAAATGGTAAGTCTAAATCTCTCTTTTGTTAAAAATAATTATCTTAAGTAAGCAGAGATAGTTTGTTGTGTTACATATAAAATTGTTACATGGGAGAAGATACTTACTACAAATAAGGACACAAATTTTCTGTAATAATATCATGACTTTTTTGCTTTTAATTCAGATAAAATAAGTTAACAGCTCGGATATTTCTTTGAAGTGAATGTTAAATTAAGTGTACAGGAATTTATGAAATTACACGATAATATTTTTATAAGATATTAAAAAGGAGCAGTAGCAATGGGAAGACATGAAAAAGTTATTATTAATTTTTGTATTGCAACAATTTTAATCTGTCTTTCTATAATGAGTTTATATGTATATTTTGTCTTTGAAAATGAAAAAAATACTAATACATTTAGATTGATAGAAACAGACGAATTTTTAGGGAAAATTTTAATATTAGTGGATGAAACATATAAAAAATCTGTTTCAGTATTTAGTAAGATAGATAACAAAGGAAAGAGAGTAGAAAAACAAACCAGTGCAAACAACTATATTTCAGAGCCCAAAAAGAAAAAAATTGATGAAGTCAGGGATATAAAAGGTTTGGTTAATTTAGAGGAAATAGATAGTAACTTTGTTATTGAACTTAGATATGCAACTGAAGAAAACTTTACTAGACAAAAGATTTATCCTAAGGCTGTATGCATGTTACGAAGAGAGACAGCTAAAAAATTAATAAATGCAAACAATGAGTTTAATAAGATGGGATATAGAATAAAAATATGGGATGCATACAGACCATATTACGTTCAGAAAATTTTATATGATATTGCAGTAGATAAGGAATTCTTAGCCAATCCTGTAAGTGGTTCAAAGCACAATAGAGGAGCAGCAGTTGATATTACACTTGTTGATGAAGATGAAAGAGAACTTAGTATGCCAACTGGTTTTGATGAATTCACCAATAGAGCATCACAAAATTATATAGGCATGTCTGAGATACAGAAAAAAAACCTTGAATGCCTAAGAAGTGTCATGGAGAAAAATGGATTTATATCAGTAAAGAATGAATGGTGGCATTTTACAGATAGCGATTGGGAAAAATATCCGTTGTTAAATATTAGACTAGAAGATATTAAATGATTACATCAAATTTAAGAAATGGCTGGTGATTTTATGTTAAGGTATGGAAAGTCAATAGAAGAGATTATTGGGGAACTATTAATAAGAAAAAATTTAACTATTTCAACAGCAGAATCATGCACTGGGGGGTTAGTTGCAGCAACACTAATTAACTATCCTGGAATATCTTCTGTATTTTACGAAGGAGCGGTTACTTATAGTAATGAATCTAAGATAAAGAGATTAAATGTCAAAGAATGTACTTTAAAAAAATATGGGGCTGTTAGTTTTCAAACTGCTGAAGAAATGGCAGAAGGCATAGCAAAATCTGCTGGTACTGATATAGGTGTTTCAACAACCGGGATAGCAGGACCGGGTGGGGGAACTGAAGAAAAACCTGTTGGGCTTGTATATTTAGGTTTTTATAAAAATGGAGTTGTGAAGTCTAAGGAATTAAGACTCAATGGTGATAGAAATACAATAAGAAAAGAAACTGTGTGTAAACTTTTAGAATGGTTAATGATGGAATTGAGTGATTGAGGAGTTAAATTGATAATATAAGAAAATAGAAGTGCCATATACAGTTTAAAAGTTTATGTTTTCAAAGATTTATATAGTGAACTTCTTAAACTTATGGCACTTTTTATCACTTAATATTGTTACATTTTTTCTACTTCCCCGTATTCTATACCAAAAGTATCCACCGTTACTTTCTTCATTCTTTGAGGTTCTAGTGGTTTGTCATATCTGTCTCTTTTAACAGAAACAATCCTATCAACCTCTGACATACCTTCTGTTACTCTTCCAAATGCAGCATATTGTCCATCTAAGTGTGGAGCATCATCTGTCATTATGAAAAACTGTGAACCAGCTGAATTGAAAGAAGCGGCTCTTGCCATTGATATTACTCCTCTTTCGTGCTTCAATTCGTTATTAAAGCCATTCTTTGAGAACTCACCTTTAATTGAATAACCTGGCCCCCCAATACCAGTTCCTTCTGGGCAACCACCTTGAATCACAAATCCAGGAATAACTCTATGGAAAATTAACCCATCATAAAAACCTTTCTTTACTAAAGAAATAAAATTATTAACAGTATTTGGAGCGATTTCTGGATATAGCTCTATTTTAATTTGGTTACCATTCTCCATTTCAATCGTTACAATTGGATTTTTTTGCATTTTTATCATCCTTTCTTCTTGAGATATAGATATTATACCAAAATTTATCTAGATTATGCAAAATAAAATAAAATTACTAATATAAACAAATTATTGAGAGAAATTTTATCAAACTAGTTCTATGAAGTTTTAAGTTTTTGGGTCACATATTCATCAATTGCTTCTACTACAAGTTTTGAAAATTTTACAGCCTCCACAACAGTCTTCGCCCCAGTTACAACATCTCCTGATGCAAAAACCCCTTCCCTTGTTGTTCTTCCAAATGCATCCACAACTACTAAGCCTCTATTATTAATATCAATACCAGTTGTACTTGAAACAATATTTGTTCTTGGACCTTGACTTATTGCAATTATTATAGAATCAGCTGGGAAAATATCTTCTGAACCTTCAATTGATATAAGTCTTTCTTTTCCTTGCTCGTCTATAATTTCTTTTGTTTTTACATATTTGATACCTTCATCAACAATTTCAACAGGATTTTTATAAAATTCAAATTTTACTCCATCAAGTTTTGCATATTCTATTTCGTGTTTTCTGGCAGTTACAGAGTTTTCACCCTTTCTATACATAACATATACTTCCCTAGATCCATTTCTAAGAGCTGTTCTGGCAACGTCCATTGCAACATTTCCAGCACCAATAATACATACCCTATCGCCTAAATTATAAACATCAGGGTTTTTTAAATAATCGATTGCATAGTGAACATGACCTAGACTTTCTCCTTTTATTCCAAGGGTATTTGGTTTCCATACACCTGTACCGATGAATACAGCTTTATAACCATCCCTAAACAAATCATCAATAGTAATGTGGGGACCAATCAGTGTATTTGGTCTAATTTTTACACCTATTTGAATCAATTTTTCTTTAAGTTTTTCAAGAATATTTTTTGGCAATCTAAACTCCGGTATTCCATATCTTAGAACTCCACCTATTTTATCATGGGCTTCAAAAATTGTTATGTCATATGATTTAAGTGCCAGCAAAAAAGCAATAGTTATACCAGCAGGGCCAGAACCAATAATGGCAACTTTCTTGTTTATATCTTTAATTGGTTTTAAGTTCATTACATTTAGATAGTATTCAGAAATATAGTTTTCTATTGAGCTAACTTGAACAGGGGATCCTTTTTTACCTAGAATGCAGCTTCCTTCACATTGAGATTCATGAGGGCAAACAAGTGAACAAACAACTGAAAGGGGATTGTTAAGAAAGAGTTTTTCCCCAGATTCAATAATTTTTCCATCAAGTAATAAGTTAATGATTTCATTAATTGGTGTATTGACTGGACAACCTTCCTTGCATTTAGGATTTTTGCATTGAAGACATTTTTTTGCTTCTTCGATAATGTGTCTACCCATAAAATCAACTCCTGTATAAATTATGCCTTAATTATATTTGATTATCTTTATTTATACAACAATATATACAATACACAGAAAATTACAAAAACTAAAAACGTAGTGGACAAGAGATATATGATAAAAAAATAACAAAATATAATAATAAATATAAAATTAATTATATAATTATTCATGTTTGATAGGTGTCTAAGAATTTTGCAATTATTATGATGTTCTAAAATATATGACTTTAATAATAGCATAAAAGTTGTTTTACAATTCGGGTTTTGCAATAAATGTTTTTAATGGGAAATAACTTTATTTAATAAAAAGAAGATTGTGATATAATATATAGTACTTTTCAAAATTAATACCTGTAACATTTTAATAAAGGGAGGTTGAATCTATGCCAGCCAAAACCCATCCAGATTATAATGAAGAAATTAAAAGATTAGATTATACACTTGATTATGTAGAAAAAAGTATAATATCAATGACCAGGCGACAGAAAAAGGTTGAAGAGGATTTGTTAGGCAGCAGGAAAAGTTTAAATTCTGATAGCAGCCAGGCATATATAGATTTAATGCTAAACAGTATGTTTGAAGAAAGTATCAAGATAAAACTAAAAAAACTGTTGGATGCACAGAGCAAACCTTATTTTGCAAGAATAGATTTTAAAGAGAAAGATAAAGAACAAATAGAGAAGATATATATTGGAAAGGTATCTCTTATGAAGGAGGAAAACCAGGAACTAGTAATTGTAGATTGGCGTGCTCCGATATCTAACTTATATTACGAAGAACGGCTTGGTGAAGCAAGTTATTTATGTCCTGATGGGAAGATAACTGGAAATCTGTCTTTAAAAAGACAATTTTCTATTGAAAAGGGAATTCTAAATGAAATATTTGATATAGATATAACAACCAATGATGAATTTCTGCAGACATATCTTGGGGCAAATGCTGATAATAGATTAAAAGATATAGTTTCAACTATACAGGCTGAACAAAATAGAATAATAAGGGCAGATATGTGGAAACCATTAATTGTACAGGGAGCTGCAGGTAGTGGAAAAACTACAATAGCCCTTCATAGAATAGCATATTTAATTTATACATATGAAAAAACTTTTGTTCCTGAAAATTTTATGATAATAGCTCCTAATAGATTATTTCTTAACTATATTTCAGAGGTTTTGCCAGAGCTAGGCGTTGACAAAGTTAAACAAACAACCTTTGAAGATTTTGCTATGGAGCTTATAGGGAAAAAGTTTAAGTTAACAGATACAAATGAAAAACTAACTAATTTTGTAAACAACAATGCAACGGATTTAGAAGTTGAAAAAAATAAATTAGTTGAGGTAGAGTCAAAATTTAAATCTTCTATGATGTTTAAAGAGATTCTAGATGAGTATATTAAGGATATTGAAAAGAATTTTATACCAAAAGAAGATTTTATGATAGGTAAAATAGTGATTCTAAAATATGAGGACATAAACCATTTGTTTTTAAATGAATATAAAGATTTAGCCATGAGTAAAAGAATTTTGGAGATAAAAAAGCACCTTATAAATAGACTAAAATATAAAAAGGAAAGTATTCTTTCTTATATTGAGAATGAATGTGATAAGAGAGTAAAATTTCTAAAAACCAAAATGGAGGATGGCGAAGAAAGACGTGAAAAAATAGGTAAGATAATAGATAGGAAATATGAACTTATCTCAAAACTAGATAATGTTTCAAAAAAAGCTGTTAATGACTACGTTAAAAAAATTTCTAAAATAGATCCTTACGAGTATTATTACAATTTAATTAGCAATAAGGAGTTGTTTTATAAATATACGGATTCCAAGTTAGAAGATGAATATCAAAAATTTATTAGAGATTATTCACTAGAGATATTGGATTCAAAGAAAGTTGAATTAGAAGATTTAGCACCTATTATATATTTAAAATATTGCATTCATGGCATTGATGAGAAAATACCTGTTAAACATATTGTAATTGACGAGGCACAGGACTTCAGTTTGTTTCAAATATATGTAATAAAAAAATAATAAAGGATAGCTCCTTTACAATTTTAGGAGATTTAAGCCAAGGAATACATTCATATAGGGGAACAAAGAATTGGGAAGATATAAGGAATTTTGTTTTTTCGGAAGTTAAAAGTGAATTATTAACTCTTGAACAGAGTTATAGAACAACAGTTGAAATTATGGATGCTGCTAATAAGGTTATTTCAAATTTAAAGGATGAGAATTTAGTTCCTGCAAAGCCAGTTATAAGACATGGAGAGAAAGTGTCATTAATAAAGAAAGAAAATTTAAGAAGTTCTGTAGAAGATATTAATAAGAAAATTAAGTATTTAAAAAATAAAGGATATAAAACCTTTGCAATAATATGCAAAACATTGGAAGAATGCAAAACAGTTTTTAATAGTATTAAAAATGAAGATTATAATCCATATATTATAACGGGCAAAGAAAAGGAATACAGAACAGGTGTTATTGTTGTTCCTTCTTATTTATCAAAGGGCCTTGAGTTTGATGTAGTTTTCATATCAGATGGAAGTAAAGAAAAATATACAACAGCGGAGCTTGATGTTAAACTTTTATATGTTGCTATGACAAGGCCACTTCATAAACTATATATATATTACAATAGTGAACTGTCTTCTTTGCTAGAAGGAGTTCAATAACTTTACTAATGAATGATGAAAAATTAAAAATTTAAAATTATATTTTCAGCGAAGGATTTTGCTTTATTCTCTATGGAATCAACTTTAAGAATTGACTTTGGGTCATTTGCAATTTCCATAATTGCAAAATCTGGAGGTAGTCTGAACCCTTTGTTAATGTTAAGGGCTCCAATAAGTTGTTTTGCAACAGAGTCACCACCGGAATTCCCAGAAACAATTATTCCGAAAATGCTTTTATCATAGAAGCTAATTTTTCTATATAGGGCAGTAAGTCTATTTATGACTGCTGTAAGGTTAGCTGAAATTGCATCATTGTAATTAGGGCAAATCCATATTATAGAATCACACCTTTGGATTGCTGGAAAAACTTCTTCTACGACAATACCTCCGTAAAAACAACTATCCTGTTTACTATAGTGTAAACATGTTTTAAATGAACATCCCCGACAGTCATTAATAGTTCCGTTTTCAACATGAATTTCTTCAATAATACAGTTAGACAAGTATTTTTTTATAATATCCCATAGCAACAGGGTATTAGAAGTTTTGCGGGAGCTTGCATGAAGTACAAGTATATGTGGCTGTTTTTTATGAGGGATTACATCGTTAATCAAACGTTTATAAAGGTTTTGACAATGGAGGTGACAGATGTCCTTTAATGGCATATCCATTGTTTTTTGCCAAGTATGAAAGTTTTTATAGCCTTCAATAGCTTCAACAACAGGATGCCCTATATATCGGCATCCCATTTTATTTGTTATAAATATTAAGCTTTGTGCAACGCTTTTTGTAAATAATTGATTTGAACTATGTATAAAAATGGCTGCACTAGAGTCTTTAAAATAATTTGAATCACTCTTATATAGCTTTTTTATAAAGTCATAAATAGGTATGGCAAAACCTGAATCATCTACTTCAACTGCAAAAATTATTTTTCTATTAGCTAATGAATTAACATCTTTAATACTATTTATTACATGTACATTTTTTTCAGTGATTATGGGTTCTAGCATCATCTGCAGTTCATGAGAAAGTGGACCAGGTGATATTAATTCCAATTGGCTCATAGAATTTTCTCCAGGTATTTGTAAGTTGCTGATAACCTTTCAAACAGATTATCAGGTAATTCCAATTTTTCCAGCTCAATTCCTGTTGAAGTATACCTGTTTTTTAAACCCATAAAAACACCTCCCACAAAAGTAGAACTGTAATGCCATTCGCCCTTTAAACAGGAAATAATGGATAGTGCTCCTGATGATATAGCAGGAGCTATATAAGGTTTGTATCCAGTTTCCCTTACTTTAAGGTTTGAATTTAATACTTTTTCTGTCAGTGAAATTGAAATATTATGGTTATATCTTATTATGCTGTCAGCAACAACAAGACCATCCCCATGTGGACCAAACACCCTGCCTTCCTTTATATAGTGACTAGTCTCATTACTTTCTTGAGAATAAAACGCTGCCCGGGCATCCATAACACCTAAACCAAAACCTATAATTTGTTCTGGTGCAAGACCTAAATAGTCATAATTGCCATATTCGTCAGTATTGCTTGATAAATAGGCTGATTTACATAGCAAATCAACTGGATCAGATACAACAGCAAATAATCCTTTAAATTTTTCTTTACGGGCTTTTTTTGAATATTCATTTATAATCTTTGAGTTTCCATTAAATTGTACTAAACGGACATCATTTTGTTCTTCTCCAATTTTAGGAACTCCTGTTGAAACACAAAACACAAAAATATCACAATTAAATAAGTCATCCATTCCAATTACTTCTACCTTAGGAAAAAGAAACTCATGGTTAGGATGAATTATCTGATTAAGCTCTAGATACCATCTTTGAATTTTATTTTTATCAACATCATAGATACCAATAGAGCTTATTATATCATTCCCTTGAAGCTTTAGACCTAAAGCAAGTATTCCACCTACATCTCCAAGACCAACGATATTAACTTTGTAAGACTTTTTCTTAGTACTGTTAAGTAAATACTGCCAATCTGGATAAGAAATATTAATACACATAACATCTTTAGATGAAATTTTTTCAAGTATCCATTCAGGTATATCACTGTATTCTTTCTTACCAGTTCTTAAAAGGTTTAAATCTTCTTTCGAAATATCCAGCATTGATGGATCTGAAATACAAAAACTTTTTCTTGATTTGCCAGGTGTTAGTTGATTAAGATAAAACATATTTCCTTGAACAGTTCTAGCATGGTCAGGGAGTATTTCTTGAAATTTATTTAATTTAAATTTGGAAAATGCCACTTTATCGTCTAGTAGATAATAATAATACATAGTTATCACCCTTAAATTATTTATTTAGAATGTTTTCTAATCTTTTTAATAGTTCCATGTCATTTTTTAAATAGTGACTAGGACTTAGATTTAAATCGTAATTGATATCCATACCATGATCGGGACAACGTGGGTAAATGAAAACTTCTCCTAAAAATGCCAGTGTAAAGTTACGTTCGTTCATAGTTTGATATTCATTTTCGATTACTGTTAAAATATCCATAGCATTCTCAAGACAGGTTTTAGATAAATTATACAATGCTTGCTTAGATGCTCCTAATATATACAAAGGTGAAGCATAAGGAAGTATTAAATTAACTGAAGGTATGAGATTTCTTTGGGGACTTTTATCTCTCCAAAGTGTATCACCGCCGATAAAAGGGTATAGATTATTTTCATTAAACCAAACTTTCAATTTAGGAATATAATAAACACTATCAACTTGGCGATTTTGAAGATCCATTATTTCTTTACCCCGACCAGACAATATGCCGACAATTATTTTCTGAACTTCTATGTTTTCATTTTTTAAAAGAGGATCTAAAGCCTTTATTCTATATCCTTTGTGCAGGATATCATCAACAAGAATAATAGGTCTTTTAAAGGATTTAATCATTTTAATCTGTGTTTTTAAATCCAAGTAATAAGGATATGGGCCTATTTCAAAGTTTTTTAAATCTGGCTGATATAATTTTTCGGTGTGTAGAGATTTAGTTACTGTATTTGGAATTACATATCTACTTAAAATATTCCCAAAGGGAACGCACATAGCATTACCGAGTTGCTTTGGCACCATCTGTTTAATAGGGACATTATTTTCGTTACATATCTTAGTAATTAAGCTTTGATAAAGTATATCTTTGTCAAAGGACAAAACAAGATTACCTGGATAAAGTAAAGTTAAAGCTTTTTGAAGTCTTTTTCTTGATAATAGAATTGCATTTTTTATTTTTTCATTATTTTTAAAAGGTTCTTTGATTATAGAATCAATGTCAAGATTTAAAGTACAGGGGTTATTCATATTAACTGCGTACACAGGAGTCAGGCAGTCAATACATGGAATTTTTATAAAGCCTTGCAGATCAAGGATTTCGTAAATTTCTTGACAATCATATTTATCAAGCATATTTTTATAAACTGCATAGTCGTAATCTTTAGAGAGACATAGTGATAATGTTTCGGTTAACAATATTTGTTCTAAATTAATGTTTTTATATTTTGAATTAATATAAACACCATCAATACAAATTATTCTTCCAACAGCATTTTCTCTAATGTATTCGCATAACATACTGTCTTTAAATTCTTTAAGCAGTGAATTAGATCTAACCCAATGAAAGGCAGAAAAACCAAGTATGATATCCTCCTTAATATTTCTTATGATAATTATTCTTGGAGAATCCTTACTGAGGAAATCTCTAAATCGGCTATTTAGGTATGCATTATCAAGATCGAACAGTAAATAAAGCTTTTCCAAAATTACATCATTAAATTCTTCAATTATATCAATTTTTAAACTGAATTCTTCTAAAACTGCCTTATGCTGCGGCTCCCTGCGATAAAATCCGAACTGATAAATATATTTTTGAACAAGTGCATCAACCAGGCTTGAAATATCTCTGTTTTCATCGATATAGTTTCGTATCTGTGTGGAACTGATATCCTCATACTGGGTAGGTAATGAAAGTTTTATTACTTTACCTTTTATGTTATTTATGGATTTGTTTAAGTCTTCTTCAGAATATTGAAGACTTGAAACTCTCCTTTCAAAAATAATGTGGTTAAAATTATAAATTTCAATTGACTTATTTTGTTTTTTGTATGCAGAAGCATTGATTAACACATCACTACCTACTACAACGTATATTTCTGATTTTGGGAATGTAGCACGTAAATTTTTTAAATCTATATCATTAGATATATTTACTGGATAGTTTTCTGGATATAAATAAATATTAAGTTCATCTGCAACGGACATATTTATAATATTCCTTCTAAGAAGATTAGGAAGGGTCTGCTTTGACCAAGAAAACTCATCTACAGCTAAATAAACTTCAAATCCAAGATCCCTGATGGCTTTGGCGATTTGTTTATGGCTAAGGGAAAATGGATCAAATGTTCCTGGAAAAAATGCTATTTTTTTAGGAGGCTTTATATTTATCTCACCAAAGAAAAAGGTATAATCAGAGATAAACCTGTATATGTTATTTAAACCAGCTGAATTAGTTAAAAATAATAATTCTTCTTCAAAATGGTCTGTCATCAAGGTCAGTATTTTTTTGGAAATTAAAGTAAATATTAATTTTTTATGTTCAAGGGTTAAAGCTTTTGAGCCAAAAATCTCTTTTCCTATAACACTAAAGGATAATTGTTTTATTTGGGGGTTGAAATTAGCTAGGCCATTGAGTAGAATACCCAAAAGTTTTATTAGTCGTCTGTTATATTCTTTGTTTCGTTCCTTAAAGATATTTTTATATTTAGGATAGTTGATTATTGTTATACCCACAGTTTTTAAAAGCAAAGAGTTGAGCTGGGGGTTAGCTTGTTTTGTTTTTATTGATAAATCATCAATGAATTCGTCAAGCTCAATTGGTTTTAGATAAAGTATCAGCTGACCTAAATATTGGGGTATAAATTTTGTAAATTGATAACCTTCTATTTCAAGTGCTCTTAACAGTTCTATACATACATCATTACGCTGTTCAAAGGATAGATAAGGTATTATTTGGGTTAAAGCCTTACCAGCTTTATTTCTAACAGTTTCACTGGCACTAACTTTTAATAAATTACAAAAATGCATTGCAGAATAGAACCCATTTTCTTCAGGGTTATTGAGGGTATGCTCCACAAGAAGCTTAACTTGGATTTTTTTTACTATCCACTCCGTTGCTGTTTTTAGATTACTTAAAAATATATCAGAGGATTTTCTTAAATCTTTCTGATAAAATGAGGCGAATTTATTTAAAATCTCATCTTCTAAATGAAGAAATTGAGCCAGTTTATATTTTAAATAGTTCTCTGAGGGTAGCTTTGAACGGCTGGTTTGGTTTGTAAGCATTTCTTTAATAAGATTTTTAAATGTATAGATTTCCGAATGTTTAATTATGTTTAAGGAAAGCTCTAAAGCAGATAATCTGATTGTTTGATTCCCGTTATTAATACTAAACATAATAAAATTCAGTAAATTAGAATTTAGATCATCATCATCGTTTATAGGTATTTTTTTTGCTATCTCCAGAAGATATAGGCTTGTATTGGAATCTAAACAGTTTGGAATAAAATAATTAAATATAATAGATTTATAGGAACTTATTTGTTTTTCTCTACTGTGAGAAAAAAGTGAAGAAACCATGTGGCAAGCACTATATCCAATCCATTCTTTATGTCTTTCAATTATTTTATGATCTGGGCTTAAAAATAAAATCATGTATTTATTAAGCAAATCGCAGCTTGAAATTTCTGATAAGGGCATAATAGCATCTTCAGGGATTTCTTTTCTATAATCTTCATCAAAGGTTGCAATAAGCAGGCCAATCAGTTCTGCACATTGTCTTCTAATATCTCCTTCTGGATGTATTAAAAGTTCGTATAAAAATTTAATTGTAATAAGCTTTTGCTTTTGAGTAAGATAGGTTGAATATTCTTGAAAGATATTTAAATATTCTCTTAATTTATTCCAATCTGTTTCACTTCTTGCAAGTTCAAGTATTGAATTTAAAGAATTTTCATCTCTGAGCATATGCATCAAATTGATGTTGTGATTTATGGCAATGTACTTAATATTATTTATTATTTTCTTACCGTGAAGCAGAGAAAAATTGATTTTCTCATTACTTTTCAAGAAGTTTTCAGTCTGAAAATCAACACTAATACCTAAGTTTATCATGTAGTCCTCAAAGTCCTTTAGTTTTGCATATACCCTGCGATATCTTTTTTCCTTTGCATCATCAACATTATCCAGCTTGCTTAGTATTACATCAAAGGACTCATCAAGACTATAGATATGCATTTTAGCATTGTTATTAATTATTTTATTTTTAACCCTGAAATCAGAATAAATTAGAACTAATGATTCGATTGGCAAATTTTCCAATTCAAGGTCCCATGTTGAATGATTTAATGCTATATGGCCAATATAAGTTATTCCATGTTTTTTAAACCATTGGTCTGTATAGTAATAATGCAGATATGGAACTCTTTTAAGTTCAGAACCTTTACAGCCATATTTACCAATATCATGTCCAGCTGCAGCCCCAGAAACCCTGCCAAGATCTATCGGTATGTTAAGATTAAATAGTTGCCTGGAAATAAATAAGGATAGATGGTGAACACCACAGATGTGGTCTAGGGTATTATAACCTAATACATCCTGATTCAATTTCATTATTTCGTATATATTTTCATCTTTAAAAGCTGAACAGAATTTATTATATTCCTCTTTGCTTTCAATATATTCCCTTTCTCTATCTTCTAAAAATTTTAAAGGATATTTACTTTGCCATGTTTCATCAGGGTTAGATTTTTGAATTTCTGAAAAAAAACTTAAAAATCTTAAATAAACTTCATATGGCTCAGAAGAAGAGCCATAAAGTTTCTGATTTTCATCCCTTGGGAAGGCTTTGTTAAGGGTATAGTAATAAACTTCATTTAAAAAATCATCAGATTTTATTTGTTTAAATAGTTTTGAAAGAAAATCCTGAATAAGAAAAAATATATCCTGACACCTGAAGTTTTTATTTTCTATGATATTGCATAACCTGTCTTTAAAAGAATTACTTTCAAGATAATTTTTTATAATGACAGAGTCTAAACTGTTTTTATTGAGCCAATAATTATCTAAAAGACTGTCATACAACATGTGATATATATTCAAAACATTTATGTCCATATTAAGACCTCCTGAGTGTAAAGTTATTATAATTAAAATACATTGTTTAAAAAATAACCACTGAATTGCTACTAGATTAAATAAACACAAATTTAAAACTGTAAAACATATTGGAGTAAGAATAAAAAAATGATAAAATAATATTATTCTGATATTTTGTCGCAATATTTAGAACAATATAAACAAACAACTTATTCCTTTATATTATGAGTTATATGAAGGGATTTAAAACAATATTAAGTTTTTTTCAAAAAATTAAATTATGGGGGAACTTTATGAAATTACGAGAAATAAAGGATATGGTAAATGCAGATGTTTTGACTGGGGAAGACATACTTGATATGGATGTAAAATATGCTTTTGGCTGTGACTTAATGAGCGATGTGCTTTCATTGGTTAACGGAGACACCATATTATTAACAGGGTTGGTTAATATTCAAACTATAAGGACGGCTGAAATGATGGATATAAAGTGTATAATATATGTCAGAGGCAAGACGCCAGATGAACTTACAATAAATTTGGCAAAGGAAAAGGGAATTTGTTTGATGTCAACCCAATATATAATGTTTGATGCCTGTGGGATATTATACAAAAATGGCTTAAAGGGAGCTGAACATATAAATGGAAAAAGCTTTGATAAATCTACATTATGAAATAATACACGGTGATTTCATGAAGGCTGGAGAGGCTTCAAGTAACATCAAAAAAGCCCTTATGCAGCTAGGAGTAGACAATGCAATAATTAAAAGGCTTTGTGTTGCTTGTTATGAAGCTGAAATGAATATAGTAATTCATAGCTATGGAGGATGTATTGATGTAGATATTTTTGAAGATAGGATAGAGATGAATGCAAAGGATAAGGGACCAGGCATTAAGGATATTGAACTTGCAATGACTGAGGGCTATTCAACAGCGCCTGATGTAGCCAGAGAAATGGGTTTTGGTGCTGGCATGGGATTGCCTAATATAAGAAAGAGCAGTGATGAATTTGAAATAACTTCTGTTGTTGGTGAGTATACCAATGTTAGAATAGTAATTTTTATAGATTAGGGTGATTGTATGAATGAAATATTCCATTCAGTGGAACTTATCGAGGAAAAATGCAACGGATGTACCAGGTGTATGATAAAATGTCCAGTTGAGGCTATAAGATTGAAAAATTCTAAGGCTGTAATATATGGAGATAGATGTATTGATTGTGGAGTATGCATAAAAGTATGCCCTTATAACGCCCATGTTGGTAAAAGGGATGTGCTTGATGTTTTAGATAATTTTAAAACTAAAATTGCTATACCTTCAGTGACCTTATATTCACAGTTTGGAGAATATATAGAACCTGGTTTGATAAATGATGCAATAAAAAGCCTTGGCTTTGATGAGGTTTTTGACATAACATATGCATGTGATATTGTAACGGAAATAACTAAAAACGAAATAGAAAAAATGCCAAAACCTGCAATTTCTCCATTCTGCCCAAGTATAATCAGATTAATTCAAGTAAATTATCCGGAACTGGTTGATCACATTGTAAAAGTTCTTACTCCAATTGAGGTTGCGGCGATATTAATTAGAGAAAAATATGGTGAGAACAGTGATGGAATTGGCATATTTTATTTATCTCCCTGTGTTTCTAGGGTAACAAAAGGCAAATATCCATTTTTAAGCAGCGAAACACATATTGATGGAGTTTTAGCAATAAGCGATTTATTTCCTCAATTGCTTAAATATATTAACAAAAATAAAGCTGCAGCTCCCCAAAGTAATAGTAATATGTCATCAACAGGAATAGCTTGGGCTATACCTGGGGGACAGAGTAAAGCAATGAATCTTGAGGAATATATAGCGGTATATGGGGTTGAAAATGTTATTAAAGTATTGGATGAAATAGAGAAGGGAAAATTAAGCAACGTTGATTTTGTAGAGGCCTTTGCTTGCACAGAAGGATGTCTTGGAGGAATATTATTAGCAGATAATCCCTTTAACGCAAGAAGAATAATAAATAAGTATTATGATAAGTTAGATAAAAGATGTGAGATAAATGAAATGAGTGAAGAATATAAAAGTAGATTTTTATCTGATATGAAAAATAATAAAACATACAACCCTAAACTGGCAGAGGACTTTGCTAGCGCTGTTAAAAAAATGAACTTTATGAATAAATTAATTAACTCGCTGCCTGGGACAGATTGTGGTCAGTGTGGCTCACCATCATGTAAGGCTTTTGCAGAAGATGTGGTAAGGGGGTTGTCAACGGTTGATGAATGTAAATTTATAACTTTAAAAGGAGGTGAAGGAAATGAAGGTAAGTGAAGTAGCTGAGAAACTTAACTTGAAGGTTTTAACAAATAATAGTGGTATGGAGAAAGAAGTAAAGGGTGGATATTCATGTGACTTGTTAAGTTGGGTGATGTCCCATGGTTCAAAAAGTAATGCATGGATAACAGTGCAGGTACATCCCAACATAGTAGCAGTAGCATTATTGGCAGAGTTTTCTTGTATAATCATTCCAGAGAATATAGAAGTAGATAGAGTAACATTAGACAAAGCTAATCAAGAAAATATTGCTATCCTTCAAGGAGAAGAAAGTGCATTTGAAATTTGTGGTAAGTTAAAGGAGTTAGGTATATAAACATGGAAATATATGTGGATTTTCATATACACTCGGCACTTTCACCTTGTGGCGATAATGATATGACTCCCAACAATATAATAAATATGGCTAAGCTTAAGGGGTTAGATGCAATAGCAATTACTGATCATAATAGTTGTGAAAATGTTGCAGCTTGCGTTGAGGTTGGAATTAAAAACAACATTATCGTGATTCCTGGAATGGAACTTCAAACAAAGGAAGATGTACATTCTTTATGTCTTTTTAAAAGTGTAGAAGATGCAATGGAGTTTCAAAATTATGTATATAGTAATCTGACATATAAATTAAATAAACATGATGTATTTGGGCAGCAACTGATATGTGATATAAATGATGAGATTGTTGGAATAAATGAAAGAATGCTTTTACTTTCATCAGAAATATCTTTTGACGATGCTTTTTATAGTGTTAAAGAATTGGGAGGAGTTTTTATTCCTGCCCATGTTGACAGGGATTCTTACAGTGTTATAACAAGCCTTGGTTTTATACCTGATTATCTAGGAATTAAATGTTTAGAATATAATTCAGAACAAAAATTAAGAAATTTAATTTCTTCAGGGATTATCAAAGATAATTATAAATTTATTCAATCTTCTGATGCACATTATTTGCAAGACATTTTAGAAAGTGTTTTTTCAATAGAAGTTTCAGAATACAGCGTAAAAAGCATTTTAAACTATCTCAATAATTAACTTGATTTTATTTTATTACCAAAGTAAATAATAATTTCTATTGTATTCTAGGGGGAAGAAATTTATAATTGGTTATTGGAATGGATAAAGTTCAGGTTGAAATAAACTTGCATATGGGAAAGTATATGGAAAAATTTCCCTGGAAATAATGTAATATGGAGGGTAATATGGACAAAAGAATATTGACATCAGCGGAGATTTGTGAAGAAGGGATAAATGTAGGCATTAAAAAAACAAAATCCTTTTCGACTCAGACTTTGATTTTATCGATCTTAGCAGGGGTTTTTATATCCCTTGGAGCATTTACTGCATCAACAGCCTCCCATAATATTGAAAACTATGGAGTAGCCAAGCTGGTTTCTGGAGCAATATTTCCTGTAGGTCTTATTTTGGTAATAATATGTGGAGGAGAACTTTTTACAGGTAACACTTTGATGGTTGCAGCACTAAGTGATAAAAAGATAACCATATCTAAAATGCTGAAGAATTGGGTAATTGTTTATATAGGAAATTTTATTGGTTCATTTATTATAGCATTTTTAATATTTAACACTGGACTATTAGATGCAAACAGTGGAAAACTTGGGGGTTATGTCCTAAAAATAGCCTCAACAAAATCCAGTTTATCTTTCAGACAGGCTTTTTCTAGTGGGATACTTTGTAATATACTTGTTTCTGTGGCAGTTTGGGCATCATATGCTGCCAGAGATGTTGTTGGAAAAATATTTGCTATATGGTTTCCCGTGATGGCATTTATTGTATCAGGATTTGAACACAGTATAGCCAATATGTACTATTTTACAATAGCCTTATTAGCAAAAAATAATATAAATTATATAAAAATGAGCCATATAACAGCTGAGAAACTTGCAAAAATAGATATAACTCATGCTATTAATAACATCATTCCAGTAACTTTAGGAAATATAATAGGAGGATCTATAATTATAGCTTTATCCTATTGGACAGTATATAAACGTTTTCCCGATAAAGTTTTAATTAAAAGGGAAATCTCAGGCTGTTGAAAAGTTATATATCGATTTACCCCATGAAGGATTTCTTGGGTATCCCTTCATTTCGCCAAGCAATTCTAAGTTTTTCTTTGTTTAAAAAAGCCCTCCCCTCGGGATGCCATCCTCCTGATGGCCCCTCGGCTCGGCACGTCCTGTGCGATTTACGGACTTTTTCAAAGTCGAAAGACAAGAATTGCTAAAGCTCATGAAATATACCTTTTGAAATCCTTTTATGGGGCTTTTTCATACTTTAACAAACAATTAGATTTGTCAACAATCTGAGGTTAGTTATCAAACTAATCTTTTTTTTGTCGTCTTTAAAACTTCCTTTCCAGATAGTGTTGAAAAAAAACGGTATTTGTGATAATATGAAGAAGTTAGCTTTGCTCGGAGGAATATATATGCATAAAATTTGTCAGGAATTGCAAATTAGTTTCGAGGAATATCTATATAATATTCTAAAAAAAAGAAAAAATTTAATGGTCTATGAAGGAATTAGAGATGGATTAGATGAGGATATTAAATGTAAATATTTTTATTCAAATCCATACGATGCTTTTGAATATGTTACAATTGATATATTTAAGTGCCCAAAAAAATACCGCTGCATGATAAAAATTTAGAAACATATGGCTCTTTCAGTATTATAAAAGACAGAGTATATATGGAAGATTTTAATGCGACCAACATTTTTGGGACTATTTTAATAAAAAACATTAAAATAAGAGACGTTGACAAAAATCAATTTATATTTTATTTAAACAAAAAAGCATTTGATCATATTGAGGAGACTATACATTACTTTGAAAGCAATATTTGTAAGAAGGGCATTGTTTAATAAGTGCCCTTTAATTTTTGTTATAAAAGATGCATAAATTAGAACAAGGTTTACAAAATACTTATTAAATAGGTTGAGTGGGAAAAGAAAAAATAAAGGAGAGTATGCGATGAAAACATTTAAGGAATTAGGCGTCAGTGAAAATATTTTAAAGGCAATTGAGGAAATGGGTTATGAAGAACCAACAAGGATTCAGGAAGAGGTTGTATCCATAATTTTAGAGGGACACGATGTCATTGCACAAGCACAAACTGGAACAGGAAAGACAGCAGCATTTGGAATGCCCCTTGTTGATATGATAGATGAAAAAGGAGGTCTACAGGGATTAATATTACTTCCAACAAGGGAACTTGCAATCCAGGTGGCGGGAGAAATAAGAAAACTTTCAAAGTTTAAAAAACTTAAGGAAGTTCCAGTCTATGGAGGTCAGCCAATTGACAGACAGATAAGGGCATTAAAGCAAGGTGTACAAATTGTTGTTGGTACACCAGGAAGAATAATTGATCATATAAATAGAAAGACTTTGAACTTAAATGATATTAAGTTTGTGGTACTTGATGAAGCAGACGAAATGTTGGATATGGGCTTTATAGAGGATATTGAAAAGATTTTAGATACAATAAGCAACAGACAACAAACACTGTTGTTTTCAGCAACGATGCCTGAGGAGATTAAAAATTTAGCAAACAAATTTATGAATAATCCAATACACATTTCAGTAATGCCAAAGGAAATTACAGCTACGACTGTAGATCAATATTATATTAATGTAAGTGAAAAAAATAAATTAGACGCATTGACTAGAGTATTAGATGCACAGGATATACAGAATGGTATAATATTCTGCAGAACAAAGAAAAGTGTTGATGAGTTAGTTGAGAGTCTGCAATCCCTTGGATATGTTGTTGAGGGTATTCACGGTGATTATAATCAAAATCATAGAATTAATGCTATAAATAAGTTTAAAGACGGTACAATTGACTTTTTAGTTGCTACTGATGTTGCTGCCAGGGGACTTGATATTGAAAATGTTTCACATGTGTTTAATTATCATATACCTGAAAATCCAGAGGCTTATGTTCATAGAATAGGAAGAACAGGAAGAGCTGGAAGATCTGGTGTTGCCATAACCTTGGTATCTGCAAGAGAATTTAGATTATTAAAGGATGTAGAAAAATATACAAAAAGTAAAATTAAGTTAATGGAAATTCCAAAGGCTAGGGATGTATATGAATATAAAGTCAGCAAGTTGAAAAAGCTGATTTTAGATACTGTAAATGAAGGAAAATTAGGTGAATATTCTTTAATAGTTGAACAACTTGAAGAAGAAAACAATCTGATGGATATATGCGCAGCTGCATTAAAGCTGGTATTTGAAAAAGAAAATAAGATAAGTATAGATGAACTTCAAAAGGTAGATGAGAAACATTTAGGTGAAGAACAAATTAGATTATTTATAAATTTCGGCAAAAAGGATGGCATTAATAAGAAGGATATAGTAACAATACTATCTCAAATAAAGGGTGTTACAGGAAAAGATATAAATGGTATTGATATTCTAGAAAAATTCTCTTTTGCAAATGTAACACCTGAAGCAGCTAGAAAAATAGTTAGTGGTAAAGTTAAATTAACTTTTAAAGGTAAAAGAATGTCTGTGGAAATTGCAAAAAATAAAAAATAAAATTCCTGAAGGAGATACGAAAGTATCTCCTTTTTATTATGAAATTTTATCACTTATAGGATTAAAAAAATACAATAATGTAAATAATTAGAATGTATACGAAGTGAGGTGGTGATTTGCATGACTGACAAGGAAAAAATAATTTTATTTGAAAACTATCTTAGAGAAAAAGGATATGAAGAAGAGAAGATAAAGTATAATATATTGGTGGTTAAATTACTTGTTCAAGAAGTTTTGTATTATTTTGAAGAAAACCTAGAGAATATAGACACCTATACCTTCGAAGAATTTACAGACATGATTAGGTTAATCGACGATGAATTAGGTGGCAGAAATGGTATTGCAAAAATTTTAGATTGCATGTTGGAACTTACAGAGTTTTTAAAAATAAATAAAATGATTAAAGGCGGGAAAATAGCACATTACAAAAGGATGTTCTCTAATATAGATTATTATCTTGATAAATACGATATGATGACAGGAAGAAAGGATGATACAAAGGAATTTTTAAAAAGAGCAACAGACAATAAATTTAGCCATAACGTGATAAAACTGATTGAAGATGTAAATGTATATGAATTTAAAACCATGGAATATATTGATAAAATTTTAAGCGATATTCCTTTTAGTAAGAAAGAATATAACGACGACATCAACCTTTTGAAGAGGGTACTGATTAGTTTAAATTTGATTGATGAAAAAAATGGTCAGATAGATGTAACCAAAAAGGGTAGAACTGTATCAAGATTGCCTGTAGATGAAAAATATGCAGCTATATTGTTTCTACTAATTTTTGACACCAACTGGAATAAAGTTATTTTTGATACTTTCAATATGCCAGAAAATGCATTTGATTATTCAGAGGTAATTCACCTCATATCAACCATTTTTATTAACAAAAACGATATTATAATAGATTTGAATAGTATAAAGGATATTAAAGAAGATGAAACACTGGTAGAAATATCAAGAGAAAGGTTTAGACTAGCAAAGATGGAAGTTACACCTTATGTTGATAATATTATAAATATTTGCCTTATTGGTATGGGGATTCTTGATGTTATACCCAAAATGGAGGGGTGGTAAATTATCATATAAGCGATTTTGGAATGGAAATTTTAAGGTGTGTATTTAATGAGTATGCTTGGAGGATAAAAAATCATATCAGCAACATTGAACAATTGATAAGAAATAAAAATTTTCAATTAGCTGAAAGAAGTATGATTAAGTTCTTGATAAATTATGGTGATAATGTTGTTGTATGGAATTATTTTGGTCAGCTGTTGATTTTAAAAAGAGATTTTAAAAACGCTTATGTGGTTTTAAAACATGCCTATGAATTGTCATCAAAAAGGGGTAAAATTTCCAAATCAATTCTCTATCATTTGGTTCTTTGTTGCAGGAAGTTAAGGTACGAAGATGATATAAACTGTTATGAAGAAAAATTAAAAAAAATGGAAAGAATTTAAATTCGGGTAATGATATAAAACCCGACTATCTTAAAATTAAATATAAATATGAAACTAAAAAACCTTTGAGAAATGAAGCTGTTTTAAATGATACTATTTTAGAATCTATTCACTTCAGGAATCTCAAGGGTTTTTATCCTGTTTGAGATAATTTTAGATATAATTTAAAAACAAGAGTTTTAGAGTGAAAATTTCGAATAATAAGAAATTGTTACAGATGTTTAATTTTGTTATATGTGCCAACATGAAGTATTATATTATTAGGACAAACAGTAAGGGTTATGGAGGTGTATTATGAACAAATTTAGAACTGTAGATGAAGTTTTAGATTTAATTAAAGATGGACAAACAATAATGTTTGGCGGTTTTCTAGGAAACGGTACAGCAGAATCTATTGTTGATGCAATAGTAAAAAAGGGTGTTAAAGATATTACACTTATTTGTAATGATACTGCTTTTCCAGATAGGGGTGTTGGTAAGCTTATAGTAAATAAGCAGGTAAAAAAGGCGATAGTATCTCATATAGGAACCAACCCAGAAACAGGAAGACAGATGAATTCAGGTGAGTTGGAGGTTGAACTTGTTCCTCAGGGCACTTTAGCAGAAAGAGTCAGGGCTGCTGGGGCAGGACTTGGAGGAGTATTAACACCAACTGGACTTGGAACAGTTGTTGCTGAAGGAAAAGAAATTATAGAAATAGATGGAAAACAATATTTGTTAGAAAAGCCACTAAAGGCGGATATAGCTATCGTATTTGGTAGTGTAGTAGATAAAAAAGGTAATATATGGTATAACAAAACTACAAGAAACTTCAACCCATTGATAGCAACAGCTGCAGATGTTGTAATAGTTGAAGCTGAGAAACTGGTTGAAGTTGGAGAAATAGAGCCAGAAAATGTAATGACACCACATATTTTTGTAGATTACATAGTTAGGAGGGCTGAATAATGTTAGACAAGGAAAGAGGAAGGGTTTTAATAGCCAAGAGAGTAGCAAAGGAACTAAAAGATGGAGACGTTGTAAATTTAGGCATAGGCCTTCCAACAGAAGTAGCTAACTATATACCTGAAGGAATTGAAGTTACTTTTCAGTCAGAAAATGGTTTTATTGGTTTAGGACCAGCACCAAAGGAAGGTGAAGAGGATAAGGATCTTGTTAATGCTGGAGGCAAGTATTCAAGTATTCTTCCAGGTGGAGCATGTTTTGATAGTTCTATGTCATTTACAATAATAAGGGGTGGACATGTGGATGCAACAGTACTTGGGGCTCTTCAGGTTGATGAAAAAGGAAATTTAGCAAATTGGATGATACCTGGCAAAATGGTTCCTGGTATGGGTGGAGCAATGGATTTGGTAGTTGGAGCTAAGAAAGTTATTGTTGCCATGGAACATACTGCAAAGGGAAGCCATAAAATATTAAAGGAATGTACTTTGCCACTAACAGCTGCAAATCAAGTGGATTTAATTGTAACTGATATGGCTGTTATTGAGGTAACAAAGGATGGATTATTGTTAAAAGAGATAGCTCCAGAAACAACATTAGAAGAGGTAAAGGAAGCTACAGGAGCTGAATTAATAATAGATAGTAATTTAAAAACTATGGAAGTTTAATATTAAATGGGACCGAAAGGTCCCCTTTTTATTATTTTTGTACTAAATGAATATATGATAAAAGTTTAAGAAATAATAATCCTGAAGATTTAATGAATTGGAGAGATTTTTATGCTAAGGAAAAAAGTTTTAGAAAGTAATATTGTTGGGGTTGGGAAAAATGCTGATGAATCAGAAGCTTTGCGACAATCCCTTATGTTTTTACCTTGGAATAATTTTATACAAAGTAATCACAGGGTTACAATAACTGCAAATTTGGTAAATCTTAATCCTCCACATGAAGCAGTTACAGTGGGACAGAATACGTTAAAAAAATTAATACAGTTAATTAAGGAGAGAAATCCCAAAAGAATAGTTGTAGCTGGAGGCTCAGGAGGAGCAAGTACCATGGATGTGTTTAAAGCTTATGGCTACGACAAAGTGGTGAATGAAGAAAATGTTGAGTTCGTAGATTTGAATTCTGGTGATTTTGTTGAGATTTCCCTGAATCATAATATAGTAAAGAGTACAAAGATTAACAAACTAATTAACGAAACAGATGTGCTTATATCCTTTACTCAATTAAAAGTACATGAAGAGTCAACTATGTCTGCAGCCATAAAAAATATGGCATTAAGCTGGCCACCAGCAGATATTCATGGTTATCCTAAAAAATCTCTTGGTATTCATGAAGATTTACATGGTTTTATAGTTGCTATGGCTGAGACGATACCAATAGATTTGGCAATTGTAAGTTTAAATCCAGCAATGATAGGTACAGGACCATCAAAGGGAAAAGCAGTACATTCAGGCCTTGTTATTAGTGGACTTGATGCTGTTGCAGTTGATACGGTTTGTGCCAGATTACTAGGATTTAGACCCCAGGCAATTAATTATCTTTTCAGATTAATTAAAGATGGTGTTGGTCAAGGAAATATGGATAATATCGATATAAAAGGGATGACATTAATAGAAATGGAAAAATACTTTTCTAATCTTGCCTTTGGAAAGGAATTTGCAATTGATGAATAAAAAGCCTTCTAATGGAAGGCTTTATCTGAAGTGGATATTGTGTTTTGTCAGTAAGTTATGTTTTGTTGACCAAAGTTTAGAGGATAGATCTACGTAGTATTTATGAGGATTTTCAAATCTTAAAACCTCATCCCAAAGTGTAGAGATTTGTTCTTTGCAATAGGTCTTTATATCAGTAACATTGGGACAGTCATATACAACCTGACCTTTATCTAAAATCTTGGTTAGCAATTTTTTTGCTTTGAAATTTGTAAGTGTTTTTCGTTTCCATGTGTGTATAGGGTGAAAAATTTCAAGGGGCTTTGATTCATCAATTATTTCATCAGCTAAAGTTATTAAGTCAGCAATTGCTTTATTTGTTTTCTTATCATAAAGTCTATAAATCTGTTTAAATCCTGGATTGGTGATCTTCTCTTCATTTTCACTTATTTTTATTTTTGGTTTAATTTCATTGTTTTCTTCAATTGCAACTAGTTTATATACTCCTCCAAAAACCGGTTCAGATTTAGCAGTAATCAATCTTTCACCAACACCAAATGAATCAATCTTTGCGCCTTGCAATATTACATCACGTATAATATATTCATCTAAAGAATTAGATACTACAATTTTACAATCAGGGAAACCTGCTTCATCCAGCATTTCTCTTGACTTTTCTGTCAGATATTTAATGTCACCACTGTCAATTCTTATACCCTTTGGACGTATACCTAGAGGTACAAGTTCTTCATTAAAAACCTTAATTGCATTAGGAATACCAGATTTTAAAACGTTATATGTATCAACCAGAAGAAGACAATTATTAGGATAGGTTCTGGCCCAAGCCCTAAAAGCCTCCAGTTCTGAGTCAAATAATTGTACCCAGCTATGTGCCATTGTACCAACTGCTGGAATACCGAACATTTTTTCTGCAATTGTACATGCTGTTGAGTCACACCCACCAATATAAGCGGCTCTTGCTCCAAAAATTGCTCCATCATAGCCCTGAGCCCTTCTTGAGCCAAATTCCATAACTGTTCTTCCATCGGCAGCTCTGACTATTCGGTTAGCCTTTGTAGCTATTAATGTTTGGTGATTAATCGTCAGCAATACCATAGTTTCAATAAATTGTGCTTGTATGGCTGGACCTCTGACTATAACTAGGGGTTCATTTGGAAACACAGGAGTTCCCTCTGGTATTGCCCATACATCACAAGAAAATTTAAAATCTCTGAGATAATTTATAAAATCATCATTAAATAGTCCTTTATTTTTCAGATATAAAATATCATCTTCGCTGAATTTAAGATTCTTTAAATATTCAATTAACTGTTGAAGACCTGCCATGATACAGAAACCCCCACCGTCAGGCACCCTTCTGAAATACATATCAAAATAAACGATCTTATCTCCAACACCATTATATAGATATCCATTGCCCATAGTTAGTTCATAAAAATCTACTAAAAGGCTAAGATTTCTCTCTTCTTTCCAGTCAAATAGGTGAGACATCTAAATTTCTCCTTTCACAACTTCTAAGTAATAGATAATACATAAACAGTTTTAGAATATAAATTAACAGCTTATATTTCTCAGGTTTATAGTGTATAATAATTAAAAATTGCCATAATTTCACATGAACAATTAATCTGGAAATTATTTTATATAAGCATCATATTACCATTGTATTACTAAGTACTATTTAAGACAAGTGTAAAGGTGATTACAAAAATTATATTATTTAAGATTAATAAAATATAGAGAGGAGTATTTTATGTATTCAGTTAAAAGTTTAAAAGAAAAACTTCCTCATGATTTTTTAAATAGTTTATATGATATTTTTTCTCCTTGCACTGTTGATAAGATTTTAATGGGTTTGGCTTCAAAACGTGATGTAACTTTAAGGGTTAATACTTTAAAATATGATACAAGACAAGTAATGCAATATTTAACAGATATGAATATAAAATTTCAGAGAAATACATGGTTTAAAGATGCCTTGAGTATAAAAAATGTAACTGAGAAAGAAATACAAAAGTTAAACATATACGAAAATGGAGGTATATATCTTCAGAGTCTACCAAGCATGATGCCACCTTTGGTTTTACAGCCCAGGCCAGGTGATAATGTTCTGGATTTAACAGCAGCTCCTGGAGGAAAAACTACTCAAATAGCTGCTATAATGAAAAATAAAGGATACGTACTTGCAAATGAGATGGATAAGATTAGATTTGAAAGATTGAAGTATAACGTTGAAAAACAGGGAGCTTCAATAGTTGAAATTAAATTAGGTGACGGGTCAAAACTTGGAAATATTTACAAAGAAAAATTTGATAAAGTTCTATTAGATGCACCTTGTAGTGGTGAAGGAAGATTTCTGGCTAGTGATGTGAGAACGTATAAATATTGGTCAAAAAATGAAGTCATTAAGTTGGTGGAGGTACAGAAGAAACTTTTTAAAAGTGCTTATACAGCATTAAAACCAGGGGGTACTATGGTATATTCCACATGTACTTTGAATTTTGAAGAAAATGAAAAAATAATAGATTGGGCTCTAGATAATTTTAACCTGAAAACTCAGAAAATAGAATTAGAAGTACCACATAGAATGGAGGGTATATCTGAAGGCGTTAAGAAAGAGATAAAGAATTCAATGAGAATACTCCCAAACAGGGAAATGGAAGGATTTTTTATTTGCAAATTATATAAATCATCATGATAAAGAAATAAAAAGGAATCGTAGCAAATCAAGCTGTTTATAAATAATGTTTCTTGTCATTTTGAATAAATTGGCATGTTAACATGCCAATTTATTTCAAACCCTTGTCTTCCTTAATGTTTTCTACGGCAGTTTTTATTTCATTACCGTAGCGCAAATTTTCTTCTACAAAATCTACACCGGGGCCAACATTATATCTTACAGATGGAGTTGGATTAGCTTTTCCAACTATACCCTTTTTACTTTTTCTTGTCATAACATAACACCCCTTTAAGAACAGAGATTATTTAAAAACCTATGCTAATAGTGTGCTCATTAAAAAATTATATATACAAAAATGCTGTGTTTTTGTATATAACACAAAGGATATGATATAATTGAGTTGTCTATCACGCACATTGGAGGAAGAATAATGATTGACGAAACAAATACCGTAATAATACCAATAAAAAATTATTGTTATGATGATAAACATCACGAACTCCATAAGTTACTAAGTAATTTACAATTAAAAAGAAGTGAATTAATGGACATAATAAATAAAATTTTATTAAGAATAGATGCAGAACCTGATAAGGATTATACTAAAGGAGATTTATTAAAAAATTTAAAAGTTGAGCTAAATTTAACAAGGATACAAATAAACTTTATTATTAGCTTTTTATACGATAACGATTTAATTGAAAATAAAAATGGGGGAATATCATTAACATCCTATGGAAAATTATTTCTTATATCTGATGATATATCGAAAGTAGTGGATGTTTATAGGTATTTATTTGATAGATGTGATTGGAATAAAGCAATAGATAATAAGATTAACAATAAATATCTTGAAATAAATAGCAGGGAATATGTGGCAAGTTTATTTTTAAAATGTAGAGATATTTCAATTATTGAGGAAAATGCTAAGAACTCTGATTTAAATCTGGAAAGTTTATATAATAGCTATAGAATTCTTTTGGAGTTTTTAGATGATAATGGTATTAAAATAATTGTAAAAGAAATTCTAATTCCTTTAGGCTTAGTTAAAAATGAAGAAAAAAGTAAATATTTTAAGTTAACTAATGTCGGAGAAGAATTTTTTAGATTTTATAGTAGAAACATAAAAAGACAATATATTAAAATGATTGAAGAAGGTTGGGAAAATTTTGACAGAGGAAATTTTCAGGAAGCATATGATATGGCAAATAGCATCTTATATATAGAAAATAATATTCCTGATCCTTTTAATATAATTGGATGTGTCTATATTAAGAAAAAAGAATATGAATTGGCAAAAAAATATTTCTCTATGCTATAAATATTTGTGAAGAGAATATTTTAGAGTTAACAAAGGAAAGGAATTTTATTAGTGATGTTTATATACCTCTTTATTACAATTTAGGACTGTGCAATTTTTTAACAGGGGAATTTTTTAATGCAATAAAGATTTTTTCAAATATAAGAAAAACATTACCATACAAACTGGATAATGTAGAGGATTTGTATAAAAAATTAAAAGAAATAATTGTTTTAAAACAATAGGGACAGACTTAAGCTGACAGGGAGGAAAAAATATGGATGTTTATGAAAAAATAAAATCAGTTACAAATGTCAGAAGATATAAAACATTAAATTCTTCAAAATACATCAGCTCTTTAAATTATAAGGAATATGAGTTTGTGTATAAGGAGTTGTCCTATAGAAATTCAAGTCATTATATTGACGAAAACGATGATATTAACTATCTGGTTAAAGTAGATAATAATATAACATTAGAAACCTTCGTAAAAAGCAGAAAGATAATAAATGTCCTAAGAGACTTAAAAGGCCCTGTTATAGAATTTAAAATTGAAGATGCAGAAAAATCTTATTTATTTTCCTATAACTTAGAAAATGACAATGATCTTTATGAAATAAAAATCCTTCTTGAAAAGAGAAGAGTTAATGTTAACATTGTTATATTTGATGGAAGCCAGTTTCTTAAAGGATTAACTATACTTATGGAAATTGATGATAGAATATTAGATATGTTTAAATATATAACAGAGACTTGCCATTGTGGGGGACATCCAAGGATAGACCCAGATTTTTCAAATGATATGACCGGAAATTATCTGATGGTTGAAAATAATTTTGGAGTTTTAGAGGAATTGCTAAATATAGTTGATAATCTGCAAAAATGGAGGAGCAAGGACGATTTTGATATTTTAATAGACTATGATGAAAATATTCAAATTTGGTTTGCAGGCAAATTAACTAACCTTCAGTATATTAAAAAAGAGATAAGTAAGAAATATAATATAATTTCTGAAGGGACAGGAATAGCAAAAGGAAAAGGTTTTATAAAATATAACAAGGGCATGATTTACTTTTATAAAAGTAATTTAGAAGAAAATTTGGATTTTAGTATTTAATACAATTATGTATCAGTGAGGATTTTCCTCACTGTTTTTATGCTATAATCTTCTCAATCTGCTCATCATATATTGTCTCTTCTTCAAGAAGCATATTTGCTAAAGAATCAAGCTTTGTTTTGTTTTCCACAAGAATGTTAAATACTTCTTTGTAAAGTTCAGTAATTGTTTTGTTACATACTTCTACAATAGCAGCATTATTTGAAATGCCTTCTTTGTCTAAAATGTTATAATTTAGCAATCCAGTGCTGTCAAACATACCATAATATTTAATCATAGCAAGAAGTGTATTTGTGGCATTTTCAATATCACCAGAAGCACCTGTTGTAATATTGTCCTTTCCGAAGACCAGTTCTTCTGCTGCCCTTCCACCAAGTGCAACTTTAATGTTATTCAGAAGTTGGGTTTTTGTATGATAAATTCTATCAGGAGGAATATTCAATGTGTATCCTCCAGCACCCTTAGTACTTGGAATTATTGTTACTTTTCTCACATGGTTTTCAGGTGAAATCAATTTTGAAATCAATGCATGTCCAGCTTCATGGTAGGCAGTAATTTTTTTGTCATTTTCCTTAATAAAGCTTCTGTCTTTCTTTTCTGCACCAGCTAGGACTATACCATAGGATAAATCAAAATGGTTCATATTTATGAATTGAGAGTTTTCACGAGCAGCTAATATAGCAGCTTCATTGACTAAGTTTTCAAGTTTTGCTCCTGAAAAGTAAACTGTCATCTGTGCAATTTTATATAAGTCAACATCATCAGCTATTGGTTTGCTTTTACAATGAAGCTTTAGAATTTCATGTCTTGCATTAACATCAGGAAGGCCAACTTCAATGTGCCTGTCAAATCTTCCTGGACGAAGCAATGCCTCATCTAATACATCGAGTCTATTAGTAGCAGCAATGACTATAATACCCTGGCTTTCTTTAAAACCTGACATTTCTGCTAATAGAGCGTTAAGGGTTTGATCTCTTTCATCAGAGCCTCCATCAGCACGACCATCTCGCTTTTTACCAATTGCGTCAATTTCATCAATAAAAATGACTGCTTTACCTTTTTCTCTTGCTTTTTTAAATAAATCCCTTATTCTACCGGCACCAACTCCAACATAGATTTGGACGAAGTCTGAACCGTTAACTGCATAAAATGGTACATTTGCTTCTCCGGCAAGGGCTTTGGCCATAAGAGTTTTTCCTGTACCTGGAGGACCATATAATATAACTCCACGTGGCATTCTAGCATTGTATTTTGTAAATTTTTCTGGATTTTTTATAAAATCCACAAGTTCTCTTACACTCTCTTTCGCTTCAAGATTTCCTGCTATACTATCAAAGCTTATCTCCCAATCTTTTTCAGGGGAAACATCCATTGTTGATAGTTTAAAAGCACCACTATTGCTTGAAGTTTTTCGGGAAATAAAATATATAAGGGTAGCTACAATAACTGTAAGAAGAATTGCTGTTGGCACAGCTTCATATGGACTTACAGCTCCCCCCTCATGAACTTTTATACCCTTTAATAGCAGGTATTCTTTAAAATTTAAAGTTCTAGGATTTTCTGTAAACAATTCTTTTTTGTTTTTTAGAATAACCTTAATCCTCTCTGAATCTGATAAATAAACATCAGATACATTTCCATTTTGCACCTCAGATATAAAAGTCTTATATGGAATCATGTTATCCATATTTTTAGATGCTTTATATCCAAAAAAGGAGGCAATTGTTAGAATTATTACTAAGGTAGGCAAAATAAAGTTAAACTTTTTTATTTTGTTCATTATATCCCTCCAATCTACTATCTGATATAATAATTTAGTTTACATAATATATTATAAATTTTTTAATGAAAATGTAAAATAATTTACATAATTCTTTCCATGTTATTTAATGTTAGTTACAATAAAAATAGGGGTGATATTATGGAAAAAGGAGAAGTTTTAGTAGAAAAAATTTTACTAAGCTTAGAGGAAAATTTAATGTTTGATGCAGCTATTCATATTTGTAGATTACTTAAGCTTGATAATGTTTTAATTGATTATTATTATTTTTTAAAAGGAGAAAGTAGAGAAGTTGATCTTAATAAACTGGATTTAAATAGAAGAAAGAAAATTTTGTATATAAAATCACAAAAAGAAAAAACAGAAATGAATAATTCTTTAGCATTAATATCAAGAAGTGATATTAAAGAAAACTTAAATAAGGGTTTTATTGAATTTAATAAAGGTAACTATAAAGATGCAGAAAAAAATTTCAGCGATATTTGTAATAAATGCCAAGGATTTGAAAAGGTATATTCACTTACATATATGTGTATATGTAAGTATCAGATGGGTGAATTCGTTGATTCACTAAGATATATAAATTCTGCCTTAGATATTACCCCCTGATGATAAATTAAAAAATATCAGGGAAGCTATTATTGATAGATTAGCTGGTGTTGAGACTAAAAATAAGTTTATAGAAGATTATTATGTAAAGGGGACTTATATTGGAGAGCTTTTAAAAAATTCATTACAACTATATGAAAAGATTGATAGTATAAAAATTGAGGAGAAGAATGTTTTTAAAAAAATAAAAAAATATTTTAAAAAAATCAAGATTTTATTTAATGAGCAAAAGGAGAGGCTGGAACAGGATTTAATAAATACAAATGAGTTAATTCTTGATGCAGAAAAACAATACAACTGCTATTTAAATGATAGTGAAGCAAAAAAATTTGCAAAAGAAATAGAGAAATATAATCTAAATGAAGATATTGAAAAGGTTCTAAGGGTAGCAGAATTGTTATATTACACACGAAAAAAAGATGTTGATGTGGATTATTCATACATTGTCTTTTCATATTGTAAAGCAGTAGAGATGCTTTCAAGGGAAAAATTAGTAAGATATTTTATTGAAAACAGATCCAGTTTGCCACCGGCAGATAATAGGGAGGATTATTTAAATATTGGAATAAAAAGTTATGACGTAGGAGGAGTAATAAGATATAGTTTTAAAAATGAGTTTGATATTTCTTCAAGTGATTATCTTGTTGAAATAAATAAACACAGATTGTTAAGGAAAAAGTATACAGGTAATGAACATATTATGCCTTGGGATAAGCTAAAATTTATTAATCATTGTATAAAAACTGGTAAAGACCCCATTGATGGAACAAAGAGTGCTGGCATGCTGTTACTTTTCTACTGTGCCTATAAAAATTTTTTAAAAGTCCAATATAAAGACTTAACAAGAGAAGATATTATAGTCTTAGCAGGCAACTTGATAAGATTACAAAATGAGAGAAATAATTTTATGCATTCGAAAATATTAGAGCAAAAGGATTGGTTAGATGAAATACGCAGCCTTAGCATTAAATGTATTGAAACTCTAAGTTTTATAAAATAAATAAAATATGTGAGGTAGAAAAATGGGTAAAAAAATATATGCAATTAAAGAAGGTTTTGATTTTGCAAACAATAAAAAAGTTGAGAATCTAATTGTGAATACATGGGATGAATGTCTTAAATATGTTAAAGGTGTAAAGGGGGCTAAATATAAAAGTTTTACAGATATAATAGAAGCAAATGAATATTTAAATGAGACCTGCAGGTTACTAAAGAAAGATATAGATGAATATCCTAAAGACTGGATCCATGCATATGTAGATGGAAGTTACAACAATATTACTGGAAAATATGGATATGCTTTAGTTTTAGTTAAAAATGATGTAATCATATATGTAGAAAATGGAAGGGCTGAAGATGATAGTAATAAATCATTAAGGCAAATTGCTGGTGAGTTAAAGGCGGCAGTCAGGGCAGCTGAATATGCAGTTAGAAATAATGAAAAAGGAATAGTTATTTTTCATGACTATGAGGGAATTTTTCATCATGCTGTAGGTACATGGGATAGGAAGGATGAATCTTCAGTTGAATATTATTCAAAAATGAGACATTTAATTGATAAATTAAATCTTGAGATTGTTTTTGTAAAGGTAGATAGCCATACCGGAGACTTATATAACGAGATGGCTGATGAATTTGCAAAAATAGGAGCAGGAGTAGAAATCAATAAGACTATTAGGAATTTAATAAAAGATAAAATAGTATATGTATTAGACAGTGAGGTGAAAAGCAAATTAAGAAAATTAATCAATGATGATTGTATTGAAAATATAAAAGTAACTGAAGAAATAATAGAAAAAATGAATAAAGAATCAACAGATATAGAAGATATTATTGATTATTTAAAAAATTCATCGATGAGTAAAGAAGATACTTTAAATTATTTAAAACAGTTAGATAGCAGAGTAAAAGATGAAATAATTTTACATCTAATAAAAACTATATAGAATTTAAGTCAAAATGAGCCAAAATAAGGCTCATTTTGACTTTTTTGATATAAAAATTGCAGAAAATAAGTTGCAAAAATATTGAAATTGTTGAGCATAAAAAATTGAAAATTAAAATAATTTTATTATATATTAACATATTTAATTAAATAGTATATAATATATTTTGAAAAGAGTACCACAATGACGGATGAATATTATTTATAATTTATAGTTGCAATTTAAATTTCATACATATAAAATTAATTTATAACGGGATGAAGGGGAGAAGGTCTTATGTTAATAAACGAAAATTTAAACTCGCTAGGATTTAAAGGTGTAAAAAACATTTATAAGAATTTATCAGTAAGTGAATTAGTTGAAAGAGCAGTATTAAATGGAGAAGGAAAACTAACTTCTAGTGGCGCTTTAAATGTAAATACAGGAAAATATACTGGGCGTTCACCAGAGGATAGATTTATTGTTGACCAGAGAAGTATACACAATGATATAAACTGGGGAAAGGTAAATGTTCCAATTGCCCAAGAAAATTTTGATTTAATTTATAAAAAACTGATAGAATATTTTCAAGGTAAGGATTTATATATTTTTGATGGTTTTGCTGGTGCGGACAAGAGATATTCAATGAAAGTTAGATTTATTAACGAATTGGCATGCCAGAATTTATTTGTGCATCAACTATTTATTAGGCCTACTGAAGAAGAATTAATTAATTTTTCACCTGAGTTTACTTTGATTTGTGCTCCTGGATTTAAAGCTGATCCAGTGGTGGATAAAACTAATTCAGAGGCATTTGTTATTATTAATTTTGAAAAGAAAATGGTTATTATTGGCGGTACTATGTATAGCGGTGAAATGAAGAAATCAATATTCTCAGTATTAAACTACATTCTACCACAAAAAGGTGTTTTACCAATGCATTGTTCAGCAAATATTGGTATAGAAGGAGATACAGCGTTATTTTTTGGATTATCAGGGACAGGTAAAACAACACTTTCAGCAGATCCAAACAGAAGGTTAATAGGTGATGATGAGCATGGTTGGTCTGATGATGGAATATTTAACTTTGAGGGAGGCTGTTATGCTAAATGCATAAACTTATCAAAGGATAATGAACCTCAGATTTGGAATGCAATAAAGTTTGGAACTATGCTTGAAAATGTGGTTGCTGATAAAAATGGAGAAGTTGACTATAGTGATGATAGATTTACAGAAAATACAAGAGCTGCATATCCAGTTGATTATATTCCTGGAGCGGTTTTAGAAGGTACAGGAAGCATACCGAAAACTATACTTTTCTTGACAGCTGATGCCTTTGGAGTCCTTCCTCCTATTTCTAAATTAACAAAGGAGCAAGCGATGTATCATTTTATGTCAGGTTATACAAGTAAATTGGCTGGAACAGAAAGAGGCATAAAAGAACCACAAGCAACATTTTCAGCATGTTTTGGAGCACCATTTATGCCTATGAATCCATCCTTTTATGCAAAGATGCTTGGTGATAAAATTGAATCAGCAGATGTTGATGTTTACTTAGTAAATACAGGATGGGCGGGAGGTCCTTATGGTGTAGGAAAGAGAATGAAGCTTTCTTATACTAGAGCTATGGTTACAGCTGCAATAAATGGTGAATTAAAAAATGTAGAGTATGTTGAACATCCAATATTTAAGTTAATGATGCCAGTAAGTTGCCAAGGTGTTCCATCTGAAATATTGAACCCAATAAATACTTGGGAAAATAAGGATGAATATAGAAAATATGCATTGGAATTAGCAAAGAAATTTAAAGAGAATTTTAGTAAATTTACGGATGTACCAGAAAATATACAGGAAATAGCAGCTTCTATTGAATAATAAAAGGGGGTAGAATTTTCTACCCTTTTGTTTTATTATATAATGGAAAACATAATGAAAGATATTAATTTGTTTTATTGCAACTAAATTAGTAAATAAGGGAAATAAATGGGGGAATGAAAAGTGAAGGTTTCGGGTATCTCAAATAAAAATTCCTTATCAAAGCCAAATAATACCAAAGAAAAGTCTTTTAAAATGGAAAGTTTCTCATCTTCTCTTGATCTAGCATATAGGGAGAAAACAGAAGAAGAACTGCAAAAAATGTTGCAAGAAATAGATAGGATAGGGAGACGACTTATTTCAACAAGAAGTGCTGAGGATGCAAGGGAATATAAAAATAAAATTAAAAACTATTTAAGTTTTATAGTTAAGAATATATATATATTAAAAAGGGAACCAGGAGTTTATAATTATGGTATTCATACTAGAATCGAAATAATAGATAGTAAATTGGATGAATTAACAAAAGAGTTGTTAAATGATCAAAAGGAGAGCATCGAGCTTGCAGATAGAATTCATGAGATTAAAGGACTTTTAGTTGATGTTTATAAGTAATGTTATTAATTTAAAGGATTTAACTTATCTAAACAAGGGGTTATGCCCTATGAATTCAAATATAGGTATAAAATACATTAAATTACCTATTAACAAAAGTAGATTAATGATATATAATTAATATAAAATAGTCCTGAGATGTTCGTAGAGCCTGTAATTTCAACCGACAACATTAAAACGGGAGTTCACGTCAGTATATGGATGTCATGTCTGTTTACCAGAAAGGCAGAAGTATGTTGCAGAACACCCACCTGCCGTGAGGGCGGGTCTGAAATTATCAGGTAGCGGCATGTCGGGCATTTTTTTTGAATAACTTTTATAAATTTACATATACTACCTATGGAGGTGGTATAAATGGCTGATTTATACGAAAGAAAAAGGCCAGGTCTTTTAAGTGTGATAATTAAATTTTTAATTAATTCGGTAGTTTTGCTTATAGTTAGTTTTTTGGTACCGGGCTTTTTTGTAGCTGGATTTGCAACTGCATTGGTTGCTGCTATTGTAATAGCAATATTAGATTACTTTGTTGAAGCGATTTTTAAAATTGATGCAACACCCTTTGGAAGGGGATTGTCTGGTTTTATTGTGGCTGCAGTAATTATTTATGTGACCCAATTTATTGTTGCAGGTGTGGCAGTAAGTTTTTGGGGAGCTATATTTGCAGCTCTAGTAATTGGTTTAATCAACCTGATTATACCGGGAAGAGTAATTTAAATGTGGCAGATTTGCCACATTTTTTTAATTTATACTATAAGACTACATGTGATTTGCTTTATGGTTAAATCTTTATACTCCTTACAAAATGTGGTATAATACTTTTAAAAGTGCAATGGAGGTATAAATAATAATGGAAAAATTCGATATTGCCATGGGGATTGTAAGAGTAAGTGAAGCAGCGGCTCTTTCATGTTCAAAACTATTGGGAAAAGGTAGTTCTGAAATTGTTGATAAAGCGGCTGTTGATGGAATAAGGCATGCATTTGACTTATTGCCGATAAAGGGACGAGTTGTCATTGGAGAATGTGAATTAAATAAATCTTCAATTTTATACATAGGTGAAAAGGTTGGAATGTGGGAAGATGGGCAGAAGGAATTCGATATAGCATTGGACCCAGTTGATGGTTCAATTCTTGTTGCAAAGGGGAGGCCAAACGCTATTTCAGCTATAGCAGTTGCAGAAAAAGGGAAAATATTCAGATCACCACAGATATATATGCAAAAAATAGTTGTTGGGCCTAGGGGTAAAGGAGCTATAGATATAAACAAGTCCTTAAAGGAGAATATCGTAAGTGTTGCTGATAAATTGGAAAAAGATATTGCAGATATAACTGTTATGATTCAAGATAGACCAAGGCATGAGAAGTTAATTAAAGAAGCTAGAGAGATTGGCGTTAGAGTTAAGATTTTTGGTGAAGGTGATATAGCTGCAGCATTAGCTACAGTGTTTGAAGATACAGGGGTAGATATGTTAGTGGGAATTGGTGGTGCTCCTGAAGGCGTTTTAGCAGCTGCAGCATTAAAATGTCTTGATGGAGAAATCCAGGCAAAGTTATTACCGGAAAATGAAAGGCAGTTAGCTATGTGTAAAAGAGCAGGTATTGAAGATATCAATAAAGTGTTAACAGCTGATGATTTGATTATGACAGATGACGTATATTTTGCAGCTACAGCTATAAGTGATTGTGACTTGCTAAAGGGTGTAACATATAAAAATGATATTGCAATAACACATTCAGTTGTAATGAGGTCATCCAATGGAGTCACAAGATTTGTAGATGCAACACATAAATTGGAAAAGAGTATGATTCATATAAAAGACGAAATATAAAATAGAGGTCCTTTAAAAGGACCTCTATTCTTTTGAATTATATATATTTAAATATACATCTCTCATCTTTTCTACTTCTTCCATAGCTAATGGTTTAGGAATACCAATCTGTGTAGAAAATAAATAAATTTGGGCGGATTTCTCCAAAATTTCGCATACTAAAAAGGCTTCTTCAATATCCCGTCCTAAACAGATTGCCCCATGATTGGATAGAAGAACAGCATTTTTATTTTCAATTACTTCAATTATATTCTGAGCAATTGTTTTACTTCCGGGAAAAGCATATTTTGCGCAGGGTACTTCTCCACCAATTATCATTGCCATATCATCAACAATAGCCGGTATATTTTTACGGGCAGCTGCTATAGAAGTTGCATATATGCTATGAATGTGAATTATTGAATTAATATCTTCCCTGAATTTATATAACTCAATATGTGTATTTAATTCTGTAGAGGGTTTTTTAGTACCATCTATTACTTTACCCTCTAAATTTAATGTTACAATATCTTCCGGCAATAGATTATCATAATCTATTCCACAGGGAGTTATGTAAATTTTATCACCATGTCTAATACTGATATTTCCCCAAGTACCAGAAACTAAGTTTGCACTTTTGATTTTCTTACCATATTTAACTATATCAGCCTTTAACAATTCCATTTCATTCATTAATGTCACCTCATATATAGTTTTTCTTAGGTATAAATTATAACCTTTTTATAAAGTACAATAGCAACAAATATATAATTACTATAATTTTTTAATTTTTCCTGCTTGAGATTAAATTTATTTTTTAAATAGATGCTAATTATCGGAATAAAATAAAAAATAAATCTAAAAAAATTGGCATATTAATCCTATAGAACAATTGGGAGATGATTTAGTGAAGATAAAAAAAGTATTTTCATTACTTATGTTTTGTGTAATAATCATATTGTGTGTTTTCATTAGAAACGAGATGTTAACAATTGTTTCAAGCCCACAGAATTTAAGACATTTTCTATTAGTTAATAAGAAATTATCTGTACTAATTTACTTAATCTTAAGTGCTACTAGAACATTAATTTTTTTACCCGCAGGTATGTATGCCTTGGCATCGGGATTAACCTTTGGAAGCCTGCTAGGTACTCTTTTAACAGCTATTGGAACGACACTAAGTGGAATAATTGCCTTTTATATTTCAAAATTCTGGGGTAGGGATTTTATACAGAAAATTTTAGGCAATAGAGCAAAAAACATCGATGGCATAATTAAGAATAATGGTATTATCTATGTTATATTTTTAAGAATAGTTCCAATTTTGCCCTTTGATGCTGTTAGCTATGCAGCAGGACTTACTCAAATTAATATTTTTGATTTTGCTGTAGGTACACTGATTGGCAGCTTGCCTGGTGCCTTTGTATATAATTACCTTGGAAGCAATATAATGAATTTTAATTCTGTAGAATTCAAAATATCTGTTATAATATTTGTGTCGGTGTCACTTGTCCCAATAATTTATAAATATATTATCAAGAAAGGATGAGAATTTAATGGTAACAAAGGAACAAATAGAAAGAATAAATGAGCTATATAAAAAAAGTAAGGAAATTGGTTTGACAGATGAAGAAAAAAAAGAGCAGGAAGAATTAAGAAGGCTATATGTTAAAGCAGTTAGAGAAAATTTAAAGTCACAATTGCAAAATATAAAAATAGTTAGTCCTGAAGAATACGAAAAATTAACAAATACTAAAAAGTGCGGATGTGGGCATGACCATTTTCATAAAGATGATAGTTGCAATTGCAAGGAGCACAGACACTAATGAATTTTTACATCGCTATAATAATTTTTACTTTAACATTAGCTTTTGTTATAATAAAACCATTTAAACTAGGACAGGCTGTCTATGCAGCCTTTTTTGCCGTTCTTGTAGTAGCATTTAAAATTGTTAGTTTTTCGGATATTGGAACAGTTGTTAATAATGTATGGAATGCAGGATTTTCTTTGATATCTATTATGATAATTTCATCAATACTTGATGAAATAGGATTTTTTAAATGGGCTGCATTAACTATGGCATTAACTGCGGAAGGACAAGGTAAAAAATTGTTCTTATATATAATTTTACTTGGAGCTATGATAAGTATATTTTTTAATAACGATGGGACTATAATAATTTTAACACCGATAGTATATGAAATAATCAAAGCGTTAGGATTTAAAGAAAAAAACATTTTACCATTTATTTTTGCATGCAGTTTTATTGCAGATGCAGCAAGTATACCACTGGTTGTCAGTAATTTAGCCAATATAATAAATGCTGACATTCTTGGGCTGTCATTTAATTATTACCTATCAAAAATGCTAATTCCTGGATTGACTGTAATTATTGGAATTACATTTATGTTGTTTTTGTACTATAAGAAAAACATAGTAAATCATTACAATCCAAGAGATATTGGAAATCCTGATGATGTTATAACTGACTGGGGAATGTTTAATATAGGGGTACTGGTCTTATTTTCAGTTATTATTGGTTATTTTATAGCTTCGAAACATAAAATACCAGTATCTTTGATTTCAATTTTTGGAGCAGTGGCTTTATTAGTCTTTGGTAAGGTTAAGAAGTCCATAGAAATAACAAAAATATTGAAAAAAGCCCCTTGGGACATATTAATATTTGCTTTTAGTATGTATTTAATTGTTTTTGGACTTTATAAAAATGGATTTAATGAAATACTGTTAAATATTCTTCTTAAAGTACAGAATAATAATAATTTGTTAATTGCAATTTATTCTGGATTTGTTTCAACTATATCAGCCTGCACAATGAACAATTTACCTTCAGTTATGTTAGGTGCATTTACTATAAGTGATCCTAGGTTTACTGAGATGTCTAAAGAGATAATTGCCTTTTCAAGTATTATAGGTAATGACCTTGGAGCAAAACTGACACCTATTGGTTCATTGGCTACTATTTTATGGTTTGATATTTTAAAGTTAAAAGGTGTTGAAATTTCTTGGTTAGACTATACAAAGGCTGCACTTTACGTTGTAACGCCTGTTTTGGTTATGAGTTTGGTTGTACTTGGATTTATGTTTAGCTAAGTGCATTATTTTGTAAAGACGATTTATGATTTAATGTTTTGAAACATTGGGGGGATAATATGAAAAAAATACTTAGGGCTGAAATTATAAAAAAAAGACAGAGCATGACTGAAATGGATTTTATAAAAAATAGTAATTCAGTCTTTAATAATATTGTTAGTTGGCAATTATTTAAAGACAAAAATAATTTAATGCTTTATTATTCCTTTAGAAATGAAGTTGATACTTTAGATATTATTGAGGAGTGCTTTAGATGTGGGAAAAATGTTATTTTACCCAAAACAATCAAAGAAACTACAACAATTTTGCCATGTAAAATAGATAGTGTTTTAGAATTAATTAAAGGGGAATATGGAATTATGGAGCCGCCCGAAAAAGAAATTTTCTCTAAAAATAATATAGATATTATTTTTGTTCCAGGTGTGGCATTTGATAAAAGAGGATATAGAATAGGCTATGGAGCTGGTTATTATGATAGATTTTTAAGGGATTTTAAAGGAATAAAAGTTGGAATGTGTTTTGAATTTCAAGTCTTGGATGATGTTTTTCCTGAGGAACATGATGTCAGTATGGATTATTTAATAACTGAAAGGGGAATAATTAACACTGGTGATGTTTAATGAAAATATATTCCATTGATAGTGAAATTAATGAAACAACTGTAGATATGGTAAATTTTGATTCTAAGTTATTTTACTGGTTTGAGTTGACACCAGATGAATTAGAAGAATTAAATGGTAGGATATTTAATTTTCAAGAAACCTGTATAGAAGAGTGTAAAAGCAGAAGCCAGATGGCTAAAGTTGAATTTTATGATGATTATATTTTCCTTGTATTGAATTCTTTAAAGTTTGAGGAAGGCAATGTTAATCCAGATGAATTCAATATATTTGTATCAAAAAAGTATATAGTAACAACATCTAAAGAAGAAGTAAAAATAATATGTGAACTGCAGAATGAACTATTAAATTATAAAAATAGCGTATTTTTTTCAACAGATAGATCACCATCAAAACTTTTATATTATATTTTAGATAGACTGATTCATAACGATTATGAGATAATAAACAAACTTGAGAATACAGCGGATGTTTTAGAAATACAGATTTTAAAACACCCAAATAAACAATTTTTAAAGGGACTCCTTTATTTAAGACATCAAGTACACACTTTAAGAAGGTGTATAACTCCTTTAAGATACATTGGGGATAACTTATTAGGAAATGATAACAAAGTAATTGATGCTAAGTGCATTAAATATTTTCAGCAGATAAATTCAAAAATAGAAAAACTGATGTTTTCATTGGAAAGTTTGATTCAATACATTGGCCTTGTTCGAGAAGCCTTTGAAACTGAGATGGCTAATAAAACAAATGAATTGATGAAAACCTTTACAACAATTGCAATGTTTTTTTCACCACTGCAGCTAATAGTAGGTATATATGGAATGAATTTTAAAATGCCAGAATGTAGCTGGCAGTATGGATATTTATATGTAATTGTATTGATGTTTGCTGTTTCTTTCATATTATTTGTATATTTCAAAAAAAAGAAATGGTTATAAAATTGTATTTTCTTATCAATTATTGTAATATAGAATTAAAAATTAATTCTAAGGGGGAGAAAACATGGAAACAAAAGCTGTTGAAAATTTAACTAAAAAGTATAATCTTGTTTGGGACAATTTAAAGGAAAAGGAATTAGAAAAACTTATGGGCTTCTGTGAAGACTATAAAAAATTTATGGATGTTGCTAAAACTGAAAGAGAGGCAACAGATGAGATTGTTCGCATAGCTAAGGAAAATGGGTACATAGATATCAATGAAGCAATAAAAAATGGTAAAAAATTAGCAAATGGAGATAAGGTTTATGCTGTCAATAAAGGTAAAGGAGTAGCTATGTTCATAATAGGTAAGGAACCTATGGAGAATGGAATGAATATTGTTGGTTCACATATTGATTCCCCAAGAATAGATGTTAAAGCTAATCCTTTATATGAGGACGAGGGTTTTGCTTTATTAGATACTCATTATTATGGAGGAATAAAAAAATACCAGTGGGTAACAATTCCTCTTGCCATCCATGGTGTAATTATTAAAAAGGGTGGAGAAAAGGTAAATGTTGTTATTGGTGAAGACGAAAATGATCCAGTTGTGTATATCTCTGATTTATTGATTCATTTAGCTGCTGATCAAATGGAGAAAAAGCTAGCAAAAGGTATAGAAGGGGAAGACCTGAACGTATTGTTTGGAAGTATGCCAATTGAAGATAAAGAAGCAAAGGCAAGGGTAAAGTATAATATTTTAAGAATTTTAAATGAAAAGTATGGTATTGATGAAGAGGATTTTGTTACTGCAGAATTAGAAATAGTTCCAGCTGGAAAATCCAGAGATGTAGGTTTAGATAGAAGCATGGTTATGGCATATGGACATGACGATAGAATATGTGCTTATACTTCTTTAAGAGCTATGCTTGAAATTCAGGAACCAGAGAAAACATGTGTAGCATTGTTTGTTGATAAAGAAGAAATAGGAAGCAATGGTGCAACTGGTATGCATTCAAGATTCTTTGAAAATACTGTTGCAGAGGTTATGGACCTTTTAGGACAATACAGTGAATTGAAATTAAGACGTGCACTTGCTAATTCAAAAATGTTGTCATCAGATGTTACTTGTGCAGTTGATCCTAATTTTCCAGGAGTTGTTGAGAAGAAAAATGCAGCTTATTTTGGAAAAGGTATAGTAATAACTAAATATACTGGTGCAAGAGGAAAAGCTGGATGTAATGATGCAAATGCTGAGTTTATTGGAGAGATTAGAGACATCTTTAATGCTAATGGAATTGTATGGCAATCTTCAGAACTTGGAAAGGTTGATCAAGGCGGTGGTGGTACAATAGCATATATCCTTGCAGAATATGGCATGGAAGTGGTTGATTGTGGTGTCGCATTGTTGAGTATGCATGCACCTTGGGAAATTGCAAGTAAAGCTGATATATATGAAACTTATAAGGCATATAAAGTATTCTTAATCGAAGCTTAAAAAACATTGATTTAAGCCCCATGATTTATCAGGTAAATTATGGGGTTTAACTTTTTATTTTAATTTAACCAGTAGTTTTATCAGTTAATAATATAAGGAATAATATTTGATTTTATAGAGAATTATAATAATGACATCGATATCTATATAGAGGGAGGGTTCTTTATGATAAGAGAAGGTTTAATTCCAACAATGCTAGGTACAGTAGTAACAGCAGCTGGAGCTACAATGAGGGGTATTGACATGAAAAAAAGAGGAATGCCAAGACATGAAATTAAGCCTATGGTAGCAGCCGGCATCATCGGTTTTGGATTAGCCCATGTTGTATTAGGAACCATTGACCTCGTAAAGGATAGAAGATGACAGTTTAAGGAGTAAGGGCATTTTCCTTACTCTTTAACTTTTTTTGAAATCCTTTATTATTCTTAAATTTAATAAAGTATTTGATTTTCAGAAGGAAAATGAAAATAAAAATTGAATTATATTTCAGTAAGTAATTTTTGAAAAAAGGAGGAGGAAAATGAAGAAAAAATTAATATTATTTATTATTGCAACGATTATCTTAGGTTTAGCAGTGAAAGGCTATTATTTTTTGCAGAATGTGCAAGTTTGCACATAAAGAAGTAAAGCCATTAGATTTAAGTAAAATCAATATCAAAGTCCCTATTACTGAGAAAAAAGGTATGGTTTTCTATGAAATATTTGTTAGATCATTTTACGATAGCAACGGTGATGGAATTGGAGATTTAAAGGGAATTGAAGAAAAATTGGATTATATACAAAACCTAGGTGTGAATGGAATATGGTTAAGTCCAATATTTGAATCACCAAGCTATCACGGCTATGATGTTACAGATTACTACAGGATTAAAGAAGAACTTGGAACTTTTGAGGATTTTGTTAATCTAATAAAAGAAGCTCACAGAAGAAACATAAAAGTGATAATTGATTTTGTTCCAAATCACACAAGTAGCATGCACCCATGGTTTATTGAAGCTAGAAAATCAAAAAACAATAAATATAGAGATTATTATGTTTGGTCAGATAAAAATACAAATCTAACTGAGTTGTCTGACATTGGGCAAAGGGCATGGCATAAAAGTGGTGATTCATTTTATTATGCAAATTTTTGGTCAGAAATGCCAGATTTAAATTTTGATAACAAAAGAGTAAGAAAAGAAATAAAAGAAATTGCAGAATTCTGGCTTGATAAAGGAGTAGATGGTTTTAGAATAGATGCGGCTAGGCATATTTATCCCCAAAATAGAATTCAAGATACTTTAATCTGGTGGCAGGAGTTTGGTGATTATGTCAGAATTATAAAAAGTGATACGTATCTGGTGGGAGAAATTTGGACTAGTGAAAATATAATAGGAAAGTACTTTAAGGTCATGGATTCATGCTTTAATTTTCCCCTAGCAGAAGAAATAATAAAGGCTGCAACTTCTGGAAGAACTGTAAATCTTAAATTAATCATGGAAAACACCTATCCTAAATATGGGAACATTAATAAGAACTTTGTAGATGCACCTTTTCTTACTAATCATGATATGAATCGAGTAATGTCAAGGCTAAAGTCAATGGAAAAAATGAAAACAGCTGCTGCAATCTACCTAACACTCCCAGGCAATCCATTTATCTATTATGGTGAAGAGATAGGAATGTTAGGTGAGAAGCCTGATGAAAAAATAAGGGAACCATTTAAATGGTACAAAAACAGTGGCAAGGGGCAAACAACATGGGAAAGATTAGATTATAATATAGGGAAAAATTCAACTTCAGTTGAGGAAATGGATAACAAGAATGATTCCTTGCTTAACTTTTACAGGGATATGATCAAGTTTAGATTGTCTAACGATGTTTTAACAAAAGGAGATATAAAGCTATTAAATACAGATGATAAAACATTGGCTTATTTAAGAACTTATGAAAGCAATTCAAACCTTATAGTTCATAACCTGGGTGACAGTTCTGTTACTTTAACAATTCATCTGCCACAGGATATACAGTTAAAGGGAGAAATAATTAAAGGAAAAGGAGATATGAATATAAATAATGGTGATATAAACTTAAATTTAAATAGGAATTCTTTTATAATAATTAAATAGTATAAAGATAATTAAGTATCTACAAGAATTAGAATCCAAATAAAAAAGAGCATTGAATTCAACACTCAATGCTCTTTAATCTTGGTATAACTGGTGCCGAAGGCGGGGGTCGAACCCGCACGGATTTTACTCCACCGGATTTTGAGTCCGGCGCGTCTGCCAATTCCACCACTTCGGCATGCAATATACTGTTCCTGTTGACATGTTTTATTATAAATCCAAAATTATTTTAAGTCAACAATAAATTTTAAAAGAATATACAATACACAATTATATTTTAATAACAAAGCAAGTGAAGCATTAAAATATAGCTCACTTGCTTATTATGTAAACAATTACTGATTAATAGAATAACAAACATTTTATTATTTGTTATCATTTTTGGCTCTATTAGGTTTTGCCTTTGGTCTTCCAACAACCGGTTTATTTTTATTTTCACGATCGATTTTAGCAGTTTCAAGATAAATTAACATAAGGACAGAAAAGACAATAACTTGGACATATGGGATTAAAACATTACTAGTGTAAAATTTTTGAAACAACAATGGCATAAACAACATAAAGGTCATTAAAATAAAAAGAACACTTTTTTTGATTTTGTACTTTTTAAGTAATGTAACCCTTAAGAAATTAAATATTATTATTGAAAAAATTGCAATAGCAGTGAAAATTAAAACTATTACATACCATGGTGCACCTTTTGGCAACATCATAGTTAAAACCTCCTTTCTATTTAATATATTATAATATTTTTTATATAATTTCCAGATTAAATTAACGTAGTATACATTAACTATATATGAAGAATGATAATATTTATGGTAAAATTAAATACTGGATAAGAAAAAATGTAAAACTGTTTAAATATGTAAAGGGGTTGAATTTATGTTAAGATTTCTTGATGCAGGAGAATCCCATGGTAAAGGATTGGTTGCAATTATTGAAGGGTTTCCTTCAAATGTTGAAATAGATATAAACAGAGTAAATCTGCAATTGGCTAGAAGACAAAGGGGGTATGGGAGAGGAGAAAGAATGAAAATAGAATATGACCAGGTAGAAATCTTATCAGGTATTAGAGGTGGCAAAACAACTGGCTCCCCTATATCTATGTTAATATATAATAAGGATTATAAAAATTGGATGGACATTATGGATATACAAAAGGAATATACTGGAAAGATTACTGTTCCAAGGCCAGGACATGCTGATTTAAATGGAATTTTAAAATATAATCTTAATGATATAAGAAATGTAATTGAGAGGGCAAGTGCTCGAGAAACAGCAATAAGAACTGCTATTGGAGCAATTTGTATGGAACTTTTAAATAAATTTGACGTCAAAATAGTCAGCAGGGTATTAAGGATAGGAAAAGTGGAGGATTTAAGCAGAGTTGATATGAGTGCTGAAGAAAACATTAAACGTATAGAGGAGTCACAAATCAGGTGTTTTGATGCTAAGATAGAAAAAAGGATGATTGAAGAAATTGAATTAGCTAAAGAAAAGGGAGAAACATTAGGAGGAGAGGTTGAAGTAATAGCTTATAATATACCATGTGGGTTAGGAAGTTATTCAAGTTATGATAGAAGGATGGATTATATAATCTCAGGTGCTATAATGTCAATACAGGCTGTGAAAGCAATGGAATTTGGTGAGGGTATTATGGCTTCATGTTCATATGGCAGCGAAGTGAATGATGAAATTATTGTAGAAAATGATTACTATAAGCGTTCAACAAATTATGCAGGGGGGATAGAAGGAGGAATAACCAATGGAATGCCTGTTGTGATTAAAGTTTATATGAAGCCAATACCAACAACAAGGAAGGGTATAAAGACAGTAAAATTGAATGGAGAGGAAGCTATAAGTAGATATGAACGCTCTGATACATGTGCAGTTCCATCATTAGGTGTTGTATGTGAAAATATTTTAGCCTTTGAAATAACTAAGGAATTTTTAAATAAATTTGGTGGAGACTCCATTGAAGATATAAGAAACTCCTATGACTTTTATTTGAAACGTATAAGCAGGAGGTAGAGATATGGAAGAAATGGAGCTTATTGAGAGGTGTAAGAATAAAGATTTATTAGCCTTTGAAAAACTTTTTAGTATATATGAAAACAAGATATATAATCTTTCCTATTATACCTTAAAGAATAAAGAAGATGCACGTGACGTAACGCAGGATGTATGTTTGAAAATATATAAGTCAATTGAAAAGTTTCAAGGTAACAGTAAAATATCAACATGGATATATAGAATTACTTACAATACATGCATTGATTATTTAAAAAAGAAAAAAGCTGAGATATCATTTGAAGAGGCATCCAAATTTGAAATAGATAATGAATACAGGGTGGAAAGCATTGTAGAAAAAAATGAGATAAAAAATATAATTAAAAAGTGTATATTAAGGCTAAGTAATGATCATAGGACAATTATTATATTAAGAGATATAAATGGACTTTCATACCAGGAAATATCAGAAATATTAGGGCTTGAAATTGGAACTGTAAAATCCAGAATTAACCGGGCAAGGGAAGCACTAAAAAACGAATTGACAAAGACAGGAATCAGAAGGGGGTGCTGATATGAGTTTAGAAAGATATTTGAATGATTTAGATAAAAATGAAGAATTAGAAGCAGGTTTACTATTTGAATTAGAAGAAACGGCACCTGATGAGTTACACAATGAAATTATTGACAGGATGATAAATGAGCATACTTTGCATAAAAAACAAAAATTAAACCATAAATTCTTAACAGGGTTGGCTGCCGCAATTTTAATTTTTGTTGGTGCAAGAAGTATTTATCTACCTTTCCATAATTTGAAAAAGTCTGAGGAAACAGGATACCTAAAGGATAAAAAAGAATTATCAAAAAATATAATGGAGGATAGAGGTGTAGCAAAACAGGCTCCTGGGGTAACTCAATATTCTCTATCAAATGAAAATACAACTACAGATAAAAATATGTCTTCTGCAAATATAACAAATGACAGGTTAGAAACAACAAAAAAGAATATAAGTCAAGCTACTGAAAAAAGTTTAGCTGAAAAGACAAATGATGTAAAACTTCAACAGGAAAGAAAGGAAAAGGATACATCGGAAAAAAATTACAGTTATGATAAAAAAGAGAAGACTCAAGTAACAGATTTTAAAAATAACGATATTAATGATGAGGTATTAAATAATAACTCTAATAAAACATCTTCGGACTTTAGTGATAAAAGTTATGTTGTTAATTATCAGTTATATATTAATGATGAGGAGGAAGAAAAAGTTAGATTGATTTTAGCTGGTTCTACAAAACTTTCTGATAATATTTTTTCCTTAACAGAAGAGGATTTTAAAAATTTTTTAGAAGAAGTTAACAGAGATAATATTCAGCTTGAGATGTTGAATGAAGTTAAAGAAGATAAAGTTGTAATAGAAATATTAAAAAAGCAGCCGTAAGGTTGCTTTTTTTAACAACAATCATATATTCAATAAATAATTGAAAGGGTAAATTTTACTCTAAATTAACATGAATTTCTGGTTGACTTTTACATAATGAAAGTTATTGTATATAATATATTTAATTAAAGGTTAAGGGGAGATTAAATTGAATAAAAGGAAACTAGTTATTTTAGATGCTAATAGTTTATTAAATAGAGCTTATTATGCACTTCCGCCAATGACTACTTCAAATGGACAACCAACTGGAGCAGTTTATGGGTTTACTACAATGCTTCTCAAAATACTTGAGGAGATGAAACCAGACTATATAGCAGCAGCTTTTGATAAAAAGGCTCCAACATTTAGACATAAAGAATATGAGGATTATAAAGCAGGGAGAAAAAAAATGCCTGATGATTTAGCACAGCAGTTCCCGCCTGTTAAGGAATTACTCCAAGCATTTAATGTTGGAATTTTTGAGATAGAGGGATATGAAGCGGATGATATAATTGGAACAATAGCAAAAAAGTTTGAGTCACCTGAGCTTGATGTATATATTTACACTGGTGATAGGGATGCGTTACAACTTGTTTCAAAATACACAAGGGTTATAATAACTAAAAAGGGCATAACTGAAACAGATTTATATGATATCCAACAAATAAAAGATAAATATGGTCTTACGCCTGAAGGAATAATTGATTTAAAAGGTTTAATGGGTGACGCATCGGATAATATACCAGGGGTTCCAGGGGTTGGTGAAAAAACAGCTATAAAGTTATTATTAGAGTATAAGACACTTGAAAACGTTTTTGAAAATCTTGATAAGGTTTCGGGAAAAAAGTTAAAAGAAAATCTTGAAAAACATAGGGATGATGCTTTCTTAAGTAAAAAATTAGCAACAATCGATAGAAATGTACCAATAGATTTTAAATTGGATGATATAAAGGTAGAAGATTATGATGCTGCTATGGTAAAAGAATTATTTAAACTAATGGAGTTTAAAAGTTTAGGGGATAGAATAAAATTAGAAGAAAAAAAGGAAATTAAGGAAATAGGACTACCAGAAATAAAGGAATACCTTGGCGATTCATCAGTATTTGATAAAATAACTAAGGAAAAGACATTTAATTTTGTATTTACATATAGCGGTAATGAAGTAAATGGTATGATGGTGGATAAAAATTTATATGTAACGAGAGAAAAAATTAGTGATTTTAAAGAGATTTTTGAGTCAGATGAAATAAAAAAGAACACCTTTGGCTTAAAGAGGGTTTACAGTTACCTAAAGAAAAATAATATAAATTTGGCAGCAGTTGATTTCGATTTTGAGATTGCGGCATATCTTTTAAATCCATCAGAAAATGATTATGGAATTACAACCATACTTGAAAAATTTACTGAACTAAACTTGCCACCAGTTAATGAAGAAAATTCAAAAAATATAACTGTAATGTTTCTTGAAAGCATGGAAAACATAAAGGCTTTAATGTTGGAGAAGATGCACCAATATGAAATGTTAGAACTATTTAATAATATTGAGATGCCTTTATGTGAAGTGTTGGCTAAAATGGAGATCCAAGGATTTAAGATTGATAAAAATACACTTAACGAAATAGGATTTGAACTCTCAGAAGAAATAGATAAGCTTACAGCAGAAATATATGATATTGCTGCAGAAGAGTTTAATATAAATTCACCAAAACAGCTAGGAGTAATACTCTTTGAAAAATTACAACTTCCCATTATAAAGAAAACTAAAACTGGATACTCCACAAGTGCAGAAGTTTTAGAGGAATTATTAGGAAAACACGAAATAATTGAAAAAATATTAAGTTATAGACAGCTTACTAAGCTGAAATCAACATATATAGATGGTTTAATTGCAGCGGTTGAATCAGATGGAAAGATACATTCAAATTTTAATCAGACAGTAACTGCTACAGGGAGAATCTCAAGCACTGAGCCAAACCTCCAAAATATACCAATAAAAATGGAATATGGAAGGACTATAAGAAAAGCTTTTATTCCATCAAAAAAGGATAACTTAATTTTATCAGCTGATTATTCACAAATTGAACTAAGGGTACTTGCACATTTATCAAAGGATGAAAATTTAATAGACGCATTTATAAATAACCAAGATATACACACAAGGACAGCTTCGGAAGTGTTTGGAATATCAATGGATGAAGTTACAAAATTGCAGAGAAGCAATGCAAAAGCTGTAAATTTTGGAATTATTTATGGATTAAGCGATTTTGGGTTATCAAAGGATATAAAGGTCAGTGTAAAGGAAGCAAAAAAATATATAGAGAACTATTTTGAAAGATATAAGGGAGTTAAAAAATATCTGGATGATACAATTAGAGAAGCAAGAGAAAAAAATTACGTTAAAACTTTGATGCATAGAATTAGATTTATACCTGAAATAAATTCAACCAATAAAAATGTAAGGATGTTTGGTGAAAGGTTAGCAATGAATACTCCAATTCAAGGAAGTGCGGCAGATATAATAAAAATTGCAATGGTTAATGTAGATAAAAGACTAAAAGAAAATAATTTAAAATCCAAATTAATATTACAAGTACATGATGAATTAATTTTAGAGGTTGAAAAAGAAGAAGCAGACGATGTTGTGAATCTTGTCAGAACTGAGATGGAAAAAGCTGTTTCCTTAGCAGTACCGCTAATAGTAGACATTAATCTAGGTGAAAACTGGTATGAAACGAAGTAGGTGATAATTTGAAGGTTATTGGACTTACAGGAGGAATTGCTTCTGGAAAAAGTACTATTTCTAACATATTAAAAACTGAATTTCATATAGATATTATAGATGCAGATTTAATAGCCAGGGAAATAGTTAAAAAAGGATCAGATATCTTAGATAAGATAGCTGAAGAATTCGGAAACGAGGTTATAAATTCTGATGGAAGCCTTAACAGAAAAAAATTAGGAGAGATAGTGTTCTCTGACGAATATTCACTTAATAAATTAAATAAAATTACTCATCCAGTCATAGAAAAGCATATAAAATATGAGATAGATTTAAAGGATAAATCAGGGAAAAAATTATGTGTTGTGGATGCTGCATTATTAATAGAAGCTGGTTTTTATAAATTAGTTGATTATGTCGTTTTAGTTTGTGTCAATAAAGAAACACAATTAAAAAGGCTTATGCAAAGAGATAAAATATCTGAGAAGGAAGCCTTTAAAAGAATAAATTCACAAATGCCCTTATCAGATAAAGTTAAATATGCTGATTTTATAATCGATAACAATGGGGATTTAGAGAATGTGAAACTGCAAACAAGAAAAATAATTAAAGATATAATGGGGTTGGAGGAATTTAGTTTTGAAGAAGGTTCTTAGTCTAATTGTAATATTGATCTTTGTGTTTATTGCTATAAATTATAAGATTATTTTAAAAAATTTTTATCCTCAGCATTATAAAAAATACGTATATATGTATAGTAAAGAGTATAATTTAGATCCGAATTTAATTTTTTCCTTTATTAAAGTAGAAAGTAAATTTAATCCGTATGCAATATCAAACAAAAATGCTAGAGGTCTCATGCAAATAACGCCAAAAACCGGTAAATATATTGCTTCCCTTCTTGGTGAACAAGATTATAGCGAGGAAAAACTTTTTGAGGCTCAGACTAATATTAAATTTGGATGTTACTATATTTCAAAATTATATAAGGATTTCAATGGTAACATGGATTGTGTAATTGCAGCATATAATGGGGGAGAGGGGAATGTTAGAAAATGGGTTAGAAACAGCACTGATAAAAGATTGAATATAGAAGAGATACCATTTAATGAGACAAGAAACTATGTTATAAAAATAAAGGCTAACTATAAAATGTATAAAATGATTTATAAATAGGGTATGTAATGGCTACATAAACGATAGGGGATTATGCTATCAAATTATTATTTTACTTTAAAGGAATTTAAATTCTTTTATAGAATAATATATTTAGTTTGAAACTACAAATGAAAAAGACAGGTGATAGTATGATACCGGTACAAATCGTTAATGGGGATTTAGACATAAAAAATATAAACGTTACTGATCTTAAGAGTGTTTTAGAGTGTGTTAACCAATCAGAGGATAGCTTGAAAGCATTAGGGAGAAAAGAAGAATTTCAAATTGAGGATATTAAAGAAAGATATTTTGAAACATTGGTAAACAGCTTAGAATATTTTTTAGGAATATATAAAAATGAAAAACTAGTTGGAATAATTAAGGGAAGGCTTGAAAATATAAATGAACCGGAGCTTTGGGTTTTATCATTTATTATAATAAAAGAATATAGAGAAGCAGGAATAGGTACTCAGGTAATAGAAGATATTGAAAATTATTTTAAAACAAAATATAGTGTTAAGCAAATTAATGCTGTTGTGATGTTTGAAAACAAAAGGGCACAGCAGTTTTGGAAGAATAATGGGTACAAGCCGACTAGGGCTGCAGACTTTTCAAATGAGGGCTCTGCTGGGAAGATGATTATCTTTGAAAAGAAGGGAGTGTAAAAAATGGATAAGAATGTGTTATGGTATAGGGAAGTGCAGTTAGAAAAGACTAAACAGGCGTTAGAGAAGAATAATTATGAAGTTTATATTGTCGAAAAAAAAGATGACGTAAATGGTATTTTAAAAGATATAATTCCAAAAAATTCAACAGTTTCATTTGGTGGCTCAATGTCAATTATTGAAGCAGGAGCTATTGAATATCTAAGAAATAATGATTATCATCTTCTAGATAGATATAAAGAAGGATTATCACCAGATGATATAGGCAAACTTTATAGAGAAAGTTTCTTTGCTGATTTTTATATAACAAGCAGTAATGCGATTACTGAAAATGGAGAACTTGTAAATCTTGATGGTAATGGTAATAGAGTTGCAGCTATGATTTTTGGACCTAAGAAAATAGTGATAATTGCTGGGTGGAATAAAATAGTAAAAAACCTTGATGACGCATATGAAAGGGTTAGAAACTATGCATCACCCATTAACTCAAAAAGACTTAATAGGAAAACACCTTGTGTTCAAGTAGGAAATTGTGTAGATTGTTCTTCTGATGAAAGAATATGTACTCACTATGTAGTTACCTACAGACAAAATACAAGGGGGAGGGGTATAGTGATATTGGTCAAGGAAGATATTGGATTCTAAAATAGGTTGATTTTTGTGGCTTAACAAAATATAATATATAAATAAGTATATGTGAAATATTCACATAAAATTTTAGCCGAATCCAGAGATGGTACGGAGGAACCAATGTTGGGGTGAATCTAGTAACAACTAGTAGGGAAGACCTTCTCCCGAACCGTCAGCTAACTTCGGAGGCAGGAAGGGGAATTACATGAAAAACTACAAAAAAATCGTTCTTTCCATCGTTTTTATGTGTATGTTTGCTTTCACTTGTAGTGAGGTAACAACATATGCAGTTACAAAAAAAACATCTAAAAAAGTAGCAAAGAAAACTACATCTAAAAAAAGCTCCACTTCAAGTAAAAGTGCAGCAAAGAAAAAAACAACATCAACTAAAACAGCAAAAAAGAAGTCTTCAAAAGCTAAAAAGACAACATCAAAAAAGAAAAAAATAGTACGTTCAAAGAGTAGAGGTAGCTATATTGTAGGGCGAACTGGCAGAGTATTAGGCGATGTTAATGCTGATGAGTTGATTTCTATTGCAAAAAGGTATATGGGAGTTCATTATGTATTTGGAGGATCATCACCTTCAGGATTTGATTGTTCAGGCTTTACAATGTTTGTTTTTGATAAAATGGGTATTAATTTACCTCATACAGCAGCTGGACAGGCAACATTAGGACAATCAGTTCCAAAATCTGAGCTCCAAAAAGGGGATTTAGTTTTCTTTGAAACTTATAAGCCAGGAATTTCACATGTTGGAATTTATATTGGAGAAGGAAAGTTTATACATGCTTCTTCAAGTAAAGGTATAACAGTAACTGCATTATCGGAAAGTTACTATGCTGCAAGGTATGTTGGGGCAACAAGAATTATTAATTAGTAATTTTTTAGGTTATTCCATGTGGAATAACCTTTTTCGTCAAAATTTCACTTAAACAATATATTTTGAATTATATAAAAAGTTCTTGAAATATGCGTTAACTGCAATTATAATTTAGATAGTAATAGAATATTTGTTTTAAAAAGTCTACGGTACCGATATGGTTTAATAGGGAAAGCGGTGAAAATCCGCTGCAGCCCCCGCTACTGTATACGGAGACGAATCCTAACCACTGGCAATGCTGGGAAGGTAGGAGGAGAATGACCCGTCAGCCAGGAGACCTGCCTAGTCTTTAGCTAATCCTTCGGAGGGAAGGTTAACGGCATATAAGTGATTATGCATAGATCATTACCCTCACCTTGGACGGTGAGTTTTTTTATGTATCAGGATATGCCTTATCCCCTGCCTCCATTGGTCAGGGGAATTTATTTTTGGAGGAATTTGTATGAATTTATTAATGAAAACCCTAAATAATATTGAGGAATTAGATAAAAAAACGATGGATCAAGCTTGGAATTACATAGATAATCTGAGTAAACCAATTGGAAGCTTAGGAATACTTGAAGATATAGCTGCTAGAATCGCAGGTATTACAGGAAAATTACAAAATAAAATGAACAAAAAAAATATTATCATTATGTGTGCAGATAATGGAGTAGTTGATGAGGGAGTTAGTACTAATCCAAAGGAAACAACAGCAATTGTAACAAATAATTTCACAAGAAAAATAACTGGAGTTTGTGTGCTATCAGAGTTTACCAATACAGATTTGACAATTGTAGATATAGGTGTAGATGCGGATTTTGATAATCCTATGATTATAAATAAAAAAATATCCTATGGAACACAAAATATAGTTAAAGGACCAGCTATGACAAGGGAACAGGCAATAATAGCCATAGAAACAGGAATAGAAATAATAGATAACCTTGTGAAAGATGGATATGATATCTTTGGAACTGGTGAAATGGGAATAGGAAATACCACTACAAGTGCAGCAGTTTTAAGTGCTTTATCTGGTCTTGATGCTGGCATTGTAGTTGGTAAGGGTTCAGGACTTACTAACGAGCAGTTCGAACATAAAAAAAATGTAGTTAAAAGGGCATTAGAGGTTAATAAACCAATAGGGAGGATGTGATTGATGTAATTGCTAAGGTTGGTGGATATGATATAGCAGGTTTATGTGGATGCTTTTTAGGAGCTGCTAAAAACAGGGTTCCAATAGTAATTGATGGGTTTATTGCTTCAGCAGCAGCCCTTTGTGCATATAGATTAAATCCTCTGGCAAGGGAGTACATGTTTCCGTCACATCTTTCAGCTGAGCCTGGTGCAGTTTATATGATGAAGGAACTTGTACTAGAGCCAATACTTAATTTAAAGATGAGACTTGGAGAAGGTTCAGGATGTCCTTTAGCATTTAATGTTATTGAGGCTGCACTATATACCATTAATAATATGGGAACCTTTGATGATGCTTGTTTAGATAAAAATAATTATGTGGATATAAGGTGATGTTATGGCAAGGATAGTTTTAGTAACAGGTGGCGCAAGGAGTGGTAAAAGTACCTTTGCGGAATCTCAATATCTGGGTATTAAGGATGTTGTTTATATTGCAACGTCAAGAATATATGACAAGGAGATGGAAGATAGAATAAGGCTCCATAGGGAGCAACGTCCTAAAGAATGGAAAACTTTTGAGAATAACTATAATCTTGAAGAAGCAGTATGCGGCATACAAAACTATCTTTTAGATTGTATAACTGTATTAACTTCTAATATCATGTTTGATATAACTAAGGATTATGAGAAAATTCCATTTGATAAACAAAGGGAAGTTGAAGATACCGTTGTAAATGAAATATCAAAATTAGTAGAAGCTGTAAGAAATATAGATGGTAATCTTGTTATGGTAACAAATGAAGTAGGAGATTCAATAGTTCCTGAAAACCATGTGGCAAGGGTTTACAGGGATATTGTTGGAAGAGTAAACCAAAAAATAGCCTCCATGTGCGACGAGGTTTATATTGTAGCATGTGGATTGCCATTAAGGCTTAAATAATGATTAAGGCTTTTATTTTAATGCTTCAGTTTTTAACAAGATTACCAATAAATATCCCAGTTGATATGGACAGCAAGACTCTTTCAAGAGGTGCATTTTTCTTCCCATTTGTAGGAGTTGTTGTTGGCTTAATATCAGGAGGAGTATATTATTTGTTTCAATTCATAAATAATGATATAGCATCACTTTCAGCAGTTTTTACTATTATTTTTGTTACTGGTGGAATACATGTTGATGGTTTATCAGATACAGCAGACGGGTTCTTTTCGGCACGTTCTAAAGAAAGAATACTTGAAATAATGAAGGATAGCAGAGTTGGAACCTTTGGAGTGATAGCTATAATATTTGATATATTAGCCAAGTATGTGATTATAAAAAACATACCAGCAGGATTAGTAATACCAGCATTAATATTTTCCTGTGCATTAGGAAGAACAGCATCTTCAATGCTTTTTTCTTTTGGGAAAAGTGCCAGACCAGGTGGTATGGGTGATATGTTTACTGCTAACCCTACGAAAAAGTATTTTATTTCAGCAACTATAATACTTACAGTAATAGGGTTAGTAACAGTAAGGACAATGTTCTTAATTGCTCTTGTCAGTGTTGTGATATTTGCTCTTTTGTTAATGAAATTGTCCTATAAAACAATAGATGGATTAACAGGGGATGTTTATGGAGCATGCACTGAGCTTTGTGAAATTGTGAGCTTAACAGTATTTATGGCGGTGAGTTTATGGAGATAGTTTTTATAAGACATGGAAGAACTGAGATAAATAAAAAGGGATGCTACCTTGGAGCAATTGATGATGAGCTTTCTTTTGAAGGAAAAAACGAAATTAAAAATTTGAATAATTACTTAAAGGAAATTGAATTTGATGCAGTTTATGTAAGTCCTTTAAAGAGGGCAAAGCAGACAATAGAACTTCTGGAAAAAAGTTATTCAATAGATGAAAGGCTCAGAGAAATAAATTTTGGGATATTTGATGGACTTCATTATAGGGAAATAGAAAAAAAGTACCCAATAGAATATTCTTGGTGGACTAGAGATTATATAAATTATAAGATTCCAGAGGGTGAGAGCCTTTCAGAACTATTTGGCAGAGTAGAAGATTTTATTAAGGATGTAAGTTATAAACACAAACGAGTTTTAGCAGTAACCCATGGAGGGGTAATAAGATGTGCAATGTCATTAGTATTTGGCAGTAAAGAGCATTTTTATAAGTTTCAAGTTAATCATGGAACAGTCAATATAATATCAGTAGATAATGGGTACATGTACATAAAGGCACTAAATTCATTTGGAAATTTATCAGAAGTACTAGTATGATATCAAGGAAGGAAAAGAAATGTTCAGAATAGTAACAGCCTATGCAAAGAACAGCAAACTGGCAAATATACATCCATATGAGAAAGCGGCCTTTTGTATAATTCCAATACTAATTATTGGATTTACAAGAAGTATTTTGATGCCAGCAATTAATATATTAGTTTTTATAGCACTGCATATTATATCTAAAAATCCTTTAAAACTTGTTTTAAAGTTTGTTTTAGGTATTCTTGGCTTTGCGTTAATGTCTTCAGTAACTTTTGTATTTGATTATGGTATAGGGTATTGTTTAATAGTGCTATTAAAATGTCTTTCAGGTGGACTTGCAGTTACATATCTTGCATTTACTACACCTATTGATGATTTGCTATATGTTATATCAAAAAATGAGAACCTCAGGGATATATGTGATATTGCAAAAAGCATGCAGAGGTTTCTCATACTTATTGAGGATGAGTTTTTTATTTTACACAGTGCAGTTAAAGCCAGAGGTGGATTTGATGATTTCAAATCAAAGGTTTTAAATTCAGGAAAGGTAGCAGGTTTGTTGTTTATTAATACATTTAGAAGATGGAAGGAAATAAAAGAAGCAATAAATAGCAGATGTTATCGAGGACATACTTGTTATTTTCATAAAAATTTTTCTAGTTCAACAAAAAGAAGATTTGCAATATTTTTATATAATTTAATTTTATTAATAATATGTGTTTACAAGGAGTGGTAGTATGGCAGGAATAATGGTAGTAGGAACAGCATCTTCAGCAGGAAAAAGTTTAACAGCAGCAGCCCTTTGTAGAATATTCAATAATAATGGGCTTAGAGTAATTCCATTTAAGGCTCAGAATATGTCATTAAATTCTTATGTTACAATGGAGGGGTTGGAAATGGGCAGGGCTCAGGTTCTTCAGGCACAGGCTGGAAGAATTGAACCTTCGGCACTTATGAACCCAATACTTTTAAAACCTACTTCTGATAGGAAAAGTCAGGTTATTATAAAGGGAAAGCCATATATGAATATGGATGCAGTGGAATATTATGAGTTTAAGCCCCAGTTAAAAGCTATGATAAAGGAAATATATAATGAGCTTCAGGCAAAATGTGATGTTATGGTGTTAGAGGGGGCTGGAAGCCCAGCAGAAATAAATCTAAAAGATGATGACCTAGTTAACATGGGGATGGCAGAAATGGCAGATGTACCAGTTCTTCTTGTTGCAGATATAGATAGAGGTGGAGTATTTGCCTCAATTTATGGAACAATTATGCTTCTTGAGGAACATGAAAGGAAAAGAATAAAGGGAATTATTATAAATAAGTTCAGAGGAGATAAATCTATACTTCAAGGTGGGCTTGATAAGATTGAAGAGTTAACAGGAATACCAGTTGTTGGAGTTATTCCATTTATGAATATTAAACTTGATGAAGAAGATGGAGCAACTCACTTTAACTGTACAAAGGGTGGGGACATAGATATTTGTGTTATAAAGACGCCAAGAATATCAAACTTCACAGATTTTGATGCCTTCAGATTTGATGAGGATGTAAATGTAAGATATATAACGTCACCTGAAGAAGTTGGATATGCAGACATGATAGTAATACCAGGAAGCAAAAATACAATTGAAGATCTTAGATGGTTGAAAAGAGCAGGATTTGAAGAGGTTATTAAGAAATTCAAAGGAACAGTATTTGGAATATGTGGTGGATATCAAATGCTTGGAAGAGAAATAATTGATGAAGAAGGTTGGGAAGTAAACAAGGGTGAAGTTGAAAGGGGACTTGGAATTTTTAATACAATTACTGTATTTAAAGGAGAAAAGATTACAACAAATGTAGAAGGAACAGCTCTTGGACATAAGATTTATGGATATGAAATACACTCAGGAAAGACCTTTAATAATGAAAATCCATTTGTAAAAATTAACACTAAACAGGGTGAAATGGTTGATTATACTGATGGAGAGCATGTTGGAGACAAGTATTTTGGAACATACATTCATGGTATTTTTGATTCAAATGAATTTAGAGAATTTATATTAAACAGGATAAGAAGAAGTAAAAATCTTGAGGAAAAGAAATCAGTAGATCTTAGAGAAAGAAGAGAAGAGGAGCTTGAAAAACTTGCAGAGATTTATAAAGATAATCTTGATATGGATTATATATATAAATTAATTGGGAGGGACTAATGTTAGATTTATTAATTGCTGTAGTTATAGATTTTATAATTGGTGACCCACCAACCTGGCCCCATCCAATAAGGTTTATGGGAAATACTATAGCCTTTGAGGATAAGCTTGTAAGGAAAGTTGCAAAAAGTGATAGAGGATTGGTTATTGGAGGCTTTTTTATAGTAATAGTTAATATGCTTTTAGCCTTTGGGATTACTTATATAATTTTAAAACTATTGAAACCTTACACATATGTCTATCATATAGTTAACATATATATCATCTATACATGTATAGCTGCAAGATGTTTAAGGGATGAAGCAGTAAATATATTAAAGGCATTTGATAAGGGAATAGAAGAGGCTAGATATAAGCTTTCATTTATTGTTGGAAGAGAAACTAAGCATTTAGACGAACAGGAAATAGTCAGGGCTACAGTTGAAACAGTTGCTGAAAATACAGCGGATGGAGTCATTGCACCTTTATTTTTTGCAATGATAGGAGGAGCACCAGCAGCAACTTTATATAAAATGATAAATACAATGGACTCAATGCTTGGATATATGAATGAAAAATATAGACATATAGGTTTTTTTCCTGCAAAGACAGACGATTTGTTCAATTTTATACCTGCAAGACTTACTGGAATATTTATGAATATATCAGGAATATTTAAATACGATGTTTTAAGTGGATTTAAAGTAATGATAAGAGATAGAAAAAATCACAAAAGTCCCAATTGCGCATACCCAGAGGGAGCTGTTGCTGGGCTTTTAGGAGTTCAGCTTGGGGGAGACAATGTTTACTTTGGACAAATAATGAAAAAACCAAGAATAGGGGATGCAAGGCGAATACTCAGTAGAGATGATATCAAAAGGACTGTTGAAGTAATGTTTAGAACTGAGGTTTTGTTTGTGGTTATCTATTCAGTTATATGTTTGATTATAAGTAAGTGAATATAAAAACACTGATTAAAGGATTCAAAGGGTTAAGACGGAAAGCATTTATTCTTAGTTATGGAGTGATTTATATGAAACATGGTGGAGATATTTTAACTTATAGACACTTATATGATGGAAGAATTAGAGACTTTAGTAGCAATATCAATCCAATTGGGATGCCATTTGGACTTAAAGAGAAAATTTTGAATGGAATAAAGGAGCTTACAAAATATCCTGATATTCAGTATAGAAATTTAAAGTCGGAAATTGCTAAATACCTTGGTTGTAATGCAGGAAATATTATTGTTGGAAATGGAGCAGTTGAGATTATAAACAACATATCATTTATGTTCAATCGAGTAGTGGTAGTTACTCCTTGTTTTTCTGAGTACATTGAAAGACCAGAAATTTTTGGTAAGGAAATTGTAAAGCTTCCTTTAGATGAAGAATTTGAAATAAATATTAAATTAATAAAAGAAACCATTAGTGAAGGAGACCTTCTTATACTTGGTAATCCAAACAATCCAACTGGGAAGAGAATGAAGGAAAATGAATTAATTGAGATACATGAAACTATAAAGGAAAAGAATGCTTTTTTATTGTTAGATGAAGCTTTTTTTGAATTCTGTCCAGAGGATTATGACAGCATAAAGCTTTTTAGTGATAGTGAGGACATATGTATAATTCGTGCAGCAACAAAGTTCTTCGCCCTGCCAGGAGTAAGGCTTGGTTATGCATTTACTTCAAAGACAATGGTAGAAAAATACAACAGAATTGCTTTGCCATGGAGTGTAAACACCTTTGCTGAAATAGCAGCTGAACATATTTTTAATGATCAACACTATATAACTTCCTCTAGGGACTACATAGCAGTTCAAAGAGAATATTTACTTTCTGAATTAAGGGGGATAGAAAATATAAAAGTTTATGATACCCATTGTAACTTTATATTGATTAAACTTCTAGATGATAATGAGGATAATATATTTGAATACCTTGCTAAAAAAGGAATTCTCGTAAGAAAAGCTTCTAGCTTTGAAGGACTTGATAATAGCTATATAAGGGTGGCTATAAAGGACTTTAGCGATAATAAGTATCTAGTAAATGCACTAAGGGAGTATCAGCAATGGAGAAAACAACGTATTACCCAGGAAGCTTAGGAGAGATAATACAGGGTAAGATAGAGGGAAAAGCTCTTTTAATTTCTTGTCCAATAAATCTTTTTACCAAAGTTAAAATATTTGAAACAAAGGAACCTAAAAATAAATTTGAATTCAGTAAATCTAAAAAGTTAATGGAAAATCTCTTGGAAAAATGGGGATATATAGAGTTCATAAATTATTTAGATATTGAAATTTCTTCAGAAATACCTAAGGGAAAAGGATTTGCAAGCAGCACTGCTGACCTTTGTGGAACATATCACAGCCTTATAAAGTTTTTTAATAGAGAGGCTGATGTAGCAGAACTTATGGAAGAGTGTATAAAGATTGAGCCAACAGACAGCATAATTTTTAATAAACTAACACTCTTTGATTACAAAGAAGGAAAATTTTATAGAGAGATTGGAAATTATATGGAATGTTATTTCCTTGTTTATGAGGGAAATAACATTGTTGATACAATAACTTTTAATAACTCAAATATCCCGGAGCTTAGCAATCTAGATGATATATTTCCCTTAGTAAAAAGGGCTGTAGAGAACAAGGATATTAGAGCTTTGGGGAAGGCATCAACAATAAGTATATTAAGGAATCAGAAACGACTTTATTATGATGTCCTGAATATTGTAGAAGTGGTTAAACAAAAAACTGGAGGTCTAGGAATACTGGGTGGACATAGTGGTGATGTTTTAGCAGTTATGTATGATGATCCAGAAAAACTTAAAATGGCCTTCAAAAAGTACAAAGATTACATTAAGGGATATAAATGTTATCAATTGAAGTCATTAAGGAGCGTTAATTATGAAGACAATAATGATTACAGCACCTTCAAGTGGTAGTGGAAAAACAACAATAACAATAGGGATAATAAGAGCCCTTAAGAATATGGGGCTTGATGTATGTGCGTATAAAACAGGACCAGACTATATAGATACAGCATTTTTAAGTAAAGCAGCGGGAAAGAGAGCTGGAAATCTTGATATGCACCTTCAGGGAAAAGAAGGAATGTTTAAAGCTATGTCCTTTGAAAAAAGTGAATATTGTATTGTTGAGGGTGCTATGGGGTATTTTGATGGAATTTATAATACCTGTACCAATTCAAGCTATGATATATCAAGAACACTAGGAATTAATTCAGTGCTTATTTACACTCCCTATGGTGAAATGTTTTCAGCAGTACCAAAGATTAAGGGTATGGCAGAATTTGAGGACTCTAACATAAAGGCAGTTATATTTAATAATGTAAATCTGCATTATTATCAAATGCTAAAGGAGGCAGTAGAAAAGCACACAGATATTAAGGTCCTTGGATACATTCCAAAGCTTCAGGATATGGAACTTAAAAGCAGACATCTAGGGCTAATACAAAGTGTTGAGATAGAAAATCTTGAGGAAATGATAGATAGGCTATCAGAAGTAATAAGAGAAAATATAGACATTAATGGTATTTTATCATTAATGAATGATATAAGCACAAAGGAAAAACCCATTTACAGAAAAAGAAAGATAAGGGTAGCGGTGGCAATGGACAAGGCTTTTTCCTTCTACTACAAAGAAAATCTTGTGCTATTAGAAAATATGTGTGACGTTGTATACTTTTCACCAATGAAGGATGAAAAACTGCCAGATTGTGATTTGGTTTATCTTGGTGGAGGTTATCCTGAAGTGTTTAAGGATGAGATATCAAAGAATAAAAGCATGATTAAATCAATTATGGATTATGCAGATAATGGTGGGTTTATATATGCAGAATGTGGCGGTTTCATGTATTTAACTGAACACATTGATGGAACTCCAATGGTTGGAATATTTAAAGGAAACAGTAGAATGACCAAAAGCCTTCAAAGGTTTGGATACATAGATATAGAACTAAAGAAGGATTCAATATTAGGTGCTGCTGGCGAAAAGTTAACGGCCCATGAATTTCATAAATCAACCTCTGATGTTGAAGGTGAGTGCATATATAAGATAAATAGAACAATGGGAGAAAAAACATGGGAGTGTGGCTACACATACAAAAATGTACTAGCTGGTTATCCACACATAAATTTCATTGGAAATACAACTGTCTTGGAGCATTTATTAGATGAAATTGAAAAATGCAAATAATTTGAAGGGAGAAACAAAAATGAGAGGAATATTAGTAGTTGGACACGGAAGCAGATCAAAGGAGGCATTTGATACATTTTTTAAAATAGTTGATGGACTAAGAAATAAAATGGACTCTGAGGTTGAGGGCTGTTTTATGGAAATATCAGAGCCAAACATACCGGAAACAATTGAAAAGATGTATTCAAAGGGAGTTAGAGAGTTTACAGTTCTTCCGTATTTCCTGTATTCAGGAATACATATAAAGGAGGATATCCCGGAAATATTAGCAGAAATTAAGGAAAAGTACACAGATATAAAATTATCAATAGCTAATCCGTTAGGGTATGATGAAGCATTAGTTACATTACTAAAGGAAAGGGCAGAGGGTGAGGTAAAATGTATATAACAAACCCAATGGAAATAGAAAACAAAAGCATGGAGATAATCGAAGCTGCCATTGGTGAACATAACTTCACTCCAATGGAGCTAAAGGTTGTAGAAAGAACAATACATACAACAGGAGATTTTGATTATAAGAATATCATTCACATAAAAAAAGGAGCAATTGAAGCTGGAATAGAAGCAATTAAATCAGGCTGCAGAATTGTTACTGACACAAAAATGGCATTTTCAGGAATAAACAAAAAAGTACTGGAAAAGGCAAACTGCACAATAGACTGCTTCATAGCAGAAGAGGAAATTGCAAAGATAGCTAAGGAAAAGGGAATAACTAGGTCAATGGCTGCAATGGACTATGCAGCAAAGGTTAGAGCAGACATTTTCGTTATAGGAAATGCTCCAACGGCTTTATTTAGAATCGGTGAGCTTATTAAAGAAGGTAAGATCTCACCAAAGCTAATAGTTGCGGTTCCAGTTGGATTTGTTGGTGCAGCTGAATCTAAGGAATATATAAGGGGATTTGATGTACCAACAATATCAACAATAGGAAACAAGGGTGGAAGCAATGTAGCCGCTGCAATTATGAACGCTATATTATATATGGCGGTGGGTAGGGATGTCTGATTTCTTCGTTATAAAGGAAGGTAAAAGGCTAAGGTGCGGTTATACAACAGGAAGCTGTGCTGCAGGTGCTTCAAAGGCAGCAGCACAAATGCTTATGGAGAAAAGAATTGTTGATAAAATTCAAATAGATACACCTGCTGGAATATCATTAACATTAAAAGTTGAGGAACAGCATATAGGTGAAGATTATGCTGAGTGCTGCATAGTTAAGGATGCAGGAGATGACCCTGATGTTACTGACAAGATAAGAATTTACTCAAGGGTTAGAAGAAGAAACGACTCTAAAATCATAATCGATGGTGGAGAAGGGATTGGAAGAATAACAAGGTCAGGCTTCTGGGGAGAAGCAGGAGAAGCTGCAATAAATCCAGTACCAAGAAATATGATTAGGGAAGAGCTTCAAAAAATTTCCCACAGTGGATTTGATGTTTTAATATATTCTCCAGAGGGAGTGGAAATAGCAAAAAAGACTTTCAACTCAAATATAGGGATAATTGGTGGAATATCAATAATAGGAACCAAGGGAATAGTTGAGCCAATGTCTGAGGACGCACTTAAAAAGACTATTTATTTGGAGATTGATGCTGCCTTTGATAAAGGAAATAAAGAAGTAGTTCTTTTCCTTGGGAACTATGGAGAAGGGGTTGTTGAAAATCTTAATCTGAGTGGAGAAAAGGTTAAAATATCAAATTTCATTGGAGATATGCTTTTATACTGTCACAGTAAGGGCTTTAAAAAAGTTACATTAGTAGGTCATATAGGTAAACTAAGCAAGCTCTCTGTTGGAGCTTTTAATACACATAACAAGGTTTGTGATGTAAGAATTGAAGCCTTCATATATTACCTTGCGCTTTCAGGTGCTGAAAAGAGCATAATAGATAGAGTAAACGAATGTAAGACCTCTGAGGAGGCGCTTAAAATACTTAAAAATGAAGGGTATGACCACATAATAAATGACATGATATCAGGTTGCAGAAAAAGAATTAAAAGATATGTAAAGGATGAGGATTTTAATATAGAAGTTATAATGTACTCAATGGAATATGGAATTTTGGGAGGTTACGATGATTAGAGTTGTAGGCATGGGCCTGGGAATATAAGATATTTAACCATGGAAGCAGTTGAAATTATTAAAGAATCAGAGGTTGTAATTGCCTTTGGTAGAATCTCTAAAACCGCTGAAAAATTAAAGGGCGAAATTATTGCTGTAAACAGAGTTGATGAAATAATTAAAAATATTGATAAAAATAAGAAAACAGCAATATTAGCTTCAGGAGACCCATGTTTTTACGGAGTAACTGAATACCTGAAAAGAAATGGTATTGAAATAGATGAAATAATACCGGGACTATCCTCCTTTCAATACATGATGGCAAAGCTTAAAAAAAGCTGGCAGGATGCAGCACTTTTAAGCCTTCATGGTAGAGAGGATGGATATGAAAGAGCATTAAAAAGCAGGCTGTCAGTTTTATTAACAGACAGCAAAAACAGTCCAAATGAAATTTCAAAAAAACTTTATGAAATGGGTTTAAGAGGAACAATCTACACAGGATATAATCTATCCTATGATGATGAATGTATAATAGAGAAAAAAGTAGGAGAGGAAATTGAAAAAATGGGCACAATTTCCCTGGTGGTGATAGAAAATGAAATGGTTTAAGGATGAGGATTTTGTAAGGGGAAATATCCCTATGACAAAGTTTGAAGTCAGAGCAGTGACAATGGCAGTCCTTGATATAGAAGAGGGAGATGTACTTTTAGATGTTGGAGCAGGAACAGGCTCCATATCAATTCAAGCTGCAGCCCTTGGAGCAGAGGTTACTGCAATTGAAAGAGAAGTTGAAGGAGCAGAGCTTATAACTAAAAATGCTGAAAAGCTTTGTGTTAAAGTAAATGTTATAAATGGAAGTGCTCCAGAGGATATAAACAAAGTAGATGGCTTTAACAAGGTATTTGTAGGTGGAAGCGGCGGAAACCTAAGGGATATAATAAAAGCTGCAGACTCAAAGCTTAAGGCTAATGGATTAATAGTTGGAAACTTTGTAACACCGGACAACATGGTTACATTTAAAAACTGCCTTAAAGAATTTGGATATACTGAAATTGAAGCAAGGCTTATTCAAACAGCTAACATGGATAAAATAGGACTTTTAAAGGGACAAAACCCTGTCTTTATAGTAAAGGGGAGAAAAAGATGAAGAAATTATATGGAATAGGAATAGGCCCTGGGGATAAGGAGCTTATTACTCTAAAGGCATATAACCTTATTAGGGAATGTGATTATATATTCATTCCACAAAGTAAAGGAGAAAGCCTTGCAGGGAAGATAACTTCAGACTATGTAACTGATAAAAAGGTTATAGAGCTTGAATTTCCAATGGGTGAGGACAACGGAGAAAGATATAAAAATGCAGCAGAAAAAATAAACGAGATACTAAAGGATGGAGAAAGGGGAACATTCCTAACCCTTGGAGATCCTATGACATACAGTACATACATATATCTAATGCTTGAGCTAAAAAAGAAAAATGTTGAAGTTGAGACAATACCAGGAATAACTTCCTTTAATGCAGCTGCATCAAGACTTGGAATTCCTTTAACACTAAGGGATGAAAGTTTTTATCTTGCAGATGGAAGTGTTGATGAGGAGATTTTAAAGAGAGTAAACACTGTTTGTATATTAAAGATAAGCAAAAACAAGCATGAGACAATAGAAAGATTAGAAAAGCATGGATTTAGTTATATATATGTTAAAAGATGTACCCAGGAAAATGAAACAATAATCTACGATAAAGAAGAAATGCTACGGGATATGGATTACATGTCATTAATCTTTGCAAGGAGGATAAACTAATGGTTTATTTTATAGGAGCAGGTCCAGGGGACGTTGATTTAATTACGGTAAAGGGAAGAAGAATGCTTCAGGAAGCAGATGTGGTAATATACGCAGGTTCACTTGTATGGGATGCACACCTTCAGTTCTGCAAGGAAGGCTGCGAAAAACACAACAGTGCTTCAATGACACTTGAAGAAGTCATAAATGTAATGGTTAAGGCTGAAAATGAAGGAAAGCTAGTTGTAAGACTACACACTGGAGACCCTTCAATATACGGAGCAATAAGAGAGCAGATGGACTGCCTTGATGAGCATAAAATAGAATATACAGTTATACCAGGAGTCAGCTCTTTTGTTGCAAGCTGTGCAGCTATAAAGAAGGAGTTTACATTACCAAACGTAAGTCAGACTGTAATAATAACAAGAATGGAAGGAAGAACTCCAGTACCAGAAAAGGAAGACCTTGAGCTTCTTGCTTCACATAAATGTTCAATGGCTATATTCCTTTCAGTTCAAGATATTGATAAGGTAGTTGAAAAGCTTAAAAAGGGATATGGAAGGGAAGATGTTCCAGTTGCTGTTGTTTACAAGGCAACTTGGCCAGAACAGCAAATACTTAAGGGAAGGCTTAACAACATTGCTGCGAAGGTTAAGGAAGCAGGAATAAAAAACTTCTCACAGATACTTGTTGGAGATTTCATAGAGGGAGATTATGAGCGTTCACTTCTATACCATCCTGAATTTACACATGGCTTCAGGGAGGGAAGTAAATGAAGTTAGCCTGTATAGCCTTTACAAATAATGGAGAAAAAATAGCAGGCAAAATCAAAACTGAAACAGCTTACGAAGTTGATATATACACAAAAAAAGACTATAAGGATAACCTGAATAGAATTTTTTCATGTTATGAAGGAATTATATTTATATCATCCACTGGAATTGCAGTTAGAATTTCGACACAATTTCTTAAGGATAAAACATTTGATCCTGCTGTTGTAGTTGTGGATGATCTTGGAAGATTTGCAATAAGCCTTCTTTCAGGTCATATAGGAGGAGCAAATGAATTGGCAATTAAAATAGCAAACATTTTAAACTGCCAGCCAGTAATAACAACAGCTTCTGATGGAAGAGGGATAGAGGCTGTTGATATGTTTGCAAAGAAAAATAACTTATGTATGGAAAATCTGAAGGATATAAAGAAAATAACTGCCCTAATGGTTGAAGGAAAAAGAATTAAGCTTCATTCAGAGCTTAAGCTAGAGCTTAATTATAACAACCTTGTAGAAGAAAATGAGGATGGAATTATATTTGTAACCTCAAAAGATGAAGTGAATTGTGATAAACCTCACTGCATACTAAGGCCTAAAAACCTTATAGTAGGAATAGGCTGCAGAAGGGGAAAATCAAAGGAAGAAATTTTAAATGCAATAAATAATGTATTTAAAGAAAACAATTTAAGTATAGAAAGCATAAAAACCATTGCAACGGTTGATATAAAAGCAGATGAAGTGGGAATTATAAATGCCTGTGAGGAACTTAAATGTGAAATGAAGATATTTATGAGGGAAAAAATTAAAGAGATTGAAAAAATGTTCACCTCAAGCGAGTTTGTAAAATCAGCAATAGGCGTAACATCGGTTTGTGAGCATGTGTATTCCTTGCAGGAGGAAGAATAATAGTAAAGAAACAGGCACTAAATGGAGTAACAGTTGCAGTTGGCAGGGAGGAGTAAAATGGCTAAGCTTTATGTTGTTGGTATTGGACCTGGAGGGAAAGAACACATGACCCAAAAGGCACTGGAAACCATTAAAAGAAGTGATGTAATAGTTGGATATACATTTTATATTGAACTTATAAATGATTTTTTAGAAGGTAAGAAAGTTATTTCAACAGGAATGAAGGGTGAACTTGAAAGATGTAAAGCAGCTATTGAAGAAGTTAAAAATGGCTTTGATACATGTATTATAAGTACAGGGGATCCTGGGCTTTATGGAATGGCTGGTCCAATACTTGAAATGGCTGATGGGATTGAGGTTGAAGTAATTCCTGGTGTTAGTGCAGCCTTCTGCGGAGCATCAGAACTGGGAGCGCCAATAATGCATGATTTCTGTACAATAAGCCTAAGTGATCTTTTAACACCTTGGGAGCTAATTGAAAAGAGACTAGACTTAGCAGCAGAAGCAGATTTTGTAATAGCACTTTACAACCCAAAGAGCATGGGAAGACAGACACAAATAGAAAGAGCTGTTGAAATAATAAAAAGACACAAAAAAGGTTCAACACCTGTAGGACTTATAAAGAACGCAGGAAGAGAAGGAAATGAAAAAAGAGTCTATACACTTGATACAATAGACTTCGACTTTATAGATATGATGACTGTTGTGGTTATTGGAAATTCAAAGACATATATAAATAATGATAAAATAATAACTCCAAGGGGGTACAGTATTTGATATGGGTTATAGGTGGTACATCTGAAACAGGAGTGCTTCTTGAATATATCAGAGGAAGGGTTAATTATATTGTAACAGTTGCAACATATAGCGGAAGTGAAGTTTTAAATGAAAAGAATGTTGTCGTCTCAAGAATGACTTATGATGAAATGATTAACTTTATTAAAGAAAATAACATAGATACGGTAGTAGATATGTCTCATCCATACGCAGTAGAGGTAACTAATAATGCAAAGAGAGCATGTGAATTAGAGGGTGTTAGATATATCAGGTTTGTAAGAAAGAAAACAGAAATACAAAATGCTGTATATGTTAATTCTGTTGAGGAATGTTGCAGTTTTTTATCTAAAGTAAAGGGATGCGTATTCTTTACTACTGGAATTAAAACTATAAAGGATTTTCAAAGTATAAGGGGAGAAAACAGATTTGTATACAGAGTTATTCCTTCTCTATTTAGCATACAAGAATGTGTGTCTAATAATGTTAAAATGAAGGATATTGCTGCTGTACTAGGTCCCTTTTCAAAGGAATTTAATATGGCCATGTTTAAGGAATATGGAGCAGAGTATGTTGTAACAAAGGACAGTGGCAAAGAGGGAGGTACTGCGGAGAAAATAGATGCATGTTTGGAGCTTGGCATAACCCCTATAATTATAGGAAGAGCTGAAGAAGATGGAATAGATGACATTGAAAAATTATTGGAGATGATACTATGATTCAGTTAATAGGGATTAAACACAATGTAGATGTTGAGACAAGAGAAAAGCTTTCAATAATTACATCAAGAGTAGAAGAAGCGTTGAAAAATATAATAAAGGAATGTGATGAGGCTGTAGTTCTCAGTACCTGTAACAGAACAGAAATTTATTTTTCAAGCGATGAATATGATGAGCAAAAAATATATAAAATCTTTAGAGCTCTTGGCTGGGATGTAAGTTTAATTGATTACATATTCCATATAAAAGGTATAAAGGTTGCCAAGCACTTAATGGAGGTTATCTGTGGTTACCATTCAAGAATAGTTGGTGAAGATCAAATACTTGGTCAAATTAAAAATGCGTATGACATATCAAAGAAAAATAAAGCTGTAAAAAATGAACTTCAAAGATTATTTCAAATGGCATTGACATGTGGCAAAGAGTTCAGGGTAAAATCTGAATTATATAAGTTCCCTGTGTCATCTTCATCAATAGTTGTTAGACAAGCTAGAAAAAGAAATGTTAAGAGGTTTATGATTCTGGGTTTTGGAGAAGTTGGACAATTAACGACAAAATATATACTTGATGGAGACTTTGATATCTTATATATTGCTGTAAGAAATAAAGACAAAGTTCTTCTAAATAATGAAAAAGTCAGGGTAATTGACTTTAGTGAAAGAATTGATGTTTATCGTGATGTTGAATGCATTATATCGTGTACATCATCACCGCATTATGTAATTAAGGCAGAAGAACTTCCAGATAAAGAGCTTATTATATTTGATCTTGCGGTTCCAAGGGATGTTGAAGAATGTGTAGGATGTCTTGAAAACATTGAGCTTTATGGTATTGATAGGGTTTCAATGCTACACGATGAAAGCCATTTGAAACGCAAGGAGTTAATGAAGGAGAACAAGCATATTGTAGAAGAGCACATAAAAAAATATGAGAATTGGCTTAAAATCAGAGAGATTTCTTGTAATATAAAGAATATACGTGAAAGTGGAGAAAGTGTTTATAAAGATAGATTAAAGACATTTAAAAATAAATATGATTCAAAGAATCATAAGGTTTTAGCTGAAACAATGCTTAAAAGCACATCAAACTACTTTATAAACAGAGCAATTGAAGTTTTAAAGGAAGAACATTTAGAGGGCAGGGGAGAAGAATGCCTAAAAATATTAAACAAGATATTTATGATGGAACAATAGACTACATGTTTATATCCCTTATATCCAGTAAAACAAAGATACTGATTGTTGGAGGAGGAAGAGCTGGATACATAAAGGCACAATCATTTTTAAGAAAAGGATGCAGCATAACTGTTATTTCAAGGGAATTCATCGAGGATTTTAAAGAGCTTGAAAGTATAAATTTGAAACTAATTAAGAGAGAATACTCAAATTCCTATATAAAAAACCATCATTTAATTGTTATAGCAACAGATGATGATAAATTAAATGATGCAATCAAAAGAGATTGTGATGAAAACTTCAAACTGTATTTAACCTGTAATGATTACAGAAAGGGGATGTTCGTTGTTCCTACAATGGGGGAGACAAAAACAACGCAAATAGCTCTTCATACCAAGAAGGGAAGCCCAAAAACATCCATATATCTCTGTAATAAAATAAATAGTAGCTTGAAGGAGAATGATGATTTTATTGATTATGTATCCAGCTTTAGAAACAAAATAAAAAAGTTTGATAACAGATTAGAGCTCCTTGATTTCATAAATACAGATGACTTCCTCTATTTTTTTAAAAAAGGGAAGCATGAAGTGGTACTAAAAATGTTTTACGGAGGTTTTATAATTGAAACTTAATATAGCAACAAGGAAAAGTAAGCTTGCACAGGTACAAACCGACACAATAATAGCTGAAATATTTAAAATGCACAAAATTGAGTGCAAAAAGGTATTAATAGAAACTAAGGGAGATATGATACTTGATGTTACACTGGATAAAATAGGCGGAAAAGGTTTATTTGTTAAGGATATAGAAATAGCAATGATGGAGGGCAGGGCAGATGCTGCTGTTCACAGCATGAAGGATGTCCCCTATGAAATGCCAGAGGGATTTGAGATAGCTTCAATGCCAAGACGTGAAGATGTTAGAGATGTATTTGTTTCAATGAATGGAATGAAATTTGCTGACCTGCCTATGGGTGCAAGAATTGGTACAAGCAGCAATAGACGTTCAGCACAACTTAAAATGATTAGACCTGATATTGAAATAGTTCCTGTCAGGGGAAATGTTCAAACACGTATAGATAAAATAGAAAGAGAAAATCTTCATGGAATAATTCTTGCTGCTGCTGGTCTTAAAAGACTTAATATGGATTGTATTATTACTGACTATTTTGACCCAATTGATTTCGTACCAGCAGTAGGACAAGGGGCACTAGGAGTTGAGGCTTTTACTTCAAATGAAAACATTAAAGTTTTTAGAAGCCTTGATGACATTGAAACAAGAATGTGCGTTGAAGCTGAAAGAAGTTTCATGAGAAGATTAAATGGTGGATGCCATACTGCAATAGGTGCATATGCTCAAATTGATGGTGAAATCATGAATTTGGTTGGTATATTTGAACTTTCAGGTAGGATGATTAAAAAGGACATTACAGGTAACAAATACGATTTCATAAACCTTGGAAAAACACTAGCTGAAAAAATTATAGATGTTTAGGAGGACACTATGTCAAAGGTATATTTAATAGGAGCCGGACCGGGAGATGAGGAACTTTTAACATTAAAGGGTAAAAGAATTTTAGAAAAATGTACAGCAGTTATGTATGATAGATTAGCCAATGACAGTCTTTTAAAATATCTTAATAAGGATTGCAAAATATATTACTGCGGCAAAGAACCAGGTTGTCACTACAAAACTCAGGAGGAAATTAACAACATGCTGGTTAAGCTTGCTAAGGAAGGTCATATAGTAGGAAGAATAAAGGGTGGAGATCCGTACATATTTGGACGTGGCGGAGAAGAAGCTTTAAGACTACACGAGGAGGGTATTGAATTTGAAGTTATTCCTGGAATAACCTCTGCAATATCAGTTTTAAACTACGCAGGAATCCCGGCAACCCACAGAGGAATAGCACAAAGTTTTCATGTATTCACAGGGAAAAGTACAGAAAAGCTTAACATAAACTGGGAAGCAGCTGCAAAATCCAATGGAACATTGATATTTCTGATGGGACTTGAAAGCATAGAAACAATTACATCAAAGCTTATGGAAAATGGTAAGGAAAAAACTTGCCCATGTGCAGTAATTAGAAAGGGTACAACCTCAAAGCAAAGAAAAGTAACTGGAACACTTGAGAATATCAGCATTAAGGTTAGAGAGAAAGGCTTTAAATCTCCATGTATAATAGTTATCGGAGAAGTTGTAAGTCTAAATGAAAAGCTAAGCTGGTTTGAAAAGAAACCTCTTTATGGAAAAAATATTTGCATTACACGTACTAAGGAGCAATCAAAGGAATTTAGAGAAAAACTTCTTGACCTTGGTGCAGAAGTAACAGAAATAAACACAATTGTAGTTAAGGATACATCAGATAATCTAAAGAATTATATTGAAAAGTTAGCTGAATACGATTACATAACCTTTACAAGTGTAAATGGAGCTAATAGCTTCTTTAAGTATTTAAGGGAAGTAAATTATGATGTTAGAAAAATAAAGGCAGTATTTGCCGCAATAGGAAAGGCAACTGCTGATGCAATTATGGATAGGGGAATAGTTCCTGAAATAATAGCTGAAGATTTTATAGCAGAATCACTGTTTAAAGCAATGAGAAAACATATTAAAGCTGGGGATAAAATATTAGTTCCACGATCAAAACAAGCAAGACCATATTTAGTTGAAGAACTAAGAAACTTAGGATGTGAAGTCGATGAAGTTTTTACATATGATGTTGAAAAGGGTGAAATATTTGATATAAATGCCTTCGAAGAAGTTGACATAACAATATTTACAAGTCCAACAACAGTTAAGAACCTAATTGAAATGGTTGGACTTGATAAAGTAAAGGAAAAGCAAGTCATTGCAATAGGTCCAATAACAAATAAAGAGTTACTCAAAAATGGAATAGAGGCTGTTGTTTGCGATGAATATTCAACGGATGGAATTATAAAAAAGTTGATAGAGATTAAGGGGGAACAATAATGTTTAACAGACATAGAAGATTAAGAGCAAATAAAGCAATAAGAGACTTAGTAAGGGAAACAGTTTTAACACCAATGGATTTCATATACCCAATATTTGTTGTTGAGGGAGAAAACAAAAAGGAAGAAATAGATTCACTTAAGGGAAACTATCATTTCTCAGTAGACAGACTTCCTGAAATAATAAAAGAAGTTGAAGATGCTGGAGTAAGAGGAGTTCTTCTATTCGGACTTCCAGATTTTAAGGATGAAATTGCAACGTCAGCATGGATAGAAGATGGAATAGTTCAAAGGGCTGTTAGAAAAATAAAGGAAGTAGCTCCAAACTTACTTGTAATAACAGACGTATGCATGTGTCAATACACAAGTCATGGACACTGTGGAATTATAAACAATGCTGGAGTAGTTGAAAATGACCATACACTTGAATACATAGCAAAGATAGCTCTTTCACATGCCAAGGCAGGGGCAGATATGATTGCTCCATCTGATATGATGGATGGAAGAGTTCAAGCTATAAGAGAAAAATTAGATGCAAATGGTTTTAACCATGTGTCAATAATGTCATATAGTGCAAAATATGCCTCAGCATTTTATGGTCCATTTAGAGCAGCAGCTAACTCAGCACCACAGTTTGGAGATAGAAAAACATACCAGATGGATCCAGGAAACATAAGGGAGGCTATGCTTGAAATAGAAGACGATATAAACGAAGGGGCAGATATTATAATGGTTAAACCTGCGCTCTCATACCTTGATGTTGTGAGATGGGCAAAGGACAGATTCGACGTTCCAGTTGCTGCTTATAGCGTAAGTGGGGAATTCGCAATGGTAAAGGCTGCAGCACAAGCAGGATTAATAGACGAAAAAAATATCGTTTTAGAGATGTTAACATCTATGAAAAGAGCAGGAGCGGACATAATAATAACATATCATGCAATTGATGCATGTAAATGGCTAAAGATAAACTAAATACAAATAGGGAGTTGATATAATGAGTAAATACTTTACATTTACCAATGTATTGATTTTCCTGATAGCTGTCTTTGGAATATTCTACGTACTTACCATATCAGGAGTAATTCCAGCAGGCATCTATTCAGTAATATCAATAGCAATTGCTGTAATATTAGGGTTATCTCTTATTTCTACTTCCATTTGGATAGTCTTTACAACTCACATCAAAAAATCAAAGGATTAACTTTAGCCATGGAATATCAAGCTCTTGATATTCGCAAAATTATTTTTTAACATGAAGTCACAGGGTTAAATGCTGATATTTAAGCATTTTATTCTCTGTGACCTTCATGTTAAGTAGTAGATATTGAAGGGAGGAAGTGTGTTTTACACACATTTATATATGAGAAATTTAGATATTTTTAATGAATCAAAAAAGTATATGCCAGGTGGAGTAAACAGTCCTGTTAGAGCATTTAAGGATGCAACAGTTGATCCTCCAGTTATTAAAAAAGGATATGGAGCATACCTGGAAGATGAAGAAGGAAATACATATGTAGACTTTATAGGTGCATGGGGGCCAATGATACTTGGCCACTGTGATGAAGATGTTGTTAACGCAATCAAAACAACCTGTGAAACTCAGATAGCCTTTGGAGCACCAACAGAGCTTGAACTTAAGCTAGCTAAACACATTTGCACAACAGTTGATAACATAGACATGATAAGAATGGTAAATTCAGGAACAGAAGCAACAATGAGTGCTGTAAAGCTTGCTAGAGGATTTACAGGAAGAGATAAAATAGTAAAATTCGCAGGAAACTACCACGGACACTTCGAAAGCTTCCTGGTTAGTGCAGGCTCAGGAGTTATGACAGAAGGAATACCAGGCTGTGCAGGAGTTCCAGAGGAAAGTGTTAAAAACACAATAGTTGCTCAATATAACAATATTGAAAATATTAGATGCATATTCGATAAATATGGGTCACAAATAGCAGCAGTTATAATAGAGCCTGTTGCAGGAAACATGGGAGTAGTTCCAGCAAAACCAGAATTTCTAAAAGGACTATCAGACATATGCAAAGAAAATGGAGCACTACTAATATTTGACGAAGTTATGTCAGGCTTCAGAGTTGCCTACAAGGGAGCACAGAGCTTCTATGGTGTAAAACCAGACCTTGTAACCTTTGCTAAAATAATGGGTGGGGGACTTCCATGTGGAGCATACGGCGGAAGGCGTGATGTAATGGAGCACCTATCACCAATGGGCCCAGTTTACCAAGCAGGAACAATGTCAGGAAACCCTGTAGTAATGGCAGCAGGATTAGCAACATTGACTAAACTATATAATAATCCATACTACTATGAAAAAATTGAAAGGCTAGCAGCAATGCTTGAAAATGGAGTTAAAGAAATAGCTAAAGAAAAGGGACTACCAATCCTAGTAAACAGATTCCAATCAATGATGACAATCTTCTTCACCAATGAAGAAAAAATAGAAAACTACGAAGACGCAAAAAAATGCGACACAAACCTTTACAGACTATTCTTTGAACACATGCTAAAGGGCGGCATCTACATGGCCCCATCCCAATTCGAAGCAATGTTCCTTTCAGTTAAGCACACAGAAAAGGAAATTGAAAAATTCCTTGATGTAATGAGAACATTTAATATATAAACACAGAGAGTCTGCAAAAGCAGGCTCTTTCTTATCTTTTCCATAAAATGTTACATTACTGTTGAAGTTAAGCCAATATAAGCTATATAATTAAAATAACAAATAAATTCCAATTATGGTGAAAAAAATAATAATTATATAAATGGTTATACCATAAAAAGAACATTTGTTCGGAAAAATGAGAAAGAAGGTATAATCATGGCTGTTGTAATTGATAGAAAAAATGATGAACTATTAGTTAAATTTGATTATTCACCTGAAAGGATAGCAAAAGTAAAAACAATAGAAGGTTACAGGTGGAATGCCCTACAAAAAACTTGGATTATTCCTTTTAATGAAGATAATCTTGCAGCACTTAAATGTCTTTATCACAATGAACAGATGAAGATTGTATTTGAAGATAATTCAGAAGATAGTATACTAATAAAAAGAATGGAAGAAGAACTAAAGTTAAAGGGCTACAGCTTCAAAACACGAAAATCTTATCTAAGCCATATTAAACGTTTTGAAAGTTACATTATTGGTAAAAACATAAAAGATATAGCTCAACAAGATATAAGAAATTATATATTGTTTTTATTAGATGATGAAAAGTCATCACACTCATTTGCTAACCAAGCAATAAGTGCACTAAAGTTTTTATGCAGCGAAGTACTAAAACAGGGCAAAATAGTAGAAACACTTCCAAGACCTAAAAGAGAAAACAAACTTCCAAATGTTTTAAGCCAAGAAGAAGTACTAAGAATATTAAAAGCAGTTAAAAATGAAAAACATAAAACACTACTATTTCTAATATATTCTTCAGGACTAAGAGTTGGAGAAGTAACAAGATTAAAAATAGAAGATATTATCAGCAGTAGAATGATGATACGTGTAAATCAA
>NZ_AZQP01000008.1 GCF_000601455.1 Fervidicella metallireducens AeB
CCAATTCAAAAATGCACACGGAACATAGTACATGAAAGAAAACTTTCATTCAAACAGCAAAATTCGACAAAATATACTATATATCATGAATAATAGTTGGTTACATATTAATACCTGCTGAAATCGCTTTATAACTAATTAAAGCTTAGAGATTTCCTGATTTTCTTGAAAACTCAAGGAAGTTGATAAAGTGTAGAATGAAGTATTAAAGAAAAATTAATAAATGATAGTAAAATGCAGTGCTAAACCGTTAAATAAATTATAATAAAATCACAATAGTAATATCTTAGAATGACATAATCATGTCAATATTAAGAATTTTTTAAAAAGTATATTTCAAAATTGGGAAAAGGGGATAGGTTATTATTCTAATTTGCATTGGATAATTAAAAATGGGCATAATAACATCAAATTCCATATCAGGGAGGGATTGATGTGAGGATACCAGAACACATAGGAATTATTCCAGATGGAAATAGGAGATGGGCAACAGAAAATGGGTTATCTAAAGAGATGGGTTATAGTCATGGTTTAAATCCGGGATTGGAGCTTCTTAAATTGTGTAAGAAAATTGGGGTTAAGGAGCTTACTTTTTACGGTTTTACAGTAGATAATACAAAAAGGCCTTCAGCACAAACTAATGAGTTTGTTAAATGTTGTGTAGATGCAGTAAAATTGCTTTCAACTGAAAATGCAGAACTTCTTGTAATTGGCGATACGGAATCTAAAATGTTTCCTAAAGAACTTCTTCCATTGACCAAAAGGCACGTATTTGGTAAAGGTGGAATAAAGGTAAATTTTCTTGTGAATTACGGATGGGATTGGGATTTAAGTAATTTAGGTAAAGGAAAAAGAAAAAATATTATGTCCTCCATCTATTCTTCTGATATATCAAGAATAGATTTAATTATACGATGGGGTGGGAGAAGAAGGTTAAGTGGATTTTTGCCAGTTCAAGCTGTTTATGCCGATTTTTATATAATAGATGACTATTGGCCAGATTTTAAACCTGAGCATTTTTATGAAGCTTTAGAGTGGTATGATAAACAAGATGTAACATTGGGAGGATAAAAATTTTTATAAAAATAATTGTAAATAAAGTAAAAATATACTAAAATTTAATTAACATATGGGGGTATGTTTTGTAAATTTTTTAATTAAATGAAAAATTTTTTAAAAGGGGGAAGGGATATGAATATTCCTATTTGGCAGTACGTACTTACTATGGGTGGATATTTTGTATTGCTTATGTTTATAGTAGAGTACATGCGAAAACATTACAGATTTGCTAACTGGTTTTGGACGGCATCCTTGTTAACTTTTCCAATTTGGTTGATGGGTGGTGTAGTGGGCTGGTTTAGATGGGCTAAAATTTTAAGTGTAATAATTCCGACTATATTTATGGGTTCAGTTAGAATTGCAAAATACGAGAAACGAGAGGGAAAGATTTGGAATAGCCTTCGTAAAGACTGGGCTTTATGGGTGTTATATGGTGTTTTATTTTTAAACATAATGGAGGCTACAATAAAAGACTTTACAATGGGGAATATATTTAATGCTCTGTGTGGTTTTTTATTATGTGTAACAATACCATTTCCACCTAAATACTGGAAAATATCTGAAGAAAAGTATGGCGATTTAATAGCATACACTACAATCGGGTGGAACTTCCTATATACAACATGGAATGCATGTTTTGTTTATGCTGAGGGACCTAAATATTTTGCAAGTTCATTATGTATACTTATGGCAGCAGAGATATACCCGATAATAAAAAAGCGACCAGAGCTTTACATAACAGCCCGAGTGTACACATTAGCTACACATTTGCTTCTTCGTGCATGCTTCCCACTACTTTTCCCAACACTCATGGATGCATCGGCATGGCATAATGATGTATTTATGAAATATTGGGGAATTGTTAACTTTGCTATAATGGTTCCATATTTATTCTGGCATATGTGGCAGCTCCATACAAATAAAGCGGAAATAAGCTTTAGACGAGGAAGGGTTGAAAATATATAAATAGCCTTGTTTAACTTGCAATAAAAAATGGGTTTTCAAAGACTGTTATGCAATGAAATAAAATAATTGCATAACAGTTTTTTATATATCAAAACAAAATGGCAGTATTTAAATAAAAAATACCTTTGAAAAACTAGGGATAAATTGGTTATAATTGATTTTACAGGGGGTGGTTTTATGTTAAAAAAATTCATTGACTATTATAGGCCCCATATAGGGCTTTTTGTTTTGGATATGGTATGTGCGATATTGATTGCGGCAACTGATCTGGTATATCCAATGATAACAAGACGTTTCATAAACAACATTATTCCAGATAAAAATATAAGTTTAATTTTCCAGATTGGTATAGTGTTGTTTTTCCTTTATCTTTTACGTATGCTTCTTGAGTACATAGTGGGATATTATGGTCATGTTTTAGGTGTCAGGATGGAATATGACATGAGAAGGGACATGTTCTCACATATTCAAACACTTCCAATTAGTTATTTTGATAATACAAAAACTGGACAAATCATGTCTAGAATAGTTAATGATTTAAATGAAATATCGGAGCTTGCCCATCATGGACCTGAGGATGTATTCATATCCGGACTTATGATAATTGGATCTTTTTTTCTGCTTTTAAATATTAATGTCAGATTAACTCTGATTGTATTTACTATTATTCCATTTATGATTTATTTTACTGTTCAATATAATGGGAAAATGCGTAAAAATTTTAGACAGATAAGAGAAAGTTTAGCAGACGTCAATAGTAGACTGGAGGATTCATTATCTGGAATAAGAGTTGTTAAATCCTTTACAAATGAAGAATATGAAATAGATAAATTTGATGAGGGAAATAATGAGTTTAAATACTTAAGGACAAAGTCTGTTAAATATATTGGTATTCTCCATGGAGGAATAAATTTTTTCTCCAATATATCTACACTGTTTGCATTGGTGGCAGGAGGCTATTTTGTTGCTAAGGGAGAAATAAAGGTAGGGGATTTAGTTGCTTACCTTATTTACATAGGGCAGTTTTTACAACCAATAAAAAGATTAGCACAATTTGTTGAGCAGTACCAAAGGGGAATGGCTGGTTTCAAGAGATTCTATGAAATAATAAACATAAAGCCTGATATTGTTGATAAGGAAAATGCTGAGGAAATAAAAAATGTATCAGGTCAAATAGAATTTAGGGATGTAAGTTTCAGTTATAACGAAAAATCCAGTGTTCTTGAAAATATAAACCTTAAAGTAAAGCCAGGGGATAGTATTGCAATTGTTGGCCCATCGGGAGTGGGAAAAACAACCTTGTGTAACCTTATTCCAAGATTTTATGAAGTTGATAGTGGAAGTATATTTATAGATGGTAAAGACATAAGGGATATAAAAATAAAATCTTTAAGGGAAAATATAGGTATAGTACAGCAGGATGTATTTTTATTTGCAGGAACAATATATGAAAACATAGCCTATGGCAGGTTAGATGCTACAAGGGATGAAATAATTGCTGCAGCAAAAGCGGCAAATGCCCATGAGTTTATCATGGAACTTGAGGATGGATATGACACCTATATTGGCGAGAGAGGTGTTAAACTTTCAGGAGGTCAAAAACAAAGGATATCCATAGCCAGAATGTTTCTAAAAAATCCACCAATTCTAATACTAGACGAAGCAACATCATCATTGGATAACCAGAGTGAAGCTATAATCCAAAAATCAATTGAAGAACTATCAAAGGATAGAACAACCTTTATAATTGCCCATAGACTTGCAACTGTAAAGAATGCAAGAAGAATTGTTGTATTAAATGAAAATGGAATTGAAGAGGAAGGTACCCACAGGGAGTTAATGGATAAAAAAGGTATATATTACGAATTATACAAAACCCAGTTTGAATAAAAAAACGGCTGTGCTATTAGTATTTTTCACTTGCTAATGACACAGCCTCTTTTTTGTATTTTTACTTATTCAGATGATATTATCTAGGATCATTTTTGAGCTTATCTATACCTATTTTAATTCTTCTAAGAGATTCCTCTTTACCAAGTATTTCTGCTATTTCGTATGCTCCACCTGGGGTAAAGGCTTTACCTGAAAGGGCAGTTCTTAATGGCCATAGCATTAAACCGTTTTTGATTCCCATTTCCTCTATCAATGCTGAAAGGGTATCATGTAGAGAATCATGGGTCCATGATGTAAGACCTTCAAGAACAGGAAGGGCTTTTTCTAAACTCTCAAGTGAATTTTCATAATTAGTCTTCATTTTCTTATGGATGTATAGTTCGATAGAGTATTCAGGAAGCTCATCAAAGAAATCCAGCTGTTCTGGAATCTCTCCTAAGACTTCAGTTCTGCTGTGAAGGAGTTTGCTTATAAGTAAAAGATTATATTCCTTCTTTAGAGCCTTTTGATAATAAGGCATAGCTAATCTATGGAAATCTTCCAGTGGAAGTGCCCTTATATATTCAGCATTCATCCATCTAAGTTTTGCAGGGTCAAATATAGCCGGGGATTTATTTATGTTTCTGTAATCAAATTTTTCTATTAATTCTTCAAGGGAGAAAATTTCCTGTGTAGTTCCTGGATTCCAGCCAAGTAAGCATATATAGTTAAGAACAGCTTCCTTTAGATATCCTTTAGAGATTAAATCTTCATAGGAAGCATCCCCATTTCTTTTACTTAATTTGTTCTGTGCATCCTTCATTATTGGAGGACAGTGAACATAAACAGGAACTTCCCAACCAAAGGCTTCGTATAACCTGTTATATTTTGGTGATGAAGACAGATATTCACTTCCTCTGACTACATGAGTAATACCCATTAAATGGTCATCAACAACGTTTGCAAAGTTATATGTTGGAAGTCCGTCAGATTTTAAAAGTACCATATCTTCAAGTTCTGAGTTATCAACAGCGATTGTTCCATATATAACATCTTCAAACTTTGTTGTACCAGTTTTTGGATTATTTTGTCTTATAACATATGGTTCGCCATTTTTAATCTTTTCTTCAATTTCTTCTTTTGATAAATGAAGACAGTGTTTGTCATACTTAAATGGAATTTTTAAATCTTCCGATTTTTGCCTTAAAGTTTCAAGTCTTTCTTTAGTACAGAAGCAGTAGTATGCTTCGCCTTTTTCTACAAGTTTTTTAGCGTATTCAGCGTAAATATCCTTTCTTTCGCTTTGAACATAAGGTCCAACAGGTCCACCGATATCTGGACCTTCATCGTGAACAAGTCCTGTATCCTTTAAGGTTTTATATATAACATCAACAGCACCTTCAACGTAACGTTCCTGATCAGTATCTTCAATTCTTAGAATAAAATCTCCATTTTCGTGTTTAGCTATTAGATAAGCATATAAAGCCGTTCTAAGGTTGCCAATGTGCATATAACCAGTAGGGCTTGGGGCAAATCTTGTTCTTATTTTACTTGCAGCCATGAAATCACTCCTTACTATTTATTTAAAAAGTCATTAGATATACGTCAGTTATAAAATTTGTAAAATATGATTTATTAATGCTTATTATATACAATTATGACGTAAAAGGGCAATAGATATATGAATTATCTACATTAATATAGTATAATACATAAAAGGTTATTTTTTCAATCTAAACTAAAATAAAGGGACGGTTAACATTTGTATCATTAAATTTTGTGAAATTGAGAATAATATACTAAATTTCAGTTGATTTTCGTACGATAATAATGTAATATAATAAACAAGAGGTAATATAACGAATATTAAAAAGTAAAGACAAATAAATATTCGACTCGTATATGCTTGATAATATGGTTCAAGCGTTTCTACCAGGAAGCCGTAAACTACCTGACTACGAGTATATGGTTCTTTAAATATATAGTTATTAAGGCTGTGCTATATATTTTATTGAGTTATATATTCCTAGTCATGTGACTAGGAATTTTGTTTTTTGCAGAAAGGATGTTAGAGATGGAATTATTAAAACAAAAGATAAGAGAAGATGGTAAGGTAATAGGGGACAGGATATTAAAGGTCGATAATTTTTTGAATCATCAAATAGACATAAGGCTTTTTAATGAAATAGGAAAAGAGTTTAAAAAGAGATTTCAAGGTGTAGAGATTGATAAGATAATAACCATTGAATCTTCAGGTATAGGTGTTGCAGCTGTTACATCTCAATATTTTGATTTTGTGCCTGTGGTTTTTGCAAAAAAGTGAATCTTTGATTATGGATAATAATGTTTACTCATCAAAGGTTCATTCCTTTACAAAGGACAAGGACTACATCATTAGAATCAGCAAAGATTATATAAAAAAAGGTGAAAAAGTTTTAATTATAGATGACTTTCTTGCAAATGGATGTGCTGCCCATGGGCTTTTGGACATTTTAACTGAGGCAGGGGCAGAGGTTATTGGTGTTGGTATTGTTATAGAAAAGGGTTTTCAAAATGGCCGAAAAGAGCTTGAAAAAAGAGGAGTCAGAATAGAATCACTGGTTATTATTGATGAAATGAAAAACAATAAAGTTTATTTTAAATAATTAATTTTCAGGAGGGATAAGGATGAAAAATATGTTTAGAAAGTTTTTTGTATTAGCTGTGGCTTTGATGTTTGTTTTAACGGGCTGCGGCAGTAAGACAACAGGGGGAAACAGCAGCGAAAAGAAGATAAAGGTAGGATTTTTATATGTAGGACCAGTAGGTGATGGTGGCTTTACCTATGCACATGATCAAGGAAGAATTTATCTTGAAAATGAACTTAAGGTAGAAACTATTTCTAAAGAATCTGTAAAGGAAGATAAGGCTGAAGTTGAAAAGGAAATAGAACTAATGATTGATCAAGGCTGCAACGTAATTATAGGTACAAGTTTTGGTTTCCAGGAGGGTATGTTATCTGAAGCTAAGAAACATCCAGAAGTTAAATTTATGCATTGTTCAGGATATGAAACAGCAGAAAATATGGGACAATACTTTGGAAAGATAGAGCAGATGAGATATTTAACTGGTATAGTAGCTGGCATGAAAACAAAATCAAATATCATCGGATATGTTGGGGCTTTCCCAATTCCAGAGGTTATAAGAGGTATCAATGCATTTACTTTAGGAGCAAAATCTGTTAATCCAAATGTTAAAGTTAAGGTTGTTTGGACAAATACATGGTACGATCCAGCAAAGGAAAAAGATGCAGCAATAGCACTTTTAGATGCAGGAGCAGATGTTATTGCTCAGCATCAGGATACTGCAGGTCCACAGCAGGCGGCAGAATCTAGGGGAGCCTTTTCAATAGGCTATAACTCAGATATGAGTAAGGCCGCTCCAAAGGCAAATATGACATCAGCGGTATGGAACTGGGGACCATATTATGTAAAACAAATCAAGGCAATAATGGATGGTACATGGAAGGCGGAAAAATATTGGGGCGGTATTGAAGATAACGTTGTGGATATTGCACCTTTGACAAATTTAGCTCCAGAGGGTGCTAAGGAAAAGGTTGAAGCTGCCAAGGAAGATATAAAATCCGGAAAGAATAAGATATTTGTAGGACCATTACAGGATCAGACAGGAGCATTAAAGGTTGAGGCAGGAAAGATAATGACTGACGATGAAATTTGGAATATGGATTGGTTCGTAGAAGGAGTAGAGGGAAATATCCCTAAGAACTAATTTTATTATAGAACTGAAGAAGAAATTCTTCAGTTCTAATTTATCGGTGGAGGTAGTTATGAAAGAGAGAGTACCATTAATATCAGTAAAAAATATATGTAAAAGTTTCGGCACGGTAAAGGCATGTAACAACATAAATTTAGAAATTTATGAAGGTGAAATTCATACTCTTTTAGGCGAAAACGGTGCTGGGAAAAGTACCCTTATAAACATACTTTCTGGCGTTTATATGGCTGATAGAGGGAGTATAACTTTAATGGGAGAAGAAATAAAACTCTCATCACCAAAGGATTCAATAAAATATGGTATAGGTACAATTTATCAGCATTTTAAACTTGTTGATGCAATGACAGCAAGGGAAAATATAATACTTGGGCAGAAAATAAGTTTTAGAAAAATGAGAGATGTTGATTTAAAGATAGCAGAGTTATGCAGTAAATATGGTATTGAGTTAGAACTTGATAAACATGTAGAAGATATGTCTGTTGGGGAGAAGCAGAATTTAGAAATACTGAAGGTACTCTTTAGAGGGGCAAAGGTTTTAATATTAGATGAGCCAACAACGGTGTTTACACCACAGGAAACTGAAAAACTTTTCAATATAATGAGAAAAATGAAGAAGGCAGGCTGTGCTGTTATATTTATTTCTCACAAAATGGATGAAGTAATGAAGATAAGCGATAGGATAACTGTTTTAAGAAAGGGAGAAACAGTTAAGACTCTCATTAAGAATGAAACTAATCCAAAGGAATTAACTGAGCTTATGGTTGGAGCAGCAATAGATTTATCAATAAAGAAGGTTGATGCAAAAATCGGAAGACAGATTTTAAAGATAAGTAATTTAAAGGTTAATGACGATGATGGCACAAATGTAATAAAGGATATATCCTTCAGTGTCAGGGAAGGAGAAATACTAGGAATTGCAGGTATTGCAGGCTCTGGTCAGAGGGAGCTTTGTGAAGCAATAGCAGGTGTCAGAGGGGTAAAACATGGTGAAATAGTTTTTGATGGAGAACATTTAGAGGGTAAAAATCCAAGGGAGTTTATAAAAAGAGGGATAAGCCTAGGGTTTATACCAGAGGATAGGCTGGGAATGGGGCTCATTGGAACAATGGATATGGTAGATAATCTTCTTTTAAAATCATACCAGACTGAGGATGGAATTCTCATTAACAGGAAGCCTCTTGCAAAAAAGGCTCTGGAGCTTGTTAAAAAACTGGATATAAAAACACCAGGCATAAATTATCCAATTAAAAACTTATCAGGTGGGAATATTCAAAAGATACTTTTAGGTAGAGAACTTGGGCTTAAGCCAAGATTATTAATAATGGCATATCCAGTCAGGGGATTGGATATAACACGTGTTATACTATTTACAATCTGATAAATGAAGAGAAGAAAAAGGGAACCTCAATTATATTTGTAGGTGAGGATTTAGATATATTGATGCAGCTTTCAGACAGGATAATGGTTTTATCCCATGGAGAAGTTAGTGGGGTGATAAACAGTAAAGATGCAACAAGGGAAAAAATAGGCCTTATGATGCTAGGAGTAAAGGAGGGAATAGAGATTGCTTAGACTGGTAAAAAGAGAGAATATAGATAAAGGTACAAATATAAGAATAAGATTGCTGTTCCTTTTCTTTTCTTTTATAGCAATAAGCATATTTTTATTGATTTTAAACTATAATCCAATTGAGGTTTTTAGAGGCATGTTATCTGGAGCCTTTAATACATCATATAGAATTAAACAGACCATTATAACGGCAATTCCACTGATTATAACATCAATAGGCATTTCAATTGCATTTAAAATGAAATATTGGAACATTGGTGGAGAAGGCCAGATATTAATTGGAGCCTTTGGCGCTGCGCTCATAGCCTTAAATTTTCCAGATATGTATAAACCACTGTTATTAACTGTTATGTTTATAACAGCTGTAATTTTAGGTGGTTTTTGGGCGGTAATATCAGGAATTCTGAAAGTGTATTTTAATACAAATGAAACAATAATTACGCTGATGCTTAATTATATTGCATTAAAATTTATAACCTATCTTCAATATGGCCCATGGAAGGACAAAAAGGCAATGGGTTTTCCCAAAATACCTAATTTTTCGGATAATGCTATACTTCCATCTATTGGAGGAATTCATATCGGCTTAATAATTGCCCTTATAATAGTTGTTATTGGATATTTATTTATGAAACATTCAAAGATGGGATATGAGATTACGGTACTTGGGGAAAGTAAAAATACAGCTAGATATGCAGGAATAAGAATAAATAAAACAATTTTAACAGCTGTGTTTTTAAGCGGTGCACTTTGTGGACTTACTGGATTCATTCAATCATCAGCAGTCAGTCAGACTTTGTCAATAGAAGTTGCTGGAGGGGTAGGATATACAGCAATAATAATTGCATGGTTATCTAATTTAAGTGAACCTTTAATGCTTTTAGTTTCCATATTATTTGCTGCACTTTTACAGGGAAGCTCATATATACAGACTGCTGCTGGTATTCCAAAATCAGTTGCACTGATATTACAGGCCTTCATTTTATTCTTTATTCTTGGAAGTGAGTTGTTTGTAAAATATAAAATTGCTGCAAATGAGAGGAGGGCTGCATAATGGATATGGTATCATTTTTATCTGCAACTGTTGTTGCTGGGACACCGCTGCTATATGCCACACTTGGTGAGATATTAACTGAAAAATCAGGTAATCTAAACCTTGGAGTTGAAGGTATGATGCTCATTGGAGCAGTTGCAGGATTTATATCTGCTTATACAACAGGTAGTCCGTTATTTTCAATAGGTATGGCGATGATTGCTGGAGCAGCTGGTGCCCTTGTTTATACATTCTTAACTGTATCATTAAGGGCTAATCAGGTTGTTACAGGATTGACCTTAACTATTTTTGGAACTGGTTTATCCAGTTTCTTGGGACAGAAATATGTAGGACAGGTTGTGCCAGATAACGTCAAGAATTTCTTTAAGCCTTTGAATATACCTGTACTTTCAAATATACCTTTTTTGGGGAAAATTTTATTCAGCCATGATATATTGGTATATTTATCAATTATAATAGCCATTGCACTAGGAATTTATCTATATAGAACATCAGTGGGTTTAAATCTCAGAGCCGTTGGTGAAAATCCATCATCTGCAGATGCAGCCAGTATCAATATTAATTTATATAAATATATAAATCTAATGCTTGGTGGAGCAATCTGTGGTCTTGGAGGAGCATATTTATCCCTGGTATATGTTCCAACATGGCAGGAAAACATAACATCTGGAAGAGGATGGATTGCGGTTGCATTAGTTATTTTTGCTTCTTGGAACCCATACAAAGCAATAATTGCTTCATATCTTTTCGGAGGATTAGACATAATTGGATTCAGATTGGAAAATGCAGTTATTTCAAAATATTTCCTAGATATGCTTCCTTATTTAGGTACAATAGTAGCGTTGACAGTATTTTCTGCAAAGAAATCCAGAAAAAATTCTCCACCAAAACATCTAGGACTTCCATACTTCAGGGAAGAAAGATGAGGGTGTTGCAACTGTTAACTAATTTTTAATTGAGATTGGAGACGTTTTAAAGTTTTATGGAAAGAAAACTTGGGACATTTATCCCAAGTTTTTCTATTTTTCAAGAGATTGTTGAAGTTTAAAATTTAGAAATATTATATAGGTTGCATATCATCCAATATCTTTATTTTTAAGTTCTTTTATACTAAATTAAAGAAGGAGGCAGCTATACAAAACTTCCGCAGCAGTATTTATTAACAAACATTCTATATATAGACAGTTACAATAATATTTATTACACTAATTATTATACTAATGGAGATAAAAATATTGATCTGATTAAAACAAATATAAATGATTTCAGCAAAGCTGAGATTCTTTTAGAAGATGTAAATATATGTGAGTTAAATAAATTAAATGATGGAAAGAGCATTATCTTTAACGGAAGCTATAAAGCTGAAACAGGAATATTCATATGTGACCTTGATAAAAAAACAATCTCAAAGGTTGTATCTGGAGGGAAGGATTCTGAGGGACAATGGTGTCCGTTTTATAACCTATCTCCTGATAAAAGGAAATTAGTCTATGAAATTGTTACTGAACCTGGAAAGAAGGACATATATGCTGCTAAGATTATTGGTAGCAGTCTAAAAGGAAAAACCCTATTAATTGAAAAGGCTGAGTTAGGGGCTGTAATATCCTTAAGATTAAACTGGAAGGACAATAGTTCCGGATTGTTAATTAAAAACATAGGAGAAAATAATAAAATAAGTGAAATACGTTTTTTTCAAATTAAGGATAGATAAATTTATTTATAATTTCGAGTCTCTACAAATTCAATTAATTGAAACTTTTATTTGTAAATAACATGTGTTAAAAAAGGCAGTTTTCTGCTTTTTTCTTTTTTATTATATTTCTACATGCCTATCTTTACAATAGAGATAATTCCAAAGACAAGATTTTTTGTTTATAAAAGCTCTTTTGATTAAAATTTATAAAAACAAGAAAAATATTCTAAAGAGTTATTGATTTATAGATATATTAATTATATAATTTCATTGAAAGTTTAGTAATTCTAAACAAAAAGTTTAATATATTAAATATAAGGACTGGATGCAGCTATGAAAATAGGAGAAAAGATAAAAACCTTAAGGATAAAAAATGGATTAACTCAGGAAGAGCTTGCAGCAAGGTGTGAACTTTCAAAGGGTTTTATATCCCAGTTAGAAAGGGACTTAACATCACCTTCAATAGCAACTTTGGTAGACATATTGGAATCACTTGGAACAAATATAAATGACTTTTTTAATGAAAAAATTGAAGAGAAAATTGTTTTCTCAAAGGAAGATGTTTTTGTTAAGGAAAATCCTGATTCAGGAAATGAAATTCACTGGATTGTTCCAAACTCACAGAAAAATTTAATGGAGCCGATTTTAATCCATCTTAATGGCGGAGGCAGTTCAGCTCAGGAGGAGCCCCATGAGGGTGAAGAATTTGGATATGTTTTATGTGGTACAATTTATGTTCATCTTGGAAACAAAAAGTATAGGGTAAAGAAGGGTGAGAGTTTTTATTTTAAACCAACCTTAACCCACTATATTTCAAATGAAGGAAGGACTAAAGCAGAGGTGCTTTGGATATGTACACCGCCATCATTTTAAAAACTGTTATGGGAGGTTGTTAGTATGGTAGAAAATATAATAGAACTCAAGAATATAAATAAGGAATACGAAGGACATAATGCCTTAAAGAATATAAATCTTTATGTAAAAAGAAATGAATTTATTACTTTACTTGGGCCCAGTGGATGTGGAAAAACCACAACCTTAAGGCTCATTGGAGGCTTTGAGAGCCCAACATCAGGAGAAATATTGTTTGAAGGTAAAAATATTGCAGACCTCCCACCATATAAGCGCAGGGTTAACACAGTATTTCAAAAATATGCTTTATTTCCACATATGAATGTATATGAAAATATTGCCTTTGGACTAAGAATTAAGAAGATTGATGAGGATACAATTGAAAAAAAGGTTAAAGCAATACTTTCCCTTGTAAATCTTGAGGGCTTTGAAAATAGATACATAGATTCTTTAAGTGGAGGACAGCAACAAAGAATAGCAATTGCCAGGGCTCTAGTTAATGAGCCAGAGGTTCTTCTTTTGGACGAGCCTTTAGGTGCACTGGATTTAAAGCTTCGTAAGGAAATGCAGATTGAACTTAAAAAAATGCAGCAAAAATTAGGAATTACCTTTATATTTGTAACCCATGATCAAGAGGAAGCACTGACTATGTCAGATACAATTGTAGTAATGAAGGATGGAATGATTCAACAAATTGGAACACCGGAAGATATATATAATGAACCTAAAAATGCATTTGTTGCAGAATTTATTGGTGAAAGTACCATTGTTGATGGAATAATGATTGAAGATTTCTTAGTTGAGTTTTCAGGAACTTCATTTGAATGTGTTGATAAGGGATTTAATAATAATGAAAATGTTGATGTTGTTATAAGACCTGAGGATATAAAGTTGGTTTCTCTTGAGGAGGGTATGTTAAAGGGTATAGTTGAGTCGGTTACTTTTAAGGGTGTTCATTATGAAATGATGATAAAAAGTGATAAGCAGGAATTTAAAGTTCACAGTACAAAGATGGAACCGGTTGGGACAAAGGTTGGACTAAGGATTGATCCTAATGATATTCATATCATGAAGAAGGTGAGATAAAACATGAAAAAGAAGTGGATTGCATACCCCTACATTTTATGGATGATAATGTTTATACTTGTTCCAGTAATTTTGGTATTGTCATACAGTATCACCTATAAGGAAGGGGTTGGATTTGGTTTTACACTTGAACACTATAAGAGATTTTTAGACCCCCTATATTTAAATGTTCTCTGGAATTCTGTAGTACTTGCACTGATTAGTACCGTTGCATGTTTAATTCTTGGCTATCCTATGGCGATGATTTTAGCAAAGGCTGAGCTGAAGAGAAGAAATTTAATGGTACTTATGTTTGTTATACCAATGTGGATGAATTTTCTTCTTCGTACCTATTCATGGATGACACTGCTTGAGCGAAATGGATTAATTAATAGATTTTTAAAGCTTATTCACCTTCCGCAATTAAACCTGTTATATACAAATGAAGCAGTGATTATTGGAATGATATATAATTTTCTCCCATTTATGGTACTGCCTATTTATACAGTTCTTATTAAAATAGATAAGAGCCTAATAGAGGCTGCCTATGATCTGGGGGCTGATAAATTAAGAGTATTTAGAAAGGTGATTTTTCCTTTAAGTCTGCCAGGAGTAATTTCCGGAATAACAATGGTATTCATGCCGGCAATTACTACCTTTGTTATTTCAAGGCTTCTTGGAGGAGGACAGTTCACTTTAATAGGAAATCTTATTGAACAGCAGTTTTTAAATGTTGGAGATTGGAACTTCGGTTCTGCAATTTCCATTGTTATGATGATTTTAATTTTAATAAGTATGGCGATAATGTCTAAATACGATAAGGATAAGGAGGGAGTTGGGCTTTGGTAAATAGATTTCTGAAAAGACTTTATGCATTTTTAATATATTTGTTTTTATATGCTCCAATCCTTATTTTAATTATTTTTTCCTTTAATAATTCCCGTTCCCGTGGAAACTGGGGAGGTTTTCTCTAAAGTGGTATAGTGCCTTATTTAAGGATTCACAAATAATGACATCACTATACTATACATTAACTGTAGCTCTTATTTCAGCAGCAGTAGCTACCATACTTGGAACTGCAGCGGCTATTGGAATTCACAATATGAAAAGAAAGCAAAAGAAAATTGCAATGAATATAACGTATCTGCCGGTTTTAAATGCGGATATCGTTACTGGTGTGGCTCTTATGATTTTGTTTATCTCAATAAAGCTGCCACTTGGGTTTATAACGATGCTTCTGGCTCATATAACCTTTGAAATACCATATGTTATTTTATCTGTTTTACCTAAGCTTAAGCAACTAAACAATAACCTTTATGAAGCAGCCCTTGATTTAGGTGCAGAACCTTGGTATGCCTTTAGAAAGGTTATTCTTCCTGAGATAACGCCAGGAATCATTTCAGGTGCACTGTTGGCATTTACATTATCTTTGGATGATTTCGTTATAAGCTTTTTTACAACAGGCTCAGGAGTTTCTAATCTTTCAATTACAATTTATTCAATGGCAAGAAGAGGAATAAATCCAAAGATTAATGCACTTTCAACCCTTTTGTTTCTGACAGTTTTATTTCTATTGCTTGCAATAAACAGAAGAACAGGTAAGACAGCTGAAACAAAGGTCAGAAACAAACAAAGAAAAAGAAGTTTTGCCTTTAAAATGGCAGCAGCATTATTACCAATATTAATAATTATTGTTTTAACAGGTTACAGACGGGGTTCGGAAAAAGTTACACTTAACGTTTATAATTGGGGAGATTACATAGATGAAAGGGTAATATCAGAGTTTGAGGATACTTATAACATCAAGGTAAACTATGAAAACTTTGCAACAAACGAAGACATGTATGTAAAGATTAAATCCGGTGGCACAAATTATGATGTTGCCTTCCCTTCAGATTATATGATAAGTAAAATGATTAAGGAAAAATTACTTGAAAAGATAGACTTAAACAATGTTCCAAACTATAGTCTTATAGATAGTAACTTTAAAAACCTTAAATATGATATTAATAACGAATATTCAGTACCTTATATGTGGGGTACAGTAGGAATTATATATAACAAAAAAATGGTTAAGGAGCCCGTTGAAAGCTGGGATATTCTATGGGATAAAAAATATAAAAAGCAGATTCTGATGCTTGATAGTCAAAGAGAGTCGGTAGGTGTTGCTCTTCAGAAACTTGGATACTCCTTAAACACAAGGAATAAAGAAGAATTAGAAGCTGCAAAAATGGAGCTTATCAGACAAAAGCCTTTAGTTCTTGCTTATGTTGGGGATGAAATAAAGGATAAAATGATTGCAGGAGAAGCAGCACTTGCAGTAGTTTGGTCAGGAGATGCAGTGTTTATGAAGGAGCAAAACCCAGATCTTGAATATGTAGTCCCTAAGGAAGGAAGTAACATATTCTTTGACGCAATGGTTATTCCAAAAACATCAAAGCATAAAAAGGAAGCAGAGATATTTATTAACTTTATGTGTGAAACAGATGTTGCACTGAAAAACACTGAATATATTGGCTACTCAACGCCCCAAACTGAGGCTAAAAATAATTTGCCAGTGGAAACAGCCAATGACCCTGTGGCATATCCAGATGCTGAGGTTATAAAAAGATGCGAAGTCTATGAAGATCTAACAGATATGATAAAGGAATATGATCGTATTTGGACAGAAGTCAAAGCAGCAAAATAAAAAGAGAGGGACATTTAAGTATTGAATATATTTGTAAAAAAATATTTTAACATAATTAGTAACTGTCCTTAATATCACCCACACCCATATTGTCTAATTTAGATAATATGGGTATTTTTGTATGCAATTATCTATTTTATTTTCATATATTTAAGTGTGAGAATTTTTATAGGAGTTGTTTAACTTGAAAATATGTGAAAAAGAAATAATGGAACTTGAGAAGAGCTGCAGGATGGCTAGAATGTATGGTAATTATATTAAAAAAACACCATGTTTTATTGAGAGGCAAAGATACCAAATGCTTATGCTTAATGAGCTAGAACATGCTGCTTATTTAATAAGTATTATCAGAAAAAAACTTGATGAAAATTTTTTTAGGCAGGAAAGGGAGTTTACCCTTGAGGAATTAGCAGGTTTTAATGGAGCAGATGGAAAACCAGCTTATATAGCAATTGATGGGGTTGTTTACGATGTAAGCAATAATCCAGCATGGGGTGGGGGAACTCACTTTGGAGTAGTTGCAGGAACAGATGCAACCATGGAATTTAAATCCTGCCACAAGGAACAGGTACTAGCAAAACTCCAAAGGGTAGGAGTGTTAAAAAACATATAATTATTGTGGTGACATGGATAAAATGCAATGGGAAGGATTAAATTCCTTTAGATTTCATTTTAGGATGTTGTAAAGGGATAATGGATTTTAAATTTTCAGGGGGGATTAATTTGAAAAATGAGGCTAGATGTCCTCTAGTTAACTATAAGGAATCAACATCCAGGGCAATTGCAGAGGAGGTAGTTGAAAAGATTAAAAAAAACAGGGTAAAGAAGCTTAATGCCATTTGGCTTGAAGCTACAGGTTGCTCAGGTAATATTATTTCTTTTTTAAATGGAGAAAATCCAGGACTCATATTTAGTTTAACACAGATAATCAATCTGACATATAACAATACCCTGATGGGGGCTGAGGGTGAAGCTGCTTTTGAAGATTTCTTAAATACGTTAAACACTGAATTTATACTGCTTGTAGATGGGGCAGTATCTACAAAGGAGGATGGAAGGTACAATATTGTTGCAAGTTATAAAGGCAAGCATATAACAGCTTTAGAAGCAGTTAAAATGGCGGGGGAAAAGGCAAAATATGTTGTAACCGTTGGAACTTGTTCATCCTATGGAGGAATTTCAGCTGCAAGTCCCAATCCATCAGGAAGTAAAAGTGTTAAAGAAGTTTTAAACAGGGAAGTAATAAGACTTCCTGGATGCCCTGCCCATCCAGATTGGGTTGTTGGTACTATAGCCCACCTTGTGGGATTTGGTATGCCAGCATTGGATGAAGAAAGTAGACCACTTCTTTTCTATGGGGTTACTATACATGATACTTGTACAAGGAGAGGCTTCTTTGAGAAAAAGATATTTGCATCAAAGCTAGGTGAAGATGGATGTATGTTAAGGCTAGGCTGCAGGGGACCGGTAACTAAAACCGATTGTCCAAGAAGAAAATGGAATGGATATGTAAACTGGCCTATTGGAGATAATACACCATGTATTGGATGTGCCCAGCCATTTTTCCCTGATGGCATGGAACCTTTTGTCAGGTATTAGGAGGTGAGTAACTTGGGTAAAAAGATTATAATTGACCCAATAACAAGAATGAGCGGTTTTTTAGAGTTAGATGTTGAAACTAAGGATAATGTAGTTACTAATGCCAAAACAAGTGGACTTTTATATAGGGGATTTGAGAAAATGCTAAAAGGAAGGTCTCCCTTTGATGCTATATATTTTACTGAAAGAATATGCGGAATATGTTCAACAGCACATTCAACAGCGTCCACCCTTGCCTTAGAGGAGGCACTTAATGTAAAAGTCACGTTAAATGATATGTACCTTAGGGATTTGATACATGGCTTTGAATTCATACAGAACCATATTAGACATATTTATAATTTTATTATTCCCGACTATGTAAAAATACCAGATATAAGGCCTATATCTCCACAGCCATACAAGGATTACAGGCTGCCAGAGCGTTTAAATGCAAGAGTAAGCAGAAATTATGTAAGGAGCATAGAATTCAGCAGACTTGGGCATCAAGGTCTTGCCACACTAGGAGGAAAGGCACCCCATAACCATGGAATATTTGTTGGAGGAGTTACTGTAAACATAGATTCCTATAAAATATCGCAGGTTAAGTCTATAATAGATCAGATAAAAGGATTTGTTAATACTGATATGCTTGAGGATGTAAATACTCTGGCTGAGTATTATCCTGATTATTTTAAAAAGGGAATATCTTATTCCAATTATATGAGTTTTGGAGTATTTGATAAATATACTGATCCTGAGTTAATATATGTAAAGCCAGGGGTTATGATAGAAGGTAAGAAATATTACTTTGATAAAAACAAAATAACTGAAAATATCCGATATTCATGGTATGTAAGGGAGCTTGAAACAACAAAACCAGGAATAGAGATTCAAGATGATATTAATTTATCAAAGCAAAATGCATATACATTTATAAAGGCACCACGTTATGGAGGGCTTCCTATGCAGGTAGGTCCTCTTGCAAGGCTGATGTTAACAGGAGAGTATACAAATGGAGCATCATGTATGGATAGAAATGTTGCCAGAGCCCTTGAAACAAAGAAAGTATTGGACATTATGGGAAACATAGCAGCAAGGGTTGAAATAAAAGACAATAATCAACAAGTATATAACATACCTGACAGTAGTATAGGATCAGGATTAATAGATACAACAAGGGGAAGCTTAGCACACTTTGTTAGTATTGAAAATAAGGTGATAAAAAACTATGACATAATAACACCAACAGGATGGAATCTATCACCTATGGATGAAAATGGTGTTCATGGGGCAGGAGAAATGGCACTTATAAATTCTAAAATAGATGACATAGAAAATCCTATTGAACTTGGAAGAATTATAAGATCTTTTGATCCATGTGTTTCCTGTGCAACACATCTTATTGGGAAATCAATTGAGCCAATTGATATAAGGGTAATTTAAATGGGAACAAAGGTTATTGCCATAGGAAATATTTTAATGTGTGATGATGGAGTTGCTGTAAGGGTTTGTGAGAATATAAAGGATAGCTTAGCAAAGAATAATATAGAGGTAATTATTGGTGAAACGGATTTTGAATATTGCCTTTCAAATATAGAAGATGGAGATTTTATATTTATAATTGATGCAATAAACAGTGGAAAAGAGGTAGGGGAAATAACTATATTTCCCTTGAAAAGCAAACTGTACCCCGGATTATCACAACACGGATGCAGTTTGGTAGATTTGGTATTACTATACAACAATAGCATCAATGGGTTTGTTATAGGAATAGAGGTAAAGGAAATAAAATTTGATTTTAATTTAAGCGATGAAATAAATAAAAAGCTTGGCGAAATAGAAAAACAGGTTGAAAAAATCATTACAAAAAAAGTTTTTCTAAAGTGAGGGTTTATTGATATGTGAAAATCATAAATTGAGTCGAAAAATGTTGACATGTTTTTAGGAGGCTGATATAATAAAACATGTCTTGGAGAGATGGTCGAGTTGGTTTAAGGCACCGGTCTTGAAAACCGGCGTAGGGGTGACTCTACCGTGGGTTCGAATCCCACTCTCTCCGCCAGGAGCTACACAATGTGTAGCTTTTTTTATGCTTAAAATAAATAGGCTTCAATAGTAGTGAAGCCTATTTAATAATTTGGAGTTTCTTCTTAATGGTATACACTTCTTTCTCGGTTTGTATTTCTTTATGAGTTAAAAAATCAAGATCATTTGAAAGAACATCGATTTTCTCAATTGTTAATGTGTGATTAGTTGCGTTTTTAGCATCAAGTTCATTCAGCTGATCTTTAAGTGAAAGAAGCAGTTCACTATGCTCTTTTTGAACCATTTTAATTTCAGTAATATCAGCATGAAGTAATTTCTGCCCATCTTTTAAGCTGGATACTTCAGTTTGCAAACTGCGCATTTCAGCTTGCATATCACGCATTTCAGTTTGTATGTTGCACATTTCAGCTTGTATATTGCGCACTTTGGCCTGGATATCATTTACCTGACTTTGAATACTCGTTAATTGAGTCTGAAGTTGATTTTGATTTTCTTCCATGCTGCTTAATTTATTTAAAATTTGTTCTAAAAGTTTTTCCATAATATTAAACTCCTTTAAAAAGTTTATTACCATAAATATTATACACTATGTTAACGAATTAAGAGAATAGAAGTGTATTATTTTAAATTAAAATATCTTTCAGCAGCTAAAAGTTCAGCGGTAAGAACAGAACCGCCAGCAGCACCACGTAGGGTGTTATGAGATAGACAAACAAACTTATAGTCAAACAAACTGTCTTCTCTCAATCTTCCCACTGTTATTCCCATACCCTTTTCTATATCTCTATCCAGCTTTGTTTGAGGTCTATTTTCTTCTTCAAAGTAGGTTAAAAATTGCTCAGGTGCATTTGGAAGATTTAATTCCTGAGGTTTACCCTTAAATGTCTTCCATCTTTCAAGTATTTCTTCCTTTGAAGGTTTCTTATCGAAGGAAACAAAGACAGCAGCCATATGTCCATCGGATACAGGTACGCGTATACATTGGGCGGTTATTACTGGCTCATTAGCATTAACTATTTTATCACCTTCAATATGTCCCCAAACCTTTAAAGGTTCTTGTTCGCTTTTTTCTTCTTCTCCACCAATATAAGGAATAATATTATCATTCATCTCTGGCCAATCTGAGAATATCTTTCCGCTTCCTGAAATGGCTTGGTAGGTGCAAACCAGTATCTTGTTAGGTTTAAATTCCATAAGTGCGTTTATAGCAGGAACATAACTTTGAATAGAACAGTTAGGTTTAGCCACAATAAATCCACGTTTAGTTCCAAGTCGTTTTTTCTGAGCATCGATTATTTTTAAATGATCAGCATTAATCTCTGGAATAATAACAGGTACATCTGGAGTTTTACGATGTGCTGAATTATTAGAAACAACTGGTGTTTCAGCCTTTGCATATGCTTCTTCAATTTTTCTTATTTCATCAGCAGGCATATTAACAGCACAGAAAACAAAATCAACAAGGCTGCTTATTTCTTCAACTTCATTTATATTTTTAACAACCATATTTTTAACCTTTTCAGGCATTGGAATATTAAGCTTCCATTTGCCACCAACAGCATCTTCATAACTTTTACCAGCAGATCTTTCACTTGCTGCAAGAACTGCAATTTCAAAATATGGATGATTATCTAGAAGTGTTATAAGTCTTTGACCAACAAATCCTGTAGCTCCAAGGACACCAACCTTTAATTTTCTATTCATATTATCAACCTCCAAACTACTATATGAATTTTTAGTTATTTAAGTTACACTTATTAAATTAGTCTGCTTACATCTTAATACAAATATAGCGAAAGAAAATAAAAAAACATTAAAACTTAATCTGTTACATATATTATCCTTAACATTATTATATTAATCAACAGTAATTTATGACAAATGAATAAAGAATTAATTACTTTAGTAGTAGGGACACTTAACAATTGCGACAAGCAATTATTAACTGTTTTTTTATTGTGGTTTAATTGACTTTGAATTTGTATAGGTATATATTATAAGTGATAACTATTTTCAATTTCCAATGGTAACAATTATTAAGGTGGGAGCATAATGGATACGATTTTAACAATTTTAGTTATTTCAGTACTGGGACCAATAATAGGTTCACTTATTGGTGTATGGAAAAAACCATCAGAAACCCTTATGTATAATATGCTTTCCTTTGCAGCTGGGGTAATGCTTGCAATATCATTTCTTGAGCTTATTCCAGAGAGCATAAAATTTTCTTCTATATGGGTCTGCGTACTAGGAATAGCATTAGGTACATTATTGATGTTTGCTGTTGATAAACTAATTCCACATATACATCCTGAACTATGTGCACAGGAACAAGGAAGAAATCTAAAAAAAACAGCTGTCTTTCTTATAATAGGAATAATGCTGCACAATCTACCAGAGGGTATGGCAATAGCAATAGGAACAGTATCAGATTCTAAAATAAGTATTGCAATAGCACTTGGAATTGCTATACATAACATTCCAGAAGGAATATGTACATCTGCACCCTACTATATGTGCACACAAAAAAGGTTAAAATCCTTTTTACTTTCTTCAGTAACAGCATTGCCAATATTGATTGGCTTTGTAATTGCCTATTTTTTATTTAAAAATATTTCCTATACATACATAGGATTAATAATAGGAATAACGGCAGGACTTATGATTTATATATGTGCTGACGAACTTATTCCAGAATCATGTAGTAAAACAACAAACCATAGTACCATATTCTCATTGATATTTGGGATAATATTTGTTGTATTACTTCAACATATCTAAATAATGGGACATATAAGTGTTGTAAATAATGGGACATATAAGTGTTGTTTAGAACCTATGAATAACATCTCCCTTCAAAGGAAATACTAACTGCAGAGTACACTTTGAAGGGAGATGTTTTTTTATGCCAAGATTAGCAAGGCAAAAGAAAGAAGATGCCATTTTTCATGTAATGGCAAGGAGTATAAGTGAAGTTGATTTATTTAAAGATGATACGGATAAGCTTAATTATTTAGCTTTGGTTAAAAAATATCAAAAAACCTATGAATTCAGAGTATATGGCTACTGCCTTATGGATAATCATCTACATCTGATAATAGATGCCAACGGAGCAGATATTTCAAGGATTATGCACAGCATAAATTTCTCCTATTCACAATATTTCAATCACAGACATAAAAGACATGGGCATCTATTTCAAGACAGATTTAAAAGTAAAATGGTAAAAAGTGAAATATATCTCTATGCCTTATCGGCATATGTTCACAACAACCCTTGTGATATAAAGGGATATGAAAATTGCCCAGAGAAATATGAGTTTTCAAGTCTTTCAATATATCTAGGCTTAAGACATGACCCCTATGAACTTGTTGATGATGGCTTTATTATGGGCATGTTCAGCAAAAATTCTAAAAGAGCTAGGGAAAGCTATATGAAATTAGTATATAAGTGCTCTGATAAAGTTTTTAAAGAAGAAGTAGAGTTTTTAAACGAAGGAACAGAATACAGAAGTGAAAGAAAGATATTAATAAGAAACATTAAAACCAAAGAAATACTTGAATTTATTGCAACAAAACTTGGAATTGAAAAAATAAAGCTACATACAAAACACTGCAGAGAAATAGTTGAAGCAAAGGCACTGGCTGTACTTTTAATGAGGAGCCTTTGCAACTTAAAATGCAGTGAAATCTGCCGTGTCCTGGGAAACATAACCCAAAGCAGAGTTTCAAACCTCAGCAGCCTTGGGGTGAAGCTTTTAGATGATGAGAAATATAAAAACATTACATATGAGTTTATGGAACAGTATGCGTAATTTTTAAAAATAAAAAGTTAAAGTCTAATTTTAAAGAATTAAAAAAATAACTCTTTTTATTAAGCATAAAAATTGGACAAGCATAGAAAAAATTAAAGAAAAATAAGAATAAAGTTATATTAAAAGTATAAAATTATTAATTTCATCTAGAGATAGATAGAGAGTTATTTTAAAAATACACATATATATTTTACTACAACAAGTATATGTCCCTTTTCTGTGCTTTTCTGTAACAAAGACATAACATTCATATAACATATTTTTCCATCAATTAACCTTAGTTTAATTTATTATGAAATTAATTATATTAAAATTTAATTGTAATAAAAATTCATAGGAGGTAAATGTATGAAAAAAATAAGGAATGTATTGGTAATGTTTATCTGTGCAATCGTATGCTTAGCAACAACTGTTAGTTATGCTAGCAGCAAAAAGACTCTTGCAGGAACAATAAAATGTTCAGGTTCAACTGCACTTCTTCCTATTGTAAAACAGGCTGCTGAAGATTTTATGAAGGTATATCCGAAGGTTTCAATTGAAGTAACTGGTGGTGGTTCAGGAACAGGTATAAGGAATGTAACTGATGGTGTTGTTGATATTGGAAATTCTGATGTATTTGCACCAGAAAACAGCGGACTTGTAGATAATCAAATAGCTGTAATTCCATTTTTATTTATTGCAAATAACGATGTAAAGGTTTCTAGTTTAACAAATGATCAGCTAAAAGGAATATTTTCAGGAAAAATAACAAATTGGAAGGAAGTTGGAGGAGAAGATAAGAAAATAGTAGTTGTAATGAGACCAGCTTCTTCAGGAACTAGAATGACGATTCAACAAATAGTTATGGGAAAAGAAAACTTTACAACAAACGCAATAGTTCAGGATAGTACAGGTTCTGTTAAAACAACTGTAGCAAATACTCCAGGTGCAATAGGATATATAGACCTTGCATACGTCGATTCAAAGGTTAAAGCTTTGAAATACAATAACGTAGAATGTAATTTAGAAAATGTTAAGAATGGTAAATACACTCTAGTTTCCATAGGACATATGTATACAAAGGGGCAGCCAAATGAATTAACAAAGGCCTTTATAGAATATATAAAAGGTACAACTTTTCAAAATAGGGTTTTACAGTATTATAAATTCGCTCCAGTTACAAAGGAGTTAAAGGATAAAGTCAACAAGATCAAAATAGGATCCAGTTCATCAAACAATAAAAACACAATAAAACCAAGTGTAAAAAGAAAAAAATAGAAATAGAAAAACAAAAATCACCGGATAGGAAGTCTGGTGATTTTTATTAGAGAGAAAGGGATGTAGTTTAATGGAAAGTAAAATTATAAGAGGAAAAAATACGTACTTGACATTTAAAAATGTTAAAACAGCAAAGGAGATTGAAAAAATTATAAAGATGCTTTTAACGGCATGTGCAATATTTATGATTATTGTGATTTTTTCAATTATTACCTTTGTAAGTAAACAGGGTCTAGAGACATTTAAAATGGTGTCACCAATAGAATATTTTACAAGCTCCTACTGGTCGCCATTTGAAGAACAGTTTGGAATTCTTACGTTTATAAAGGGAACTTTGCTTTTAACAGGATTATCAACTCTAATAGGAGGAGTTTTAGGAGTTGGTTGTGCCATTTTTATAAGTAAATTTGCTCCTAAATTCATAAAAAATATCCTTCGATTTACAGTTGAAATTTTTGTTGGGATACCATCCGTTGTTTATGGCTATATTGGGCTTACTGTTGTTGTCCCATTAATACGTAGAATATTTTCAAATTCAGTGGGATTTGGAATACTCCCAGCATCTTTAATATTGTCTGTAATGATAATGCCAACGGTGATAACCATTTCTGAGGACAGCATAAATTCGGTTGATATATCTTTTGAAGAAGCATCATATGCCCTTGGGGCAACAAAAATTCAAACAATATTTGGAGTAATATTGCCATGTGCTTTTCCGGGAATAATATCAAGTATTATTTTGGCAATGGCAAGGGCTTTAGGTGAAACTATGGCAGTTCAAATGGTTATAGGAAACACTCCTCAGCTTGCCAATTCACTTCTTGAGCCAACAAGTTCATTGACAACAGCTATTGTAATGGATATTGCCAACACTGAATTTGGAAGCACATGGAATAATGCTTTATTTATGATGGCAACAGTTCTTTTAGTAATATCTATAATATTTATTTTATTTGCAAGAAAACTTAATAGGAGGAGTATGAGATGAAGTGTAGCAAGTTAAAAGACAACTTTATCACCATGCTTTTTTGGGCTAGTGGGGTAATAATTTTTTTATTACTATGCTGTTTTTTATTTATGATTCTATCAGAAGGACTACCTGTTCTAAGCTTGGATTTTATTTTTGGAAGACCAGAAGAAATGTTGGAAGGGGGAGGTATAGGTCCAGAAATATTTAATACATTTTATATTCTTTTATTATCTATGCTAATTACAATTCCCATAGGATTAGGAGCAGGAATATATCTTGCAGAGTATGCAAAGGACAATATTATTACAAGGGTAATAAAGCTTAGCGTTGAGTGCCTAGCATCTGTGCCATCTATAGTCTTTGGTCTCTTTGGAATGATTGTATTTGTGGTAAAATTTAAAATGGGATTTAGTATTTTAGGTGGTGCTGCTGCTCTATCATTATTAAATCTTCCTGTAATGGTCAGGGTAACGGAACAAGCAATAACCTCTGTACCAAATATCTATAAAGAAGCCAGTTATGCTCTAGGAACAACAAAATGGCAGACGATCTATTCTGTTATACTTCCAATAGCTTTACCTAATATTATAACAGGAATAAACTTAATAGCAGGACGAGCAATTGGAGAATCAGCTGTTTTAATATATACAGCGGGAACAAGCATTTCAAGGGTTTTTCCCCAGTTCAATCCAATGGCAGCAGGGGAAACCTTATCAGTTCATTTGTGGTATGTTAAGGCAATTGGATTGATACCAGATGCTGATAGAGTATCAGCAGGAACAGCAGCAATGCTTATTGTTATAATATTGATATTTAATATGGTTATAAAACTAATAAACAAATATATAAAAAGAAATTTTGAGGGGGTTTAAAAATAAAGGAGCGGCCATTTGGCCGCTCCTTTATTTTGCTTCAAATATAATGTCTAAAGCTTGTATTGGAAGGTAAATACGCTCATTTTTGGCTAATATAGTTAGACCATTTAAATATTTCACTTTACCGTTTATTTTAATAATATTTGTACTTATAGGCAATTCTGCTACTATTTTACCTTTAGTGATAATAAGAACTGGATTTGCCATATCAGTAACATCAAGTTCGGCCTCTGCATTAGGTAAATATGTTAGACCTTCTTCTAATTCTACAAATAAATCAGCATTTACATCATTTAATGAAATTCCCATTGCTTTTGCAGCTATTTTAGCAATATCAGTGTTATCTATAACTCCTGATGGTTTACCAGGACCATATGCATAAAGAACAGTATCGCTACCTGTGTGTCCATTTGTTGTCCAACCAATTACTGACCTTGAACTGAGCATAGGACCAATAACATAATTGAGCTTTCCAGCAGGTGCCTTTTTAATTGCCTCGATTTCTTCTGCAGTCAAATCTGTTATTCCATAATAATCTCTCATTACTTCTACTATATTGTCTCTTTCAGGGTTTAACTTACTTTCTACGCCGACACCTGTTAAGGTTGCTTTTTTTAGTGGGTCAAGTAAAGTATTTGCCTTTAAAGTAGTATAGGTTGAATCTGTTTTTTTATTTCCTATAGAAAGACCACCATTGTCATGATCAGCAGCAGCTATAATCAATGTATTTTTATCCTTTTTTGCAAAATCTAAAGCAACTTTAATTGCTTCGTCATATGCTAATACATCACTTATAACTCCCTTTGGGTCATTAGCATGGGATGCCCAATCAATTTCACTTCCCTCAACAAATAAAAAGAAACCATCCTTGTCCTTAGACAGTAATTCTATTGCTTTTCTTGTCATTTCAGCTAGGCTAGGTTCTTTTTCAGGATCTCTATCAATATCATGTGACATAGCATCATCAGCAAATATTCCCCATATCTTTTCACCATTAGCTGATTTCATTGATTTTGTATCTTCTACAAATTGATAATTCATTTTTTTAAGTTCGTCAATTAAATTAAGTCCATCCTGTCTACCTTTTTCACCAGGTAAAAGATATTTTTTTCCTCCACCAAAGACTACGTTTAAATTTTGATATACCTGTTGTTTAGCAATCTCAAAGTATTGATTTCTATTTGGAACATGAGCAGTAAAGCCTGCTGGAGATGCATGGGAAACCTGTGAGGTTGATACTATTCCTGTTGCCTTATTTTTTAATTTTGCTGCTTCTAATACAGTTGCAAGGGGCTTATATGCATCTTTTTCATTTACACTTTGTAAAGAAGGATAGTTTATTTCAGATGGATATACAGAAATGTAGCCATCATTTGATTTGTAACCAGTGGCCATGGCGGTAGCTGCAGGTGCTGAATCAGTTATTATTGAATTATAACAATATGTTTTTACTAAACCAGTGGCGATTTCATCCATATAGAGATTGGAACCTTTATACAAGCGAGCAAGGGTTGTATGTGATACGCCCATACCATCACCTAAAAAAATAATTACATTTTTAGCTTGATTAGGATTTTGAACAGGTTGCTTATTAGCTGGTTTTGCTGGTGTGTTTTTAAGTGTGACCTTTTTTGCTGTAACAGTGGGTTTTGGAGTAACATTTTTCTGTTGACCATTAACTTGTAGAGTAAATAGATTTGAAACAAGTAAACAGGACAAAAGCAGGGTACTTAATCCTTTTTTTAAATTTTTGAACATGTGAATTCCTCCTTTAAGGTTTATAAGTTAATGGTAATATTTGAATGTTAAAACCATTATATGGAACTGTTAAGGAATGTGTAGATTTGGTTAAGTATATTTTAAAAGGAGGAACTAAGATTATAACTTAAAAACATGAGTTTTAACTTCGTTTTAACACAAAATAAGTTTATTTATAAAATTATTTGTTTACAATTATAATTAAGAGATAAGTTAAAATTAAAAGTAAATAAATTTCCCCCCCTTTATGTATAGGAGCCAGCTATTTAAACAGCTGGCTCTAAATTTTATTTTGAAAGAATAAATTTATTTATAACGTGGGCAACACCATGTTCTTCATTGGTTTTAGTTATATAATCTGCAGCTGCCTTAACTTCAGGGAAAGCATTTCCCATGGCAACTCCAAGACCAGCATATTTAATCATATGAAGGTCATTTCCAGCATCTCCAACGCATATGATTTCTTCTTTTGAAATACCTAATTCCTTAGCTAAAAGTTCAACTCCTGCACCTTTATGAACATTTTTATCTAAAAATTCAAGGAAAAAAGGAGCACTTCTTACAACTGTATATTTTTCATATATTTCTTTTGGAATTTTTTTAATTACAGTTTCAAGATATTCAGGCTCATCTATAAACATAACTTTTACTATGGTTGTATTTTCATCAATATCCTCAAAACTAATCTCTTCAAGAGGAATATGGTTAAGGTCTGCCTCAAGCTTTGAGTATTTACTGATTTTAGGAGTAATACAACTTTTAGGAGTAAGGGCATGAATATTTACCTTTAATTTTTTACTCAGGTTGTATAGAAATTTTAAATCATCAATTGACATTAAAGTCTGAGCCACAACATCACCTGTATTTGTATTTTGAACTACTGCACCATTAAAGGCAATAGCATAATCACCTTCATCAGTTAAATTAAGTTCCTTTAAGTATCTTTTAATACCGTTTAATGGCCTTCCAGTGGCTAAAACAATCTTAACTCCCCTTTCCTTTGCCTTTCTTATAGCTTTATGATTTTCAATAGATATAGTTTTATCCTCTTTTAAAAGCGTTCCATCCATATCAATTGCAACTAATTTATACATATCATAACCCCCATGTCTTCCAGCTAATTTTTAATCTAAAATATATTATATCAGTAAGGATTTGTGAAAACTATAACAATTTTTGAAAAAAAAAAGAGGTGATTATTGAGAACATCACCTCCATCAAAAAACTAGACTAAAAATTAAAATTAATCATCATCATCCTCATCCATATCCTGCATAGCAGCCATAGGATACATTCCAGGCATAGCATACATTCCGCTCTTTGCCATCATGTTTCCTCCCGGCATTACGTTTTCCATTGGCATCATTGACGACATATTCATATAAGGACATACAGGCATCATTCCCTGCCATTGCATCATCATAGGATTCATTGCCATCATAGGGCATATTGGCATCATATTAGGCATCTCCATCATTTTCTCCTTTGGACACATATGGCGGTTCATTGCCTTTTTAGAATTATAATCCATAAATTCACCTCATATAATTTTTAACCTACATTTATAATATATGTGTTTTTTAAAAATTATGACACATAAAAGTAAAGGTTTTTCATTTAATTATATATTCCTACTTATCCTTAGTTCAAAATACAATAGTTCTATGATATAATTTTTGAAGAATAGATAACCTAAAAAATATTTTGAAGGTTATTGAAGGAGGTAACATTATGAATTTTAATTCAAAAATCGATTCAATGAAGGATGAAATTATAAAATCAACTCAAGAAATACTTAAAATTAAAAGTACTGAAGGTGAACCAAAGTCAGGAATGCCCTTTGGTGAGGGAGTAGCAAAGGCATTGGATTGCGCACTCAATATATCAGGAGAACTTGGTTTTAAAACAGTTAATTTGGATGGCTACATAGGTTATGCTGAATATGGTGAGGGAGAAGACTATGTAGCAGTTTTAGGACACCTTGATGTTGTTCCAGAGGGAGACGGATGGATTTATCCACCTTATGCTGCAGAGATACATGATGAAAAAATATATGCAAGGGGAGCACTTGACAATAAAGGACCAATTATGGCAGCACTTTATGGCTTGAAGGCAATAAAGGATTCAGGTGTAAAGCTTTCAAAGAGAGTTAGAATAATATTTGGAACAAATGAAGAAACAGGAAGCAGAGAGATGGAACATTATTTAAAAATTGAGAAGCCACCAGTTTCTGGTTTTACCCCTGATGCAGAGTTTCCAATAATATATGCAGAAAAAGGATTGACAGTTTTTGATATTGTTAAGGACTTAAATGTAAAACCCCAAGGGGATGTTGTTATTAAATACATAAAAGGTGGACAAAGAGCAAACATGGTGCCAGATTACTGTGAAGCAGGTATTATTTCAAAGGATTCAGCTGCAATTGCAGGCTCAGCAGAAAATTTTGCAAAAGTAACTGGTTATGATATAAAAGCTGAAATAAAGGATGATGTGACTATCATTAAATCCTTTGGAGTATCAGCCCATGGAAGTTTACCACAGCATGGAAAAAATGCAATAATGCAGCTCTTTGCATTTTTAGGTACGATTAATCTTGGAAAGTCAGATATAGCAGACTTTATAGAGTTTATGAATGAGAATGTTGGTATGGATGTATTTGGAACAAGATTTGGTGTTGGTCTTGAGGATAAGGCCTCAGGAAAACTTTCATTTAACGTTGGTGTTGTTGAAATGAATGAAGATAAAATAACAATGAAACTAAATTTAAGATATCCTGTAACATTTAAAATGGAAGATATGGTAAATCCATTTAACGCAAGGCTAGATGGAAGCGGAATCAGGGTGGAAAACTTTGAACATCAGGCACCCCTTTATTTTCCAGAGGATCATGAACTCATTAAAACTCTTCAAAAGGTATATACAGAACAAACTGGTCAGGAGGCAACACTTCTTGCAATCGGTGGAGGAACATATGCAAAGGAGATGCCTAATATTGTTGCATTTGGTCCTATTTTTCCTGGAAAACCTGACCTTGATCACCAGGCAAATGAATATATAGAAGTTGAAGACCTTATGCTATGTACAAAAATTTATGCACAGGCAATATACGAACTAGCTAAATAAAATAAGAATTTTCTCTTAGACTTCTTAAAAATAGCCCCATAAAGTACTTATTATAAGTACTTTATGGGGCTATTTGATAAATTTAAAAGGTAATTTAAAGTTATCTTTGTATTTCTTTTCCTTATTATACCTGCAAATTTAACTTTTAAAATATTCCGACAAATTATATAATTAAAAAAAGAGATAAGGGGTGATGGCAATGAAGATAAAATTTTGCGGGGCAGCAAAAACCGTTACGGGATCATGCTATTTAATAGAAACCAGAGAAAGAAAGTTCCTAGTAGATTGTGGTATGTTTCAGGGAAGTGTACATGATTTGAACACTTCGCCATTTCCATTTAATCCAGCAGAAATAGATTTTATGATACTTACCCATGCACATATAGATCATTCGGGAAGAATTCCTATCCTTGTTAAAAACGGATTTAAAGGAAGTATATATTGTACTTCTGCAACTGCTGAATTAGCCCAGGTAATGCTGAAAGATAGCGCACATATTCAAGAAACTGAGGCACAGCAGAAAACAAAGAAAAGGCTTAGAAAGGGTTTAGAACCTGTTGAACCATTATATACTATTGTCGATGCTGAGTTAGCAGGGAAATATATCTACCCAGTTTCATACGATAAAACAGAAATAATAGATGAAAATATAAGTTTTACATTAAAGGATGCAGGACATCTTTTAGGTTCAGCAATAGTTCAGATTCAAATAAATGAAGATGGTCAGAAAAAAATCATTACATTTACAGGTGATTTAGGTAATTTTAATATACCTATAATTAAGGACTATGAATATATAGAAAAAACAGATTACTTAATTATGGAATCAACATATGGCAACAGGCTGCATGAAATAGATAATCAGGCTAATGATTTATATGAAATCATTGTAAATACAGTAAAAAGAGGAGGAAACGTTATACTTCCTGCCTTTGCAGTTGGAAGGGCACAGGAATTATTGTATTTATTAAATTATTATATTGATATTGAAAAAAGAAAAAAGATAAAGAATGTAGAAGTATATCTGGACAGTCCCCTTGCTAAGAGTGCAACGGAGATATTTGGAAGACATATGGAGTGTTATGATGATGAGGCAGTAAAATTATTTTTAAAGGATACCCATCCCCTTGATTTCAGTAATCTTAAAATAATAGAGAGCCCAGAGGAATCACAGGAGTTGAACAAGAAAAATGGAGTAGTTATAATATCCTCCAGCGGTATGTGTGAGGCAGGAAGGATAAAGCACCATTTAAAGCATAATATCTGGCGTGAGGATTGTTCATTGGTATTTGTAGGTTACCAGGCAGAGGGTACTCTTGGAAGAAAGATACTGGATGGTGCAGAAAAAATTAAAATTTTTGGTGAAGAAATGGTTGTTAAAGCAAAAATTTATAGAATAGAATCTTTATCTGGGCATGCAGATTTAAACGGGATTTTAAATTGGGTTAAGAATATCAGACATGGTGTGTCAAAACAGATTTTTATAACCCATGGTGAGGAGGAAGCAGCGGAAAATCTCAAAAAGGAGATAGAAAAATTAACTGCGGCAGAGGTTATTATTCCTAATATGAATGAAGAGTACAAAATATGAAAAACATATAGTATAAACTTTTAATTGGAGATGACTCTAATGGATACAGAAAATATAACTGCTATAAAGGTAACTTGTGCTATTATAGAGAAGGATGGTAAAATTTTAGCAGCCCAGAGAAGTGAAAAAATGAGCCTGCCATTGAAATGGGAATTTCCAGGTGGAAAGATTGAGAATCTTGAAAAACCAGAGGAATGTATATTGAGGGAAATCAAAGAGGAATTAGGTATAGATTTAAATATAAAGTATATGCTGAAATCAAACACACATTGTTATGGAAACAGAAAAATTGAGCTTATACCCTTTGTCTGCAGTATAGCCGGCGGTGATATAATTCTAAAAGAGCATAAAGCAGTACTTTGGGACTTTCCTTTAAATTTAAAGAATTTAGATTGGGCAGAGGCTGATATACCAATATACAATCAATATTTATCCTTAGTTAAAGGTCAGGGCTTAAAATGAAGTTATAATAAATGGACGGATATTCTTTGTTATAAAGGCATCCGTCCATAAATTATTTTATCGCTTTTTCTGATTAGAATTTTTCATAAAAATAATTCTGCCATTTTTATTACTTTTACGAGAAGCTGACTTTAATTTTTTCAAGCAGTCTTCTCTGTTCTTTTTATAAAAGACGTTTTCAGAATCCAGCTTAATTGCCTTTTCAAAATTTAAAAGGGCTTCTCTGTTTTTTTTTAATATAAACAGGATGTATCCTATGTTATTGTATATAACAGCCAGGTCTTTATTGTCAAGATGGGAAGAACTTTTTAAAACCTTATCATAATAATATAGAGATTGTTCATAGTCTTGCAGATTATAGTAAATAACAGCTAAATTATAAAAGGCTAAGGGTGATGATTTTTCAATTTCAATTATTTTCTTGTTTATGTCTATTGCTTCATCAAATCTTTCAAGCCCTTGAAGAAGAAGGGCTTTGTTATAAAGACAATCAAGGGCATAGGGATTTTCTTCAAGAGCTGAATCCAGCCAATACATTGCAGATTCATATTCCCCCATAGTGATTAGAAGATTTGCCTTTGCATTATATGCTGACACAGAATTTTTATCATTCATTATTGCAGTGTCAATGCATTTCAAAGCTTCTTTATTCTTACCAAGTTTTGATAGAATTTCTGCCTTAGCTAAAAGCAGACTTTTGTCATTTGAATTCATAAGAAGCCCTTTGTTAATAGCATTGATTGCTGAGGAATGTTCTCCTATTTCGAAAAGGCATTCAGCCTTGTATATATACGGTTTTTTAAAATTAGGATCTGTTTCAATTGATCTATCAAAATAAAACAAAGCAAGTTTATATTCCTTTTTATCAAAAAAAGATAAACCTTCATAAAAATATTTTACAGCTTCTTTTTTCATTAAAAACACCTCAGGTTGTATTAAATTCTTTTGTCAATTATACCACTTAATTACTTAAAATTATATAGTGGTACATACATACTTTATTAAACCTCAGGAATATTATTTTTCATTGGGGCATTAATCAAGAAAATAAAATTGTTTTGAACAGAAATAAAGGAATAAAAAAAATAAAGCAGCCTTGAGACAAGACTGCTTATAACATAAAAATGTGCACAGTTGGTTTTATATTATATTATTTTCAAACAAGAATACACTATCGTTGATAACCTTATCATAATGGTCATCTCTTATAATTCTATGATTTTTAGAGAAAACGATTGCCCGTTTAAAGACATCTTTAACATATTCAAAATCATGGGTAGCGCAGATAACTGTTTTACCTGATTGATTTAGTTTTATAAGCAGCTCCCTAAAAAATCTTTTAGTCCTTGGATCAAGTCCGTTCATAGGTTCATCAAGAACAATAACTTCAGGGTTAGAAGAAAGAACACAGGCTATTGCAACCCTTTTCTTTTCTCCTCCACTGAGATTGAATGGAACACGGTCTTTTAAATCTTCAATATTTAAAAGTCTTAAACAATCCTCACATCTTCTTTTAACATCTATTTCGCTAAGTCCCATTTGTCTAGGACCAAAGGCTATTTCATCATAAACAGAGGAGCAGAAAAGTTGTGAATCTGAGTTTTGAAAAACAAATCCTATTTTTTTATGAAATTTCTTTGAAAAAATCTGGTTATTCATGGATGAAGGAGTAATTTTCTCGCCGTTAAAAATGTAATCTCCACTTGAGGGAAAGATTAAGGCATTAAGTATTTTAAGAAAGGTTGATTTTCCACTACCGTTAGGACCGATTATAGCAATGGATTCACCCTTTTCAATTTTAATGCTTATATTATCAATGGCCTTCAGACCATTATACTCAAATGTTATATTGTTAATTTCAATCATTATGTCACCTGCCCATAGTAAAATAGAAAATAAATACAACAACAATTAAAGTAGCAAATAAGAGATCTGCAATGCTAAAGTGAAACCTTGTTTTAATTTCATATTCTCCTGTAAAACCTCTGCATTCCATTGCATAATACATCTCTTCAGACATATTTTTTGACTTTAGAAACATATTGCCTATTATAGATGACATATTAGTATATTTTTTATTGTTTTTTCCTATTGAGCGTAATTTAAGTGCACAAAGGGTTTCAAAAGATATGTTGCTTAACAAATATATAAATCTTAAAGTGTTTTCCAATACAAAAATAAATATATCTGGTACTAAAAAGAATTTTAAAACCTTAATAATATCATTCCATGGAGTAGTTGAGGTTAATATGCTTACAGAACATATGTCTCCAAAGACTTTAAGAACAATAATAATGGCGTTTAGCTTGTTTCCATTAAGGATTGAAGGTATTAACATTATTAAAGTAAAGGAAGCGAAAGTAAAGGCTGCCTTTAATATATGATTATTTTTTACTATTGCTAACACTGTAAAAACAATAAGAACATCTGTTAATAGAACAAAGGTAACTTTTGTTGATAAGGAAAGCAATATAATTGTTGATATAAGAAGTATAAATCTCATTAAGGGATTGGCAGAAAGTATTGAATTACTTTGCCTTAGATTAACTCCATTAATTATTTTTGAGATAATTTCTGAAAAAATAAATATATTTTTGCCTAAATATCTACTGTTATCCTTAACAGGAACATAATCATCTTCCTTAAACAACCAATCCACAAAAACACCTACTTTTATTCAAATCTCATTAAGTTAAGAAATAAATAAATAATTTTTGAACAGAGTATGTTAAAATACATACCCTGTTCTTTTTTATGCAAACCAAAAGGCCAAATATATTCTACAAGAAATATTTGTAAGGTTTATAAAAATTTCTGCTAAATAATCACAACTTTCAGGTCATACAAATATCAACCTAATTACATTGATTTTACTCAGAACTTCTTTTGAAACTGTTTATAAACTTAAAGGTAATAAATATAAGTATAATACCAGATACTGCAGAGATTATATAACCAGCAACTTCAGGAATGTTAGAAATAGTGTAGTCTGGCATCAAAGAATTAAAGTTGAATCCATTCTCCATAGCTTTAGGAATAAATCCAATAAGTTCTCTTATTTCATCGCTACCCCATTCACCCCAAGCTGTTCCAGTTGCTAGAAGTCCTATTGGACACAATACTATCATGGCAGCTAATAATCCATATAGTGGTTTAGTTTTGAAATTTTCACCCTTATCTATTATGTCAGGAGAAGTTTTATTTATATAGCCATATACTAAAACAGTTACAAAACCTTCAACAAAACCAGCAACCAGCATATGTGGAACAAGCATAGCAGGAATTGCAACTGAAACTGGGTAAGGACAATATAGTGGCAGTCCTGAAGCATCTTTAAACAACAGTGGCTGAATTCCAAATTCAATAGCTGTAAACAAGGCTGCTATGTTTAAGGAAACATAGCCAGCAATAAAGGCAGCTAGATAAGTTCTTTTTTTACTTTGGCTATTTCCCTTTATAAAGTTAAATAAAAAATATGCAACAAAGGGCATTACAAAGGCCATATTAAAGGTATTTGCACCAATGGCTAATATTCCTCCGTCCCCGAAAAAAATAGCTTGGATTACAAGTGCAATAGTAACAGAAATACATGCAGCGTAAGGACCTAAAAGGATTGCAATAAGTGCAGCCCCAACTGCGTGACCGGTTGTTCCACCTGGAAGTGGAAGATTAAACATCATAATTAAAAATGAGAAGGCTGCCCCAACTGAAAGGAGAGGCATTTTTTTCGTGTTATTTCTGTCTTAACTTTCGTAGCAGCTTTTTTCCATACAGGCACCATAGCGGCTCCTAGTACAGCACAGGTTGATGGACTTAAATAATTATCAGGAATATGCATAACTTAACACCTCCGAAAAATAAAATAAAAAAAGGTAACGCAAAAAACGCTACCTTCGTGGTATCTTTTTAATAGTAATGACTGGCCTTCGTGACCTTAGTTCATTCTATGTTAAATTCAATGTAATTATACTATTTTTAAATTGATTTTTCAAGGTATCTAACTAGGGACACATAAGTAGTGTTATAAAGCAATGAATAACATCTCTCTTCAAAGGAAATAGTAATTGCAAATTAAACTTTGAAGGGAGATGTTTTCTTATGCCAAGGCTAGTAAGGCAAAAGAAGGAAGATGCCATTTTTCATGTAATGGCAAGGGGTTAAGGGAAGTTGATTTGTTAAAGGAGGATAAAGATAAATTAAGCTTTTTTTATCTTGGTTAAAAAATCTATTAAGCCTTATGATGATGAGTCGGTTAGAATGATGGAGATTCATTTTAACTGGTTATTTTTTTGAGAAAAGAAAATAATTGACAAGAGAAAATATTCATCTTAAAATAAAATTAACATTGTTAATTTTATAACGTTGTTAATGAAAATCAAAAGGCAGGAGAAAGTTAATGAGTAATAAAAAGGAAATTCAAAGAAAAAGAATTATGAAATTTTTTATTGATGCTGCAAAAGAAATCATAAAGGAAGAAGGTGTAAAAGGGCTTACGGCAAGAAAAATAGGTGATAGGGCAGGTCATTCATATGCAACAATATATAATTATTTTAGTGATATTAAGGAATTGCTAGCTTATTGTGTTTTCGATTTTTTAGAAGATTGTTATCAATATATGATAGGATTTAAAAATGAAAATCTAAATTGTATTGATCAAATAATAGTTTATACAGATGCATATTTTAAATATTTTATTGAAAAACCAGATATGTTTCAATTGATTTTTATTGAGGATTTAGGCAATATTCCTATTGAGTTACTAAAAAGGGAGAAGAAGCTATCCATAGGAGTACTTTTAAAGGAATGTATTTGCAGATGTGCGGAAGAAGGTTATATAGAGAAAGAAAACATAGATGTAATATATAATTTGCTTGGTTCTTCAATACACGGGAAGTTAGTATTTTTAGTAAATAAAAGAGATGTAAAGAGTGCAGATGATATGTTGCTTGAATTAAAGTCAGAAATTGAATTTTTAATGAAAATAAAGAGGTGAAATATGAAAAAAAAGCATAATATTAAAAAAATATTAATTGTATTTTTCAGTATAATTTTGAGTATAACAGTGTTGTTTCTCATTGGATTAAAAGTTAAGTTAAATAATTTTAGCGAAGAGATTAACAGGATAAAAATCAGTAATGTAGATTTATCAAAGGTTAAAGATGGAATATATATAGGAGAATATTATTTAAACGAAGATGTCGGAGCTAAAGTTAGGATAAGTGTTCAAAATAAAACAATAAATAGTATCGATATTTTAGAACATAAATGTGGACTTGGAAAAAAAGCTGAAAACATAATTAGCGATGTAAAAGCTGAACAAAGCTTGAATGTAGATACCGTTACTGGAGCAACAGGAAGCAGCAAGGTAATTTTAAAAGCAATAGAAAGGGGGCTTAATAAAGGTATTAAATAATTTTGCCTATAATAAAAAGGGTGGTGGATTTTTATGAAAATATTAATAGCCTATGGCACTAAATACGGATGCTGTGAAAAATGTGCAAAAATATTATCAGAAAAATTAAATGGAACCGTTGATTTATTTAATTTAAAAAAGGATGAAAATATTAACTTGAATGAATATGATTTGGTGATTGTCGGCGGATCAATCTATGCTGGAAAAATTAGAAATGAGGTAATGAATTTTTGCAGGAGCAATTTAGATATATTGAAACATAAAAAACAGCTGTTTTTATATGTTGTATGAGAGAGGAAGATATAGCTTTTAAGCAGCTTGAAGATGCTTTTCAAAAGGAAATTTTAAATAATGCTATTGCAAAAGGTATTTTTGGGTGGGAACTATTATATACAAAAATGAATTTTATAGACAGATTTATAGCTAAGAAGGTAACTAAAATAGAAAAAGATACATCAAATATTTTAGTCAATAACATAAACCAATTTGCGGAGGAAATAAATAGACATATTATCAATTTCTAAATTATAAATATATTTTATTATAAAATTATTAAGTGGAGGTATTGAAAATGAAATTAAAACGGTATATTATTTCCCTCGTATGGTTTATCGCAGTGCTTTCGACTGTATCATGTCTTTTTGGTTTATTATCAAAGGGGGGGACAGGGGGATATGAATACAAAAGTATAAATAACGAAATAGTAAAAATCTATGGTTATGGACTCTATAAAAATGATTCAGTATCTATTGCAGCTCAAGGTAAAGCTTCTGATTTTGTTACGCTTATTATGGCAGTTCCATTATTAATCCTATCTCTATATTTTTCAACAAAAGAATCATTCAAAGGAAAAATATTATTAACAGGAACGTTAGGTTATTTCCTTTATACTTATATGTCATATACTTTTTTGTGGATGTATAATAAGTTTTTTATAGTTTATGTAATGTTAATGTCAGCAAGCTTATTTGCTTTTATACTATCTATTACTTCATTTGATTTAGAAAATATAAAATTGCATTTCAGTAAAAAATTACCGGCAAAATTTTTAGGAGGCTATCAAATATTTATTGCTGTAATTATTGGTATGTTATGGCTTGGCAAAATTCTACCTTCAATTATTGAGGATAAAGTACCTGTTGGATTGGAGCATTACACTACTTTAGTAATTCAAGGGATGGATTTAGGAATTATTGTTCCTACGGCTTTATTATCAGGAATATTTCTTATAAAAAGAAAACCATTAGGATATTTATTATCATCTGTAATAATAATTAAGGGCATTACAATGTTAACCTCAATTTCAGCAATGATATTAAATCAAGCTTTAAATGGCGTAAAGATGAGTATAGTTGAAGTGACAATTTTTCCGTTGTTTAATTTAGTTTCAATAATATGCTTAGTCCTTCTTTTAAAAAATACTAAGAATCATATAGAAATGAATTAGATTTTCAAATGATTGAATAGATAAGCTTAATATACCTTTACCTTTCTACTCTTTTTATTTTAGCAAATTTTCAAAATACTAATTATAGAAGAACAGGCAAGTAGATAAAGAAAAAATTTCATGGATTTTAGTACAAGGGATTATGAATATTGCAAGTAAGATGGGAATCGAAGTTATTGCTGAAGGTGTTGAAAATAAGGAACAATACAACACTTTAAAAGAAATTGGAGTTGAAAAATTTCAAGGATATTATATTTCTAAGCCAAAAGAAATGGATAAATTGTTAATAGATATAAAAAAGCATAATTCTATTCTTTGTTTATGAATATGTGAATTATACAAAGCACTAGATGTAATTAAAATTTGTCTAAATATAATATTAAAGGAGAGAAATTTAAAATATGAGATTGATAAATAGAAGCTTTAATAACGAGAGTAGTAATTTTAAAAAGATGATCCAATTTATAATCGAAGAAAACTCTTATAAGAAAGATTGTTTTTCATGGAGTTTAGGAAGAATTGTTGATTGGAAGTATGGACTGTGGAGCGAAAAAAAGTATATACCAAGTTTTTTTAGCCAAAATGCACAACTATGGTTTGATTATAATGAAAATTTGGTTGGATTTGCGATTTCTGAAAATGGGGATAATATGTTTTACATTTTTACAAATAATAAATATCCATTTTTATATGAAGAAATATTGAATTGGGTTAAAATTAATTGGAATAATAGACAAGGTTTGCTTTATACAGAAATTGTTGAGAATGAAGAATATAAAATGAGAGTGCTTGAAAAGAATAATTTTTACTCTAAGGGAGTTTGCGAAGTAACACGAGCTTTTAATTGCTCAAATGCATTAAGTAAAAATACAGAATTGCCACAGGGCTTTTGTTATTCAAATATGAAAGAAAAGTTCGATCCAATGGGTCAGGCTAAAATGAGACTAAATGCATTCAGAAATCAAAATATTATTAATAAAATAGATATACTTGTTTTTGATTACGTACGTGAAAGTCCAATATATAATCCTGAATTCGATTTTTATATAATGAATCAAAATGGAGAACATGTTTGTGGTTGTGAAGCATTTATTGATTATAATAATTGTACTGCCGAAATAGAGAGAGTTTGTACCCATAGTCAATATAGGAAAAATGGTTTTGCAAAAAAGATTTTGATAAAGTGTATGCAGGAACTTGCAAAGCACGGTATCGAAAAAGCCTATATAACTGGAATGAGCAAGATTGCAATAAATTTATATGGAAAACTTGGACATGAAAATGAAGTGAAAAGATTCTATTATGAACTGTCAAAATAAATTATGCGTAATAATAAGCTGCATAGGTAAGTACAAAATAGTTTGTAGATAGATTTGCTTTAAAAACAAATACAGTTATATAACCAATACTCATCATATTATTTTATATGTAAATGAATAAAGGGAGAGATATTTATAAAGAGATTTTTAATTATATCATTTACTACAATATTCTTTATGTTATTTGTAAAGTCAATCAATATAATTTCATTTAAGACAGCATATTGGATTTATCCTATATTTAAAAGCTTTGATTCAGATAATGCTTTTATGGTAATAGTAATACATCATATAATGCAGGCATTTATTGCTTTTTCTATTATTTGTGGGATTTCACTACTTTGCAAAATAAAAATTAAAGAATTTGGTTTTAATTTTAATCAGTTTGGTGTAAGCATAAAATTGGTATTAATATTTACAGGTATTTGGACAATAATTCAAACCATAGGAGGTATAATTATAGTTAAGATAATGCATATACCTAGTGCCTTTACTTTTCCTTTAAATATAAAAAATTTCATAGGATATTTTTTGTTTGAGATACTTCTATCTGGTACAAGTGAAGAGATAGTGTTTAGAGCTTTAGTGATTACATCTGTATTGTATATTTGGAAAAATCTATTTTTGAAACAAAGAAATCTTTATATATGTGCTGTGCTTGTTTCAACAATGATATTTATGTTTGATCATATTAACTTTTCATATTTACCACTTAGAATCACATATATAAATTATCTTCAGCAGATTACAGTATTTATATTTGGAATCTTTTATGGGTATTTAATGGTTAAAACTAAGAGCATAGTTGGCTCTATATTTGCACATAATCTTTTGAATGGAGTTATAACTATAATTGGATTTATATTACTCAACAAGAGGGTATAAATTAATTGTGAACACAATTCGTTTTACTAATAAATTGAGGTTGTTTCAGCTTTTAATCATAAGAATTTTTATTTTTAAACTGACTTAAAAGAAAATTTAAGAGGTGGAATATGGATATTAATTTTAGACAAATAGATAAATCAAATTATAACACTTGCGTGTCTTTAAAGGTAGGAGAGAATCAAACTAATTATGTTGCAAGTAATGTATTTTCATTGGTGCAAGCTTCTTATGAAGATGAATTATATCCATTGGGAATATATAATGGTGATGAAATGGTAGGATTTTTATTATATGATTACGATGAAGAATTAAAGGGATGGTCATTGTCAAGATTCATGATTGACATTAACCATCAAAACAAGGGATTTGGTTCAAAAGCATTAGAAAAGTTTTTAGATTATTTTCATGATAAATTTCCAAATGCAAATTTATATACAAGTGTAGAAATAGATAATGAAGTGGCTATTAAATTGTATGAAAAATATGGATTTAATAAAAAGAATTCATTTGAATATAAGGTTGGGGATACAACCTTTAAAGAATTAAGAATGTTGAAGGAATTATGGTAATATATTTAGCTTAAATATTATAAATATAATTTTTTGAGTGGAACGGGAGTTGATTTTTTGAAAAGTATAGTTATTTTTGAATCAGTTCATCACGGGAATACTAAAAAAATTGTTAATGAATTTCAAAAAATATTGAACTGTGATATTTGTAGTGCTGTTGAAGCAAAGCAAATTTGTTTTGATAACTATGATATAATTGGTTTGGGATCAGGAATTTTCCATGGTAAGCATCATAATAATATTTTTAATATAGCGGAAAGTACAGATTTTAAGAATAAAAAAACTTTTGTTTTTTCAACTAGTGGAACAGGTAATATAAAATATAATAATAAACTAATTAATGTTTTAAAGAATAATAATGCAGATATTGTTGGAAATTTTTCTTGTAAAGGTTATGATACTTATGGCTTTTTCAAGTATATTGGAGGGATTTCAAAGGGACATCCTAGTAATAAAGATATGGAAAAAGCAAGAACATTTGCTGAGAAATTAAACCAAATATGATAAATTAGGATTAATTTAATAGGCTATGTTTTAATTTAAAGTTGAAATTTGATGTATTTTTGGGGTATGCGACAATTAAGTCAAATTCATAAATTAGGAGGTCAGATTATGGCAAGTGTACCATCTTTAATTTCAGATATTCAAAAATTATCCTTAACTGTATGTTCAGGGACACATAAGTAGTGTTATAAAGCAATGAATAACATCTCTCTTCAAAGGAAATACTAATTGCAGAGTAAACTTTGAAGGGAGATGTTTTCTTATGCCAAGATTAGCAAGGCAAAAGAAGGAAGACGCTATTTTTCATGTAATGGCAAGAAGTATTAGTGAAGTTGATTTATTTAAAGATAATGAGGATAAGCTTAACTATTTATCTTTAGTTAAAAAATATCAAAAGACCTATGAATTCAGAGTATATGGCTACTGCCTTATGGATAACCATCTGCATCTGATAATAGATGCCAACGGAGCAGATATATCAAGGATAATGCACAGCATAAATTTCTCCTACGCACAATATTTTAACCACAGACATAGAAGACATGGACATCTTTTTCAAGACAGATTTAAAAGTAAAATGGTAAAGAGCGAAATGTATCTTTATGCCTTATCGGCATATGTTCACAACAACCCTTGTGATATAAAGGGATATGAGGACTGCCCAGAAAAATATGAGTTTTCAAGTCTTTCAATATACCTAGGCTTAAGACATGACCCCTATGAACTAGTTGATGATGGTTTTATTATGGGAATGTTCAGCAAAAATCCTAAAAAAGCCAGAGAAAGCTATATGAAATTAGTATATAAATGTTCTGATAAGGTTTTTAAAGAGGAAGTTGAATTTTTAAGTGAAGGAACTGAATACAGAAGTGAAAGAAAGATATTAATAAGAAACATTAAAACTAAAGAGATTTTAGAATTTATCGCATCAAAACTTGGAATTGAAAAAATAAAGCTACATACAAAACACTGTAGAGAAATAGTTGAAGCAAAGGCACTGGCTGTACTTTTAATGAGAAGCCTTTGCAACTTAAAATGCAGTGAAATATGCCGCGTCCTTGGAAACATAACCCAAAGCAGGGTTTCAAAGCTCAGCAGTCTTGGGGTAAAGCTTTTAGATGAGGAGAAATATAAAAATATTACTTATGAGTTTATGGAACAGTATGCTTAATTTTTAAAAAAACAAGTTCAACAATTGTATTTAAAAAAGATAAAGTAACAAATATCTTAGTAAAGTATGAAAAATGGACAAGCATAGTAATAATTGAGCAAAAAGAGAAAATAAAGTCATACTAAATTAAGAAATTACAAAACTTTATTTAAAGTGACATATGGAGATATTTAATAAAATACATTTGGCTATGCAATTACAGTAAGTATATGTCCCATAAATCAAAAATCCTCAAAATGAAAAACATTTTGGAGGATTTTATATTAACAGTAAAGGGGGTATTTAATTTATAGTCCAGAAACTTTTCTGATTTGTTCCTTAATCTGGTCAGACTTTGGTCCGAAGATTGCCTGAATATTGTCTCCAACTTCAAGTACACCTGCGGCACCAAGAGATTTCAATTTATTCTTATCAACATTTTTTATATCCTTTACAGATACACGAAGACGAGTAATACAAGCATCAAGATGCTTAATATTTTCCTTGCCACCTAGTGCTTCAAGAATAGAAACAGCTAGTTCGTTTCCAGATGCAGCATCAGTTTCTTCAACTGTATCATCTTCACGTCCAGGAGTTTTTATGTTGAATTTTCTAATTGCAAATCTAAAGCCTAAATAATATATTACGGAGAAAACTAAACCAACTGGTATTACAAGCCACCAAGCTGTTCGGTTTGGTATAACTCCAAATAAAATAAAGTCAATAATTCCACCTGAGAAGGTCATACCAATTTTTACATTTAATATCTGCATTAACATAAATGAAAGTCCTGCAAATACTGCATGCACAGCAAATAAAGCTGGTGCAACGAATAAGAATGTAAATTCTATTGGTTCAGTAATACCTGTTAAGAATGATGTAAGTGCTGCTGAAAGCATTATACCCGCAACCATTTTTTTCTTTTCTGGTTTAGCTTCATGATACATAGCTAATGCTGCTGCAGGAAGACCAAACATCATAAATGGGAACTTTCCTGTCATAAATGTACCTGCAGTAAAAGGTACGTTATCCTTTAGCTGAGCAAAGAATATTGCCTGGTCACCATGAACAAGCTGTCCAGCTGAATTTACATAATCACCAAACTGGAACCAGAATGGGTTATAGAATATGTGATGTAATCCAAATGGGATTAGAGAACGTTCGATTAATCCAAATACAAAGGCTGCTAAAGTCTGGTTTTTATCAAGCATTAAATGAGAAAATGAATTAAGTCCATGTTGTATTGGTGGCCATACAAATACCATTACAACTCCAAGAATTATTGATGCAGCAGCTGTAACAATTGGAACGAATCTCTTACCTGCAAAGAAACCAAGGTATGGAGGAAGCTCAATATCATAGTATTTTCCATATAGATAAGCTGCCATGATACCAACTATAATACCTCCGAAAACTCCTGTTTGAAGGGTAGGAATCCCAAGAACACTAGCATATGCAGGATTACCTTTAACCATGTCAGCTGTAATACCTGTTACAAGTCCTAATGTAGTGTTCATAATTAAAAAGCCAACTATAGCTGCAAGACCTGCAACACCTTCACCACCTGCAAGACCGACAGCAACACCTACTGCAAATAACAGAGGAAGATTGCTGAAAATAATTCCACCCGAGTTTTCCATTACTCTGGCAAGGGCCTGAATCCAAGTTGCGTTAAATAAAGGTGCTTTAGCCAGGAAACTTGGATTTTGAAACATATTTCCAAAGGCTAGAAGGATTCCCGCTGCCGGCAGTAATGCAACAGGAAGCATTAGTGATTTACCTACTTTTTGAAGTGTACCGAATGTTTTTTTCATGTTTTTACCTCCTTGTTAAAATAAAAAGGCATGAGTAAAGGTGGAAAAATGGATGCATAAGAACAGTATTATATTCTTATGATACTCATTTTATTCAACCTTTTACTCATGCCTGATCTAATCAGTAACACGTAAATAAGTTTAGTTTTGTATTTATTTGTCGAAGTAATTTGAATTATATCAAATGGTTTCTGTAAATGCAACACAATAATTAATATTCAAAAAATTATCAAATTTCAATACCTGCAAAATTAGATAAATCAATATCTGTAGGGATAGTTAAAAATTTGTAACTTGAATTAATGTAAAAAATATAATATCATTCGTGTCATGATAAAAAATTAACAGAAAAAATATAAAATTTGTAATGTGTAGAAATTTATAAAAACATGTTGAATTTTATAAATTAATAGTATAAAATGAAAATAAATAAAAAAGGCGTGTTACTGATACGATCAGGCATGAGCTTAAACTAGGATTTATATCCTGGTTTTGCTCATGCTTTTTTGTTTGCTTTTTTCAATTTATAAATAAATACTAGAAAAGTATTCCATAATAATTAAACAGGGAGGAATAGTGATGTTTGGTTTATTTAAGAAAAAGAAAAAAATAGATATCATATCTCCAGTAATAGGTAAAGCAGTTAAAATAACTGATGTTCCTGATGAAGTTTTTGCATCTAAAATGTTAGGAGATGGGATGGCATTTGAACCATCAGAGGGAGCTTTATATTCTCCTGTTGATGGAGAGATTATTCAAAAATTTCCAACAAACCATGCAGTAGGAATTAAAACAGCAGAGGGACTTGAAATACTTCTTCATATAGGTATAGATACTGTAGGGATGAAGGGGGAAGGTTTTGAGAGCTTTGTTGAGATTGGAGACAAGGTAAAGGCAGGGCAAAAGCTCATATCCTTTGACATTGAACTTATAAAGGAAAAGGCTAAATCAACAGTAACACCAATGGTTATAACTAATATGGATGTTGTTGAAGATATTAATTTCAATTATGGAAATGCAGACAAAAATTTTATTGCTGCATCAATAAATTTAAAGTAATGGAGGAATTAAGATGATAGAAAAAAAGATAGTAATTCAAAATGAAACTGGTATACATGCAAGACCTGCAGGATTAATTGTGAAAGAGGCTTCAAAATTTAAATCAAATATTTCTTTAATCAAGGGTGAAAAGGAATATAATGCCAAGAGCATTATGAGTATAATGACTATGGCAGCTGCTAAGGGAGAGGAAATAATCGTAAAGGCAAATGGAGAAGATGAAGAAACAGCTCTTTCAGCAGTGGTTGAACTAATACTAACAGGTTTAGAATAATCTAAAGGGGGATATGTAGATGCTAAAGGGTATAGCGGCATCCCATGGAATTGCTATAGGAAGGGCTTATGTAATTAAAGAAGAGAAAGTAGATATTAAAAGAATTGAAATTACGGATATAGATAACCAGAAGAGCAGATTAAGGAAGGCGATTGAAACTGCAGCTGATTATCTTGAGGAATTAAAAAAGAGAACGGAAGAAAAACTAGGAGCTGATAAGGGACAGATATTTGAGGCACACCTTTTTATGCTCCAAGACCCAGAGTTTATAAATGCGATTGAGATGAAGATTGACGACGAAAAGGTTGCTGCTGAATATGCGGTAAATGAGACAGTAGCTCAGTTTGTAGCAATCTTTGAAAGTATGGATAATGACTATATGAGAGAGAGAGCAGCGGATATAAAGGATGTTGGAGGAAGATTATTAAACATACTTTTAAATAGAAACAATCCTTCAATTTCAGAGATTGATGAAGAATGTATAGTTATTGTGAAAGACCTTACTCCTTCAGATACAGCACAGATGGATAAAGAAAAGGTTCTTGGCTTTGTTACTGAAATAGGGGGAAGAACATCACATTCAGCAATCATGGCAAGATCCCTTGAAATTCCAGCAGTTGTTGGTGTAAAGGGGGTTACAGCTTCAATTAATCACGGAGATATGCTGATTATTGATGGAGAAAATGGTGAAATAATCATAAATCCTGATAAAGAAACAATAAGTAATTATACTAAAAAGAAAGAAGAAATAGCAAAGACAAAAAAAGAACTGGAATTACTTAAGGAGCTGGAATCTGTAACAGTTGATGGCAGGGTTGTTGAAATTGCAGGGAATATAGGCAATCCACAGGATGCAGAAAGGGTTATGGCAAACGGAGGAGAGGGAGTTGGCCTTTTTAGAACGGAATTTCTTTATATGTCCAGTGATACATTGCCTACAGAAGAACAACAGTTTACAGCATATAAGGAAGCCCTTCTTAAGATGAAAGGGAACCCAGTTATTATAAGGACTTTAGATATTGGTGGAGATAAGCATTTATCCTATCTGCCCATTGATGATGAAATGAATCCATTTTTAGGTTACAGGGCAATAAGATTATGTCTTGATAGGAAGGACATATTTAAAACACAACTAAGGGCACTTTTCAGGGCTTCCGTTTACGGAAAGCTGAAGATAATGTTCCCAATGGTTTCAGGCTACAATGAAATAATGGAAGCTAAAAAAATTGTCAATGAGGTAAAGAAGGAGCTTGATAATGAAAATATTCCATATAGTCATGATGTAGAGATTGGAATAATGATAGAAATACCTTCAGCAGCAATAATGTCAGATATTTTAGCTAAAGAAGTTGACTTTTTCAGTATTGGTACTAACGATTTAATTCAATATACCATTGCTGTTGACAGAATGAATGAAAAAATCTCATACCTTTATGATCCATTTAATCCAGCGGTATTAAGGCTGATAAAGTTGGTAATTGACAATGCACACAGGGCAGGAAAATGGGTTGGTGTCTGTGGGGAAATGGCAGGTGACCTCAGGGTTATTCCTCTGCTTTTAGGAATGGGGTTAGATGAATTTAGTATGAGTGCTTCTTCAATTTTAAAAGCAAGAAAATTAATACGAAGTTTAAACTATGAAGATACAAAGAAAATGGTTGAAGATGTGTTAAAGTTAAGCTCAGGAGATGAAGTAAAAAAATATATTGAAGAAAATGTATAAATAATAATTAATCCTCTTACTAATAATTTGTAGTAGGAGGATTAATTATTAGTCCTTAAATAATAACGTTTTTGAAATATTTGTTTTGTCTGAATATAAATTTTTGATAATAATAATGATTTCTTTTTATTTTTGATATAATATTATTAAGTAACATAAAGTTTAAAGATATTGAGGTACTTACTATGGAGTCAAAATATGTTATATCCAAGGTTTTAAGTAACAATGTAGTTATAACTGAGAGAAAGAATAAAATATATGTGCTTATAGGTAAGGGTATTGGATTTGCTAAGAAAAAGGGTGATTTTATAACTGATGAGGATACAATTGAACAGAGATTTGCTGCAATTGAAGATGAGGATAAGGAAAATTATACAAGAATTCTTAAGGATATCGATAGAGAAATTGTTGCAGTTTCTGAGGAAATAATAGCCCTTGCAACTAAAAGGCTTGGAGAAGAATTAAATACCCATATACATATTGCATTGGCAGATCATATAAATTTTGCTCTGTATAGAATTAAAGAAGGCATTGAAATAGTTAATCCTTTTCTTTTTGAGATACAGACAATGTACCCCAATGAATATGCAATTGCTTTATCAGCCTGTGAACTCATTGAAAAAAGACTTAATATTAGATTACCTGAGAGTGAGGCGGGATTCATTACCCTTCATATATATTCAGGAAGGGTTAACCAGAGTGTAAATGACAGCTTAAAATATACAAAACTAATAAAGGATATAGTGGTGTTTATTGAAAATGAGATAGGAATCAGCCTTAGTGAAAAATCCCTTGATTATGCAAGGCTTATTTCCCATCTTAAATATGCCCTTTATAGAATAGAAAACGGAAAAGTTCTTGAAAACATCCTATTATCTTCAGTTAAACGTCAGCTAAAAAAGGAATATAAACTTTCAAAGAAGATATGCCAATATATATCAGAAAAGATAAATAAAGATGTTCCTGAGGATGAGGTTGGATATATTGCGGTACATTTAAACAGATTATTAAACAGTGTTGACAGATAATGAAATAAACAAGGAATATAAAATCACCTTCATACTTGTCCTTAATGCAAGACAGGCATGAAGGTGATTATTGTGTCTTCAGGGAAAGAAACTTGGAAGGATTAATCAACCTTTTTTATAGAGATGTATTTTTTGTTCTCAGCAACGTCCCTGCGTTTATTAAGCATAGTGATACATTTTTTAGGACACACATTTACACATTCGCCGCAGATTATACAGCGATAGGCATTTAACTCCCATATCTTTTCAGCTCTGTTTACTTTTATAGCATCGGCGGGACACTTACGCTGGCAAATACCACAGTGGATGCAATCTGCTGTTTCAAAATGTATCTTATGCCTTGTTCTTTCAAAGGAGTCCCTTTCTTTTAATGGATAGAGTCTTGTCTTTGGCTTCTTTAAAAAGTTTTTTAATACTATGTTAAGCATATTGGCCATGAAAACACCTTCTTTCTATCTCTCAGTACAGCTGATACAAGGATCAATTGTAAGTACAATAACAGGAACATCCTGAAGTCTGCTTCCTGGCAGCATCTTTAATAAAGTAGGTATATTTGCAAAGGTTGGAGTTCTTATTTTTAATCTGCTTAATGTTTTGGTTCCATTAGTTTTAATATAGTAGATAGCTTCACCCCGGGGCTGCTCTAATCTTGAAATAACTTCTCCATTTGGTAATCCCTTTACCGGTATAAAAATTTCGCCGGAAGGTAACTTTGAAATAGCCTGACGTATCAATTGGAATGATTGATAAATCTCTTTTATTCTAACTACTGTTCTTCCGTATGAATCACAATGGTTGTCCACAATAGGTTCAAAGTCTAGGTATTTATAGGCACTATATCCTGTGGTTCTCAAATCCAGTGGAATGCCGCTTCCCTTTGCTATTGGGCCTAAAGCTCCAAGTTCTCTGGCATCTTCAGGTGTTAATATCCCTATACCTGCAAGTCTTTGTTTAACTGTGTAATTATTCAAAAATACATTTTCTACATCTTTAATTTTTTCCTCTAATCTGTTTATGGTATCTAAAATAAATTTGATGTGTTCATCAGTAAAATCCTTGGTTACCCCACCAACCTTGTTTGCTGAAATTATAACCCTGTTACCTGTAATCATTTCCATAATATCTAATATATCTTCCCTGTATCTCCATGTTTCCATAAACAGACTTTCAAAACCAAATGAATCTGCTAAGAGCCCAAGCCACAGCAGATGGCTTTGAACACGGGCAATTTCTGCAAGTATTGTTCTAATGTATTCGGCACGTTGGGGTATCTGTATATTCATAATACTTTCTATACCTCTGGTATAGGCCATGGAGTGCATAAAACTACATATTCCACAGACTCTTTCAACTATATATACACTTTGTTCATAATCCTTAAGTTCTGTTAATTTTTCAAGTCCCCTATGGACATAGCCTATTGCTGGGATAGCCTCTACAACTACATCATCTTCAAGGACAAGTTTAAGTTGGAGAGGTTCTGGAAGTACTGGATGTTGAGGTCCAAAGGGAATAACTGTCTTTGCCATAATTATGCTCCTTTCTATTCTGCCTTATTATTAACCATTGGTGTTTTTGGACTATTTGGAGTTAAATAAAGGGCTCCCTTATAATCAACAATCAGTCCTTTAAACTTTAGTCCATATAAATCCTGATATTCATTTTCTATTAAAAATGCTGCAGGAAAAATTTTTGATATACTTGTAATTTCATCAGTTTGATTTACTACAATTTTAATATGTTCCATTTCAAAATTTAAATCAAAGTGATAGTCAAGTTCGAAGATATCATTTTCCTGTACACATGTCATTGCTGCGAATCTATATCCTTTTAGTTTCATATTATTAACAGCTTCAAGGAGGTTTTTCTTTTCAACTGTTGTTACATTATCAATCATTCTGTCTAGCATTATATTGCAACTCCTTTATCTGGATTTTTAATCTTTATTCTTTTTTCCTCCAGTATTCTTGAGGCTTCAATAAGTCCATCTATTATTGATTCTGGCTTTGGACAACAACCAGGTACATAAACATCAACAGGAAGTATCTCATCAATTCCACCTATAACGTTGTAGCAACTATGAAAAACTCCACCTGTACAGGCACATGCCCCAACTGCAACCACAACCTTAGGCTCTGGCATCTGATTATATATATTCTTAAGAACGTCAATATTTTTGTAATTAGCAGATCCTGTAACCACAAGAATATCTGCCTGTTTTGGAGTCCCTACGTTAATTATTCCAAGACGTTCGGCATCATATATTGGGGTTAGACAGGCAAGAAATTCTATATCACATCCATTGCAGCTATTGCAGTTTACATGAACAACCCAAGGTGATTTTGACATTATGTTTTTTGATATTCCAGCCATACTCAAAAACCTCTTTTCTATAGTATTTTAACGTTATACAGATAAATAAATAAAATATTGGCTATTGATAAACCGATGATGATAGTCCAGGTAAATTTCAGCATCCATTCCCAGGAAAGTCTTGCACAAATATTATCAATGACTATTTCAAGGAAGAAGGTTATTAGGGCTAATATTAAACCTATTATTGGACTTGTGTACCAAAATAGAAAAATCAGACCCAATAGAAATACATATTCATACCAATGAGCAACCTCAATTATAGCCAGTGCTGGTCCAGAGTATTCGGTAAACATACCCTTTACAAGCTCCTGATGAGCATGATGGGATGTTGAAAAATCAAATGGTGATTTTTTGAATTTTATAGTCATAATAAAAAGCATGGCTATAAAAATTAAAGGTAAATAATATAAAAGAGGCTTATTTGTATAGGCAAGTTTTGAAATTTTAAATGAACCAGTGAGCATATACATACCTATTATGTAAAATAAAAGTATAGGCTCATATGCAAGCATAGAAATTGTCTCACGAACACTTCCAATTCTGCTGTAAGGAGAACCGGTACTCATACCTCCTACAATCAGAGATGTATTTGCTATTGTATAAACAAATATAATCATTAGAAAATCCATTTTCATTAAAAGCATAAAAAGGCTTAATACAACGAATATAAAGTAGGTTATTACGTAGACGTTTTGATATTTGTTAACTACAATATTCTCTTTATTAAAAAGCTTAATTACATCATATAGAGGCTGCAAAAGTGGAGGGCCCACTCTTCCTTGAAGATGAGCTGTCACTTTTCTATCTATACCAGATAGAATGCAACCAATAACAGGTGGTAAAATTAAAATCAAAAGAAGTTTTATTAAGATTTTTAAATTAATTAACGTAATCATTTGAGTCCCCCCAATAAGCAGATGATAATTATTGAAGATGAAACAACATATCCAAAGGTTGTGAGAGCTTTTTCGTCTAAAATATTGTCAAAATAAAGATTTGAAACCTTAGCTTTTTCATACTTGCCATTCCAGCTTCTGAAATAATTTTCTCCCTCTGCAAAATTGTTTTCACCACACATATAAATACTTTTAATGTTTGCAGAAGAGATCATTAACCTTCTCATCAAAATTACAAATAAAACAACAAGACCTAAAGCGATAAATACCATTGCTTCGTTAAATGTCCCTAGTTTAGAAACAACTTCTCCTCTTTTTATATACATGTCTGTACTCTTTTTAAGTAACTTATTTACTTCAGGGGAAACGAAATTGTTAAATATAGGTGTTATAAATATACTTGTCATCAATACTCCAAAACCAAGGGCCCAAAGAGGAAAGAAAATACAGAAATCTTTTTTATCCTGGGCTTTGAGTTCAGTTACCGGATAGGCTAATATTGAGCCCAGCCATTTTGTATAATAAAGCGTAGTAAGTGCACTACCTAAAACTAAAAAGCTTGCAACAAAAGGATTGCTGCCTGCAGCCTCAATTGACATCCATTTAGTAACAAGGACACCAAAAGGAGGAAGTATCATAGAAATTATTCCGAAGGATGTAAGTATTGAAAGAACCGGTGCAATACGGATAAGTCCAGTCATATCCTCTATATCCCTGCTGCCAATTGTATGCTCTATCTGACCAGTACAAAGGAAAAGTAGAGCCTTTGATATTGCATGAAATATAATGAGAATAATTGCAGCAGAAACGGCAACTCCAGTGCCAATACCAGCACTGCATATAATAAGACCTAGATTAGCTATTGTAGAATATGCAAGAATTCTTTTTGCATTTCTTTGTGCAACTGCAATTGCAGAACAGATGAAAAATGTAAAAGCACCGTAAATAGCTATAACAGTTCCAAGTCTGGTGCCAGCATATGCAGGTGAAAGTTTGACAATCAGATATACACCAGCCTTTACCATTGTGCTTGAGTGTAATAAAGCTGACACAGGGGTTGGTGCTACCATGGCACCTAAAAGCCAGCTTTGAAATGGCATTTGTGCTGATTTAACAAAGCCAGCAATACATAAAAGGAAAACAGGTAACATAAGACTAAGGCTTATACTACCGTGTTGGATTATACCTGAAAGGGTATCTATATCCAGCATCTTTTTTAAAAGTATATTTCCAACGCCAAAGCATATACCACCAATAAGATTTAGAAATAGTGCTCTAAATCCGCTTTTATATGCTTCATCATCTCCGTTATAGGAGATAAGAATAAATGAAGTAATTGTGGTTATTTCCCAAAAGAAATAAACCATTGATAAAGAGTCACTTACCACAAGTCCATTCATTGCAGATAAAAACAGGCAAATTATTGGATAAAATAACTTTTGTTTGCTTTCAATACCATGATGATGTTCATACTCAGATATATATCCATTTGCAAAGATAACAATCAGAGTACCAACAATATTGATTATCAAGAGCATTGCTAAAGAAAACTTGTCTATTCCAACAGTTAAGATTTCAGATTTATCTGGTGTAAATATTGTGAATAAAGTAATAATTGTTTGTATCACAGTAAGAATAAAAATTCCTATTTTGTGATGTTTTACTGAGATTTTAAATAAATAGAGAATCATTAAAATTTCAGAAAGGGTTATTATTCCTTCTGATATTTTAAATATTTGCCCTGTTAGTCGGATGCTTAATGAACCTTTATAAGCTAAAAAAATAGAAAGTATAGAACAAATGAAAAACATTAAAAATGATAAGGGTTTGTAAAGTTTTTTATTGCTGTAAATAAAAACAATAGAAAAGATTAAAGGTATTAGTAATAGTAATAAGACTATCTGTTCCATAAAACTCCTCCTGTCCATAAAATTTAAAATATTATGAATAATCAAAGCAAATTCCGGTATATGAGGAAATTTTTTAGAACACTATACTTTTTTCATAATAAAGCCCCCCAAAAATTTATTATAAATAAAATAAATTAGATAAAAATAAAGTATAGGACTTTAAAAATTTTAAACTTTTAAAGTCCTATGACATTAATTAACTGTAAATCAATGTTTCATAAGGCTGTTTTCAGGATGTCAAAAATCTGTGTGAGTATTACTTAAAACAAAAAAATACATAATCCTATAAAATGAAACAAAAAAGCCACTACTATCTGATTATAGTACCAAAAATACTAAAAAACAATAAATTATGAAAAAAAAGTAATTTTTTTTAAAATTATTTTGAACTAAAAGCAAATACGAATTATAAAAAGGATAAATAACTTCAAATATCGTAATATAACGAAATATAAAAATATTTTATGGAAATATGTTGACTATATACTAGGGTGATGTTATTATAAGTGTGTAAGAAATGTACAATATAAATAATTTGCTATCCATATAATCCTGATAATATGGTTCGGGAGTTTCTACAAGAAGACCGATAATCTTCTTACTATGGGTAAATCCATTAGGAACTTACTTATAAGACCACCCGGATTTACTCATTCCGTGGTGTTTTTTATTTAAAAAGTGGTTTCAAAACTACCTGGCTTACTACAGGACTTACTTTAAGGAGGGTGTAAAATGGAATTATCCAAAAAGGACAGAGGATTACTATCATCATTAGACAAGTTTTTTAAACTTTCTGAGAGAAAAACAAATGTAAAGACAGAAGTTATTGCAGGAATTACAACTTTTTTAGCAATGGCTTATATAGTTATTGTTAATCCTAACATTTTAAGTGCTACTGGAATGGATAAGGGGGCAGTTTTCACAGCAACCTGTATTTCAGCGGCAGTAGGTACTTTTATAATGGCATTATACGCAAATGTTCCATTTGCACAGGCACCTGGCATGGGGCTTAATGCTTTTTTCACATTCAGTGTTGTCAAGGGAATGGGTTATACATGGCAACAGGCACTTGCAGCAGTATTTATCTCAGGGGTATTGTTTATTATAATAACTCTTACATCCTTAAGAGAAAAAATAGTAGATGCAATCCCAACAAATCTTAAATATGCTATTTCAGGTGGTATAGGTTTGTTTATTGCCCTTATTGGTCTTAAGGGTGGAAATATAATAGTTGATAATCCAGAAACATTAGTTGCCTTTGGGAGCTTTACAGATAAACATGCAATTTTAACGTTGATAGGTATAGTTATAACTGCAGTTTTAATGTCACGTAAAGTTATGGGATCTATTTTAATTGGTATAGTATTAACTACAATAATTGGTATTCCTATGGGTATTACACAGATAAACAATTTACAGGTTATAAGCAGTCCAGCTTCTTTGGCACCAACTTTTCTTCAAATGGATTTTAAGGGACTTTTAAGCCATAGTGGGGCAGAAGCAGGTGCTGTGGGAACTTTTATGAGTATCATTATGGTAATTATTACATTCAGTTTAGTTGATATGTTTGATAATATTGGAACATTGGTAGGTACAGCTCAAAAGGCAGACATGTTAGATGAAAATGGAAGAATGCATAACATGAATAAAGCACTTATTTCGGATGCAGTTGCAACAACAGTTGGGGCTATGCTTGGAACAAGTACTGTTACAACATATGTTGAATCAGCTGCAGGTGTGTCAGAAGGGGGAAGAACTGGTCTTACTTCAGTAGTTACAGGATTACTTCTTCTACTAGCTTTATTTTTCAGTGGTTTAGTGGGTATTGTACCTTCACAGGCAACGGCACCAGCACTTGTAATAGTTGGTGTACTTATGATGGAATCAGTAAAGAACATTGATTTTGATGACTTTACAGAAGCACTTCCTGCATTCTTTACTATTGCAATAATGCCATTCAGCTACAGTATTGCCAATGGAATTGCAGCAGGATTGATTTTTTACCCAATAGTTAAAGTAACAACAGGAAAACAAAAGGAAGTTCATCCGATAGTGTATGTTTTAGCTGTATTGTTTATTTTAAGATTTGCTTTAATACGTCATTAATTTTGTACTGAAATCAGGTCCGAATAGAGCTCTATTCGGACCTGAAAACTAGGATGGAGATTAGTTTGTTGTGCTATTTTTGGTTTATGGAAAAGAAAAATAGGACAAGAAATTAATTATAAATTTTTAGAACAGGGGGTATTGTGAATGAAAGTAGCTATAATTTTTGGCAGCAAATCCGATAAGGAGATAATGAAGGGAGCAGCTGATGCATTAAAGGAGTTTTCAGTTGAATATAAGGCCTTTATTCTGTCAGCTCATCGTGTTCCGGAAAAACTGATGGAGGTTTTAAAGGAACTTGAAAATCAAAATTGCGAATGTATTATTGCAGGTGCTGGACTTGCAGCTCATCTACCAGGTGTAATAGCTTCTCATACTACACTTCCTGTAATTGGTGTACCAATAAACGCAGCATTAAATGGATTAGATTCTCTTCTTTCAATAGTTCAAATGCCAAAGTCAATTCCAGTTGCAACAGTTGGAATAAATAACAGTTATAATGCAGGTATGCTGGCAGTTCAAATCCTTTCCAATAAATATCCAGAGATAAAAGATAAATTAAAAGAGTATAGAAAAAACATGAAGGATAAATTTATAAAAGAAAATAATGAAGGAGTGGAGTTTTAAATGGAAAAGAAGGAAATGATGTATGAAGGAAAGGCAAAAAAGGTTTATTCAACTGAAGATAAAGACTATGTAGTTATTTATTACAAGGATGATGCAACGGCTTTTAATGGAGAAAAAAAGGGTCAGATTGAGGATAAGGGAGTATTAAACAATAATATAACTTCAATGTTATTTGAACTTTTAGAGAAGAAGGGTGTTAAAACTCATTTTGTGAAAAAAATAAGTGACAGGGAACAGATCTGTAGAAAAGTTGATATAATTCCATTAGAAGTTATTGTAAGAAATTATGCAGCAGGGAGCATGGCTAAAAGGCTTGGTTTAAAAGAAGGAATGGAGCTAAAAACAACAGTACTTGAACTTTCTTATAAAGATGACAGCCTTGGAGATCCTATGATAAACGATTATCATGCAGTTGGAATTGGAGCAGCTACCTTTGAAGAGTTAAATGAAATATATTCAGTTGCCAAAAAGGTAAATGATATTCTTAGCGAATTCTTTTTAAAATCAGGAATCAGGCTAATAGATTTTAAACTCGAATTTGGAAAATTTAACGGGGAAATATTATTAGCCGATGAAATATCCCCAGATACCTGCAGATTCTGGGATGCTGAAACTGGAGAAAAACTTGATAAGGATAGATTCAGAAGGGACCTTGGAAATGTAAAGGAAGCATATGTAGAAATATTAAAGAGGATTGAGGATGAAATCAGGGCCTAACAGTTCTGCAGTGGAAAGGAGATAGCTATGTACGATAGGGTTATGGATAAATTTAAAGAAGAGTGTGGAGTTTTTGGAATATATTCATATGAAACAATGGATGTAGCAACAATTGCATATTATGGTTTATATGCACTTCAGCATAGAGGTCAGGAAAGTGCAGGCATAGTTGTATCCGATGGAGAGAGGCTTGAGTGTTATAAAAATATGGGCTTAGTAAGTGATATTTTTGAAAAGAATGTACTTGATAGGTTGAAAGGAAAGTCTGCCATAGGTCATGTCCGTTATTCTACTACTGGAGGAAGCAGCCTTACAAATGCACAACCGATATTAAGCCAATATAAACTTGGGGAAATTGCTATAGCCCATAATGGAAATTTAGTAAATGCAGATGTTGTCAGGGAACTTTTAGAGGATAGTGGTGTTATATTTCAGACATCAACGGATTCAGAAGTAATTTTAAACCTAATTGCCAAGTCTGCAAAAAAGGGTATTGAGCGAGCTGTAGTTGAAACCATGCAGATTATAAAGGGTTCATATGCTATAACGATTTTAACAGAGAATAAATTAATTGGAGTAAGGGATCCAAATGGAATAAGACCTTTATGTATCGGAAAGTTAAATGAAAGCTATATATTAGCATCAGAGAGCTGTGCCCTTGATGCAGTTGGGGCTGAGTTTATAAGAGATGTTAACCCAGGTGAAGTGGTAATAATAGATGAAAATGGAATAAGCACAATGGATGTAGCTGAGAAAACAAGCTGCCAGACATGTGCCTTTGAATATATATACTTTGCTAGACCAGACAGTACCATTGATGGGATTAACGTTTATACTTCAAGGGTTGTGGCAGGGGAACTGTTATATAAGGAATGTCCAGCTGAGGCAGATATTGTTATAGGTGTTCCTGATTCAGGTGTTCCAGCAGCAGTTGGTTTTGCAAAGGCATCAGGTATACCATATGGTATCGGTTTAATAAAAAACAGATATGTTGGAAGAACATTTATATCTCCATCACAGGAACTTAGGGAGCAGGCAGTCTCTGTGAAATTAAATCCTTTAAAAGTTAATATTGAGGGGAAAAGAGTAGTTTTAATCGATGACTCAATAGTCAGGGGAACAACCAGCAAAAGGATTGTTGATATATTAAGAAAATCAGGTGCAAAGGAAATTCATTTTAGAGTGGCATCTCCTGCAGTAAAATATCCATGTTATTTTGGAATAGATACACCATATAGAAAAGAGCTTATAGGCTCATTCATGACCTTAGATGAAATTAAAGATACAATAGGAGCAGACAGTGTTGGATATTTAAGCATAGATGGATTATTAACTTCTTTAGAGGGAAAAGGTTTTTGTCTTGGATGTTTTAACGGAGTTTATCCTGTTTCAGCTCCTATTGAGGCTTGTAAACTTCAATTAGAAAGGAAGTAGTTCAATGATTAACTATAAAGATGCAGGTGTTGATATAGAAGAAGGGTATAAGGCAGTTAAGCTTATTAAAAATCATGCTGCAAAGACTTTCATTCCAGGGGTTATAAATGACATTGGAAGTTTTGCCGGAATGTTTGAACTAAATGGGTATAAAAATCCTGTACTGGTTTCAGGAACTGATGGGGTAGGAACAAAGCTTGAAATAGCATTTAAAATGAACAGGCATAATACCATCGGTATAGATGCTGTTGCAATGTGTGTAAACGACATTCTGTGTCATGGCGCAAAACCTCTATTCTTTCTTGATTATATTGCATGTGGAAAGCTTGATGCAAATGTGGCATCTGAAATCGTCGAAGGGGTTGCAAATGGTTGTATCCAGGCAGGATGTGCATTAATTGGAGGAGAAACAGCAGAAATGCCAGGTTTCTATAAAGATGGAGAATATGATATAGCAGGGTTTGCCGTAGGAATTGTTGAAAAGGATGAAATAATAGATGGAAGGGATATAAAAGATGGGGATGTTTTAATAGGTATAGCCTCCTCAGGAATTCACAGCAATGGATATTCCTTGGTTAGAAAGTTAATTACAGATTACAATAAAGATTTTTCAGGACAACTAATAGGAGATATACTTTTAACTCCTACAAAGATATATGTAAAATCAGTTCTTTCAATTATTAATAAATTTAAAATTAAGGGTATGGCACATATAACTGGGGGAGGATTTATTGAAAATATTCCAAGAATGTTTAAGGGCAGCTTTACAGCAGTTATCGACAAAAACAGTATTAAGGTTCATGACATTTTTAAATATATAATGTCCTTTGGAGTTTCAGAGGATAACATGTTTAACACCTATAATATGGGGGTTGGATTTGTACTTTGTGTAGACAAGGACGATGTGGAAGGGGTAATAGAATCCCTTGAAAAAATGGGAGAAACAGCCTATAAAATAGGTCATGTTGAGGCTGGAGGTGCAGGTGTTTGCATAAAATAGCGGTACTTATTTCTGGTGGCGGCAGCAACCTTCAGGCAATTTTAGACAGTATAGATAGCGGTTATTTAAATTGTTCCATTGAGGCAGTTATAAGTGATAATCCTTCAGCCTACGGAATTGAAAGGGCAAGGTCAAAAAATATAGATGTTTTTATTTTAAATAAGAAGATTTACGGTGATAGACTTTCTGATGAAATATTAAAGATTTTAAGTGGCAGGGTTGAACTTATTGTGCTAGCAGGTTTCTTATCCATTCTAAAGGGGGATATTTTAAAGAGTTTTAAAGGAAGAATAATAAATATACATCCTTCCTTGATACCTTCATTCTGTGGCAGCGGGATGTATGGTATTAAGGTGCACAAAAGTGCTTTAGAATATGGTGTAAAGATAACCGGCTGTACAGTACATTTTGTTGATGAGGGAGTAGATACAGGGAAAATAATACTTCAAAAGGCAGTACCTGTACTTGAGGACGATACTCCTGAAATTCTGCAAAAAAGAGTTTTAGAAGCAGAACATAGGGCTTTACCGGAAGCTATCAGGCTGATTTTAAACAGTGGAAAACAGAGGGAGGGGATTAAATGATTAAAAGAGCTTTGATAAGTGTCTACAATAAGGACGGAATACTTGAAATGGCAAGGTTTTTAATCGATAGAAAGGTTGAAATTATCTCAACAGGCGGAACATATAGATACTTAAAGGAAAATAATATTCCAGTTACTGAGGTTTCAGAAATAACAGGGTTTAAGGAAATTTTAGATGGTAGAGTAAAAACCCTTCATCCTAAGATCCATGCAGGAATACTGGCAATTAGAGACAATAAGGAACATATGGAAATAATATCTGATGAAAATATCAATACAATTGATATGGTTATTGTTAATCTCTATCCCTTCTTTGAAAAGGTAAATGAAGATATTGAATTTGAAGAGAAAGTTGAGTTTATTGATATTGGTGGACCAACAATGCTCAGAGCAGCCGCAAAAAATTTTCAAGACGTTATAGTCTTAACAGATAACAAGGACTATATTGAAGTAATGAGACAGATTGATGAGTATGAAGATGTAAATTATATTACAAAAAGAAGGCTTGCTGCCAAGGTCTTTAATTTAATGTCAGCATATGACGCAGCAGTTGCAGAGTTTCTTTTTGAGGACAATACCAGGTTAAAGGACAAAGCTTTTCCACACTATCTTTCAGTTTCCTATGAAAAGAAACTGGATTTAAGATATGGGGAAAATCCTCATCAAAATGCAGCATATTATGTTTCAACTACAGGAAAAGGTGCAATGAAGGATTTTAAACAATTAAATGGTAAGGAACTTTCCTACAACAACATTAAGGATATGGATATAGCATGGAAGGTTGTGTGTGAATTTGAAGAAGCAGCATGTTGTGCAGTAAAGCACAACACACCTTGTGGTGTTGCCATAGATGATACTATTAAAGGTGCATATGTTAAGGCATATGAATGCGATCCTGTTTCAATATTTGGAGGAATAGTGGCTTTTAATAAAAAGGTTGATAAAACAGTTGCTGAAGAACTTGTAAAAATATTCCTTGAAATTGTAATTGCACCTGAATTCGATGATGAAGCACTTGAAATTTTAAAATCAAAGAAAAACTTAAGGATAATACTTTGTGATGTTAAACCACAGGATAAATATGAGGTTGCAAGTGTAGATGGGGGAATATTAATACAGACAGTAGATGATAAACTCATTAATGATTTTAAAGTCGTTACCAATGTTGAGCCAGATGAAAAATATCTTAAGGATATGATATTTGGAATGAAGGTAGTAAAATATGTAAAATCCAATGCTATAGTTGTTGTTAAAGACGGAAAGGCTGCAGGAATTGCAGGAGGTCAGGTTAATAGAATATGGCCGGCTATTCAGGCTATGGACAGGGCAAAGGATGGATGTGTTCTGGCTTCAGATGCATTTTTCCCATTCAGAGATATTGTGGAAGAAGCAAATAAATACGGAATAAAAGCGATAATACAGCCAGGAGGTTCTATAAATGATAAAGATTCAATAGATGCCTGCAATGAATTTGGTATTCCAATGGTATTTACAGGTATAAGACATTTTAAACATTAATGTATGAGGTGATAATTTGAAGGTTCTAGTTATAGGAAGCGGCGGAAGAGAACATGCAATTGCCTGGAAGATAAGTCAGAATTCTGATGTTGAAAAAATATATTGTGCACCTGGAAATGGCGGAACCTTTTTTGAAAATAAGTGTCACAACATTAATTTAACCAGAATAGATGATTTACTTAATTTTGCAAGGAAAGAAAACATAGATTTAACTGTTGTAGGGCCTGAGGCCCCCTTAGTTGAAGGTATAGTTGATGTTTTTAAAAAAGAGGGACTCAGGATTTTTGGACCTTCTAAAAGGGCTGCACAGCTTGAAGGAAGCAAGATTTTTTCCAAAAACTTTATGAAAAAATATAATGTAAAGACGGCAGCCTATGAAGTCTTTGAGGAGGAAGCATCAGCTGTAGAGTATCTAAAGGAATGTGAATATCCAATTGTAATAAAGGCTGATGGACTTGCTGCAGGAAAAGGTGTGGCAATATGTAACAGTTTTGAAGAAGCACAGGGTGTAATATCAGATTTTATGATACAGGATATCTTTAAAGGTGCAGGAAAGAGAATAGTTATAGAAGAATATTTAGATGGAGTTGAAGCATCAATTTTGTCAGTTACAGATGGAAAAACAATCATACCTTTTATATCAGCAAAGGATCACAAAACCATATTTGAAGGCAATCAGGGTCCTAATACTGGAGGTATGGGGGTTATAGCACCGAATCCATATTGTACAGAAGAAGTGTATAAGGACTTTCAGGAGAACATAATGATTCCTACACTTAAGGGTATTCAGGAAGAAAAAATGGATTTTACAGGAATTATATTCTTTGGAATCATGATAACAAAAAAGGGAGTATATCTTTTAGAATACAATGTAAGAATGGGGGATCCGGAAACCGAAGCATTACTTCCCCTTATGAAAAGTGATTTAACCCAAATCATAATAAATGCCTGTGATAATAGGCTTAATGAAATTCAGATAGAATGGTTTCAGGGTTATTCATGTTGTGTAATTGCATCTTCAAAGGGATATCCAGGAAAATACAAAACGGGTTTTGAAATTACAGGAATTGAAAAAACGAAGGGAAAGGTATTTATTGCTGGAGCTGCAGCAGAAAGTAATAGATTAACTACTTCCGGAGGCAGAGTTTTAGCTGTAACTTATGTGGCAGAGGAACTAAATGACGCAGTTAAAGGGGCATATGAAGATTTAAACAATATTAATTTTGAAGGAATTTATTATAGAAAGGATATAGGAAGGCTTTAGGACCTTCCTATATCCTTTGGCATAACCATTTTTCTTTGAAGAGTTTCAACGGATTCCATTGGTGTATCTGGATCTTCCGGTATAGATGATACTTCATATGTATCATTTAAATCTAATCTGCCCTTTGGTCCTTCAGGCCAAATTAATGCATTTTGGAAATGTTCAGTTATTGGATAACCGTTTTTTGAAGTCTCTTTATTCATCATATCTCTCCTTTCATACATCTAAAAATAGCATGTGAGTTTTCAAAGAAAATTATTTATCAAAAAGAAAAAAATAAGGGACAGTCAACAATTGTTTGAAATTTCACCTACCTTTGCTACATATAAAACCAAAACAAAGAAAAAACTTGCTATGTGTAGAAAATGTGGGAAATAACACTACTAATTTTCTAAAAATTTTAACATGAGTTCTGATGTTTTTGTGTTATAATTATTAGCAAGAGGAGGGACAGACAGTGAATGTTGAACATGTTTCAAAGCTAATTCAAGTTTATATTCTTCAAAGTCTTAACTCAGGTGATAATAGCAATCCGCAAACATCAGCTATGTTTGAGTTGATTCTTCAGAGCTTGATGAAAGATATTGACGTAAATGGTTTATCCCAAGGGATGAATTATCAAAACCTAGGTGTTGATAGGAATTTTAGTAGTGATGAATTTAAAAATAGTAATTTAAATTATAATGAGGATATAAAGATAACAGAAAAATCAACAATGGATATAGAAAGTGCTATTAAATATGCATCACAAAAGTATGGTGTCGAAGAGGAGTTTATAAGAGCAATTATAAAAAATGAATCAGGATTTAACCAAAATGCAATTTCAAAGGCAGGGGCTATGGGGTTAATGCAATTGATGCCTTCAACTGCAAAATCTTTAGGAGTTAATAATCCCTTTGACGTATTAGAAAACATTGATGGGGGAACAAGATATATTAAGAGACTTATAAATGCATTTAATGGTAATAAGGAATTAGCACTTTCTGCATATAATGGTGGAATTGGGCGAATGAACAAACGTGGTGTAGATACTGTTGAAGAAATAAATAAAATGCCTAAGGAAACGCAGAAATATGTTGATAAAGTTATGAAGACATACAATACCTATAAAAATTTATAGCTGCCCATTGGGGGTGAAATAAGATGAATGGATATGGTCTCGTATTAGGTGGAGGAGGTGCCAAAGGCGGATATGAAATAGGAGTATGGAAAGCTTTAAAGGAGCTTGATATACCTATTAAAGCTGTTGCAGGCACTTCAGTTGGAGCACTGAATGGAGCAATGATTGTTCAAGATGATTATGAATTAGCATCTGAATTATGGACAAGTTTATCTATTGAGAGTGTAATAAAAGTAGAAAAGGAACTAGCAGTGGTGAATGAAAAAAACAAGAAATCACCTGTTGTTTTGGCTGCAATGAAAAATATGATATCATCAGGAGGCTTAGATGTTACTCCACTAAAGGAACTCTTAAACCGTATTATAAATGAAAAGAAGATTAGAGATTCTCAGATAGATTTAGGTATGGTTACTTTTTCATTATCAGATTTTAAACCAATAAAAGTATTTAAATCAGATATTCCTGATGGAAAATTAGTTGATTATCTTCTTGCAAGTTCATGTTTTCCAGCCTTTAAACCCCATGAAATTGACAGTAAGAAATTTATTGATGGTGGGGTTTATGATAACATTCCAGTTTCCTTGATGATTGAAAAAGGGATTAAAGATATAATTGTAGTGGATATTTCAGGTTTAGGACTTGTTAGAAAAATAGATAAAAAAGGTTTAAATATTATTGAGATAAAGAATTCTGAAGATTTAGGTGGAACATTAGATTTCAATGGGGAAAGGTCTAAAATAAATATAGATATAGGGTATTACGATACTTTAAAAGCCTTTGGAAAGTTAAAGGGAAGTAGATACTATATTATACCTTCAGATGAGTTTGAAGATAAAAAAAGACATTACATTGATAATATTGGTTTAGAAGAAATAAAAAAAATGTATAACTTTTTAGGTGTAAGTTTAGGACCAAAATCAGCAGCCAATAGCAAATTGATTTTGGATAGAATTTTAAGAACCATTAACCAATATGCTGGTCAAAAACTGGATAGTTATAGTATTTTTCCAGCAATGGCTGAGATTACAGCTGAACAGCTGGGAATAGATAGAAGAAGGATATATGATTTAAATGAGTTAGTTCAGGAAATAATGAAGGAATATGATGTAATAAAAAACAGTGCTGATTTTAAAGAATACATTAAAGGGTTAACAAAGCTTATATTAAGCAGAAGCCAACTTGAATTTGACAGAGAAATAAAAAAGACGTTAATAGAAGGAAAATTTTTAATTTCATATGACCCGTATTTATATGAAACTAACGATAATATTAAGAGATTTCGTAGATTTTTGGCAGTAGCGATGCCTAAAATACTTATTGCAAATATGTTTATATCCCTGATTCTTTCAAAAGAAGATAGACAGGGACAGTAAAGAACTGTTCCCTATTGGTATAGGAATTTCAAATTTCAGCTTAAATGCTGTATAATATTTTTCATATTATATATAATGTATATAGTGAAAAATATGCATGATTTTGGAGGAAGAAGATGGCTAAAGAAAGATTGGATAAAATTTTAGCAAACATGGGGTATGGAACACGAAAGGAAGTTAAACTTCTGGTTAAACAAAAGGAAGTAAGTGTTAATGGAAATATAGTAAAAGATGCTTCAATGCATGTTTCACCTGAAGATGATGATATCTTTGTATATGGTGAAAAATTAATATATAAAAAATACATTTATTTAATGATGAATAAACCTCAGGGAGTCATTTCAGCAACTGAAGATTATTATGACAAGACGGTTATTGATTTAATTGCACCAGAATATCAGATTTTTAAACCTGCACCAGTTGGAAGGTTAGATAAGGATACGGAAGGTTTATTATTGCTAACTAACGATGGTGATTTAAACCATAGACTTTTATCACCTAAAAAACATGTTCCAAAGAAATATTATGCTGTAATAAGTGGTATAGTTACAGAGGAGGATGTTTCAAAATTTTCTAAAGGTGTAGTTTTAGATGACGGATATAAAACTATGCCTGCTGAATTAAAGATACTTAAATCTCAGGAAGAATCACAAATCGAGGTTATTTTATATGAAGGTAAATTTCATCAGGTTAAAAGGATGTTTGAAGCTGTTGGGAAAAAGGTAGTTTATTTAAAGAGAATAGAGATGGGACCTTTAAAGCTTGATGAAAATTTAAAACTTGGCGAATATAGAGAGCTCACGGAGGATGAGCTGGAAAATCTTTTTAATGCTATAGAAAAATAGTGCTCAGGAATCAGTTAATCCTGAGCACTATTTTTCCATCAACAATTTCAACATATTCTCCTGTTGTTTTGTTTAAGGGTAAAAAATCAGTTTTTAAGGATATGATGTTGTTATCCTCTGTAACAATTTTTGTAGTGCCATTTTCAACTTTAATTATTCGCCCAAGCATAAAAGTTACTCCATGGAAGGTGGAATTTCACCAGTGAGATGTATTTCGTGACCTTTTTTTACATTACTAGGTAAATTCTCAACCTTCATATTCATAGTTCTGCCATCTGGGAGCTTAATCAGGGCATATTTTTCGTTTATGTCGTGTATTTTTCCCTTCATTAGAAAACCTCCTAGAAATTATTTTAATTTGCAGTTATATTATTTGTAGAAAACAAAAAAATATTGATTTATATTCAGGAGAGTGAAAAAATGGCAGTATATCTAGATATAGATTTAGATTTTCTTGTAAAGCCTATTAGAAAAGAAAGTATTAATAATGTAAGGATGTATAAATATGAAGAATGTTCTGTGGATAATGTTGATGAATTTATTGAGTTGCTAAAAAGTAAGGGGCTGTTAAATTCAAAGGATAAAAAATTCTTTACTAATCATAAAAAAAGTTATACCTACTGGTGGATAAAAAGGCTAATGGACAATACTCTTATTCATATAGATGCCCATAGTGATTTATATAGAAATAAGAATAGGAATCTTACACTTTTAAGGGATACTGATATGGGTTGCGACGATTACATTTGGTTTGCTATAAGGGATGGTTTTATATCTAAAATAATCTGGGTTATTCCTGATGGTCTTTATGATTTATCTGAAGCAGATTTGGCTAAAAAGTTTATACCAGAGGATATGATATTAGATTATAGATATGAAGAAAATCAGTTAAAAATTAAGTTTGAAGTAGATACAAGAATTGGAAACAGGGTTATAGAATATTGTATCTGCAATCTTTTACATCTACCAGCCTTTGAAAATATAGAGATGATGACAGTGGCAACTTCCCCGGAGTTTACTTCAGAGTCATGTGACAAAGAAATGATGAGGGCTTTAACTTTTTTGGGAGCTTCGGAGGATGAGATAACAAGAATAATGAAGCTGCATAAGGAAATGCCCCATAAACTATAAATGGAGTAATAAAAATTGTTAAGTAAGAAAAGGACTCTGCAAATTAAAAGTTAATAACAGAGTCCTTATTGTTAATTGTTTTATTTGTTAGTGTTTCATCTTATCTATATAGCTTACAGCTGACAGGGCAGCTATTTGTCCTTCACCGACAGCTTTAGCAAGCTGATAAGGCTTACCTGCACAGTCCCCTGCTGCATATAGACCAGGTATGTTGGTTTCCATATTTCTGTTTACTTTAATATGTTTTTCATAAAGCTCAAGGCCAGGAACAAGTTGTTCCATTGGAGCAGTCTCTTTTATTAAGAACACACCATCAACGTTAAGTGTTGAATTGTTAAACAAAATTCCACTAGCATGTTTATTTCCAATAATTTTAAGTGGGATTTCATTAATTATTTCTATATTTCCTTTGAGTTTGGAAGAGAATTTATACATTGGAATATAATAGACTTTGCTGCAAACCTCAGATAAAAATTCAGCCTCTTCTTCACCCTCTGAAGTATATCCTATGATGGCAACGTTTTTTCCTTTATATAGTGGTGCATCACAGGTAGCACAGTATCCAACACCATTTCCTAAGAATTCTTTCTCCCCATCAATATCATTGCCGTAGGATATACCAGTGGCAATTATGCAGGTTTTGGATCTGATGGTCTCGTTTCCGCAAAGTATGTTAAATTCCTCCCCTAAAGAATAGACTCCATCAGCCTTCTTTTTTGTTATTTCAATTCCCATTGACTCAACATGGCGAATTAAGGACTGCCTTAAATCTTCTCCCTTTATATTAGGAAGACCAGGGTAGTTATATATTATTGGTGTTTTATGAAGTTTAGGACTACAGAGCTCTACTCCCAGGAGTAGAAGCTTTTTGTTTCTTATTTTGGCATTAATAGAGGCAGATAATCCAGCTGGGCCACAACCTATTATTACTACATCATAAATTTCATTCATAATATATTAAGAGAAAAACTCACTTATTTCTTTTTCTAAAATTGGTTGCGGCTTAAAGCCTACGAAGGTTTTTACTGCCTTTTTATCTTTAAACATTATTAAGGTTGGTATGCTGTTAATGCTATATTGATTTGCAATATCTGCACTTTTATCAACATTAACCTTTACTACTTTCAACATTTCACCATATTTATGGGAAATACTCTCTATGACTGGGGACAACATTTTACATGGCTGACACCAATCTGCATAAAAATCTACAAGAACCGGACGTTGTGAATTGAGAACTTCTTTATCGAATTCATTCTGTGAAACCTCAAGAACCATATATATTCCTCCTCTCCTATAATTACACTATTATTATTTTAATTTATATCATTTCATATTCACTTCAACTGTAAGTAAAACAAATATTTCATTACACTAAAGTAAGAAATTATGGTATAATTATTATAGACAAGCCGTATGCAGATTAATACTTATATTTGGAAGTTTATTTTATATATGGGGTGATTAAATGAAGGAGTTCGTTTCAAGAATTAAGAGTAAAGAAAACGATAAATTATTTGAAGCAATTTTACAGTTGCAAAGTATTGAAGACTGCTATAAGTTTTTTGAGGATATATGCACAATAAATGAGCTTAATGCTATATCACAAAGACTTCAGGTAGCTGAAATGTTAATGCAGAAAAAGACCTATATTGATATAGCGGATACTACAGGAGCGAGTACAGCAACAATAAGCAGAGTTAACAGGTCTTTAAATTACGGAAACAGAGGTTATCAGATAGTTTTTGAAAGATTAAAGGAAAAGAAAAACAATAATCAGGAGTAATATTTTATAATTAATATAGAGGGGCTGTAACATTAGCGGTTAAAAAGTGCTGATGTTACAGCCCTTATTTATTTTGATTATAAGGTTTTGCATTTATGGCAATAATGCTATAATATTAGGGATATCTAAATAAGGTGTTCAGGAGGAGTTTATGATAGATTTAAAGGATTTGAATAAAGAACAAAGGGAAGCAGTTGAATCTACAGAAGGTCCACTGCTGATTTTAGCAGGTGCTGGGTCAGGAAAGACACGAGTTTTGACATATAGAATAGCTAATTTGATAGAAAAAGGAGTTTTCCCGGGAAATATTCTGGCGATTACCTTTACTAACAAAGCTGCTGCTGAGATGAAGGAGAGAATCCAGGGACTTGTTGGTGAAGAAGCAAGAAATATGTGGGTAAGTACTTTCCATTCAACATGTGTCAGGATTTTAAGACAGGATATAGATAAAATAGGATATAATAAAAATTTTGTTATTTATGATACAAATGATCAGGAAAAATTAATAAAGGAATGTCTGAAGGAATTGAACCTTGATGAAAAACTTTATGTTCCAAAGGATATTATAAATAAAATAGGTTCACAAAAGGATGTTCTGATTGATGCAGACACTTTCTACAGAAAAAATGCTAATGACTTTAAAACAAGAAAAATAGCAGAAATTTACAAATTATACCAAAAAAAATTAAAGGATAATAATGCACTGGATTTTGATGATATTATAATGAAAACGGTTTTATTGTTTAAGGAACATGATGATGTTTTAAAATATTATCAAAGAAAGTTCAGATATATAATGGTAGACGAGTATCAAGATACAAATAAAGCTCAATATGAACTTATTAAGCTTATGTCTAGTGAACACAAAAACCTATGCGTCGTTGGCGATGATGATCAGTGTATCTTAAAGGGAATGAAGATTACAACTCCTAACGGGGATAGCAACATCGAGGAGATAAAGGAAAAAGATAATGTAGTTTGTGCTGCAGGATATGGTGAAGCAGGTATAGGTGTTGTAGATAAGGTGATGAAGAAAAAATATGTTGGACCAGTAATAAAAGTAACAACTAAAACAGGAAGAGAAATTAAAGCAACGCCGAACCATATAGGATTTGCTAAGATTAATGCTAATCCAGGTGTTTATTATGTTTATTTGATGTATAAACGGGGCGTAGGTTTTAGAATAGGTCAAACACAGGATGTAAGAAGTAGAAAAGGTGAAATAGTTAGCGGTCTTTATGTAAGACTGAATCAAGAGCATGCAGATAAGATGTGGATTTTAAAAGTGTGTAATAATAAGGCAGAGGCCTCATACTATGAACAATTTTTTGCATTTAGATATGGAATACCTACAACTGTGTTTGAAACAACAGGACGTAAGATGTCTATGACGCAGGAATATATAAATAAAATATTCAATGAAATAAATACCCAAGAGGCTGCATCAAGGCTAATGGAAGATAATATGATATTTGAGGAGTATCCTCATCATATATGTAATGCTGTAATTAAAGGACAGTCAACAAGAAGGATTGTTAATATATGCTCCTTTGGTGGAAAAAGATATCAAGGAACAAACTGCTGTAGTCATAGGATTGCCCTTATTACATCAGGGGATGAATTGAAAAAAAGTGCGCAGGAAAATGATTTTCCAGTACGTGATGGCCAGAGAGATACCTGGAGAATAGAAACAGAAAGGAAAGACTATGACGAGGCTGTCTTATATGCAAAAAAAATAGCCCAAATAGATAACGATTTAGAAATCGTAAAGAAGGCAAGGTTAACTGAGGAAAAAAGTTTCGACTATATGCATTTGCACATATGAAGCCGTCAATGTCTTTAGCTGTATATGAAAATGGAAGGATTGTAGAAGATATTATCGAGAGTGTAGAAGTAGAAGAATATGAAGGATATGTATACGATTTATCAGTTCCACAATACAGGCAATTTGTGTGTGAAGGTGTAGTAGTACATAATTCAATCTATGGCTGGAGAGGTGCAGATATTAGAAACATTCTAGAGTTTGAAAAGGATTATCCAGAGGTTAAGATAGTTAAGCTTGAGCAGAATTATAGATGTACGAAAAAAATATTGGATGCTGCGAATTTTGTGATAGCAAATAATGAAAGACGAAAGGCTAAAAGACTTTGGACAGAAAATGAAGAGGGAGAGAAAATTAAATTTTATAAGGCAGATACTGATGGAGACGAGGCATATTTCATTGTTAATGAAATTAAAAAATTAGTTGAAGAAGGGAATTCATACAGAGATTTTGCAATTCTATATAGAACAAATGCAATGTCACGTATTCTGGAGGAAAAATTTGTAACATCATCAGTGCCCTATAAGGTTGTTGGAGGTCTTAAATTCTACGACAGAAAAGAAATAAGAGATATTCTTGCATATTTAAAAGTCATCAATAATCCTTTAGATGGTATAAGTTTAGAGAGGATAATTAATACACCAAAAAGGGGAATTGGAGATGCAACAATAGAAAAGCTGAAGGATAATGCCAGGGAAATGGATGTCAGCCTTTACAGCATATTATTAGAAATTGATGCCGTAGAAGGTATAAATACAAGGGCATTAAACTCACTTCATAAGTTTATTAGTTTAATGAACTATTTTATTCTTGCTAAAGAAAGTCTTAAGGTGTCAGAATTGATAAATGAAATACTTGAAAAAACAGGCTACTTAAGAGAGCTTAAGGAAGAAAATACTCCAGAGAGCAGGGGCAGGATTGAAAACCTTCAGGAGCTTTACTCTGCTGCTATTGAGTTTGAGGAAAAATCAGAAGATAAAAGTCTTCCTGCCTTTCTTGAAAAGGTTGCACTTGTATCAGATCAGGATCAGTTAAGTGAGGCAGGTGGGGTTACACTAATGACACTTCATACAGCAAAGGGTCTTGAATTTCCTGTTGTTTTCATAGCAGGATTTGAAGAAGGTATTTTCCCTCATTTTTCAGCCTTGGAGGATGAAAGTGAGATGGAGGAAGAAAGACGACTTTGCTATGTTGGTATTACCAGGGCAAAGGAGAGGCTTTATTTAACCTGTGCAAGACAGAGGATGATGTTTGGAAGAACAATGTTTAATTCTGTTTCTTCCTTTGCAGAGGAAATACCAGAAGGTCTAATTGAGGATATTTCAAGATATAATAACAGTTTTAATAGAGTCTATGGTTATGAAAATACCAGAACTTCAGTAATTAATAGGACACATAACCTAACATCACCGATAAATAGGCCTATACAGCAAAGTTCTGGGCAGAAAAAGCCCTTCAATGATGAAATAAGGGCTGGAATGAAAATAAAACATGATAAATTTGGTAAAGGCCTAGTAATTGCAGTTAAGGAAATAACAGGAGATAAGCAAATAACAGTGCATTTTGAGAATATGGGGCTTAAAAATCTGCTGCTAAGCTCAGCACCTATAGAGAAACTTTAAAATAGAGGGATG
>NZ_AZQP01000009.1 GCF_000601455.1 Fervidicella metallireducens AeB
TCAAATATGAATAAACAGATATGCGAAAAAATAAAGTTTGTGCTTTGGGGAACAACTTCCAGAATAGAAGAGAATAAAGATTTTATTAAAAAATATTTTTTACATTTAAGTCTGGGGCCAAGGAATATTATGGAAATTATCACTTGGAATCCAATACAGTTAATTTCAATGGAAAAAATGAATCTATAGAAATAAAAGCTCTCCCTGACTTTCTAAGTAATCAGGCATTGAATTATGATTCTTTAGAAGTTGTTGTGGAAGAGAGAGGGTTATCAACAATTTTAAATGCCGATAGTAAAAACGTGAAAGTAAAACAGGTAGATAATAAATCAGAGGACAAGGATAACAATCAGTCTAGAACTTCTCATATTTTGAAAAGAAATTATTTTGTAAAAATTGGAGAAGCTGACGATTTATTAAAAGAAATTGGCATTTTAACAAAAGAGGGAAAAATTAAAAATGATATGATAAGAAAGTATAATCAAATAGATCATTTTGTAGAATTAATAGATTCAATGATAGATGAATTAGGTGACGTTGATACAATAAATATTTTAGATTGTGGTTGTGGAAAATCCTATCTTACCTTCGTACTAAACTATTACATAAAAGAAAAGAAAAAGAAAAATTGTTTTTTCATAGGAATAGATAGATCAGATAAAGTTATATCAGCATCGGAGAATATTGCTAAAAATTTAGGATATAAAAATATGAAATTTGTTGTCGGCGACATTAATAACTATGAACCAGATAGAAGAATTGATATAGTAATCAGTCTTCATGCCTGTGATATAGCAACAGATATGGCTCTAGGTCTTGCTGTAAGAACAAAGGCAAAGGCGATAATGTGTGTACCTTGTTGTCATAAAGAACTCCTTGAACAATATAGATTTGATACAATGCAGCCAATAATAAAGCACGGTATCTTTAAAGCCAGGTTTGCAGACACATTAACAGATGGGGTAAGGGCTCTTTTACTTGAAACACAGGGTTATAAAGTATCAGTTGTAGAGTATATATCTCCCCTGGAAACACCAAAAAACTTATTGATAAGGCAATTAAGGTTGGGGAAAAGAGCCAAAAGTCAATAGAGGAGTATAAAAGAATAAAGGAATTATTTAATATTAATCCATATTTAGAGAGACTAATTTCATTATAACAAAAAATATAGTTAGGAGATGATAAAAATGCCACAGATAAGAATAAGAGGAGTTAAGAAGGAAGATATTAAAACTATAAGTAAAGAAATGGTGGATAATCTAGAAAAAATAATAGGATGTCCAAGAGATTATTTTACCATTGAAGTGTTAAACTCAACCTTTATACAGGATGGAGAAGAAACTGATGGATATCCATTTGTAGAGGTTGCTTGGTTTGACAGGGGACAGGAGATTAGGGATAAGGTTGCTGAAGAAATAACAATGAGAGTAAAGGGTGTAACTGGTGCAAATGTTGTTGATGTTGCATTTTCAACATTTGAAAAAAACAGTTATTACGAAAATGGGGGGCATTTTTAAATTAAATATTATAAATTGCATTCTGTGAATAGTTAGCTTAAGAAATAAAGCCCAATAATCTATTTTAGCAGAGGGAGAGAACCCCAGTCATAAAGTAGATTTCGGGCTTTGTTCTTTTGCTTAGGTAAAAATAACGCCATCAATGTTGGAGTGTTATCTGCAGTAACGGGTAATTATTTCTTCAAAGTCTTCAATCAAATCATCTGTTATTTCTGCTAATTCCTCCGGAGTACAAGTACCATTAGAATCGTAAACACCAATAACTTTCATACCTGCAGCCCTTGCTCCAGCTACAGCAGGGACAGTATCTTCAAAAACTAGACATTCATCAGGATTAACCATTAATCTCTTGGCAGTTTCTAAAAAAACATCAGGAAAGGACTTGTCACGGGGAACTTCACATGTTGTGACAATTTCATCAAAATAGTGAAATATTTTATTCCTTTTAAGGACATCATCTACAAGCTTCTATAGTTACTGGTCGCCATTCCAATTTTATATCCGTTGCTTTTTAAAAAATCCAAAAATTCCTGAACACCTTTTTTAACCTCTATTACTGATGAATAGTAATCCTTGACCATGTTATTCCAATCATTTTTGATAGTTTCAATGTCATCTTCTAAATTAAATCTTTCTTTAAAATATGCAGCAGTTTCAGTAAAGCTCAAACCTTCAATATTTTTTTGCAGATCTGATGGTAAATCAAATCCTTTTTTCTTCAAATACTCAATATCAACTTGTTTCCAAACCCACATAGAGTCAATTAATGTTCCATCCATATCAAAAATTACTGATTTTATATTGCTCAGCATTGAATCACCTCTTAGTATTAAATTACATAAAACAGAATACACCATTTTATACCTTGTATCAAGAAAAATCAGCCTGTTTAACAGGCTGATCAATTCATATATTTTAGTTTTTCATAAACTTCTGAAGGACTAATACCATTACATTCTATTATAGTTTGATCTTTTGAATTACTTGATACGTCACTTTGTTCACGTACAACAACTATGTCAAATTCATCTAAAGGTATTGAACCAATTCGATCATGAGGCAGCTGTACAAATTCAAGTTTATTGTTTTTTAATGTACTTATTACATCTTTTAGAGTGTTATCGATGCCAATTCGAGCCATTAATTTCACCTCCTAGACATTATTTTATGCAATATAGCAAATAATAACTCAAGAAATAATTATAAAAAATTTACATGTTACCCATAGGGGGTATATTGACATTGCCTAAAAATTAACATAATATATAATTATAAATTACAATATTATAATATTACGATATAAAGGGGTTGAATTTATGAGTAAAAAAGTTCTTATTGTTGGCGGCGTAGCAGGTGGAGCTAGTGCAGCAGCAAGGCTTAGAAGATTAGATGAAGATGCAGAAATAATACTATTTGAAAGAGGAGAATACATTTCATTTGCAAACTGTGGGTTACCTTACTATGTAGGCGGTGTTATAACTGATAGGGATAATTTACTTGTTCAGACTGTAGAGGGTATGAAAAATCGTTTTAATATTGACATAAGAGTTAAAAGTGAAGTGACAAAAATTGATAGGGAAAAGAAAGAGGTTGAAGTAATTACAGATGGTAAATCATATAGAGAAAGTTATGATTATCTGATACTTTCCCCAGGTGCTGCACCATTTGTACCACCAATAAAGGGAATTGATAAAACAACATTTTACACATTAAGAAATATGGAGGATGTTGATAAAATTAAGGCAAGGGTGGTTGAAAATAAACCTAAGAGGGCTGTCGTTGTAGGCGGTGGATATGTTGGTGTAGAAATGGCTGAAAATTTAAGAGAGCTTGATATTGACGTAACCCTTGTTGAGGCTGCAGAACAAATAATGGGACCATTGGATATTGAAATGGCAAGGATTTTGGAAAAGCAATTATTAGATAATGGTATAAAATTAATTTTAAATGATGCTGTTGATAGTTTAGAAGAAGAACAAAAAATTGTTGTATCTTTAAAAAGTGGGAAGAAACTAGAATCAGATATATTAATATTAGCTATTGGTGTTAGACCAGAAAATAAACTGGCAAAGGAATGTGGATTAGCTATAGGAGAAAGAGGAGGTATAAAGGTAAATGAGTATATGGAAACTTCCGATCCATCAATATATGCAGTTGGTGATGCAATTGAAGTAAAAGATTTTATAACAGGAATGGATACTCTGATACCTTTAGCAGGCCCAGCTAATAAACAAGGAAGAATAGCTGCTGATAATATATCAGGAAGAAAGGTAAAATATAATGGAACCCAGGGAACTTCAATTATTAAGGTTTTTGATTTGACAGGTGCTTCAACTGGTAACAATGAAAAAATGTTGAAAAAATCAGGTATACCTTATTTAAAATCTTATACCCATTCAGGTTCCCATGCAGGTTATTATCCAGGTGCATTTCCAATGACAATAAAATTATTGTTTTCACCTGAAGATGGTAAGATATTAGGGGCTCAGGCTGTTGGAAGAGACGGTGTTGATAAAAGAATAGATGTTATTGCAACTGCAATAAGACAGGGACTTACCGTTTATGATTTGGAAGAATTAGAGTTAGCTTATGCTCCACCTTACTCATCAGCAAAGGATCCAGTTAATATGGCTGGCTATACTGCTTCAAATATATTAAAGGGAGATATGAAAGTCATTCACTGGGATGAAATTGACAGGATAAATAAGCAGGAATATTTTATACTTGATGTTAGGACAGATTTAGAATATGAAACAGGTTATATAGAAGGTTCAACAAATATACCATTGGATAAGTTAAGAGATAGGTTAAACGAAATTCCCAAAAATAAAAAGATACTAGTTTATTGTAAAATTGGTTTAAGAGGATATATTGCATATAGAATTTTATTTCAAAATGGATATGATGTATATAATTTGAGTGGTGGGTACGACATATATCTTTCAGCTAATTACAAACATGGAGAGGGTATTTCTATGAATGATGAAATGACCAAAGTTGAGAAGGTAGAAAAAAAGAATGAAAAACAAATGAAAACCATTAAGGTAGATGCATGTGGACTTCAATGTCCAGGACCTATTATGAAAGTTTATAAAGAAATTAATAATATTAATTCAGGTGATATATTAGAAGTCCATGTTACAGATCCTGCATTTACAAACGATATAAAGGCATGGTGCTCTAGAACAGGAAACACATTGTTGGGATCAGAAAAAACATGTTGTGATTATGTTGTATATATTAAAAAAGGATTAGATGGCGAGTCTAAAAACTCCTGCTGCATTCCAAGTTCAACAGCAAATGTGGAATTACCACAAGGAAAAACAATGGTAGTATTCAGTGGAGATTTGGATAAAGCAATAGCTTCATTTATCATAGCTAACGGTGCTGCAGCAATGGGAAGACCTGTTACAATGTTTTTTACCTTCTGGGGCTTAAACATTTTAAGAAAAGATGTTGCACCAAAGGTTAATAAGAATTTAATAGAAAGAATGTTTGGGTTTATGATGCCAAGGGGAAGCAGAAAATTAGGTCTTTCTAAGATGAATATGGCTGGTATGGGAGCTAAAATGATTAGGGGAATAATGAAAAAGAAAAATGTATCATCTTTAGAAGAATTAATAGAACAGGCACTACAAAACGGTGTAAAAATTGTTGCATGTTCAATGTCAATGGATGTTATGGGAATTAAAAGGGAAGAATTAATTGACGGAGTAGAAATAGGTGGTGTAGGTGCTTACCTTGGAGAAGCAGAACAATCAAATGTTAATTTATTCATATAAATATATAGGCCCTTTGGGGCCTATATAAATTTATCCAGCAATGATAAAATTAGTTCAGCAAGAATTAAAATAATAACCATCCATTCAAGTTTAGTTCCGCGCTTAGCATGGGTTAAACTTGAGAAAACTTCTGTAATATCAAGTAATATTTCAGTTTTATTTTTTATAGTTTCATATCTATCATGAAGTTCAAACAGTTCAGATAAACTTACATAGAAATCTTCAGCGGACTTATTTTGCCACGCAATGTCAGGTTTATCAAGAAGCATAAGGTAAGATATCGTATTGTATTTAAAACGTAAGATATTACCAGACATTTTTGCAAGGTTTTCATCACTTAAATTTAAATGCCCCTTATCTAGAAACTCAATTATATTCTCAATTTCATCAAGCAGTTTATCAATATCAACTTCTATCTTTTTTAGTGCAACTGATTTAGCTAAAATTGTAGAAACAATATTTATTTGATACTCTTGTAGTTTTTCTACTGCAATGGAGTTATGGTATAATTCAAATTCTGAAACGTCTTTTACCTCTATTCGAAAATCCTCTGTGTAATTAAAAGGAGGGTTATTTTTAAGATTAGTGTCTAGTTTTTTTATGTATTCAATTATGTCTTTTATTTCATGTAGTGTTAAATTTACACCAACTATACTTCCAAAATGATAAATGTGTACCACTTTATTTTCAGGATGTAATATTATACCAGTGAGAAGTTTTGTATCGAGAACTAAAAAATCGCCCCATTTAAATTTTTTATTTATACCGAAATGAGTGGCTATAGTATTTAAATTTATCTCTATTCCAATTGTACATGCTTTAAAATCATATAGATTCATATCTACCATTCCTTTCTTAATAATACCTATATTTTGTGCATTATTAAAAAAATTAGATGATTATATAAAAATTTTTTTTCTAAAATAAAAATTAAAGGAAAAAATAAAAAAGTATAGAATATTAATGTAAATAAATGGGTGGTGGTTTTATGTATAGTGGGAATAAAGCATATGACTATAGCGGGGGAAAATATATAACAAACATAAACAGGATGAATATTTTGAAAATTTTGCTTGAAAATAATCCAGATATCAAAGGAATTTTAAGAAAAAAAGTTGATTTTTTATTTGATAATGGGTATTTAAAGGAGGCAATCGATGATGCTTATAGTTATTTGGAACAAAACAATGATGAGGCTATAAAAGCTAAATTGGTCCGAGCACTGATGCATCTTGAAAGGGTAAATGAGGTGGAAAAAGTTATAAATATAAATATTGAAGAATTATATGATGTTTATGGTGTCTATAAAAATGATTACAGGTTTGTAAAAGAAATACAAAATGGAAGTTGTGATCTAGATATTGTCAGGCAGGAATATGTGCTTATGTCATTAAATATTCATACATTGAAGTGGATATGGATATATTTCATGCCCTATGTGATTTCATTATTAAACAACAATTTAGAAGAATCTAATGAATGGCTTGAATTTTTAATAGATAAATTTCACTATCCAATAAATATATTAGCTCTTGAGTTGAAAAAAGAAAAATTTAATTATTTCAATAGGAACAATGATTACATAGCATTATATCATTTTATTAATTGGGCGAAAAAGAATAAGTTATCAAATTATAATGACTTACAGCTAAGTTACAATTATTCGAGGTTCCCAGATGGGATATATTTTTTCTCCAGGTGCCTGTTATATGGATTTAAATAGAAGGAATTTTAAAGTAATCTAGGGCTGACAAAATTGGTTGCATTGTAGATTTTTATTTAAATCTATTGCCTCCAAATTAGTCAGCCTTTTTACTATGAAATATTAGTTTTTATTAAATCCTTCTGATCCCTTGCTAATTCTTTTAATTTCGGATTAACATGCCTTGAGATTATTACTTTACCAAACCAACGAAGTGCCTCTTCATTATTACCTAGTCTTCTTGACAATTCTCCCATTAAATACATTAAGGTGAAAGAATCCATACCATAAATAGGAAATGATTCTCTTTCGAAGGCTTCCTTAAATCCATAGAGTGCTTGCTCTATAAATTTATTTTCATTTGTTTTATCATCCTTTAACCTATATAACCAGGAAATTTTAAGACATATATAAGCTCTTTCACTATATTTTCCGTTTTTAATAATGGAATTTAGTAGAGCTAATTTATATCTTTCTATTGCTATGTCAACATCATATAAATCTGGATAGGTTTTTGGTTTAAATTTTGTAGTAATATGTAGTTTTATCGAATCAATTTGATGACTTTTAATCTTATCAAATTCCTTAGATATTGCTGAATACCCACATTTATTGCATATTATTACATCATAAAACATTGGGTTTATACCTTCATATATTGGCATTAAATCGGTGTCTTTAGAAATAAGTCTGGATTTACCTATTTTAACTGACTTTTCTTTAAAATTATTTCCACAAACTGGGCATTGAAATGTTTTATCATACAAAGCTTCTTCTGATTTTTGTTTTTCAATAACTTTTTTTTCATCTTTGTCCTCAATATCCTTTTGAAAAATTTCAACATTAAGGTTTTTAAATCCCATTGATTCTAGCTCAGAAAACATGTTGTCCATTTAAATCATTCCTTCCTTGACTTGAAACTTTAAAAATCCTCAATTTTACTGGAAATTCTATGAATATATGCAATTATTTCTGCCACTGTTTCATATAACTCCTGTGGTATTGTATCTCCAAGATTAAGCATACTTAGACTTTCAGTTAAATCCTTATTTTCAACAATTGGTATTTTATTTTCAGATGCTAAATTAATAATAGATTCAGCTATTTTTCCAGCACCAAGGGCTGTTACAATAGGGGCCTTATATCCTTTATCATATTTTAGTGCTACTGCTTTTTTTCTTTTCATATTTTCACATCCAATTCCTTAATTACACCAGGGTTGTTGCAAACCTCAAATTTAGTAATATCCATGTATTCAACTATAGGTTCAAATGATAAATTAATATTATTAAAACCTTTTGCTTTAAGTGATGAAATTAGCAATTTATCATTATTTTTTAACAAGGAAATAAATTTTTTGTTACAATTCAAGGTTATTTTTAAGTCTTTATAATGCTTAACAATAAAGCCTTCAATTAAACCTAATTTTTCCGAAGAAATAGATACATATGCCTTTAGATTATCTGTATCTATATAATTTGTATTTTTAAATTTCCTTTTTACTATAATATTACTTTTATATTGAAGGTTATCCAAGTAGGTATTAAAGTTGAAGAAGAAGTAATTTTCATTAATATTTTTTAGAATAGGTAAACTTTCATAAAGTTTTATTAAATATTGTGATTCTAAAAAATTCATTTTTAAATCAGAATTTGAACTATAAAGTGATTTCAGGATTTCTTTAAAAAATACAGTATTTTTATTTTCATCTTGTTTTTCTGAGTTTAAGTGACAATTATTTAATTTCAAAACTTCTTCAATAACGTTATTTAATACAAAATTATCCTTTATTAAATTTTGGGTTTTTAGTATTGTATTTACATCTTCAGAAAGTTCATTTGCTATTAAGAATGTTAAAAAATCAATATCTATTGATTTTAAATTTGAAAAAACTTCCTTTGCAACAATAAATTCTTTATCCATTAAAGTTATTTTTTTTTCTGTGTTTTTATTCAAAAGTAAAAGGATATCGTCATCAGTCATATTCTTAATATCATTTAAATGTTTTAAATTATTATATAATCTAACAATATATTCATCTTTTGCTGGAAGATTAAATTTTAAAAGGCTCATAACGATTTCTTTGCCATCATCGTCATTAATGTTTAAACTACGTAATATGGATATAATTGATTTATTAGTATTATCTTTTTTTTCTTTAAATAGCTTCAACAATAGGGTATCATTATCTACACCCATGAGTACAAATTTTGAAAATTTGTCTTCCAATAATGATTTGTCAAAAAGTAATTTAACTGGTATAGTCGAGCCATTTAATAATTTTATGGCATCTGTGCCATCAGCTAAAGTTACAATTCTTCCTGTAATTGTATCCTTAAAATTAATATTAGAATTATTTTTGGCTGTAAACAAACTATTTTCGATATTTTTTAAATACATCAACATCACCTATTAATTTATCGGAAAAAATATAATAAAATAAATAGGTACGAATACTAAAATAGGATGTGATTTAATGGGTCTATATGCAATATCAGATTTACATCTTTCTTTAAGCTCTAATAAACCTATGGATGTGTTTGGAGAACTTTGGAAAGATCATCATATGAAGATTATGGAGAATTGGAACAGCAAGATAACAAATGAAGATGTTGTTTTAATCTCTGGAGATATCTCATGGGCAATGAAACTTAGTGATGCCCTGGTTGATTTAGAATATATACATAGACTAAATGGGAAAAAAATATTAATAAAAGGCAACCATGATTATTGGTGGTCTTCCATAAGTAAATTAAATTCTCTTTATGAGGATATGAATTTTATACAGAATACTCATTTCAACTATGAAGATTACGCAATTTGTGGTACACGAGGTTGGATTAATATTGATGATAATGAAGAACATGATGAAAAAGTTTATAATCGTGAAATACTACGATTGAAAATGTCCCTTGATAGTGCAGTTTCAGCTGGTTATGACAAAATCTTAGTTATGATGCATTATCCACCTGTTACTAGAATAAGTAAGAGTAAAGAATTTATTGATATAATTAATGATTATAAAGTTGAAAAAGTTATTTATGGACATATACATTATGATTCAAAGGCAATATGTATAAATGGTGTTTATAATGATGTACAGTATATATGTACCTCAGCTGACATAATTAACTTTGATCCTATAAGGATATTATAAATTAAAATACAAAAAATAAATGCAGGAGGGATTTATATGAAGGAATGTGTTTTTAAAATTCCATCTATGCATGACGAAACCTCTGCCAAAGATATAAGGAGTGCTGTTGTAGGAATCAGGGGGGTTGAAGACGTAGACGTTGACTATGAGGATAGCAGAATTAATGTATACTATGATGAAAACCAAGTTATTAAGGATAAAATTAAGCTTGTGATTGAGAAAAAGGGATACAAAACAAAAATAATGTGAGTTTACTTACACTAAACAGCCTATTGAAAGAAAAACTTACTATCTGCAATAGGCTGTTTTTTGATATAATAAAACATGATTAGAATAATATATAAATAAAATTAATGAAATGATAAATTTCTTAATAATGTCCTCAGGGGGGAATATATGAATAATATTATATTTAATCAAATAACGGTTTTATTTCTTATTATGATTGTAGGCTATATTGCAAAAAAAAGGAACATTATTAACAGTGCTGTTAATAAAGGTTTTACCGAGTTATTGCTTAACATAACATTGCCTTTTATGATTGTTGCTTCATTTAATTTTAAATTTTCAAGGACTATGTTAGTTAATGCAAAGAATTTATTTATTATTTCCATAGTTATATATATGGTATTCATTTATATTGGTGGGATTTTATATAATCGATATGACATTGGAACCAAGAGAGTACTTTGGTTTATAACTGTTTTTTCAAACTGTGGATTTATGGGGTATCCAATAATTGAAAGTATATATGGTAAAACAGGTGTTTTTTACACGGCTATTTTCAATATACCATTTAATGTACTAATTTGGACAGTTGGGGTTTCTATATTTACTGGTGAAAAGGATTTAAAGGCATTTAAAAAGGTTTTATTTAACCCCGGAATAATATCAGTAGCAATTGGACTTATAATTTTTATGTTTTCAATAAAATTACCTCAACCTATTTATAAAACTTTGGATATAATTGGATCAATGACAACTCCTATATCCATGTTATTGGTAGGTGCAATGCTGGCTGATGTAGAAATAAAAGATGTTTTTTCAGGAATTTCTATCTATTATGGTGTTTTTGTAAGATTGATTTTAATACCATTAATAGTTTTATTCGTTTTAAAGTGGATAGGATATAATGATATGTTTTTAGCAATTCCAGTTCTAATAATGGCAATGCCTGCTGCTGCAAATACAGCAATATTTGCTGAAAAGTATAACGGTGATACTTCAGTTGCCTCTAGAAGTGTTTTTTTATCAACTATATTGTCAGGTATAACTATACCTTTAATTATGTTTCTACTATAAAAATGACATTTACATAACTCATAATTTTTTAAAAGTAAAGGGCAAGCATCTAATCTGATACTTGTCCTTTTAGATTTTTTTTTATTTCTTCCAAAGTTAAAGAGGTAGTTTTTTCTTTTGGTATAGAAAGCGCTGCTAAGATTGATTCAAGTATTTCTGGAGTTTTTGCTTCAATTTCTATATACGGATCAGGAAAGATATCCTTGTCCCATTCATCTATTTCGATTAATGAATCTGATAACAGATAACTTTCACGATATTTATTTTGTTTTCTAAAAAATTTAACTTCTAATGCTTCTAAAAAATTTTTGCAGTCTTCTATACTAGAAACAGTAACTTCATTTTCCTCAGTAATCCTGAAATCATCCTGGGAAATTATTTTTTTAATACAGAGTATGTTTTCATAGGTGTCCTTCAGTAAATCATGTGTTCTTCTGATTCTGATATAACCATTTCTATTGTTTAAATGCATTGGCAGAGAATAGATATAGTTTTCCTGATATTCTTTTTTTATTAACACTCCTTTAAGCTCAACTATTTTTTTCTTAATAGTTTCTATATCAACATCTAAAACCTTTACTTCAATTTCATTCATAATATTACCTCCCTGAAAAAGCTATTACTAATATTATATAATACAATTGTTAATGAAGTAAAAAATAACTTTCTAAAAGAATCATAATAATGTAAAATATCCATATAGAATGAAATGAGGTTGTAGAATGTTTGGATATATTACACCATTGAAAGATGAGTTATTAATCAGAGAGTATAATACTTTTAAAGCATATTATTGTGGGCTGTGCAGTGATATGGGGAAAAAATCATATCCTTCAAAATTTGCATTAACTTATGATTTAACTTTTTTAGCCATTGTACTTTCATCTTTATATAATGATGTAGAGTCTGTAAGGAAAGTATTTTGTCCTTTTAAAATGAAAAATGTTATAAGAGTAAATAATAATCAATTCATTGATTATGCTGCAGAAATGAATATTTTTTTATTTAATAGAAAACTATACGATAATTATATAGATGATAAAAATTTCATTAGTCTGTTTCTTTCAAAATTAACAGGGTTAAAAAGCAAAAGTGATATAGTTATTGATAAAATTTCTTGTATTGATTATAGCCTTAAAGAATTAAATAAATTAGAAAAAAAATATTGTGATAATTTAGATGAAGTAAGTCATATATTTGCTGAAATTACTTCTGATATATTCAGTATTTATGAAGATAGAAACAGTAAACTACTAAGACATTTTGGATACCATATTGGAAAGTGGATATATGTTTTAGATGCATATGATGATTTAACTAATGATATTAATAAATCCAATTATAATCCTTGTATTTATAGTTTTCACTACAACGGTGAGGAACCAGATAAATTTAAGGAGAAAATTAGAGATAATATAGAGTTTGTTTTATTTAGGTGCCTTACTGAGGTAGCAAATGCCTTAAATCTTTTAGAGTTTAAGAAAAATAAAGGAATAATTGAAAATATAGTTTATTTAGGAATGAAAGATAAGACATTTAAAGTATTAGAAGGGAGAAATGACAATGAAAAATCCTTACGAAATATTAGGTGTAAGACAGAATGCATCCCAAGAGGAAATAAAGCAAGCCTATAGGGAACTTGTTAAAAAGTACCATCCTGACAGGTATACAGATAACCCTTTAAAGGATTTGGCAGATGAAAAAATGAGGGAAATAAATGAAGCATATGATTTTTTAATGAAAAATCAGCAGTTTAGTAATGATAATAGATATAATAATCATAATAATTATAGGGGAGGCTATAGCCCATCAGACTTCATGAGAGTCAGAGAGTATATAAACAGGAATGATATAAGAAATGCAGAAGATGAATTGAATAGAATATCAAATAGAAATGCTGAGTGGTTCTTTCTTAGAGGTCTAATTTCTATTAAAAAGGGTTGGTACAGCCAAGGTTATCAGGATATACAAATGGCTGTTAATATGGATCCAAACAATTATGAGTACAGGGAAACGTTAAACAGGTTGATGAATGCAAACAGAAATTATACAAATTATTCTTATCAAAGAAGGGGCGGAAACAGCAATGACATGTGCTCCACATTAACTTGTCTGTGTTGTACAGATCAATGCTGTGAATGTTTAGGGGGAGATTTAATTTCCTGCTGTTAGAGGGGGATGTTCATGGAAAATGGTAAAACCATAAAGCTAGTGAACTCAGGTGTATCGATTGCATTAATAATTTTAAGCCTTTATGGAGGTATAATAATAAAAAATAATAAAATTGCTTTTTTAGCTTTGGCAACATATTTTTCATCCATACCTTATATACAAGGTGGGATAAAATATGGAGTAATAAGCTATTTTGCATCAATTGCTTTGATTTTTATTTTAATCCCTAATAAACTTTATTCAGCAGCATTTTTTGCCTTTGGAATTTATCCATTAATTAAGCTATTAACAGAGCAGAAAAAGTATGTTTTTGAACTATTACTAAAATTATTTTGGTTTAATTTAACTATAGTACTTTATTATTTAACATTAAAAGATTTTATAATAATTAATCAAGTGTTTTTAAACAATAAATTGCTAATATTTGTATCAATTATTAGTCTACAGCTTTTCTTTTTAGTTTACGATTACATTTTTTCAAAATTTATTTTGTTCATAACTGATAAAATAATTGGGAGGAGATGAAAAAATGGCCATCAATATCATGGCAATAGCATTAACTTAAGGAGTCATAATGCACCAAAGGTTCAGGAGATTTTAACAAAGTACGGATGTGTCATTAAAACAAGACTAGGTATTCATGAGACATCTGAAAATAATTGTTCGGAGGAAGGAGTAGTCATATTACATTTAAAGGACGAAAAGAAAATTATCGATGAACTTAAAGCTGAGTTAACAAAAATTGATGGGGTTAGGCTAAATGTGATGGAGGTGTGATTTAACATCTCCTTAATAATTTAGTAAAACAAGTTTCAACTTTATTGAGATACGCAATAATATATTGAGTCTGTTTTAATTTTGTGAGATAATATGGTTTGTTGAAATTATTGTTTATTGGAAATAGCAACTGGGGGGAGAAGTTTTGAAAAAAAGATATATATATTTTCTTATTCCATTAATACTTGTAATTGTGACTGTATTTGGAGGTTATTATTATATCAATTCAAAGATATATAAACCTTTAAATAACACGTCAGATGATATTTCAAATGACAAAAGGAAACTTAATTTGAAGGAAGAACAAGGAATAATTAATATTCTATTAGTAGGTGTAGATGCAAGAGGAAACTATGAGGATGCAAGAACAGACTCAATAATTTTACTAACAATAAATACAAACACTAAAAAAATAAAACTTACATCATTTATGAGGGATATGTATGTCCCAATTCCTGATCATCAAGACAGCAGAATTAATACTTCATTTTTTTTAGGTGGTGTTGAGCTGTTACTAAAAACAATTAATCAGGATTTTAATTTAAACATTCAAAATTACATATCTGTGGACTTCCATGCCTTCCAGGATATTGTTGATAAACTTGGAGGAATAGATGTTGAAGTTAAGGATTATGAAGTAAAAGAGATAAATAAATATATAAAGGAAGTAAATGGAAATAAGTCTACGCTTTTAAGTGGACCTGGAATGCAGCATTTAAATGGTCAGCAAGCTTTATCTTATTGTAGAATAAGGAAAGTAGCAACGGTGATTATGAGAGAACTGAAAGACAGAGGAAGGTACTTTCCTTATTGATTGAAAAAGCAAGGAAGACAAGTTTATTTAAATTACCTGATTTAGTTTCAACAGTATTACCATATGTTAGGACAAACATACCAACAACAAAACTTATGAGTATTGGTTATACAGCTTATAAGTTCGGAGATACACCAGTTGAAACATTGAGGATACCTGCAAATGGATTATTTGAAAATGCAAATATAAGGGGTATGGCTGTTCTTTTACCAGATATTGAAAAAAATGCAGAACTATTAAATAGATTTATATTTTTAGATGGATCAGCTTCTGTTGGTAATATACCTGCATATATGAACAACAACTATCATGAAAAGGATAAGGCTATTGATAATAGAGGTAAGAAAAAAACAACAGTTAAGGTTGTAGTGCCTAAGGATAAAATTGAAAGTGATTCAAAGGCAAATAATGATAAAGAAGATAATACAGATAAAAAAAGTACAATAATTGAAGAAAATAATACAGAATCTAATACAGAATCTAATACTGACAAGGTTGAAAATATCGAAAAACCTGCAGAGCAGCAAGAAAATGAAATAGAAAAAATTGAAGGCAATGATGAAGCTAATAATAGCATAAACCAACCATCAAACTAATAATATAAAAAGAAGTCTATGGAGGCTTCTTTTTTATATATTTGCTTATCTATTTGTGTGGTTTGGATTGAATTTTTTAAAATATTTATTTATTATAGAACTACTAATTAGATTTTTGGAGGGAAAAAATGAGAAACATTAGTGAAATTGAAGTTGAGAAGGCGGTTATCCATATTATGGATAAAAGTATGGATGAGCTCTATTGAACGATTTCGAACTTGAAATAGATGAGGAGACAAACGAATTTATAATTAAGCATATTTTAAAAATAACATCTGATGATGAGGCTAAATGTGCAGTATTTCAAAATGATAATAATTTTGTTAAAAACGAGATAGAGGCTATTTTTAAAGATAAAGATTCTTTTATAGAGCATACTAAAAACATTTCAAGTAACCTTTTTATGATTTTAAAGGAATTAAATGATATACCCTCTGGAGATTTACTTATATGTCTGTTTAATTATGAATATGGGGAAGCGATAGCCATTTTAAAGTTAGACTATAATAAGACATATATACATGGTATAGATTATGTTGATGGAAAAATGAATATATCAATTGTACCACAAATGATTGGATTACCAAGTTCAACCCAAAGGATACAAAAGGCAGCAATAATAAATAGTAATTTTGATATTTTAATAATAGAAAAAAATAGTAAAAAAGATGAGAATGAAGTTTTGAAAGATTATTTTTCCCAAAAATTTATAATGTGTCAGCTTATTAAGGATAAGAGGGACTATACAAAAAATATTTTAAAAACCTCGGAACAGTGGATAAGAAAAAACTTCAGAGAAGATGCAGATAAAGCAGAAAAAGCAAGAAATGTTTTAAGTAAAGCGATGAAGTCTGATGATGTTGTAAATATAGAAACACTTGCTCATTATGCTTTAGAAAAATCCGAAGAACTAAAGGATGAGTTTGTAAAAACTTTAAAAGATGCTGGAATAGATAAAAATGAGGTTCCTATTGATAGAGAGTGGGTAGAAAAGAAACTAAAAAGGAAAAAACTTAAAATTGATAAAGACATAGACATATACATTGACTCTGAAACTTATAATGATGCTAATAGATTTGAAATAAAAAGAAATGGAGATGGAAGTATAAATATTGTTATTAAGCATGTCAGGAACTATATAGAAAAACAATAAATCATAATATATAATATAGGTATAAAATATTTTTTTATGAGGTTTATTATGAAAAAACCAGAAATTTTAGTTGTAGAGGACAGTAAATTTCAGAGTCTGATATTGAAGGATATCCTGAATAAGGGAGGATATGAGGTTGTTTGTGTTTCCTCAGCTGAGGAAGCCATTAATAATAATTTTTATAAAAAATTTGATTTAGTTCTATTAAATGTTGTACTGCCAGGGATGAATGGGTATGAATTTTGTAAGGTGGTTAAAAACAACGATAAGTTCTTACCTGTTATAATTATTACATCCATAGAAGATAAAAATAGTCTTGTTAAAGCTTTAAATTCTGGAGCAGATGATTATATTAAGAAACCATATAATGTTGATGAACTTTTAGCAAGAATAAGGGTTCAAATCAGGACACGAAATCTTCAACTAGAATTAAAGGAAAAAAATAAAGAACTGGAAAAAGCTTATGATAAAATAAAAGAAATGGCTGTAACTGATGCTTTAACAGGAGTATATAATAGGGCTTATATTAAGGATTATCTGGATAAAATTATTAACAAATACGACTCAGCCTCATATAAACTTTCCTGTTTTATGATTGATATTGATAATTTTAAGAAAGTTAATGATACCTTTGGTCACCTTGTTGGAGATGAAGTCTTAAAGGATGTTGCTAAAATATGCAAAGAAATAATTAGAGATAATGGAGCTGTTATTAGATTTGGAGGAGAAGAATTTTTAATTATACTGAATAAAGATATAGATAATAGTAAAATTATTGCTGAAGATATAAGGTCAATCTGCAGTAAAAGTATTGTAGGGGATTGTAAATACACGATAAGTATTGGAGTTTGTAATTTTAATGTAATTAAATTGAATCATTTAAATGATTTTCAGAAGGGATTGCAGGAAGCTGATAGAATGCTATATATATCTAAAAATAGTGGCAAAAACATGGTAACAATAAATGAGATTCAACATTAAAAATGTGAATCTCATTTGTTTTTTAGATAGTATTACTTGAGCCTAATACGTTTCTAATTTTATGTTTAACCATATCTTTTATAGCAGTCCTTGCTGGTGCTAAATACTTTCTAGGATCGAATTCTTCAGGGTGGTTAGTTAAGTACTCTCTGATTGTTGCTGTCATTGCAAGTCTTAGGTCTGTATCAATATTGATTTTACAAACTCCCATTGTAGCAGCTTTTCTCAGCATATCCTCAGGCACCCCCATGGCACCAGGGAGTTTTCCGCCGAATTGATTGCACTTAGCTACAAACTCAGGCATAACAGTTGAAGCACCATGAAGTACTAAAGGAAAACCACTTAATTTTTTAGATATAATTTCCAATCTTTCAAAATCAAGTTTTGGCTCACCTGTAAACTTATAAGCACCGTGACTTGTTCCAATAGCTATTGCAAGGGAGTCACATCCGGTTCTTTCTACAAATTCAACAGCTTGATCAGGATCAGTATATGTAGCATCCTTTGCAGAAACTTTAACTGCATCCTCTACTCCTGCAAGCCTTCCAAGTTCTGCTTCAACTACAACACCCTTTGAATGTGCATATTCAACAACTTCTTTTGTTATTCTGATATTTTCTTCGAAGGAGTGTTTGGAACCATCAATCATAACCGAAGTAAATCCACTATCGATACAAGCTTTAACAATTTCAAAATCCTCACCGTGATCAAGGTGTAGTACAATTGGTAAATTTGAGTCTTCAACTGCAGCTTCTACAAGTTTTTTTAAATAAATTGGATTGGCATATTTTCTTGCACCTGCTGAAACTTGTAAAATTAAAGGTGATTTTTCTTCCTTTGCTGCTTCAACTATTCCCTGAATTATTTCCATATTATTAACATTAAAGGCACCGATTGCATATCCACCTTGGTAAGCTTTCTTAAACATCTCTGTTGAAGTGATAAGTGACATGTTAATTCCCCCTTTTTATTTAATAAGTATATCACAATTAAATATATATGCTATTATTTTTATTTTATCATATTTATTAATAATTTCAACTCATAGAAGAAGGATATATTAAATATTATTTAATATATCTGATTACTAAAATATATTTTCTAAGGTAAAAGCCTCCATATTAGGTATATGGCTTAAATAATGCTGAAGTGTTCTAAGTGAGGCAAGGGACTGGGAAAAATTTTTGGATTTAACATATGCTGTGGTGGATTTAAGAGATATAGTGATATTGTCAATCTCTTTATGGTCAGTAAAAAGTCCCCATTTTGATTGAGTTTGCATCCAGTTTGATTCCAATTTTTCAAGTCTTTTTTCTGCCTCACTCCAATTATCATTTGTAATGTTGAATTCAACTTTTTTAAGTTCAGCTAAATAGGTATCTGTTGTTTTTATTAAATATTTTCTAATAAGAATTCCAGAGGTTAATATTGCAAATAGAATAAAAAGGGAAAGTATAAGAATTTTATTGTTACTTTTCATTTTTTAACCTCCTTTGAAGGAAGAGCTGGTCATTAGAATCCAACATGGCAATAAAAACATCTTCAATTTTATCAATACCATTTTTTTTAAGTTCTTTATTTAGCCAATTTATATCTCTACCGGAAATAACCAAATTTTTTTCATTTAATTTACCATCTAAAATTAACCCTATGGGAAGGTGAATTTTCTGTTCAGGAATCTTCATATCTTGTTTTGTTAGTGGCGACACGTTGAATTTTGGTATAATACTTAATTTTCCGCTTGTTTCCAATATAGCATACTCAATATCAGCTATGTTGATGTATCCCATTAATCTAAGCTCTTCAGTTAAATCATCCAGATTAAAACGCTGTCTCCTTAGCTCTTCTTCCTGCACTTTGCCATGTTTAATTAAAATACTAGGAACACCGCATGTAACTTTTCTAAATGGCTGAAATTTCAGTGTTAAATAGGATATCAGAATCTCTAATATCATTAAGGTTAAAATTGGGATTATACCTCTAATCAGTGGGATCCCTGTATCCTGCATTGGAACAGCAGCTAATTCTGATAACATTATAGCTATAACTAACTCAAAGGGTTGAAGCTCACCAATTTGTCGTTTACCCATTATTCTCATCACAGCAACTACGATGATATATAAGAGTATTGTTCTTGCAAATACTATCATACCCATCACCTCTCATCTATTATTTCACTTAAGAGAGAAAAATAATCATAATAGAATACTGAATGAAAATTACTTGAGAATATACTATATAAAAGGTATAATTCAAATTGTAAAATTGATGAAAGGAAAAAATTTGATGAAAAGACCAAGGTTTGAAAAATTTGAAATGAAATACGGTTACTATTTTCCAGAGGATTTTAAAGAATTTATGTATTTTTATGGAGGAGATACTCAATTTGGAAGCTGCAGATTTGAATACCCAGATAATATAATAAATAATCTATTAAGGATACCAGGGAAAATGGATTTTCATTTAATTCCCTTTGGGGATGTAGGAAATGGTGATTACTATTGCTTTTATAGATATGGAATTGGTAAAGATGAATATTTTATTGGAATATGGCTTCATGAAACCTATAACTTTGTAATATTAACTTCTTCATTTAAAGGATTTCTTTATAAATGTATGCTGGATGATTATCTTGCAACAATAGTTCATGGCGATGAATTGTCAGAAGAGGAGATAGAAATTTGTAAGACTGAAAGTATGGAAAGATGTATAGAGTTAAGTAAACGGTATGGTTTTGATTTTGAAAAGGTAAAGAAAATGAGAAGTGAATTTGACTACCATAAGCTAATGGTAGAGTTTGATGAAATGGCATTACAAAGTTTATGTTTTTTAGGTAAAAATTTAATTAAAAAAAGGGATCTCAATGGTTTAGATATATTAAAATATGCCTTAAATGTTTATCCATTTTATACAGCTCCATATTATTTGCTGGGGATATCTTTATTAAACCAGGGGAAAGATTTTAGAAAATATTTCAAAGAAGCAGTGAAGACATCAGTAATTTTAACTGGATATAGCTATTGGGAAGAGGATTACCTTGAAATTCCTGAAGATGTACATAGAGAAATTGCTTTATATGTGGATAATGAACTAAAAGATGCAGAAACAGTATTTGAGAAAAAATTATATTTAGGAGCAGATCCCTATGACTATTCATTAAGGCTGGAATTAGCAAGGGAATATATTTTAGATAAGAAATATCATCATGCCATGGTAGAATATAATAATGCGATTTTTTGTACTGATTCTTCCCAGATTAAAAGAGAAATTTTAGAAGAAGCTTATATATGTGCAAGGGAATATGGACTTTGTTTCATAAAAGGAATAATTGAGCATGATTTAAAGTATATAAGATAAATTGATGTGAAAACATAATCAACAATATATGCTATACTACATATTATAAAATACACATAAATAAGCAAATTTAATGAGAGGGGGAGGACAAATGGCGGGAAAGGTTAAGATAAAGTTAGCTAATGGCCAGGAGAAGGAATATGACGTAGGGCGTACACTAGAGGAGATATTATTACCTGATAAAGAGCCAGGGTGTCCACTTATTGCTTTAGTTGATGGTGAAGTAGAAGAATTATCAAAACGTATACATTACGATGTTGAGGTACAGCCAATTACAATAAACAACTCTCTTGGCGTAAGGACTTATATGAGAAGCTTGAGCTTTCTTCTAATAAAGGCAGTAGAAGAAGTTTTTCCAGGTTCAAGGGTAACAATCGAGCACTCATTAAGCAAGGGTTTATATGGTGAAATTTATAATGGTAGAGAAATTACTGACAATGATATATTACTAATAAAAACGAAAATGAAAGAATTAGTAATCAAAGACGAAAAGATTGAAAAGATTAAAGTCAATAAAGATGAGGCAATTAAGATATTTAAAAGATATGGTATGAATGATAAATTACGTTTGTTAAAGCATATAGAACAAAGTTATATTAATATTTATAAATGCGGATACCTATATGATTATTTTTATGGTCCAATGGTACCTTCAATGGGATATTTGAAAATTTTCGATATAATGCGTTACAATAGAGGGTTTATTTTAACTTATCCACATGAGGATGACCCTGTTGCTATACCTGTATTTAAGGACTTACCTAAGTTAGCAAAGGTTTTCAAAGAAACAGAAGATTGGTCCAAAATTCTTGATGTAGGTTGTGTAGGTGCTTTAAATGATAAGGTTGAATCTGGGGAGATTGAGGAGATAATATTAGTTGCTGAAGGTTTGCATGAGAAAAAAATTGCAAATATAGCTGACAAAATATATGAAAATATAGATAAAATAAAAATCGTGTTAATTGCAGGTCCTTCTTCATCTGGCAAAACAACTTTTTCAAAGAGACTATCGATACAGCTAAGAGTATTAGGATTACGACCTTTTGCTATTTCACTTGATGATTATTTTGTCGATAGAGAACGCACTCCTAAGGATGAAAAAGGTAATTATGATTTTGAATCAATAAAGGCATTAGATCTAGAGCTATTTAATAAACATCTGACACAGTTATTATCTGGCGAAGAAGTAGAGTTCCCTGTTTTTAACTTTAAAACAGGTTCGAGGGAGTGGAGCGGAAGAAAATACAGGATGCAGGAAAACTCTATACTGGTAATTGAAGGTATACATGGTTTAAATGAGGTATTAACCAAAGCTATACCGAGGGAGAATAAGTATAAAATATATATCAGTGCTTTAACACAGTTAAACATTGATGATCATAATAGAATACCAACAACTGATGTTAGAATGTTAAGACGAATAGTTAGAGATAATATGTCAAGAGGTAGAAATGCAGAGGCCACTATATTGTCTTGGAAAATGGTCAGGGATGGAGAAGAAAAAAACATATTTCCTTTCCAGGAAGAAGCTGATACAATGTTTAACTCAACATTAGTTTATGAAATGAGTATATTAAAAAAATATGCGGAACCACTGCTTAGAGAAATAAAAAAAGAAAGTCCAGCTTACATTGAGGCTAAACGGTTGTTGATATTTTTAAGTTATTTTAAAAGTGCAGGTGAAGAAATAATACCAAACAATTCTATTATAAGAGAGTTCATAGGAAGAAGCTGTTTCTATAAGTAAAGAATAGGAGTGTTTAGATTGCTTAAAGTTGCTCTTTGTCAAACTTTAGTTTCTGATAAGAAATTAAATAATTTAGAAAATGCATATAGGAAGATTTCAAGGGCTGCATTTAATGGTGCCAAGATTGTTTCACTTTGCGAGATGTTTAACTGCCCATATTCTGGACAGTATTTCAGGATTAATGCTGAGGAAGAAGATGACAGCCAATCAGTGGATATGCTTAAAAAAGTTGCAAAGGAATGGCAGATTTATGTTGTAGGAGGATCTATACCAGAGCTTTGTGAGAACAAGGTTTATAACACTTCTTATGTTGTAAATCCCCAAGGTGAGATTATTGCAAAGCATAGAAAGATACACCTTTTTGATGTAGATATTCAAAACGGTATAAGATTTAAAGAGTCAGATTTTCTATCTTCAGGAAATGAAGTAACTGTCTTTGATACAATTTATGGTAGGATAGGTTTGTGTATATGCTATGACATCAGATTTCCAGAGTTAATAAGAAAAATGTCCCTGATGGGTGCAAAAATGGTATTCGTTCCAGCTGCTTTTAATATGACTACTGGTCCGGCACATTGGACAACGCTATTTAGGGCAAGGGCAATTGACAATCAAGTATATATGTTTGGTATTTCACCAGCAAGAGACATAAATGGAGCTTATACATCATATGGTCATTCTATAATAGTTAATCCTTGGGGCGAAATATTAAATGAAGGAAGTGAATTTGAGGATATAATATATGGAGAAATTGACTTGGATTATGTAGATAAAGTCAGGAATGAAATTCCAATTTATAGTCACAGAAAACCTGAACTTTATAACAAATAGCTATTTAAAGTATAAAATAAAATCATTCTGCCTTTATAAAATAAAGTGCCATGAATAATATCGAAGTATGTTTCATATATCCATATACTTCAATATTTATCCCATGGCACTTGTTTGTGTGCAATTTAAATTAAAACATGGTCATTGTAGTGATACTTTTAATTAGAAAAAGGTTTTATAGGGTTTATTATAATTATCAAAGTTAAGGGAAAATTATAAACAATAAAATTTATATGCAATATAGCAAAATTAAATAACATTTTAAAAAATTACATCAAATGCTTGAGAAATAATATATTTATGATAAAATAATAAGAGAATATGTCGAAATATGATGATTATAGAAGGGAAGATTTAGATGAAAAATTATAGTGTTTTTGACATTCTAGGACCTATAATGATAGGACCTTCAAGCTCTCACACTGCTGGAGCAGCAAGATTGGGAAAAGTTGCTAGAGGAATAGCAGGAGAGGATTTTAAAGCTGTTACATTCTACCTTCATGGTTCCTTTGCAAAAACATATAAAGGACACGGAACAGATAGAGCATTGGTTGCAGGAGTACTTGGAATGGAAACTTATGATGAAAGACTAAGAAATGCTCTTTTTATTGCAAAAGATATGGGTATAGACATAAAATTTATTGAAACAGATTTAGGAGATGAACATCCCAATACAGTTAATATAGAATTTGAGAAAAAGGATGGAAGCAAAATATCAGTTCAGGGAGCATCTATCGGAGGAGGAAATATAATAATAAATAAAATCCAAGGAGATAGTGTGGAATTTACTGGTACAAACCCAACTCTTATAATAAAAAAATATGACCTTAAGGGAAGTATAAATACAATTACATCAATAATAGCTGAAAGTGATATAAATATCGGAATGATGAAAGTTACACGTCAGGGTAAAGGGAAAGAAGGACTTATGATACTTGAGACAGACAGTAAAATAACTGATGAAATAGTAGAAAAAATAGAAAAAGTAGATGGAGTTATTTCTGTTAGGGCTATAAATCCAGTATAAGAAGGAGAGTTGTTGTGTTATGTATAATTATGGATACGAAATGCTTCAATTAGCAAAGGAAAAGAATGTTAGATTATGTGATATTGTAATAGAAAATGAAGTTAAATTAACTGAACAATCAGTAGAAGTTGTTAGAGAAAAAATGGGCAGAAATCTTGATGTTATGATGGATTCAGCAAAGTATGGCTTGGAAAATGATGTTAAGTCAGTTAGTGGCTTAATAGGTGGAGATGCTAAGAAATTAGAAGAGTATAGAAAAAATGGAAAAACTCTTTGCGGTGATGTAATAGTAAAAGCAATGGCCAGAGCTTTATCATGTTCAGAAGTAAATGCTGCAATGGGAAGAATTGTTGCAGCACCAACAGCAGGATCATGTGGTATAATGCCAGCTGCCATAATTACAGCAGCTGAAGTTTTAGGTGCTGATAGAGAGAAAATGATAGATGCATTGTTTACTGCATCAGGAATAGGTCAGATTATAGGAAAGAATGCAACTTTTGCAGGAGCAGAGGGTGGTTGTCAGGCTGAATGTGGTGCAGCTGCTGCTATGGCTGCTGCAGGTATAGTTGAAATGGCAGGTGGAACACCAGAAATGGCTTTACATGCAGCATCTATTGCTCTAAAAAATATCCTTGGACTTGTTTGTGACCCAATCGCAGGGTTAGTAGAAGCGCCATGTGCTAAGAGAAATTCATCTGGAACAGTTAATGCTATGACTTCAGCAGAATTGGCTTTAGCTGGAATTAAAAGTATAATACCTTTCGATGAAATGGTAGAAACTATGTACAGAGTTGGAAAAGCATTGCCTGAAGAATTAAGAGAAACTGCTATGGGTGGGATTGCTGTTACTCCAACAGGTATAAAACTAAGAAAACAAATATTTGGTGAATAAAAATCCGGCATTTTTGCCGGATTTTTTACATAAATAAATATCCTAGGGCAATTATAAAATAGGAAGCAAGTAGTATAGCACCTTCAATCCAAAAGGTTTTACCGTCCTGAAAAACAAAAAATGATAAACCTATAGCTATAATTAAACTTGTTATTTGATAAAGATTGTATGATAAATCTATGGTATAACCATATGTCAGCCCAATCAGCACTAAAAATGGCATAGCGAATAATGCAATCTGCATACCTGAACCTATAGCAATTTCAATGCATAAATTTATTTTGTTTTTTAAAGCCATCAGTATAGCTGTGGAATATTCAGCAACATTTCCTACCATTGGTATTATTATAATACCAAGGAAGTTCTGTGAAAATCCATAACTAAGAGAAATATATTCTATTAATTTTACTAAAATATTACCCTCAATAATTAAAAATAAAAATGTGAATATAAATGAGATTAAAGTAAGGAAAAACCTTAACTGTCTGTTGCCTGTAACATTTTTATCAATAGCTTCTTCCTCATTTTTGCAAGTAAAAATAAACAGATTTCTATGAGTTATAAGTGAAAAAATTAAGCCTAAAAAGTAAACAAGTAATAATATAATTGATATACCGTAGCTCATTTCTTTAAAATTTCCATTATTAAAGAAAGAACGCTTATAGGTAGATGCTATTATTATACCTGTCAGAGCAAGAAATAATAAACCAAAATTTGTTCTGGCGAATTCCCTTGAGAACTTCTGCTCGTTATATTTTAGACCACCGAGGAAAATACTGATACCTTCAACTAAAAGGAGATTTCCAATAATAGAACCGATTAAACCTGATTTAACCAATTCAAACATTCCAGATTTCAATGCAAAATAACTGATGATTAGCTCAGGTATATTCCCAGCAGTTGCATTTAATAAACCTCCTACCTTATCACCAAGTTGTTCAGAAAAAATATCTGTATATTTACATATTGAAGAGGATATAGGGATAACGGCTAAAATAGTTACAAAAAAGCACAATGTAAAAAAATTTAATTTATAAAGAAGAATGCTTACTGGTAAAAAGATATAAAGATATTTAATTTTCATTTTGTCACCACCTAATTTAAGAAGAAGCCTGCCGTAAGGCAGACTTAAAACATTATTGACCAAGACTTTGAGAAATGTATTCCTCATCAATCTCGTCAAATAGCATCTCTAAAGAGTTTTCTGTTTCTTCCTCAGCTAATGTAGTGTCATTTCTATAAATATTTAAGTTTTTACTGTTTTGAGGATATATAGGAACCCAAAAAATCATACATGAATTCATATTTTCATCCCCTTATTTGTAATTTTCACAGTATATTTCAAAATAACTTCTTGGGAATTTACAAAGTGGGCAAAAATCAGGAGCTTCAGTTCCTTCATGAATGTATCCACAATTCATACATTGCCATTTTACAACCGTATCTTTTTTAAATATCTTTCCTGATTTTAAATTCTTCAGTATAGTCATAAATCTGTTTCTATGATTTTCTTCAACTTCAGAGAGTTCTTTATAAAAATCTGCAATATCATTAAAACCTTCTTCTCGAGCTGTTTTTTCAAATTCTTTATATAGTTTTTCGCTTTCAAATGCTTCTCCTATTGCTGCATCATATAGATTATCAGCAGTACTTTTTACTTCTTTAAGAAAATCTTTATATACTCTTCGAGCATGTGCCTTTTCATTTTCAGCTGTTTCGTTAAAAATAGCAGCTATAAATTCATAGCCATCTTCTTTTGCTTTTTCTGCATAAAAGGAATATTTATTTCTTGCACGAGATTCACCAGCAAAGGTTTTTAATAAATTTTTTTCAGTTCTGCTGCCCTTAAGTTGCATATTTACCTCCATCATTAATAGTACAATATATAATATGATTGATATTTTCTTTTGACACATAAAAAAAAAGCCCTATTGGGCTTGAAATCAGAATTTTTTAATTTGTAAAGTACTAACCATAAGATAAGATAAAATGAGCATCATAACAGCAGAAACAATAGTATGGCTTGAATTTAGAGAAACAATTAAAATATCTATGGCCATAATCGCACCTGCTATAGTTATAGGTACTCCCATAAACACATTATTAAAGGTAGTTACATTAAATCTAGCTAATCTGTATGCTCCTGCGATTGGAAAGATTATTGTAACTATGTATCCAATAACTCCAAGATTTTGTAGAGATAAGCTCCACATAACAATTGCTGGAGCTGCACCAAAGGAAACTAAGTCTGCCAAAGAATCTAATTCTTTTCCTAGAGGACTTGATACATTTAGTTTTCTAGCCACTCTTCCATCATATCTGTCAATTAAGGCAGCTAGTAAAATAAGTATTCCAGCAATGGTATATGACTTTGATAAAGTAAAAATAATAGCTAAAATCCCGCAAGTTAAGTTTGCAAAAGTAAAAAGGTTTGGAACTATGTTCTTATTCATTATTTTATCACCCCTAAAATTGTTATGCCACCTCGAACGATGTCACCTTTTTTTACTTTAATTTCTACATCAGAAGGTACAAGAATTTCTGTACATGATCCAAATTTAATTAATCCAAATCTTTCACCCTGCTTAAGAAAATCACCCTTTTTGCTCCAACATACTATTCTACGTGCCACTATACCGGTAATTTGATGAACAAGCACCTTAATTCTTTTGTTTTCAATACCAATTGTATTTCTTTCATTTAATTCTGATGCATGACTTTTAAAGGCTGGTAAATATTTACCAGGTCTATAGCCGGTAAATATCACTTCACCGGAAATTGGACTTCTGTTAACATGTACATTGAAGATGGATAAAAAAATGCTTATTTTAATAGCTTTACCATTGAAAAATTCCTCGTCGTATATCTCGGAAATTTCCATAACAGTTCCATCTGCCGGCGAAAGGATGTGGTTTTCACAAAATTCTGTTGGCCTCTCTGGATCTCTGAAGAAATAAAGAATAAAAATTAATAGAATAATAGGTATAAGTGCAATAACAGGTAAAACATAATATAGAATACCTGCTAATAAAGAAAGAAAAATCAAATATGGCAGACTTTCCTTTCTGAGCGGTAGTTTTGACATAAACATTACTCCTTTTTAAATAGTACTTCACATATCTGTTATTATAAACAATAATAAGTCTTTTTACAAGACTTCGTTATGATTTAAACAGGTATGAATATTTTGTTAAATGATTAATTCCACAAATAAATTGAACTGAAAATTTTTCAGTAAGCTTTTTCAGTCTTTGGGTATTAAAATTGATAATATTTATTCGGTAAATTGAGAAGAATAAAATAAGGAGGTTGATAATATGAAAGTAAGAGATATGATGTCAAAGAATATAGCAACAGTTAAGCCAGATACACCAATATTAGAAGTAGCAAAGGTATTAAAGGATATGAACATAGGATCAGTGCCTGTTTGTGACGGTAACAAGGTAGTTGGTATCGTTACAGATAGGGATATTGTAATTAGAGAATTGGCTATGGGCAAAGATGTGAAAAGGGATGTTGCAAAGGACGTGATGACCTCAGGAGTTACAACAGCAACGCCTGAGATGGATATTCATGAGGCATCAAAAATTATGGCCCAGAGGCAAATAAGAAGATTACCAGTTGTAGAAAATGGGACTTTGATAGGTATGTTGGCATTAGGAGATATAGCTGTGCAATCAAAATTGGAAGATGATGCAGGTGAGGCTTTAAGTGATATATCTAAACCAACCCATACAATGTATTAATTTTTGTTCCTGCAATAGCAGGAACTTTTTTAAAGTATAAGGTGTAGGAATTGTTAATTATACTCAATCTAGATAGTATAAATTTATGTTTGTGATTTAGATAAGATTATCTTAGAAAGATTCTTTACAAGATTTTTCTAATGAGATATAATACATTTTTATGGGGGGGATTTAATGCTATGAAAAAATTAAAGGTTATTTACAATCTATTCAGGGGATAGATCATTTAGAAACAATCTTGATATTGTAATTGAAAAACTTCAAATGGGAAATTATGAGGTTGCTTTACATAGAACAACTTCAATTGAAAGTATTTATGATTGCATAAAAGAGAGTAAAGATTTTGATTGTATAGTAGCATCGGGAGGAGATGGGACTTTAAATCATGTTATAAATGCAATGATTCAGAATAATTTAAATGTACCCTTGGGAATTTTGCCTTCAGGAACTGCTAACGATTTTGCAAATCATTTAGGTATTTCAAAAAAATTAACAGATGCTTGTGATGTGATTGTCAATGGTAAAACAACAGAATTTGATTTAGGAAAGATTAATGACAGATATTTTATTAATGTTGCAGCAGGTGGATTATTGACAGATGTTTCACAAAAGATAGATATTAATTTAAAAAACACTTTAGGAAAAATGGCATACTACATAAAGGGAATTGAACAACTTCCTAATTTCAGGGCAATACCGATAACAATAACAACAGAAACGCAAACTATTCAGGAAATGGTATATTTATTTGTTGTACTAAATGGTTCCACTGCTGGTGGATTTAAACTTGCTCCAGATGCAACTGCTAATGATGGTACATTAAATCTAATTGCAATAAAATCATGTAATATTGTTGAATTATTCAATTTATTCATTAAGATGTTAAAGGGCGAACACCTTGAAAGTAGTAGTGTAATTTATTTAAGAGGTAGAGAGTTTAATATAGAGTGTCATGAAGAGATAGAAACAGACGTAGATGGTGAAACTGGGCCTAAGTTCCCGTTAAATGTAAGGGTTTCAAATAAAAAGATAAAGATTTTCACGCCATAAATAAAGCCTGGCTATTATAAGACTGAAGATGATTTTATAATAGCCAGGTTTTATTAATTAGCCTTTGTTTTGAGATAATCTTTTTATGTATATGTAAAGTATAAAAACAGTCACTAATCCAACCCACAAATAATTGTTATATTCAACAAACATAATTTTTATTTTACTGATATTGTCTCCTGTCAACTTACCAGAAACGAAGAGAATTGTATTATGAATTACTGATGCTATTGCGATAGCTATTAAGGCAGGGATTTTGGAAAGTTGAAATGCACCTGCTGCAATTAAGGTTATAGAACCCATACCTGGAATAAATTTATTTATTATAATTGCCATAGCACCATATTTATTAAACCATTTCTCTAGTTTTGTAATATTTTCTGTATCAAAGAACTTTTCAGTAAATTTATGTGCAATAAGACTATTTCCAAATTTAAAGCTAAGAAAGTATAGTAATACGCTGCTTAAATAAGTTCCTGTTACTGTAGTTAGCAACAGCAAGTTAGAATTTAGAAATCCTAGGCTACTTATATATCCTTCAAGGGCTATTATAGTATCCCCAGGATAAGGGGGAAAAAGAATTTGAAGTGCAGCGTTGATAAAGAAGAATATATAGGCAATAATTGGGTTGCTGGTTGCAATGTGTCTTGCAAATTCTATAATTTCTCTTTCCATTTTATCACCCCACAAAATCTATTCAGCTTGATAATAAACAACACTGAAATAAAAATCAATAACTTAAAACTGTTATTTGTATTATTATGTATTGATAAATAATTTAAACAGAAAAATATAATAAATATCAATTTTCATTGTAAACATTTATTAATATGAATTTTTAATATATAATTATTTTAAAAAACATTTTTGAGTTAAAGAAGCTTAGGTGGTGAATATTTTGAAGAAAATTGTTGTCTTCATATTGAGTCTATTATTAATTGGATGCAGCAGATATGAAACAAATTACATAACTCCGGTTGAAAATAAAGGACAAATTAAAATGGATTTTATAAATTGGAGCCCAGGTGGAAACCAGATAGCTATTAAAAGGAATCAAAAAATTGAGATTGTGGAACCTGATGGAAAAAATCTAAAGATAAAAAAGACAATTGATGGAGAAAAGATAGAGAGTTATAGATGGGTTAACGTAAATGGAGATTGGAAGTTCACAACCGCTTTTAAAATCCCTGATTTAGAAAAAGTTGTACCTGTTAAATTAGTACACTATCCTATTATTGGAACATTGTATGACAACGAAAAAAATCCAAATGGTAATTTGATAATTAAAGTGCAGAAAGAGAGCCTTGCAGTAAAAATTTTATTGATAGATATTTATACTGGAGAATATGGAATTATAACAGAGGATGAAACTATAGATGATGTTAAAATCCTTTGGGTTAGCAACAACATAGCTATTTTAAATATAAAGAGTAACAGAAAGAGCTACCCTGCAATTGTTAGTGTAAGGGATAATTACATAGAAATTTTAGATAACAATGGAGATATTAATAATTTTTTTCAGAAACTAAATAATTTCATAGAAAAACACGGCGGAAAACATAAAGATGAAAATTTTATTATTAAAGATTTAAAATTAGAAAATATGTATATATTTTATTTCTCTTTAAAGGATGGTATTGCTATATACAAAAAAACTGATGAAAATATATATCTAATAAAGTATAAAGATAACATAATAAAACAAATACAAATTTCAAATGTGTATGAAGCAATATTTAATGAAAACAAAGCAATAGTTTTATATGAAAACAATAATACTTATATGGTTGATAAAGTTTATATAAATGATAATGTTTATTTAACGGTTATAAAAAGTAAGGATATTATATACGATTTACAAGATTATAAAGATGGTGTGTTTGTAACTTCTGTTGATGCAACAGATAAAAGAAGTAAAATGTTAATACAAATCAGAAAAGATAATAAAATAATTATGATGCAATAGTAAAAAAGCATTTCTTCTTATGAGCTTTCAATTTAATTTTTAACGAATTAAAAAAATTAAAATTTGAAAAAATATGCTTATAGGAAGGAGTGTTCGTTATGAAAAAAATTGTTTTAATTCTATGGACGGCGTTAATTTTTAATTTTACTTATGATATTTACCAATCACTTTTAAAAACTGATTACACAGCTAGTTATGGTTATGGTTCAAAGGGAAGTACAGTCATAACTATACAAACAAAGTTAAAAAAATGGGGTTATTATAATGGGAATATCGATGGAATTTATGGCTACCAAACCTATTCAGCAGTTAAATATTTTCAAAGGAAAAATGGTTTATATCCAGATGGAATAGCAGGTCCTAAAACCCTAGCTGCGTTAGGGATTAATGTTAATACTGCTTCAGTAACTACAAATGAAAGCGAGATGTTATTAGCCAGAGCTATTTCAGGTGAATCCAGGGGTGAACCCTATATAGGACAGGTTGCAGTAGGAGGGGTAATTCTTAACAGAACAAGAGATCCAAGATTTCCATCATCTATTGCAGGGGTAATTTATCAACCAGGTGCATTTACTGCTGTGTCAGATGGTCAAATAAATTTACCTGCCGCAGACAGTTCTAAAAAAGCTGCTAGAGATGCCTTGAATGGATGGGATCCATCAGGAGGAGCTATTTATTATTATAATCCGGAAAAAACAACTAATAAATGGATTTGGTCAAGACCTGTGATTAAAGTTATAGGTAAGCACGTTTTTTGTAAATGATTACATATGAAACAAAAGGAATTACTAACAGTTTTAGTGATGTAATTCCTTTTGTTTTAAATTTTTGTGCTAGTTTAGGAAGTACGAAAATAATTAATATTGTTTTTAAAGTATATAAGTCATATACTAATAGTGCGATAATAAGAAGTTATGAGAAACGAATGAGGATGATAAAATGGATATAAAATCAGAAATAGTACAGTTTGCCAATGAAATAGGAGTTTATTATATTGGATTTAGCGATACAAATTTTAACAGTAAATTCATTGAAGAACTGTTGTTTAGAAAAGAAAAAGGGTTTCTTTCAGGGTTTGAAGAGAGTGACTACGTTAAAAGGATAAATGTAAAGGGATTAATGAAAGAAGCTAAAACAATTATATCTATTGCTGTTCCATATAAAACAATAGATATTGATAAAAGTAAACCATATTTTTCAAAATCATCATTGGGAATAGATTATCATAAGGTAGTCATCAATAAATTAAGTCAGATATCAGATTTTATAAAGGAAAAATATAATGGCAGCTGCTTGTATTTTTGTGATATTGGGCCATTAGCAGATAGAGAAATAGCAAAAAAATGTGGTGTTGGGTTTTATGGTAAGAATACATGCATAATAACAGAAAAATTTGGCTCTTATGTGTTTCTTGGAGAAATAATAACTGATATCTATATTGACAGGGATAAGGAAAAGGACTTAAATTGTAATAATTGTGATTTGTGTATAAAAGCATGTCCTGTACAAGCTATAGAGATGCCCTACAGATTGAATGCTAAGAAATGTTTATCTTATATTAGTCAAAAAAAAGAAAGGCTCAGTTTACATGAAATTGACCATTTAGGAACTAGAATTTATGGGTGTGATACCTGTCAAGATGTATGTCCTTATAACAGAAATGCTGAAAAATCAAACATAGAAGAATTTATGCCTGAAAAATGGAATTATGATGTGGATATAAATTACATTTTAAGTTTGTCAAACAAAGAGTTTAAAAACAGTATTGGCTTAACATCTGCCGGATGGAGAGGAAAGAAGATTATTATGAGAAATGCAATTATTGCAGCAGGAAACAGCGGCAGAGAAGAATATTTAACTTTGCTAAAAAAAATAGATGCTGACGATGAAATGAAGTATTATGTAGATATTGCAATAAGAAAAATAAATGATAAATTAAAATGATTTTTAAGTACCGTTAAAGAAAGGGGTGTTTGATATGATTACTTCTTTTATGGCTGAAGCTTTATTAAAAATGCCTTCTTTTATTGTAAAGCCAGCTTCGAGAATAATCGTAAATAAATATCTTGATAAATATGCTAAAATTACTGTAAAAAATGGAGAAATAATTGATAATATAAAATCTCCGGTAATATTTGTATGCAATCATCTAAGCAATGCAGATGGTCTTGTTTTAAATAGAGTTCTAAAAAAAGTTGAACCATATTTTATTGCGGGGGTAAAATTAAATTCTACTCCAGTTAGCAGGATTGGTCTTGAGGCTGTAAATATAATACCAATTCAGCCTAATTCAGCAGATATAGATTCTATAAAAAGTAGCATAAGTAAAATAAAAGAAGGTAAGTCAATTTTGATTTTTCCTGAGGGAACAAGATCACGCAATGCTAAATTAATGGAGGGAAAAAAAGGTGTAGTTTTACTGGCAAAGAAATGTAAGGTACCTATAGTGCCCTTAGGAATTGTTGGTACTGAAAAATTAATGCCAATTAATGATGAAAATATGGGGAGTGAAAAGTTTGATTATGCAGAAGTTCAGGTAATTGTTGGTGAACCCTTTTTCTTACCTGAAAAAACAAAGGAAGAGGGTAATGATGACTACAATGAAAAATGTTTAAAACAAATAATGAAAAGTATTGAAAAACTTTTACCATTAGAATATATCAAGTAATAAAGAATAAACTCTGAAAATATAAAGCTTTAGATAATAAATTATAATAATATGTAGAAGGAATAATAAAAAAATAGAGAATAGTATTAATTGTTCAAAATATTTTGACAACTTTAAGATATTTATATCTTCATATTAATGTTGTCAAGAATGGAGGGGTTTATTTTTATGAGCGGAAAAGCGCTGCACCAGTTTTTATCTGAAAACCTTGAAGAATTAAAAAGTAAGGGTTTATACAGAAAGTTGCCGGTTGTAACAGGACCAACAGGACCAAGGTGCATAATCAATGGGAAGGAAGTTATAAATCTTTCTTCAAATAATTATTTAGGGTTAGCAAATGACCCCAGATTAAAGGAAGCAGCAATTAAAGCCATTGAAAAATATGGGGCAGGCTCAGGAGCTGTAAGAACAATAGTTGGAACCTTAGATATACATGAGGAATTAGAGGAAAAACTAGCAAAGTTTAAAAAGGCAGAGGCTGTAATAGCATTTCAATCAGGTTTTAATTGCAATATGGGTACAGTGAGTGCATTAATGACAAAGGATGATGCCATCCTTTCAGATGAGCTTAATCACGCCAGCATAATAGATGGATGTCGTCTTTCAGGAGCTAAAATATTAAGATATAAGCATAGTGATATGGATGATTTGAGAAGGGTGATAAAGGAAGCTAAGGAAAGTAATCAATACAAAAAACTTATGATAATTACAGATGGAGTATTCTCCATGGATGGTGATATTGCCAAACTTCCTGAAATTGTTGAAATTGCAGAGGAGTTTGAGGCATTTACATATGTAGATGATGCCCATGCATCTGGAGTACTTGGCAAAAACGGAAGTGGTTCAGTATCTCATTTCGGACTTTATGGAAAGGTTGATTGTCAAATAGGTACACTTTCAAAGGCATTGGGAGTAGTAGGTGGATATGTAGCTGGTACTAAGGAATTGATAGATTGGTTAAAACTAAGAGGAAGACCATTTTTGTTTTCAACTGCATTGACTCCGGCGGATGCTGCTGCGGCATTAAAAGCGGTAGAAATTCTTTCAGAAAGCCCAGATTTAGTTGAAAAACTCTGGGAAAATGCTAGATATTTTAAAGATAAAATGAAAGGGGCAGGTTTTGATATAGGTCATAGTGAAACACCGATTACACCAGTAATCGTCGGTGATGAGGCAAAATGTATGCAATTTAGTGATGAATTATTCAAAGAAGGTGTTTTTGCTCAGGGTATAGCTTTTCCAACGGTACCAAGGGGAACTGCAAGGGTAAGAAATATGATCACTGCATCCCATACAAAGGATATGATTGATGAAGCTGTTGAAATATATAAGAAGGTTGCTGAAAAAATGGATATACTATAAAAGTGTGGTAGGCATAACCTTGCCTACCTTATTAAATTTACTGTAAAAACAATGGATTTGCAAAGACAATATTAAAGAAATATAATATAACTTAAATAGACTATAGTAAAAGGGTGGTTTTATGGATTCAATAGAAAAAATTTTAGAGGTATTAGAGAATGAGTATAAAGATATGGGATGTGCTCTTAATTTTAACTCACCCTTTGAACTGCTGGTTGCAACAATGTTGTCTGCCCAAACAACTGATGTAACAGTAAACAAAGCCACTGAGAAACTTTTCAAAATGTATAATAAACCTGAGGAGTTTTCGGTATTAAAACCTGAGATTTTAGAAGAATATATAAAAATCTGTGGGTTTTATAAGACCAAAGCAAGAAACATAATAAGTGCCAGTCAAAAAATAGTTAGTGAATACAACGGGGAGGTACCAGATTCCCTTCAGGAGCTTGTTAAATTACCGGGAGTTGGAAGGAAAACAGCTAATGTTGTTATTTCTAATGCATTTGGCAAAGATGCAATTGCTGTAGATACACATGTCTTCAGAGTTTCAAACAGAATTGGTTTATCAAAAGCTAAAAACGTTGATGAGACTGAAAAACAGTTAATGGAGAATATAGACAAAAAATATTGGTCTAAAGCTCATCATTGGTTAATATGGCATGGAAGGAAAATATGTACTGCAAGAAAACCAAAATGTAATATCTGTCCTATTGCAATATATTGTAATTATTTTAAAGATAATAATCTATAATAATTTGTACATATAAAGTTATTATATTACTAAGGGGGGATCTAATGAAAAGAAAAATAAATTTTGCAATTATTATTTCGTTAATCTGTGCTGTTGGTATATTATTAATATTATTTTTGCAGATTGGAAAGGATAAAGGAATTATTAATAAAGGAGTTTATATCAATGATGTTTATGTAGGCGATATGACAAAGGAAGAAGCTAAAAAGATATTGGAAGCTAGGTTTTCAACTATTCAGAATAAAAAGATCGAACTGATTTATGAAGATAAACATTTTTTTATTGATTATAAAACATTGAATGCACATTATGATATTGATACTGCAGTTGATAAGGCGTATTCAATAGGTAATGAGGGTAATAGAATTTCAAGAGCAATGGACAGATTAAAAATGGTAAATAGGAAGACAAATATAGAAATGAATTTTGTATCAGAAAATACGGTACTTGATAAATTAATTTCTAAAATCAGCAAGAATATAAATATAAAACCTGTTGATGCCAAAATCAGATATACAGGAGGAAAGTTTGAGATTACTTCTCATTTAAACGGCATAAGTGTAAATGAAAAAAAACTGAAAGAAATGATAGTTTCAGCTATAAACCCTGAAAATAAACAAGAGATTATAAATATACCTATTGAAATTGCTGAGCCTAAAATCAAGGAAATTATGTTAAAAAAGATTGACACAAAGTTATCAGGATTTTCTACAGCATTTAAAATAAATGATGTAAACAGGACTGGAAATGTAACTTTGGCATCAAAAGCAATAGATGGAACGGTGGTTTTACCAGGAGAAGTTTTTTCTATGAATAAAACATTAGGACCTAGAATTGAATCAAGAGGATATAAAGAGGCACCAATAATAATTAATGGAACTATTACCCCTGGGTTGGCAGGTGGTGTATGCCAGGTATCCAGTACGTTGTATAATGCTGTTTTATATGCAAATTTTCAGATAGTTGAAAGAAGACCCCATGGATTAAGGGTTTCATATGTAGAGACTGGAAGAGATGCAACCATATCAGGAGATGCAATAGATTTTAAATTTAAAAATACAAATAAATACCCAATTTACATACAATCCTATGTTAAGGGTGCAACCCTTAGTATTAATATCTTTGGAGCCAATGAACATCCAGATCAGAGTGTTGAGATTGTAACAGAAGTATATGAAATTATAAAACCACAGATTGAATATGTAAAGGATCCTAACTTAGAGGCTGGTAAAAAAATAATTGAAACCAAACCAATACATGGTGCAAAATCAAGAACATACAGGAAAGTTTACAGCAATGGGAAACTTATAAAGACAGAGTTGATATCAAAGGATGTTTACAAAGCAGCAAAGGGTAAAATTATTATTGGTACAAAACCAACAGTTGTTAAAATAGAAGAACAAAAGCAAATAGAACCTGAAAATTAGATTTAAGGAAGCCTTTATACGGGCTTCTTTTTGTATCTGTAAATAAAAATTAATATTAAATAAAATACTATACATGAACATAAAAGTATGGAGGTTAAGTTTTTATGAAAATTAATTTTGGTTATGTGGCAATATCGATGAAACTTAAAGATGCCTCCCCTAATAGGACAATAACATTAAAAAGTCTTAGTAAAATTGAAAAATCACTCTGGAAAAATAAATTAAGGGAGATTGCACAAAAGAATATTGAAAATACAATGAGGATAATCAGATATAACAGTGCCTATGGAATAAAACTCTATAGAATGACTTCTAAAATAGTTCCTTTGGCTACCCATGATGAGCTTAGAGATTGGAATTGGCAGGAGGAATTAAGCAAAGAATTTTATGAGTTAGGATTATGTATAAAAGAAAATAATATCAGAGTCAGTACTCATCCTGATCATTATACTTTACTTAACAGTCCAAAGGAAGAAGTTTTAAAATCATCCATAAAAGATTTAGATTATCATTGTAAAATGTTTGAACTAATGGATTTAGGATATGAAGCTAAAATGGTTATACACGTTGGTGGAAGTTACAATAACAAAAGTGAATCTATAAAGCGCTTTTATGAAAATTACAGTAATTTGGATGAAAATATAAGAAAGAGAATTATATTAGAAAATGATGATAAAATATTTAATGCACAGGATGTATTAAAAATTTGCAAAGATTTAAAGATTCCAATGGTTTTAGACGTTCATCATCATATATGTAATCAAGGAAATGTGAAATTAGAAGAAATAATTGGAGATATCTTTGACACGTGGAATGGAGAGATATATGTGCCTAAAATTCATTTATCAAGTCCAAAATCAGATAGAGATATCAGGAGTCATCATGATTTTATAGATGTCAAAAATTTTCTTGACTTTATTAATACTATCAGATTTATAAAATGTGACTTTGATGTTATGGTTGAAGCTAAAATGAAAGATATAGCTGTTTTCAAGCTAATGGAGGATTTATATGGGATTGAATATATAAAAAAATAGGGGATGCAAGCGTAGAAATAGAGGAAGAAGATATGGACAAAATTACAAGTTAATGGTAAAATAATACTGTGAGCGGGTATGGCGGAACTGGCAGACGCGGTAGATTCAGGTTCTATTGAGTTTCTCGTGCAGGTTCAAATCCTGTTACCCGCACCATTTTGCTCCTATGAGGAGCTTTTTGTTTGCCTTTAATATGTAATTGTTATAAAATAGAAACAAATTCTATAACAGTTTTAGGCGGTGTTAAGTGTGTATTTATATTATATAAATTATAAAAACGAAGAAAAAAGTTTATGTCATTTAGAAATGAAATCTTTATTTGGAGTTGTTCCCAATGATAAGTATTTTATAACAGATAAATATATAAATGAAAATAGAAGCCCATTTATAAAATATATGCTTAAAATATTAGATTATAGTAACAACTTGGAAGAACTAGTAAATAAGGTAAAATTGAGAGAGTTAAAAATTGAAAGCTATAAAGTCAAATTTTTAGATATTGAAAAAGATATTGATTTTGAGAACAAGCATAAAATTGAGGGGATTATTGGCTATGAAATAATAGGAGATGTAGATATGTATAATCCTAGAGTTATATACGGCATCACTAAAATTGATGGAGTCTGGTATTTTGGAGAGTATAGTAAAAATAACAAACCTTGGATAGAGCATAGTTTAAGGCCATGCCAATATAGTAATTCATTAAGTACAACTCTGGCTAGAACTGTTGTAAATATAGCAGTTGGGGATAATTACAATTGGAAGATTATAGATCCATGTTGTGGAATAGGAACTGTTTTAATTGAGGCTTTAAGTATGGGATTAAACATTGTCGGCAGCGATATAAATCCCAAGGTAGTAGAGGGATCTAATAGAAATTTAAGATTTTTTGAACTTCCGGAAGTGGCATCTCTGAAAGATATTAATGAAATAGAAGAAAACTATGATGTATGTATTATTGATATACCATACGGACTTTTATCAAGGACATCAAAGGAGGAACAACAAAAAATTTTAAACAGTGCAAGAAGAATATCAAAGAGATTAGTACTACTTAGTTTAGATGATATGACAGCTGAAATTGAAAATGCTGGATTTAAAATTATTGAAAAATGTGAAGCATATAAAAAGAATTTTAAAAGATATTTGACATTGTGTGTTTAAAAATAAGTAAACTAAAATAAGGAACTGAAGTCAGTTCCTTATTTTTTAGACTCATCTCTAAGTTCCAGGGCATGTTCTAAAACATCGCAAACAACAGGTTGACAACATTTGCCAGAGGGATTGGTTGTTTTGCATCTACAGTTTTTCATAACATTTGTATTTTTAATGAGATCAGCTAATGTACTGGATGTTTTTTTAACAACAACTTCTTCGATTATATCTTTATAAGTTACATTGCCACAATAACAAATTATAGGATTTTCCTGATTTTTAAACCAAACTGGTACCTTTAAATCTCTTTGGTATAGTATTTGATCTGTTTCGTTATTAAAATATACTATGCTACAATCAGGATTTTTACAAAAACCGTATTCTGAGGACTTAAGATATTTTTTAAAATGATCTAAAACAATATTTTCCACAGTTATTCTCAAGACTTCATCTCCAATTTGCTTACACAATGGGCATATGTATTTAGACATAAAATCACCTCCAAAATTGCATTTTACAGCATTGCAACATTATATATTATATTCTTTGTAAATGAAGTTGAACAGATAAAAGTATACTGTTATATTAAATATATCGGAATAAATTACAAAAAATAAGCTGCTATGAAAAAATATGATTAGTTTAATTGTTATAGAATAACTTAATCAAAGTTTTTACATGAAAGAAAGGAAGAATGGTTATGCAATATAAACTCATAGCTATGGATATGGATGGAACACTTTTAAACAGCCAAAAGGAGGTTTCACAAAGGTCTAAAGAGTCTCTTAAAAAGGCCTCAGATATGGGACTAAAACTAGTAGTTTGTACAGGACGTATATTTACTTCAGCAAAAACATTTGCAAGAATTATTGGAACAAAGGCTCCTATTATAGCTTCAAATGGTGCTTACATAAGAGAAAAAGATGATGATAGAGTGATTTTTGAGAAACATCTTGAAACAGAAGATTTGGAGAAAATTATTAATATAACAAAAAATATGGACTTTTTCCTCAACTATTTACTTTTGATACTATCTTTTCTGAAAAATTAATACATTCTTCTTTAAATTATAAATTGTGGAATGAAAAAAGTCAGGAAGATGAAAAAGTCAATATAGTTATAACAGAAGACTTGTTTTCAGTTATTAAAAATACTAAGATACTTAAAGTAGTTGTATATGATGATAATATTTTAAGGTTAAACCACATAAGGGAAGAAATTAAAACAGAAACCAGGGTGTCGATATTTTCTTCAATAGTCAACAATATAGAAATAATGGCAGATGGTGTTTCAAAGGGTAGTGCAGTAAATTATATTGCTGAATATTTTAATATAAAATCTGAAGAAGTTATTTGTATAGGGGACAACGAAAATGATATAAGCATGATAAAATATGCAGGTTTAGGAGTTGCCATGGGAAATGCTGAAGGAAATGTAAAAGAGATAGCAAATTATATAACGGATACAAATGACAACGATGGGGTTGCAAAAGTAATAGAGAAATTTGTAATAAAATGTTGAAAAAAATATTGACTAGCCATTTCTTCACTGATATAATTTACTAGTAGTTAGTTGGCCCCTTGGTCAAGCGGTCAAGACACCACCCTTTCACGGTGGTAACAGGGGTTCGATTCCCCTAGGGGTCACCATATGGAGAGATGGTCGAGTTGGTTTAAGGCACCGGTCTTGAAAACCGGCGTAGGGGTGACTCTACCGTGGGTTCGAATCCCACTCTCTCCGCCAAAAACCTGGAATGCAAATTCCAGGTTTTTTTATTAAGTAAAATATTCGATATTGGCATTAGGAAAATATCTGTTTATATTTTCAGTAAAAAAATTTTTTATTTCAAATGCTGTTTCTTTAGAATACACATATTTGTAAACACCATAGGGACCCCATTTTTTTATTCTATTAGCTTCATCCATATCTAACTTAGTGTTTGGAAATCTTTCTATAATCACTTTTTTAGCCTTAGTTGTAAATCTGTATTGTATCAATTCAAAACTTAAATTTGCATCATCAGGATTAATAATTTTACTTTTTAAACTTTCAAGGAGCTCTATATACTGCTCCTTCCACCCATCGTAATACATAATAGGAGCTATGATAAAGCCTAATGGATATCCTGCTGAGTAAATCTTACCTGATGCAGAAATCCTTTCCTCCAATGAGTCGGTGTTATGTTCAAAATTTTGGATTACATATTTTGAGTTTAAGCTAAATCTAATTTTAGTATTTTTATTATGCAGGGCATCGAGTAAAGAATCTATAGCACTAAATTTAGTTACTAACCTAAGTCTTCCATATTTTTGTTTTCCAAAAAAATCAATGGTTTTTCTAACTGAACCAGTAAAATGTTCAACAGAAATAGGATCACAGGTGCTTCCAATTTCAAAGGAAGTGATGTTAGGGCTATTAATATCAATATATTTTTGAACATTCTCCAGAATTTCCTCTATGTTAACATAAATTCGGGTAAAAGGTTTCAAACTTTGATTGGTCTGAAGATAGCAGTACTCGCAGCTACCAGGACAGCCCGTAACTAAGGAAAATTGATAGTCTGCAGAGGGTTTGCATGGTTCAAGTTTCATGCTTTTTTTAACTCCCACTACAATACTTTTTTTAGCATGGGAATAATATTCTGAAGGATTTTCAGTTTTAGAATTTATTTTATTATGTGAGGAAAGATAAAAAATGGGTATATTAAGGGCTTTAAATTTTTCTAACAAATCTTTTCCAAGTGGATATTCAAGACTTCCTGGTTCAAAATAAACTTGTTCAGGTAAAAACAATTTAAACACCTCCTAACTTTTAATTTGCATATTAATTTGTTAGAATATGTATATATTTTTAGTGAGGTGAGAAAAATGGGACATGTTTACATAAAAAAGTGTGAAGACTATGAAAAGAATAATGTTAAAAACGCAATCAGAGAGTTGTTTGAAGAATATGGAGGACTAGATAAAATAGTAAATAAAGGTGATAAAGTTTTTTTAAAATTAAACCTTGTAATGAAGAAAAGTCCAAAGGATGCTGCAACAACCCATCCGGCAGTAGTAGAGGCGGTTGCACAAATACTAACGGAATATGGATGTGAAGTTTTAATCGGGGATAGTCCTGGTGGACCTTATAATGAAAAAGCATTAAAATCCTTATATAAAGTGTGTGGAATTGAAGAAGCGGCAAAAAACTCAGGGGCAAAACTAAACTTTGATTGTTCCAGTAACATTTATGATACTCCTGATGGATGTACTGTTAAAAAATTAGAAATGATATCTCCACCCTTTGATTGCGATAAAATCATAACAATTTCAAAACTGAAAACACATGGTATGGCACTTTATACTGGTGCTGTAAAAGTGCTATTTGGAATGGTTCCTGGAGTTTTAAAGGCTGAATATCACTTTAAGATGCCAGATATAAAGGATTTTTCAAATTTATTAGTTGATATATGTGAAACTACAAAACCTGATTTTTCAATAATTGATGGGATAATAGGTATGGAAGGAGATGGCCCAACTGCTGGTAATCCTAAAAAAACCTCTTTACTCCTTTGCTCAGAAAATCCCTATGATTTAGATGTTGTTGGAGCATATGTAATGGGGATAAATCCAAAGGATGTTCCAACTATTCAAAGAAGCATAGAAAGAAATTTATGCAATGGTGAGTTTTCAAAAATTACAATACATGGTGAAAATATTGATAACTTTGTTGATAAATATAAGGTACCTGATATTAGAAGTATAAATTTTTTCAGAGGTAGGGTACCAAAAAGGTTAGAAGATTTTCTTACATACTATTTATCTCCAAGACCTATTTTTTCAAGTGAGATATGTATAGGGTGTGGAAATTGTTCAGAGGTATGTCCAGCAAAGGCAATAGAAATAAAAGCAAAATCTCCAAAGGTTGATATGAAAAAATGCATCAGATGTTTTTGTTGTCAAGAGCTTTGTCCCCACAAAGCCGTGGAAATTAAAAGATCATGGTTATTAAGAAAAATATTAGGATAATTATCTAATGCAAAATATAAGTTAAATTTAATATGCTTTAAGAGAAAAATATCTAATTTTAACTGACTAGTCAGTAAAAATTAGATATTTTTATTAATTTAACGGAAGTTAAAGATAGTTTCAAATAATAAGAGAATCCTGGAATTTTAAAATTCATATTGTTAAATTATTATAATATATATAAAGTAAAAATATTATTAAAATTCTGGGGGGATACATATGAACCTTGCTAGGACAAGATTGGGGGAGACAGTCTTAAATAAAGCTTTTAAGTATATGGCTAAAAATCCTGAGGAAAATATACCAAAGCTGATTAATTTAGCAGAAAAAATAAGCATTAGAGAACAGGACAAAAAATATGTTTCCAACATTAAAAAATATATGGAACAAAAGGATAGTAACTGGTATAAGTATGCATATAGTTTGCTAACAGAGACACATCCTAACATCAGGGAAAAAATAATGGTGAATTATTTTTTAAATTCAGGATTATTAGGTATTCCACTTCAGTTAGAAAATGAAAAGAAATACGATTGTAATATTCCATGGGCGATTTTGATGGATCCCACATCTGCTTGTAATTTAAACTGTACTGGTTGCTGGGCAGGAGAGTATAAACCGTGGAATTTAAGTTTTGAAGTTCTTGATAAAATTGTAACTGAAGGAAAAGAACTGGGTACTTATATGTACATTTTTTCTGGAGGAGAACCATTACTTAGGAAAGATGATATTATAAAGCTATGTGAAAAACACAATGAATGTGCCTTTTTATCCTTTACTAATGGTACTTTAATTGATGAAGAATTTGCAAAAGAAATGCAAAGGGTTGGGAATTTTGCAGTTGCATTTAGTATAGAGGGATTTGAAAAGGAAACCGACATGAGAAGGGGTGAAGGTACTTTCAAATCAGTTGTAAAGGCTATGGATATATTAAAAAATGCCGGCTGCATTTTTGGATTCTCAACTTGTTATCACAGATACAATACAGAAGTTGTAGCATCACAGGAATATATAGATTTCTTAGTTGGAAAGGGATGCAGGTTTGGATGGTATTTTACCTATGTTCCAGTAGGCAAAGACAGTGATGTATCTTTTATGGCAACTGTTGAACAGAGAAAATACATGTATAATAGAATAAATGAAATAAGATCTAAGGATCCAATTTTTGTATTAGATTTTTGGAATGATGGTGAATTTTCAAATGGATGTATAGCAGGAGGAAAACGATATTTCCACATAAATGCCAACGGAGACTGTGAACCATGTGCATTTATTCATTATGCAAATATGAACATCAAGGACCACTCTTTACTTGAAGTTTTAAAGTCTCCATTATTTATGGCATATAGAAGAAGTATGCCATTTAACAAAAATATGCTCAGACCTTGTCCACTGTTAGATAATCCTACAGCACTGAGGACAATGGTACACGTTTCTGAAGCATATTCTACTCAAATTAACGATGATGAGACAGTGGATGAATTAGCACTGAAATTGGAACCATATTCAAATAAGTGGGCAGAGGTTTCAAGGGAAGTTTGGAATAAAAAATATCCAGATAGACAAGTATAAAGGTAGACAGCGCTGCAACTTTGTTTATAGATATTGAATACGTCAATTTGAGGAAGGTAATACCTTCCTTTTATTTTTAGAAATGATATAATGATAAATACTAGAAAATTAAAAATGATGGAGGTCAATTATGAGCTTAAATATTGTTTTATATCAACCTGAAATACCGCAGAATACTGGTAATATAGGAAGAACATGTGTTTTAACAAATTCAAAACTGCATTTAATTAAACCCTTAGGCTTTTCCGTTGAGGATAAGCATTTAAAAAGGTCAGGATTGGACTATTGGCCTTTATTAAATGTTAAGTATTATGAAAATTTTGATGAATTTTATCAAATGCATAAAGATAAGAAAATATATCTTTCAACAACTAAGGGGGGAAAGTTTTATCATGAAGTAAGTTATTCCATGGATGATTTTATAATGTTTGGCAGGGAGTCTTCAGGAGTTCCAAAGGAGGTAGCACAATTATTCAAAGAGAACCTGATTAGGATTCCTATGATAGAAACAACAGAAAGATCATTAAATTTATCAAACTGTGTTTCAATAATAGCCTTTGAAGCATTGAGACAGTTGGGTTTTCCTAATATGAAATAATGTTAAATATAAATTAGATACTTATTAAGAAGAATTTATTTTGGAGGTAAAATAAAATGAAAAGCAAGGTTTATTTCGCAAATCTAAGGGCAAGAAGTGCAAGAGAAAACAAAATCAGTAAAATTAAGAGACTATTTGATTTGGCAGGTTTTGATGATTTTATTAACAAAAATGATATAACAGCAATTAAGATTCATTTTGGTGAGAAGGGAAACGATTCTTACATTAATCCTGTCTATGTAAGACAGGTTGTAGATAAGGTAAAGGAAAAAGGAGGAAAACCATACATAACAGATACAAACACATTGTATTCTGGTAGCCGAGCTAATGCAGTTGATCATCTGATAACCGCAATTGAACATGGATTTGATTACTCAGTAGTTGGGGCACCACTTATAATTGCTGATGGTCTTTTAAGTAAAAATAGCGTTGAAGTAGAAATAAACAAAAAACATTTTCAAAAGGTAAAAATTGCTGGAGATATAAAGGCTGCAGATTGTATGATAGTCATGTCACACTTTAAAGGACACGAGATGGCTGGATTTGGAGGTGCCATTAAAAATCTTGCAATGGGCTGTGCACCAGCAGCTGGAAAGCAACAGCAACATTCAACTGTTAAGCCGGAAGTTAAAATAAATAAGTGTATTTCATGTGGAAAATGTATACAAATATGTCCGGTTAAAGCAATAGATTTTTTAGAGAAAAAAGCACAAATAAACCATAAAATATGTATAGGATGTGGAGAGTGCATTACTGTTTGTCCGGTAAAAGCCATTGCACCTAAATGGGATACAGACATTGAACCTTTCTTAGAGAGAATGACTGAGTATGCACTTGGTGCTGTTCAAAACAAGGGTGATAAAATTGGATATATAAACTTTCTAATGAATATAACGCCAGACTGTGACTGCGTTCCATGGAGCGATGCACCTATTGTTCCTGATATTGGAATATTAGCATCAAAGGATCCAGTAGCAATTGATAAAGCAAGCCTGGATCTTGTAAATCAACAGATAGGATTAAAAAATTCCCTCCTGACATGCAATCACGAGCATGGAAAAGATAAATTCTTCGGCATGAGGGAAAATGTCAATGGTCATATACAAATTAAATATGGTGAAGAAATTGGTTTAGGTTTTAGTGAATATGAATTGATTGAAATATAAGTTATTGCTAAATAAGAAAATGATTATTTATAATAAACAATCAACTTCAAAAATTTCATCATTAGGAGAGTGTTTTGTAATTTGTTTAAGCTTTCTTTATATGATATAATTTAGAAAATGTTATTTCATTGTTATGGGGGAGTTAAGATGAAGCTGGATTTTAATCTTCAATTGCAGCAGGAGCAAAAATTAATAATGACTCAACAACTGCAATTGGCAGTTAAAATACTTCAACTGACATCTTTCGAACTAGAGCAGTTTTGTCAAGAGCAGCTTATTGAGAACCCTATGCTTGATATAGATGAGGATAATAGGCCATTGGAAGATAATATTGATATAAGGAGTACATTAGACTACCTAGATGAATATAAGGAAAGTGATGACAATCAAAACGATTTGTATGGTGAAAATGACTATATATCTCCCTTTACATTTATCTCCAGAAAGGCTGATCTTTGGGAATATCTAAAGGAACAGCTATATCTTGTGCCTACAACTAAAAAGTCAAGAATGATAGGGGAATATATAATAGACAACATAGATGAAAATGGTTATTTGACTGTAGATGAGAAAATTATCTGTAAGCAGTGTAATGCAAGTTTTGATGATGTAGCAAATATGATAAAAATTATCCAGGGCTTTGACCCTGTAGGTGTCTGTGCAAGGGATGTAAAAGAATCCCTTTTAATACAGACAAGAGCTAGGGGTATTAAAGATGATTGTCTGGAGAATATAATATTATACATGCTTGAGGATATAGCAAATAACAGACTTGATAAGATTATGAAGGAAACAGGGTTAGACAGGGAGAAACTTGAAGGTTATATAGAAATAATAAGAACATTGAACCCAAAGCCAGGCACATTTATTTCAAATGAAGAAATAAAATATATAATACCTGATGTAATAATAGAAAAAGTTAATGGGGAGTATAACGTGACGATAAACGATTACGCAACACCACAGCTAAAAATAAATAAAACTTATAAGAAATTTCTTTCAGATAAAAATTCTCCTGAGTACAGATATGTAAAAAACAAAATAGATTCTGCTATATGGTTATTGAAAAGTATTGAGCAAAGAAAAAGCACTATTAAAAGGGTAGTAGAGTCGATAGTAAAATTCCAATATCAATACTTTGAATATGATTATGATTTAAAACCATTAAGTCTGAAGCATATTGCAGATGAAACTGGGCTTCATGAGTCTACAGTCAGTAGGGCAATTAAGGGAAAATATGTTCAAACTCCAAAGGGTTTATATGAAATAAAAAATTTCTTAATAAAAGGTATACAAAACAATGAAGGACTGGATATTTCAACTCAAAAAATTAAAAAGAAATTGAAGGAAATTATTAAAAATGAGAATGTAAATAAACCCTATTCTGATCAACAAATAAGTGATATATTTAAAAGAGAAAATATTGATGTTTCAAGACGTACAATTGCTAAATACAGAGAAGAAATGGGTATACCATCATCTTCTAAGAGAAAAAACAAATTTTAAAATAAAATTTTCAGAAAAAATAAAATAATATATTGAAATATAGTGAAATTAGTGATAAGATTGTTTTGTAGAAGAAGGGACGGAAGTCCCTTATATATTGCTTCATTAGGGACAAAAGTTATCCATAGGGACAAAAACAATCCAAGGGTGTGAAATAATGAACAAATTACTTAATTTACAACAAAAGATTATTCCTGAAATGATGGAGTTGTTGGATAAAAGATATCAAATTTTAAAAAGAATATATTATAACCAGCCCATTGGAAGAAGAGCATTGGCACAAGAGTTGAATTTAGGTGAAAGAATCGTCAGGACTGAAGTAAATTTTCTAAAGATTCAGGGATTGGTTGATATTAATTCAATTGGAATGATGGTAACAAAAGATGGAGAGAATATACTTGAGGAATTGGAAGATTTAATACATGAAATAAATGGTTTGTCTAAAATCGAAAAAAAGTTGGAAAAATATTTAGGAATATCAAAGGCAATTGTTGTACCAGGAGATTTAGAAAAGGACAGTACTGTTTTAAAGGAAATGGGAAGAATTGCTGCCTTACATGTTAAAAATCTTATTCAGGATAATTCAATAATTGCAGTCACTGGAGGAAGTTCAGTGGCACAGGTTGTTGATAATTTTCCTAAAATAAATAAACAGAACTTATTGGTAGTCCCAGCAAGGGGTGGGATTGGAAGGGTAATAGAGACCCAGGCAAGCACTTTAGCTGCCAAATTAGCTATAAAAATTGGAGCTAACCATAAACTCTTTCATGTTCCTGATAATTTAAGTTATGAAGCATTGGAAAAAATGATCAATGAGCCAGAGATTAAAGAGACTATATCCTATATTTCCAAAGCAGATATTTTAATATTTGGAATTGGCAGTGCAAAAGAAATGGCAAAAAGAAGGGGACTTCGTGAAGAACAGATAGAGAAGTTAATAAATAACGGTGCAGTTTCTGAAGCCTTTGGATATTACTTTGGAAAAAATGGGGAATTTGTATATAAAGCTCCTACTATTGGGTTGCATTTTGATGATGTTAAAAATATTAAACACATAATAGCAATTGCTGGTGGGAAAAATAAAGCAGATGCCATAATTTCAACCAAAACACAGAACCCTAACATGGTTCTTGTGGCAGATGAAGGTGTTGCAAGGGAAATTATAAATATAAAAGAATCAGAAGGTAATTAAAGATAATAATAGAAATTCACCTGTATTAAAAGCAATATACTAAATTTTAATATTGACATATTATATTATCGAATGTTTAATATATAGTGTAACACATATTAGAAATAATATATATTAATTATAAATTTAGGAGGGATATTATGACTATTAAAGTCGCAATTAATGGATTTGGTAGAATAGGAAGAAATGCTTTTAAAATCGCTCAGGAAAGGTTAAATAAGGATGTTGAAATCGTTGCTATAAACGATTTAACAGACACTAAGACATTAGCTCATTTATTAAAATACGATTCATGTTTTGGAAAATTCAACGGCACTGTTGAAGTAAAGGAAGACGCATTAATAGTAAATGGAAGAGAAGTAAAGGTTTTTGCAGAAAAGGATCCAAAGAATCTACCATGGAAACAATTAGGTGTAGATATAGTTATGGAATGTACAGGACTTTTCACAAAGAAAGAAAAGGCAGTTGCACATATAGAAGCAGGAGCAAAGAAAGTGGTTATATCAGCACCAGCAACTGATGAGGATATTACAATAGTTCTTGGGGTTAATGAAAAGGATTATGATCCAGTAAATCACAACGTAATATCAAATGCTTCATGTACTACAAACTGTTTAGCACCATTTGCTAAAGTGCTTGATGAAAAGTTTGGTATAATAAAGGGACTTATGACAACAGTTCATTCATACACTAACGATCAAAGAATATTAGACTTACCACATAAAGATTTAAGAAGAGCAAGAGCAGGTGCTGAATCAATTATACCAACTACAACTGGTGCAGCAAAGGCAGTAGGTAAAGTTTTACCAAATTTAAAGGGAAAATTAAATGGTTTTTCACTTAGAGTTCCAACACCAACTGTATCAGTTACAGATCTTGTATGTGAAGTATCAAAGGCAACTACAGCTGAAGAGGTTAACGCAGCTTTAAAAGAAGCAGCAGAAGGAGAATTAAAGGGAATACTAGGATTCTCAGAAGAACCACTTGTATCAGTTGACTATAAAGGAGATCCAAGATCATCTATAGTAGATGGATTATCAACAATGGTTCTTGAAGGAAATATGGTTAAAGTAATAGCTTGGTATGATAATGAGTGGGGTTATTCAAATAGAATTGTAGACCTTGTAAACTACATAGCTGAAAGAATGTAATACAAAAATGTCCGGTTTATAGTTTTGGTCGGAGAAAGAATAACTTCATCAGTGTTTTTGCTATCCGCTACTACATAATTTTGGCTAGCAATGGATGAAGTTAACTTCTCCCCTGAATTGTAACCGGACATTAATTACAGTTGCTGTAAGGAGGAATATTATGAATAAAAAAACTGTCAGAGACATAGATGTAAAGGGTAAAAGAGTAATTGTTAGATGTGATTTTAATGTTCCACAGGATAAGGAAGGAAATATAACTGATGATAGAAGAATCCAAGGGGCTTTACCAACTATTCAATATTTAATTGATAACGGTGCTAAGGTTATTTTAATGTCTCACTTAGGCAGACCTAAAGAAGGCTATGACGAGAAATATAGCTTAAAACCAGTAGCAGATAGATTATCTCAACTTCTTGGAAGGGAAGTTAAACTTGCTGAAGACAAGGAAGTTGTTGGAGAAAATGCAATAAACTTAACAAGCGAGATGAAAGAGGGAGAAATAGTACTACTTGAAAATGTAAGATTTATTAAAACTGAGACTAAAAATGATCTTGAATTTGCAAAAAAACTTGCATCTTTAGCAGATATTTTTGTAAATGATGCTTTTGGTACAGCTCATAGAGCTCATTCTTCAACCGCTGGAATTGCAGAATATTTACCAGCTGTAGCAGGGTTTTTAATAGAAAAAGAAATATCCATTATGGGTAAAGCATTAAACAATCCAGAAAGACCATTCGTTGCTATCCTTGGTGGAGCAAAGGTTTCAGACAAAATTGGAGTTATCAATAATTTACTTGATAAAGTAGATGGATTAATTATTGGTGGTGGAATGGCCTATACTTTCATGAAAGCTCAGGGACTTGAAATTGGAAAGTCTCTACTTGAAGAAGATAAAATAGACTATGCAAAAGAAATGCTGAAGAAGGCAGATGAAAAAGGTATAAAAATATATCTTCCAATTGATCATGTTGTTGCAGCTGAATTTAAAGGTGATGCTGAATCAAAGGTTGTGGAAGGAAACATACCTGAAGATTTTATGGGACTGGATATTGGACCTAAGTCAATTTCTTTGTTCTCAAATGCACTAAAAGATGCTAAAACAATTATTTGGAATGGACCTATGGGTGTTTTTGAAATGCCTAAATTTGCAGTTGGAACAAAATCAATAGCGGAAGCATTGTCAAAAGTAGAAGGCACAACTATTATTGGTGGTGGAGATTCAGCAGCAGCAGTTGAACAACTAGGATATGCAGATAAGATGACTCATATATCAACAGGTGGGGGAGCATCTTTAGAATTTCTTGAAGGTCTTGAACTCCCTGGTATAGCAGCATTAAATGATAAGTAACACATATTTTATTATCCTGTTAGGAGGTTTACTATGAGAAAAGCGATAATAGCAGGAAACTGGAAAATGCATAACACACCTAAGGAATCGGTAAAATTAATAATGGAACTTAAAGATAAAGTAAAGGATGCAAATTGTGAAGTTGTTGTTTGCCCAACTTTTACCTCCTTAGCACAAGTTCTGACACTTGTGGAAAATACAAATATAAAAGTTGGAGCTCAAAATATGCATTATGAAGAAAGTGGAGCATACACAGGAGAAATATCCCCTGTAATGCTTAAGGAACTTGGTGTTAAATATGTAATTTTAGGTCATAGCGAAAGAAGACAGTATTTTCATGAAGGTGATGACCTTATAAATAAAAAAATTAAATCAGCTTTAACCCATGAATTAATTCCAATACTTTGCGTAGGTGAAACCCTTGAAGAAAGAGAAAGTGGTGTAACATTTGAGAAAATAAAAACTCAGCTTGAAGAGGATTTACATGGTATAGAAGCTGGTAAAATAGCAGATATTGTAATAGCTTATGAGCCTATATGGGCTATTGGAACAGGTAAAACAGCAACAGCAAGTGATGCTAATGAAGTAATAAAATATATCAGAGAACAAATTAAAAAAATAGCTGGTGAAGAAATTGGAGATAAGATAAGAATACTTTATGGTGGAAGTGTTAAAGCATCAACCATAAAGGAACAAATGGCTCAATCAGATATAGATGGAGCATTGGTAGGAGGCGCTAGCTTAAAAGCTGACGAGTTTTCTGCAATTGTTAACTTTTAAGGAGGTTAAACATGCAAAACAGGCTTAGGATGTTATTAATACTTGATGGATGGGGATTAAACAATAAGGCAAATGGAAATGCCATAGCAAATGCCAAGCACCCTAACTTCGATAAATTATGGAATGAATACCCACATACCCAGCTTATAAGCAGTGGGTTAGACGTTGGTCTTCCCAGGGGGCAAATGGGTAATTCAGAAGTTGGACACTTGAATATTGGAGCAGGGAGAATAATTTATCAGGATTTTACAAGGATAAATAAAGAAATCGAAGAAGGAGATTTCTTTAGAAATACTACTCTATTAGAGGCAATTGAGAACGCAAAGAAGTTCAATAGTTCAGTACACCTTTTAGGTTTGTTATCTGATGGTGGGGTGCACAGTCATATTGATCATTTAAAGGCATTGTTAAAACTTTGTAAAGAAAAGGAGTTAGATAGAGTTTTTGTTCATGCCTTTTTAGATGGCAGAGACGTTCCACCACAAAGTGCATTAGAATATATTGATGAGATTGAAAAATACATGGGTGAATTAAAAATCGGTAGATTTGCAACAGTTGCAGGAAGATATTATGCCATGGATAGAGATAAAAGATGGGAAAGGGTTGAGTTAGCTTATAATGCTATGGTAAAAGGTGAAGGCGAATTAGCATTATCAGCAAGAGAAGCTGTTGAAAATTCTTATAAGGAAAATAGGACTGATGAATTTGTTTTACCAACGGTTATTATAAATGAAAATAGGCCTGTTTCTACAATTAAAAATGATGATTCTGTAATATTTTTTAATTTTAGACCTGACAGAGCAAGGGAAATTACAAGAGCTTTTGTTGACCAAGAATTTAATGGTTTTGAAAGAGAATATTTTAAAACCTTTTATGTATGTATGACTCAATATGATGTAACGATACCTAATGTTAATGTTGTTTATGGACCAGAAACACATAAAAATACCTTAGGAGAGTATTTAAGTAAAAATGGAATAAAACAGCTTAGAATTGCAGAAACTGAGAAGTACGCACATGTTACATTTTTCTTTAATGGCGGTGTAGAGAAGCCCAATGAAAATGAAGAGAGAATTCTCATTCCATCTCCAAAGGTTGCAACCTATGATTTACAGCCAGAGATGAGTGCTATACAAGTAACCGACAGGGTTATTGAGGAAATAAGAAGTAAAAAATATGATTTTATTGTCTTGAATTTTGCAAATCCAGATATGGTTGGTCATACAGGCGTTTATGATGCAGCAGTTAAGGCAATAGAGGTTATAGACGAATGTTTAGGTAGAGTTGTTGAAGAAGTTAGAAGACAGGATGGTGCTGTTTATATCACTGCTGACCATGGAAATGCTGAGCAGATGTATGATTATGAGACAAATGAGCCTTTTACATCACACACAACTAATCCTGTACCATTTATAGTGATTGGTGAAGGGGAAGTGAAATTAGGAAGTGGAAGGTTAAGTGATATTGCACCGACAATATTACAATTTATGAATTTAGAAAAACCAAAGGAGATGACCGGAAGGTCTTTAATAAATAATTAAGTATATGGAAAGGAGATAAAAAAATGAAAAAGTATGTTGAGATTATTGATGTTTATGCTAGAGAGGTATTAGATTCAAGAGCTAACCCAACTGTTGAAGTTGAAGTAACTTTAGAGGATGGTACTGTAGGAAGAGCAATTGTTCCATCAGGAGCATCAACTGGAGCTTTCGAAGCAGTTGAGCTTAGAGATGATGATAAGAGCAGATATCTTGGTAAAGGAGTTTTAAAGGCTGTTGACAATGTTAATACTGTAATTGCACAGGAGCTTATTGGATTAAATGTTTTTGACCAGACATATATCGATAAATTAATGATTGATTTAGACGGAACAGAAAATAAAGGTAAATTAGGAGCAAACGCTATACTTGGTGTATCCCTTGCAGTTGCAAAAGCTGCAGCAGCTTCATTAAATATGCCATTATATCAATACATAGGTGGAGTGAATGCTAAGGTTCTGCCAGTTCCAATGATGAACATATTAAATGGTGGTAAGCATGCAGACAATAACGTTGATATTCAAGAGTTTATGGTTATGCCAGTTGGTGCTCCAAACTTCAGAGAAGCTTTAAGAATGTGTGCAGAGGTTTATCATTCATTGAAGAAAACTCTTTCTGCAAAGGGATATAACACAGCAATAGGTGACGAAGGTGGTTTTGCACCAAACTTAAAATCAAATGAGGAAGCAATTCAAGTTATCATTGAAGCAATACAAAAGGCTGGATATAAACCAGGAGAAGAAATATCAATAGCAATAGATGCAGCTGCTACAGAGTTATTTAAAGAAGATGGAAAATATCATTTAGAAGGAGAAGGAAGAGTATTGACTCCAGAAGAAATGGTAAATTTCTATGCTGATTTAGTTGAAAAATACCCAATAGTTTCATTAGAAGACGGTTTAGCAGAGGAAGATTGGGAAGGTTGGAGATTACTTACTAAAGCTTTAGGTTCAAAAATACAGTTAGTTGGTGATGATATATTTGTTACAAATACAGCTAGATTATCAAAGGGTATAAAAACTGGAGTAGCAAATTCAATACTTATAAAATTAAATCAAATAGGAACTCTTACTGAAACAATTGAAGCAATTAAAATGGCTGAAAGAGCCGGATATACAGCAGTTGTTTCACATAGATCAGGTGAGTCAGAAGATACAACAATAGCTGATTTTGTTGTTGCTATGAATGCAGGACAAATAAAGACTGGTGCACCAGCAAGAACAGATAGAGTTGCTAAATATAATCAGCTGTTAAGAATAGAAGATGAACTTGGAGAAGTTGCTGAATACCTTGGAAGAGATGCTTTTTATAATGTAAGATAATTATCTAAATAAAGAGAGTAGAAATACTCTCTTTGCTTTTTCCAAAAATCAACATATTTGATAGCAAATATTGTTTTTAGTTGTTTTATATGATAGAATATGAGTAACTATAATGAGGGGAGGTAAGGTTATGAAGGTTTTATTTACAGTAATTCATGTTCTGGTTTGTTTTTCAGTGATTGTATCAGTATTAATGCAGCCTGCTAAGGTTCAAGGCCTGTCTTCAGCAATTTCAGGTGGAGCAGAGACTTTCTTTGGAAAGAATAAATCAAGAACATATGAAGGAAAACTTCAAAAAATAACTACAATATCAATGATTTTATTTGTTATTACATCAATGATTCTAGTTTATATTTCAAACAAATAAGAAGCTCAAATTTAAACCTTTTGTTTTTGTTTATAATATAATTTTTGTAGTAGATTTGAGTTAATTTGTTGTTTTTATATGCTTAATTTGAAGTTGATTTGTCTAGGTGTTGTGCTGAATTGCAGCTGTGGGGAGATATCTTTTGAGCTAATTAAATGGAACAAAGGATACGGGGAGGGTGTGTTTATGTACAAATCAATTTTTTTAGCACCAATTGCAGGTGTTATGGGATTATTATTCGCTTTATATCTCGCAAAAAAATAAATAAAGCAGATCCAGGAACAGAAAGAATGAAGGAAATTTCTGGCTACATAGAGGAAGGTGCTATGGCTTTCTTAAAAAGGGAGTATAAGGTTTTATCAGTGTTTATTGTGGTGGTTTTCTTTGTATTGGGAATTACTATACAGTGGAAGACTGCCTTTTGCTTTATCATAGGTTCTATTTTCTCAATTCTAGCCGGTTATTTTGGAATGAGAGTTGCCACTAAAGCCAATGTTAGAACTGCAAACGCAGCAAGAAAAAGCCAGAACTGTGCATTAGAGATTGCTTTCTCAGGTGGAGCAGTAATGGGAATGTGCGTTGTTGGTCTAGGGCTATTTGGGATTGGTGTTTTATATATAATATTTGGAAGTGCCGATATTATAACAGGGTTTGGACTTGGCGCAAGTTCCATTGCTTTGTTTGCCCGTGTTGGTGGTGGAATATATACAAAGGCAGCAGATGTAGGTGCGGACTTAGTTGGCAAGGTTGAATCTGGAATACCAGAGGATGATCCAAGAAATCCAGCAGTAATTGCCGATAATGTAGGAGATAATGTTGGTGATGTTGCTGGAATGGGTGCCGACCTTTTTGAATCTTATGTAGGTTCAATTATATCGACTTTAACACTAGGTGCTGCATTGTATGGCGATTTTAAAGGAATTGTTTTCCCATTTTTATTAGCTTCTATAGGTGTCATTTCTTCAATAATAGGTTCATTGTTTGTAAAAGGTGATGAAAATTCAAATCCTCAAAAAGCATTAAAGAATGGTACATATGTCAGTAGTGTAATAATACTTATTGCTTCAAGTATTCTAAGTAAATACATGTTTAATAATTTTAAGGCATTCTGGGCAATTTCAGTTGGACTCTTAGCAGGTGTTATCATAGGACAGTTAACGGAGATGTATACATCAGCTGATTACAGACATGTTAAGAAAATAGCTCATCAATCTCAAACAGGACCTGCAACAACTATAATATCGGGTATAGCAATAGGTATGTACTCATCAGTTTTACCAATTGTTTTTATAGTATTTGCCATATTAATAGCATTCTTTTGCATGAATGGAGCCACCAATGTTCTTATGGGTCTGTATGGTATATCTTTAGCTGCATTAGGTATGTTATCAACCACAGGTATGACAGTTGCTGTAGATGCCTATGGACCTATTGCAGATAATGCTGGAGGTATTGCTGAAATGTCAGGACTTCCAAAGGAAGTTAGGACAATTACAGATAGATTGGATTCAGTGGGTAATACAACTGCAGCTATAGGTAAAGGGTTTGCTATAGGTTCCGCGGCTTTAACTGCATTATCACTCTTTGCATCTTACTCCCATGCTGTTGGCTTAAAAACAATAGATCTATTAGATCCAATAACTTTATCAGGTGTTTTACTTGGAGGAGTGTTGCCATTTTTCTTTGGAGCACTTTCAATGGAGGCTGTTGGGAAAGCAGCTAACAAAATGATAGAAGAAGTCAGGAGACAATTCAAAGAAAATCCAGATATAATGACTGGAAAATCTAAACCTGATTACAAAAATTGCGTAGATATATCTACTGCAGCTGCTTTAAAGGAAATGATAGTTCCTGGTGTTTTAGCAGTTGTTGTACCAGTTCTTGTTGGACTTTTGCTTGGAGCAGCAGCCTTAGGTGGGTTAATAGCTGGTGCTGTTGTTTCTGGAGTTCTTCTTGCAATATTTATGGCAAACTCAGGTGGAGCATGGGATAATGCTAAGAAATTTATAGAAACTGGTGAACATGGGGGTAAGGGAAGCTATGCTCACAAGGCTTCAGTTGTAGGTGATACCGTTGGGGATCCTTTTAAGGATACAGCAGGACCTTCAATGAATATTTTGATTAAGCTTATGACGATTGTTGCCCTAGTCTTTGCACCATTGTTCAAGGTTTTTGGTGGAGTTATCATAGGACTAATTAAATAAAGATAGAAAACCTGCATTAAATATGCAGGTTTTGTCTTTACATTAGGAAAAATTTACATTATTATTTATTAAAGCTAGTTAATAACAGAAATGAATAAAAATATACTAATTATAAAAGAATAGATTATAGGAATGCAATGGAAACAAGTTGTATTGATAAACAGATATTCTATTTGTAAGAAATTTTGTTAAATTATTTAGTTACCAAATGCAGTATACATTGAATTGATTATAACTAAAGTAACATTAGTTGTAAAATAGGACTATAAGGAGTGGTTTTATGAAAAAAATAAAAGAAAATATAATTAGCTTTATGAGGGAAGAAGCATATAAGCCAATGACAGAAGAGGAACTTGCAATTATTTTTGATGTTCCAAGGAAAGATATTGGACATTTTTACTCTCTATTAGACGAGATGGAGAATGAAGGGCTAATTGTAAAGACCAGAAAGAACAGATATGGTGTACCAGAGAGGATGAATCTTGTTGTTGGAAAACTTCAGGGGCATTCAAAAGGATATGGCTTTATTATTCCAGATAATCAGAATGCACCTGATGTGTATATTTCAGCAGAGAACATTAATGGAGCAATGAATAATGACAGGGTTGTGGCAAGAATAACAAAACAATCAGTAAATGGTAAAAAAATTGAGGGTGAAGTTATCAGGATTTTGGAAAGAGCTAATAAAAAAATCGTAGGAACCTTTGAAAAAAGTGATTATTTTGGCTTTGTTGTACCAGATGATAAAAGGATATATCAGGATATATTTATTCCAAAGGCAAAGATTAATGGTGCGCGTACTGGGGATAAGGTAGTAGTGGAGGTTACAAAATGGCCAGAGAAAAGGAGAAATCCAGAGGGTGAAATTGTTGAGGTTTTAGGAGATAGTAAAAGTCCTGGAGTTGATATTTTATCTATTATTAAAAAATACAATCTACCAGAGGAATTCCCAGAAGAAGTTGAAAAATTTGTGGAAGAAATACCTGATGAAATTCCAGCTGAAGAATACAAAAGAAGAAGAGATTTGCGAAATATGAGAATTGTAACAATAGATGGTGAGGATGCAAAGGATCTTGACGATGCAGTATCGATTGAAAAATTAAGTGATGGAAAATATAAATTAGGTGTACATATAGCTGATGTGACCTATTATGTAAGAGAAAAAACACCTCTTGATAAAGAAGCTTTTAAGAGGGCAACAAGCGTTTACTTGGTTGATAGAGTTATTCCGATGCTTCCTAAAAAACTTTCAAATGGTTTGTGTAGTTTAAATCCAAAGGTTGATAGATTAACTTTGTCATGTTTTATGACCATAGATCAAAATGGAAAAGTAATAGAACATGAAATTTTTGAGAGCATAATAAAAACTTCAGAAAGAATGACATATACAGATGTAACAAAAATTCTAAAGGATAAGGATTCTGAAACTATAGAAAGATATGACTATTTAGTGGAAGATTTTAAATTGATGGAAGAATTATGTTTAATACTTAATAAGCGAAGGATGCAAAGAGGGGCTTTGGATTTTGAATTTGAGGAATCTAAAATTAAATTAGATGAAAATGGCAAACCTATAGACATCAGGCCATACGAGAGGGAAATTGCAAACAGGATTATTGAAGAGTTTATGTTGGTTTGTAATGAAACAGTTGCTGAGCATATGTTTTGGGTTGGCATGCCCTTTGTATATAGAATTCACGAAAATCCTGATGAAGAGAAACTGGCTGAATTTAGTGAGTTTGTTTATAATTTAGGATATATATTAAGAACAACCGGTGAAGTACATCCAAAAGCACTGCAAGAATTGTTAGAGCAGGTAAAGGGTAAAAAAGAAGAAACAGTTGTAAGTACCCTCCTATTAAGATCTTTAAAACAAGCTCGATATTCTCCAGATTGCACAGGGCATTATGGATTAGCAGCAAAATATTATTGCCATTTTACTTCACCAATTAGAAGATATCCAGATTTAGCAATACATAGGATAATTAAAGAATTTATACACAATGGAATAGATGATAAACGAGAAAAGAAATTAAAGAAATTTGTTATTGATGCTTCAAAACAATCAAGTGACATGGAAAGAGTTGCTCAGGAAGCAGAAAGGGAAACTGATGATTTGAAAAAAGTTGAGTATATGGCTGACAAGATTGGCAATATATATCCAGGAATAATATCTTCTGTGACTTCCTTTGGAATGTTTGTTGAATTAGAGAATACCGTTGAAGGATTAGTTCATATTAGTAATATGGTAGATGATTATTATATTTATGACCAAAAGCATCATTCACTAATTGGAGAAAGAATGAGAAAGGTTTACAGACTTGGTGACACTGTTATGATAAAAGTAGTAAAAGCTGATATTGAAACAAGAACTATTGACTTTGCTATTGCAGAAGAATATAATGACGATTTAAGCATTATTGAATAGAAAAACAGCATGACTACCTCATGCTGTTTTTCTAAATCATGGGTTTTAGGGGGTAACCTATGTGCTTTGACATAAGAAGAAAAATATGATATATTGACAGTAGAGAATAATTCATGTAATATAAATTACACGTTGTGTTTTGTTGGTGATAATATGAAATCAGAAATTAAAAACTTATGTGAGAATCGAAAAGCCAGGCATGAGTACTTCATAGAGGAAACCTATGAAGCAGGAATTGAATTGTTTGGTACAGAAGTTAAATCAGTAAAATTAGGAAAAGCAAACCTTAAGGATAGTTATGCTGAGGTAAGAAATGGAGAAATATTTCTTTATAACTTGCATATAAGTCCTTATGAGAAGGGAAATATATTCAATAGAGATCCTCTGAGAGTAAGAAAACTGTTGATGCATAAGAATGAAATACGCAGATTGGCAGGACTCGTTGCTCAGCAGGGCTATACTTTAGTACCCTTATCCCTTTATCAAGTTAGAGGTCTTGTTAAGCTTCAGTTAGCATTAGCTAAGGGTAAAAAACTCTATGATAAGCGTGAAGATATTGCTAAGCGTGATGCTAAAAGAGAAGCTGAAAGACACTATAAAGAAGTTTACAGATAACATGGGGGCGTCAAGGATTTCGACGGGGGTAGTAGGTGCTCAAGAAGCGAGTCGAGGGACCTGGGGCCTCGTTAAAACCTGGGATTAAATATAAACGCAAACGATAATTTAGCTTTAGCTGCTTAATAGCAGCTCGTCAGCCTAAGAGTCCCACGGCTTAGAGTCTGGCGTCGACAGTGGGGTCCCGAGCCTATGAAAGCTTTGACATAGGAACGGAATTTATGAAGCTACTGAAGTCTATATCCTGTTAGTGGGAGATAGATGGAGGGAATGTTAAAACACTAACTGCACTCGGAGATGCTTGTGTGTCTATGCTTTCGGACAGGGGTTCGATTCCCCTCGCCTCCACCATATTTGAACAACACATTGATACGATAGATAGAAGCCTTGAGAAATCAGGGCTTTTTTGTTTTGTAGCGCAAATTTACCTGGAGGTGTGAGAAATAGATAAGAAAAATGTCAGAAAAAGAAGGAAAGTAAAATTTAATGTAGAAATAATATATTTAGACAAAAATTTTGTTATATATGATTATTTTATAAATAACTAATAAATAACAAAATAAAGGTATATTAAAAATAAATTTGACAACTTATAATTATTACAGCCGCAATAAGGATATTTATGCTTATATGGTATTTTTTATAATAAACTTTACTATTAACGATTATAATTCCATATAAATCATAAACTTTATTTTTACGATAGACATATCAACCTGGTATTGAACAGATATTTCAATTTTTAAATAAATTGAGTACAAAAAAGAGAATGATAGAAGAGAATTTATTATATATAGTTACTAAAAATTACACATTTTATTAAGAGGTAAGTGAGTATGAAGATTGGAGTTGTATTTGAAGGTGGCGGAGGTAAAGGTTCTTATCAAATAGGCTCATGGAAGGCTATTCGTGAGATGGGGATTGAACCTTATATTACATGTGTATCAGGTACTTCTGTAGGAGCACTTAATGCAGCACTTTTTTATAAAGGAAATTATCACTTAGCAGAAGAAATATGGAGAAAAATTTCCGTTGAAGATATTCTATTTAAAAAAATATAGATGACTTCAACAATGGTGATTGTCTTTTTTCACAAAAAAAGCTGGCAGAGTTAATTGAAATGGCAATTAAGGGTAGTTCTAAAAGTAGTACATGCAAAAAATGCTATGTTACTTGTCGCTACAGAGATAAAAGTGAATATAAATATTTTGAATGGTCGAGCTTTTATGATATTGAGTTAAAAAAGAAGGTACTGCTAGCTTCTGCAGCAATTCCTGTTATATTTGAAAGTATTGAAATTGATGGGGAATGGTTTGTGGATGGTGGTGCAAATGGAGATAATATACCAGTTAAACCGCTTGAAAAAGAAGATTTAGATTGTATTATTATAATTCACTTATCAAATAATCCTGCAACAATTAATAATTATAAAGGAGATGTTATTGAAATTTTTCCATCAAAACATTTAGGTGGTCTTATTGATGGAACATTAGATTTTGATAGCCAATCAGTTAATGAAAGAATAGAATTAGGATATTATGATACCAAATTAGCATTAATGAATTTGGCAGATCTGTGTTATAGGTTCAAAAAACCAGAATATGTAAAAGTTAAAAGTAGCACCTACAAAAAAAAAATATAGCAAAGAAAATATAAGTTTTAAATATTTGGAGGATGATAAAATGGTAGATTTTAAATTCAAATGTGAAGATGCACGAAAAGAATATGAGACAAAACTTGCTAATTTACAAAAAATTGTAGATGATAATTCAGTTGATAGTGCATTTCTTTGGAATAAGACTGTTGAAAAGTATGCAACAAAAATGAAGAAAGTTAATAGTATTCTTAAATCGGAGGGAATAAGCGAACAGATAACTTCTAAGATGTTTAAGGATATTGATACATTTTTGAAGAAATGTGCAGATCCAGAATTCCATATTGCTCTTGTTGGTGCAATAAAGGCTGGAAAGTCAACCTTAATTAATGCATTACTAGGATGTGAATATGCTTCTACAAAAGTGACACCTGAAACTGCTGCACTTACTAAATTTAAGAAAGGTTCAGAGAATTACGTAAAGGTTTCATTTTACTCAAGATTAGAATGGGATGCTTTATGGAAAAGTGCAAATGAAGCTAAAGCTACAGTGTTTTTGGAAGAATATGCTAAATTAGGTGCTGAAAATGATAAAGATAAATGGCTTGATCAAGATGATAAAAAAATTGTTTGTGCTTCTCAGAAAGCTTTAATTGATGAGATACAAAAATGGACCTCATCTAAATCAGTTTGCCATTATTTTGTAAAGGAAGTGGAAGTAGGTCTTGAAGAGTTCGAATTACCAGAGGGAGTAGTTTTAGTGGATACTCCTGGTTTGGATGATGTTGTTGAATATAGGTCAAATATAACTAGGCATTATATAGATAGGGCTAATGCTGTTCTAGTTTGTGTTAAATCGGATGCTTTGACAGGGCAAGAAATGGCTACTATTTATAGTGTATTCTCAAATACAAGATATAATCCCCAAAAGGTATATATTATTGCAACACAAGTTGATACATTAAATCGTCCAAGAGAAAATTGGATAGAACAGCAAGAAGAATGGTTAAAATACTTAAAAGGAAAGGGCGCATATGGGAGTATTGAACTTGCCAAGAAAAACCTTGTTCCTGTATCTGCTTATTTATATACTTTGCTTAAGGATTATAATAACCTTTCAGAGGATGATGATAAGTATTGGGATTTAGATTCAATTATTAGAAAATTTAGGATTAAAGATATTAATGAAAAATATCAAGAACTGTTAGATTTCACCAATATTGCACTTTTAAAAAATAAAATACAGCAAGAAATCGTTCTGAATTACAAAAAGCTTCTGTTAGAAGATATCACAGAAAGCTATGAGCTATGCAAAGAGTCAATAAAAGAAACGATGATAAAAGTTAAAACAGCTCAGGAAGAGATTATCAAAATAAGCTTGAGTGGAATAGAAGAAATTAAGAAAAAGCAGGCAGAATATGATGTTAAATATAAAGAAGCCGAGCAAGATAAAAAAGAACTTGAAGATTTACTTAAAAAACTCAAGATTGCTACAACACAAAGAGCAAATGAATTGGAAAAAGCTATAATGAATTTGATTTAATTTTGAGGGGGAAATTCTATGAGTAATATTATAGGTAGCCCCATACCGCCTATAGGTAATAAAGATGGGGAAATAATAATAAAAATTATTAAAGCAATAAAAATATTAAAAGATATTTTTAAAAAACCATCAGAAGAAGCAGGTAAAACGGATTCTGTAAATGATAATTCATCTCTAGAAAATATAGACAGAATAATACAGATATTTTCTGATTTTAAAGATCAAGTTCACGCAAAAGCACTAGATATAGAGAATACTATTGATGAGGAAGTAAACTTTTATGTAGAAGAGCTTCATAGTATTTTACAAGACAACTCAAAAAAAGTAGATAAATATGGGATTAGTATTAAGAGAATCGAACGACAAATTGATAAAATATCATCAAAAATTAAGGGAACTATAGATAATGAAATATCAAAAAATATTTCATTGGATAATGCTGAATGTAGAAAAATAGTAAATATGATTCCAGGTTCGAAGAAAGAGCAAGCTATGAACTCATTTTTGAATAAATCTATAAAAAATGCTCTTGAGGTTTGTTGTAGAGAATTTAGGGTTAATATAGAAGAAATTTATGAAGATGTAGAAACAGAAGTAATTAGTGCAGTTGAATCAATACAAAAACAAAATGAATTATTACAGGAAAGGTTCAACTCAATTGATAAGGATAATTATGAGGAAACAGCTAAAAAACAAATAATAAATGCATATTATTTGATGGATGTGTGTAATTTAATTGAGCAGATTTTTTAGTAGGAGTTGATGTTATGGGTATTTTTAAAAGCATTGGAAGATTAATTGGAAAGGGTATCGAAAAAGTTGGAGATTTCTTTGGAAGTGAAAAAATTAGTAACTTTGGAAGAAAAATTCAAGATGCTTGTGCTGAAAAAATAGCTGCGGAAAAGTCTTATGACAAAAAAGAAGCTGATATTTATACAACTGATAGATTGAATGAGATATTAGTATCCTTTTCAGAGGGGTATTTTCAACAGGCAACTTCGTATGAAAATGCATGCATTAAGATAGTTGAAGAATATTATGATAAATTGATATCTATAATAGAAGATGTTGGAGTGACTAATTATAATGAAGCAAATCTTAAATCATTAAGAAATGGTAAAAAACGTATAGCTAAAAGTATAATTGGTGCAATAAAAGATCCGTTAGCAAAAAGAATGTCGCTTGATGATTCAGAGTGCCTTTCTATATTGAAGATGGATTCTGGATTAGAAAAGAAACAGGCAATGACTAATTTTACACAAAAAGTTATAAAAGAAGCACTTAATAATCTATCAAAAAATGTTAGAGAAACGTTGAAATATCAGATAGAAGATATACAAGATTATCTTAATAATATTTTAGAAGAACAAGAAAAAGAAATCAGATTATTAAAGGAACATTTTGATAAGTTAATTAGAGATAATGAATTAATGCAAAGTGATAAAGAAAAAAGTTGTGTACTACCATTGATTATATTAGAAGCATCAGAAAGAGTATGTGAAATTTTAAAATGAAAGTCGAGGAGTTAATGTGATTATATATGAATGGATTTTAAGAATTAAAGAAAAAAGAAAACAAAAGCAAGAAATAAAAATAAAACAAAAGTTTTCATTCCTTATTGATATAATAGTTGAAAACAAGAAAAGTACAGACCAAAAAATACAGGCACTTTATGAGTGCGTCCAGAATAATAAGGCTGGAATTATTCATGAATTAGTAGCTGTAAACGAATCGATTAAAAAAATAGATAATAATATTAAAAAATTACAATTAGATATAAATGATGACAAAACAATATCTCAAGAGAATATTCAAGAATTAAAAAAACTTTTTGTAGAAAATAGCATTGATATAAAAGAAACTATAAATTCGGTCATTGCAAAGGTTGAACAAATTAATAAAACTTGGTTGGAAAGAGAAAAGCAATTGGAGAATAATTTACTAATAAAGAGTGAAATGATAACGTCTAGGATTGAGGATGTTAAAATGTTGATAAAATTATTGGCTGTAAATGAATTGATAGATCAAATAGATATTGCTGCAATAGATAAGCAAATAAGATGATAAATAAAATATACAGGGATGATGTAACCTGCAATTACTTTTGGAGAAATTTCGGAAATTTTTTATCCCCAAATTTTTCTATTTAATCATTAAATAAGGACTTCCTGTTTCCCAATCTGTAGCTCTTGCCTGTCATATTAAAAATCTCACATCGGTAGGTTAGCCTGTCCATTATAGCTGTTGTAAGAGCAACATCCAGCAAGAGCTCAGTCCATTTTTCAAATACTTTATTAGACGTGATAATTATTTATGTTTGTTCATGTAGATTTGAGACTAATTAAAAAAACGGCTCTAAGCCAATAGTTGGTATTAAAAAATTATTCAATTGCCCGCTCTTCCTAATTTTCAAGAAATTGCTTTATTAAACCCCAAGCCATAGCCTAAACTCTCTTAGGTTATGGCTTTTTTATCATATAAAACTCATTACAAAATCAAATACATAGGTGCGGTCAAAAATGACCGGGTATAAAATGTTTAAAATATCCAATATTATACCATAAAAACATTGGTATAGCCAAATTCAGATTTGGTGTCAGTCTCTAAATTATCGCATCTTACTCCAATTAAGCCATTCAATAAACTCTTCCGTAGTTTTCTTACCTTTTTTAATATCATTCTTCCACTTGTCAACTTCTTTCTTCCAATTTTCAAAGTATTCCTTGTGGTATTCATCATCAGGATTTCTTCTAATACGCATTTGTAGAGTTTGATAGACACTACGTCTAAGCTTTTCTGCTTCATTCATTTTTAATTTCTCTTCAAATGTCCTTTGTGAACCATCTTCTTTGCAAGTTTTAGCAGCATTAAATGGGCTGATTCTATCACAATAAATTGCATCTGAACGGCGGAGTGCAACAAAGTACTTACCACAGTTGGCACATATCTTTATAGGAGTTTTAAGTTTAATCAAATGATAGAGTGAAGCAATACAAATGTCTTCAATACTGTCACAAGTATAAACATTTGTGATAGCATTTTTGCTCTTATCACATTTAGTAAATCCTCTAATAGCTCTTTCCATAGGTGACATTTGCATATAAGGATTAACTAAATCTTCAAGTACTGTTTCAGTGTTAAAATAATATTCAATATGATGCTGAGGTATAGATAAGCCTTGCATATGCAAGAAAAACATAAAATTATCTAAAGTATAAAGAGAAGAATCTTTTATACAAATGTCAATAAATTCTTTTATGCCAGAGTAAAGAAAAGAATCTTCATTTATATATCTATCAAAGTTATCAAATAAATAAAAATATATATGGTTTCTACTTGATAAGTCTTTTCCTAATGATAAAAAATCAACAAAAGACATACCTAAAGAATTAGTCTCATCTATACCTTTAAATGGTTCATTGATTCTTTCAGTAAGCCTTGTATCATCAAATTCTATTGTAACTGCCATATGAAAATCCTTCTTTCTAAAAAAGTTATCAATTAAAAAATAAAAAACAATTTTCTGAATGCGTTAACAATGAATAATTGTAACTATTGCTTGATAACGAGTTATCAAGTATAATAATAATATAGTAATTATATAACACTATTTATTAAATGGTCAAGGAGGAGTTGCCGTGAAAAACAAAGATTTAAGAGATGAATTTAGAATTGCCGATGTAAGACAATGGGAAGTTGCAGAGGCAATTGGAATTTCTGAAGTGACTTTTGTTAAATGGTTAAGGAAGGAACTTTCGGAGGAGAAGAAAAAATTAGTTAGAGAAGCTATTCTAAAAGTCAAAGAGAGTAGGTAAAAAATAAAAATTTAATAGCACAAGTTTAAGGTGAGTCGGCATAGTACTTTAAACCTAATCAGAAGAAATCTGGTGAAACCGACATAGTGCAAAAAATAAGTTTTAAGGGGGAGAATAATATGTCTGGCAATACAAGCAGAAAGTATAAGCAGTATAAGATTATGCAGGAGAGAAGAAAAATCTTTGGTGATATTTGTGTAAGAGATGTGTTTGGCAGATTAGATCTTGTAGCATTTGGTGCATCACAAGGGAGAGTAATTATAAACAGCCATAAGTTAAGTTTAGGACAGGTGCCTGTTAAAAGTAATAAAGTAAGCAGGTAGGCTTATTTAATTCAAGGGGGATAAGATGGTTAATGAAAGGGCAAAACTTGCAGTAGGATATGCAAAGAGAGGATTTAAAATAGTTATACTTCATGGAATTGATAAAAAGGGTAACTGTACATGCCATAAAGGAAAAAACTGCAAAAGTAGTGGTAAACATCCTATATATAAAAATTGGGAAGAGAAAGCTACGACAAATGAAGATGAAATATTAGAAGAGTTTAAAAAACATCCCAATGCAAATATAGGTTTTTTAACAGGAGAAGGATATTTTGTATTAGATATAGATACAAAGAATAATGGATATGAAAGTTTAAAAAGTTTTGGTGAGTTTAAAAAGACAGTATCAGTGAAAACAGGTAGCGGCGGTAGCCATCATTATTTCAAGATATCAGAAGGATTAGATATACCAAATAAAGTAGGAATACTGCCGGGAGTAGATATAAGGTCAAGGGGCGGGCTTGTAGTTGCACCGGGGAGCGTTCATAAAAACGGTAATAGGTATGAATGGATAGAAGGCTGTTCAATAGATGAAGTGGAGATAGCAGAACCAGATGAATGGCTTATAAATTTAATTTTAAACAAAAGAAATACATTTAAGGAAATACCAGAGGTTATAGAGGAAGGCTCAAGAAATTCTATGCTAACAAGTATAGCGGGAGCTTTAAGAAGAAAGGGGTTAAGCTATGATGGGATATTAGCAGCACTATTAGCTGAAAACAATACAAGGTGCAACCCACCTCTTAGCGATAGTGAGATTGAAACTATTGCAAAAAGTATATGTAGATATAAGCCTGAAGACCCTATAACAGGTGAAGAATGGGATGTTTTTAAGAGTGATGATGTACTTGATATTATTACTAACTTAGATGATTACTCAAAAGTTTTTGAAAAGGAAATGCTTAATAAGCTTTCTATGATTAAAGACAATGACCCTGCTGCCTTTGCAATAATTAAGTCTAAATTAAAGGGCAAGGTGAATATTAGGGATTTAGAAAAAAGCATAAAACATATTAAGTTTAATGAAATAACAACATATAATAAAATGCCATTAAAGCTTAAGGGATTAGACACTAAAGGATATAATGTTCCATATGGTTGGGAAGTTGACCTACAAGATGGCATATTTATGTGTGAGCAGAGTTCAGATGGGAATATAAATAAATTTCCAGTAAGCTTTACTCCAATAGTTATAAGTAGAAGATTTCATAATTTAGATATGGAAACAGAAAAGGTAGAGTTAGCATTCTTTAGAGATGGACATTGGAGAAAAATACTTGCACCAAGATCAGTTGTATTTAATAAAAATAGCATTTTAAGATTAGCAGATAGTAGCTTTCCAGTATCCTCTAATAACGCATCAGATTTAATATCATACTTATCAGATTTTGAAAGAGAAAATGATAGAGTAATACCTCTTGAAAAATCAGTCGCAAGGCTTGGATGGCTAAATAGTAATGAGTTCTTCCCATATAGTACAAGACAAAGATTAGAGTTTGAGGATGATAGTAAAGAGGCATCAAAAATAATATCAGGGCTTAAAATTAGCGGAGATTATACAAGATGGTTAGATGTAGCAAGAAAGGCGAGAGAAAATGCGGCAGCAAGATTTATCATTTCAGCAGGCTTTGCTTCAATTCTATTAGAGCAACTTCATAAAAGAGTTTTCTTCATCCACTTATGGCATAACAGTAGAAGTGGTAAAACAGCAACTCTAAAACTTGCCATATCTGCATTTGGTAATCCTTCAAAGCTAATTGGGTCGTTTAATAGTACCGCAGTTGGGCTTGAGAGAATGGCGGCAGCACTTAGGAATTTACCATTTGCAATAGATGAGCTTCAGGTTCTGAACACTAAAAGAATGACTACCGACAGCGTAATATATATGTTGGCACAAGGGCAAGGTAGAACAAGAGGAAGTAAAGACGGTGGAATACAAGAGATACTAAATTGGAGAAACATAATATTAACAACAGGGGAAGAGGCAATGATAGGTGATAACACTCAAGATGGAGCCAATACAAGAACCTTTGAAATTTATGCTAAGCCAATTGAGGATGTTTCCTTTGCAGCAATGGTTCATGAAACAGCAGAACAGAATTATGGACATGCAGGGGAGGTGTATATAAAGAAGCTATGTGAGGAATTAGGCAAGGATGAAGAATTTTTAAATAGTAATTTCAACAGGATAAAAGAAAAGCTTAAGGAAAAACATGTAGACTGTATTCATATTAACGAAGTATCAGTTGTTGCATTAGGTGACTATTTATCATCAATGTATGTATTTGAAGAGGATGAGGATACTGCATTTAATATGGCAATAAAAACAGCAGAAGAGATGATAGAAAATAACAGACAACTAACAAGAAGTGATAATATCGAAAGAGCATGGGAGGCATTTGTAAATTGGATAATTGCAAATAATCAAAGGTTTCAATTTGATACACCAAGCCCAAGATATGGAAGAATAGATTTGAATGAAAACTATTTTGTTATTCCAACCTATGCACATAAGGCATTAGAGGAGGCAGGGTTTTCACCAAAGAAGGTATTTAGAGGATTTGCAGAAAGGGGGTATATTGAAAGCTATATTGATACTGAAGGGATAAGGAGATTTCAAATATCTAAAAGTATATGTGGAAAAACATGTAGAGTATATGTTGTTAAAGTTCCAATAGGAGATAAAAAAGAAGAAGTATCTATGTATGAGGAATATAATATAGACTTTTTAAAATAATACCCTTACCAGTAATTCTAAAAAATTAGCTGCATAATTGATATAGGATAAAAAATAAATGTAGCAATTTATATCAATATAAATAGTTTTAGTTAAGAAGCATCAAAAAAGACAATTTTACTGGTAATACTAGTAAGGGTAAAACTAAAATATGGAAAGGAGATAATAATATGTATATGGATTATTGTAATAGACCAGAAAGCTTTAAAGATTTAGATGAAACTAAAAAAGAGATTTTAATAAAGTGGATAAAGGAGAGATTTGAGCCATCTAAAAGGGCATATACAAAGAGGACAAGTTATGGGTTAAAACACGACTTTGAAAGAGACACAAATATTTATGTTTATAATGGTCAGTTTAAAGGTGCTATGCTGGAGGCAGGATTTAAGGCAGCAGATGAAAGTAAGCTAAATTGGCATTTTAAAATGAAGGTAAGGATACCTGATAGTTTCTATGGGTTTTGTTATAAAAGGTATAGAAACAAAGATTCGTTATTAGGAGATTTTACTAGAAATATAGAAAAGCTATATGGTTTCCCAAGGGAGTCTAATGATAAAGATGAAATAAAGAGATACCTTGATAGTGAAGAAATAAAAACATATGGAGCATTTGAGAAAGCTTGGAGTTATTTTGAAAAAAGCAAGAATAAGAAGAAAGAGCTATTCGATTAATAATCGGAGGGTAAAAAATAAAAGAAATGAGGGAAGGGGGGTTAAATCTCTGCAGGTTTTGGCTAAAGGTCGGGCGGCTCCCCTCACGCTAAAAAACGCAGATTTCTAAACCCGGGGAGTGTAGAATGGGGGTGAATAAAATGCTAAGTCCACATGAAAAAGAAAAGGTATTAGAACTTAGAAGGAAAGGATATGGTTATACAAGTATTGCTACTCTTTTAAAAGTAAAAAAAGATGATGTTAGAAATTTATGTAAAAGGCATGGCCTTGATGGCTACTGGTATTCCCTTAATTTAAATGATGATAAATAGTATAGTGGTTATAACAATATACAATAGAAAGAAGGGATTTAAATGTTGAAAATATCAAGAGGTAAACAAAGACTATTAAACTACTTAGGAGAACCATATACTGTTAAAGAAATTGACTTAGAAAACTGTGTATATCTTGATTTGAAAAATGGCTACGATGTTGAAATATCAGGAGGCAAAACTATAAAATCAAAATTTGATATTTATGTTTGGAGAACAAAAGGTGGCTATGAAATAGTAGAAAAGCATTTTGATATAAAACCTGACTTAGAAGATATTAAAGCATTACTTGATGATATTAGAGCAAGGTATTCTAATATAAATTAAGAATTAACTTGCTTTGTATCAAAATAAGAGCTAACATGTGTAGCTGAAAGGGGGAAGCAATAATGCAAAGAAAGGTTATAAAGCTTGATTCTAAAATTATAAAACCTATATCTAAAAAACGTGTTGCTGCCTATGCAAGAGTATCAAGTGGAAAAGATGCAATGCTTCACTCTCTTTCAGCTCAAATCAGCTATTACAGCAGCTTTATACAAAAACACATTGAATGGGAATTTGCGGGAGTATATGCAGATGAAGCTATTACTGGAACAAAGGATGAAAGGCCAGAGTTTCAAAGAATGCTTGATGACTGCAGAATGGGTAAAATAGATATGATAATTACAAAGTCAATCTCAAGATTCGCAAGAAATACAGTAACATTACTTGAAACAGTAAGAGAACTAAAGGACTTAAATGTAGATGTATATTTTGAAAAAGAAAATATTCACAGTCTTAGCGGGGATGGGGAGCTTATGCTAACTATCCTCGCTTCTTTTGCACAGGAAGAGAGTAGGTCAGTTAGTGAAAACATAAAATGGCGAATAAGAAAAGGATTTAAAGAAGGAGAACTTGTTAACTTAAGGTTTATGTATGGATA
>NZ_AZQP01000010.1 GCF_000601455.1 Fervidicella metallireducens AeB
CATCCCTCCTGAATTTTTTCTCCTTCTATGTAATATATATTCCCACAAATACTGCTGTTAATTATTTTGTAGCCATTCTTTTCAAGATTTAAAACCACGTCATTAAATTTTGATGTAAAGGGATTATAGTATAATTTAAAATCTAACTCCTCAAAATCATTTTCCCCAATCTTTACTCGTATACATAGTTTATTTTGAAATTTAATCCTTGGAAAATAAACATCCCATATAAATATTTTTCCATTATTTTTTAACATCAATCCTATATCTTTAAAAAGTCTTTTAAGCCATATCTTGGGTACCCTATTAAATGAAAAAAAAGCACATACAATATCATATTTATCGTTTTTATTATCTAAACTCTTTCTATTCCACAGAATATAATCCTTATCTATTTTATTATCCAGACCTTCAGTACTGTTTTTTTCTATCAGTTTTGATATTACATTATTTCCACTTTGGGCAACCTCTAGAACATTTCCTTCAAGTTTTATATCACTTAAATTGATATTTATTTTCTTCACCTTACCACCCCACCCATAGCTATATGAATATTATTTCTTTAAATAAAATTAAATTCCTGCAAAAAGCAGGAATTACTTCTTTTTTCTTTTTCTTTTTTCTACTGAGAAACCAAACTTTCCTAATGGTTTTGAAGCTACACAATATTGTCCATGATTATAGCAGATCAAATCAGCCTTATCTAAGTGAAGTTTTCCCTTTTCATCTATAAGCTTTTCTTCCACATTTACAGCAACTACATCTGCTATAAACATATGGTGGCTTCCAAGTTCAATTATTTCCTTTACCCTGCATTCTATTGCAAGGGGAGCTTCTTTTATAATTGGGACAGCTACTATACTGGAGAGTTCTCTTTGAAGTTTTAATTTTTCAAACTTATTAACCTCTCTGCCTGATTTAACTCCACAGAAATCTGCAGCAAAGGCAAGGTCTTTTCCTGGAACATTTATTACAAACTCACCAGATTTTTTTATTAATTCGTAGGAATATCTTTCAGGCCTTAATGAAATAGATACCATTGGGGGATTAGTACAAATTGTACCTGCCCATGAAACTGTAATTATATTTTCTTTGTCTTCATATTTAGATGAAACCATAACAGCAGGGACAGGATATAACATTGTTCCTGGTTTCCATGTAACTTTCGACATAAAATCACCTCTAGTTGATTATATATCCTTTTACTAGCACATTAAAGTTTTTTCTATCCTATTGTTTGTTTTTTTGTTTTTCATCTATTTTTTTATATCCTTATAAAATTTCAAAAACATACCTGCTGTTGTTTTTTGAGCCTGTGAAAGTGTAGCCAATGTTATGTTATAAAATCTTGTATGTATGTTTTTTTCTGCTGCGTTTTTCCCATAGGCTTCAATGGCTTTTTTGCTGTTTAAATCTATATACTGTGGAATTGACTCTAAATATATCCCATCGTTAATTACCTTGAATGCTTCATGATGTTTATATGCCTTAATAACCCATAGTTCATATTTTCTGTGATGATTCAGAAGCTTGACATTCACATGCTGTGGAACAGTCATATCCTGTACCAAGTGACATGCAGCTCCAAAATAAAACATAGCTTTTTTTATATCTCCTGAATTATATTTGCTTAAAGCTTTTGTATAATAGTTAATACATTCTTTTTTTGCATTACTGCAGCCATAAAGCCCCTTTTCCTCATCTGGATTGTAGAAATGGTTACTGCTTTTAAAATCCTGATCAGCCCAGACGACACCCTTATTAATATCCTCAATATAGCTGGAAAGGAAATTATATGCCAGTAAATATTTATCATTCTTTAATATATCCAGGGATTGATTATTGATAAATTTGTGGACCTCACACTCTGTTTTGATTATTTTCTTCTTAATAGGATTAATTGCCCATAACATCTTTCTGAAAATCATTGAATAAGAATTTTCAATAAAACTCATATTATCATCCTCTAAAAATTATTTTAAAATTATTTTAATCATAATTTCATCAATTATCCATGGCAAAAACACAAAGAATGACACTTGCATTTGTTTATTTTCATAAAAAAAAGGCCACCTGAAAGGTGGCTGCCACAAGATAATTATATGTTAAAAAACCTTACGTAATCAATAACACTTTACTATTTTAGCTATATTTCGACAAAATGTAAAGGGGTAATATCAAATAATTTTTATAAAAAAACAAATAATTTTTTGTAATAATATAAATCCTTAATTCAGTACATAACTAAGTACTATATTATCTAATATGCCCATATGTTTGTAAAATATTCGTCATATGAATAAAAATTATTAGATAAACACAATAATAAAATGATATAATGTATGTGCTTTAAAATTACACTGAGGGGGTACATAAAAATGATTGATCCAAGAATAAGTGTTTTAGCTAAAAATTTAATTAACTATTCATGCAGAATTAAACCTGGTGAAAAAGTTTTAATTGAAACAATAGGACTTGAAACACCTCTTGTAAAGGAATTAGTGAAAGAAACTTATCTTGCAGGTGGAATTCCATTTGTTACAATAAAGGATAAGTCCGTTGACAGAGCTCTTCTTATGGGTGCTACTGAAGAGCAGATGAAGATGATGGCAAAATATGAAGCTGAAAGAATGAATGACATGGATGCATATATTGGAATTCGTTCAGGGGACAATGCTTCTGAAACATCAGATGTTCCAAGTGAAAAAATGGAGCTTTACTTTAAATATTTTTGGAATGATGTTCATGGTAAAATCAGAGTTCCTAAAACTAAGTGGGTTGTTTTAAGATATCCTTCACCTTCAATGGCTCAGCTTGCTAATACAAGTACAGAAGCCTTTGAGGATTATTATTTCAACGTATGTAACCTTGATTATTCAAAGATGTCAAGGGCTATGGATTCACTTGTTGAATTAATGAATAAAACTGACAAAGTTAGAATCACTGGTGTTGGTACAGACCTTACTTTCTCCATCAAAGGAATAGATACAGTAAAATGTGATGGTAAGATGAATATTCCTGATGGTGAAGTTTATACAGCACCTGTTAAAGACTCAGTAAATGGATATATTACATATAATACTCCTGCTGTATACCAAGGATTTACATTTGAAAACATCAGACTTGAGTTTAAAGATGGAAAAATCATTAATGCTACTGCAAACGATACTGAAAGAATTAACAAGGTATTTGATACAGATGAAGGTGCAAGATACGTAGGTGAGTTTGCAATAGGCGTAAACCCATATATAACAAAGCCAATGAAAGATACACTATTCGATGAGAAAATAGCAGGTTCAATACACTTTACTCCTGGAAGTTCATATGATGATGCTTTCAATGGAAATAAATCAGCTGTTCACTGGGATTTAGTATTTATTCAGACTCCAGAGTTCGGTGGAGGAGAAATCTATTTTGACGATGTTTTAATAAGAAAAGATGGTCTTTTCGTTATTCCAGAACTTGAATGTCTAAATCCAGAAAACCTTAAGTAATTAATCTGCTTAAAAATTGGTTTTAGTTTAGCCTCATGAAGGATTCAAACCTTTGAAGTCCATTCATGGGGCTATTTTAAAATCATTTTATATGTTTATCCAGTTTGTTGACATTTAAAAATCTCTCTTTTTATAAAATGATATTGATATACACAACGATATATATATAAATAAAGCTATCACCAGCAGGGAAACAGATGCAAGTATGAAATCTGGAGTTCTGTTTAAGAAACTTATTAATTTTATTGCAATTTCTTCAAATTGCTGCTGAGTATATATTCTCTTTAATAATGCAATTATTGCAGTTGGGATAGTTCCTATCCCAAAAAATACAATGAATATAATAAGTCTTGATTTTAAATATCCTAGTTTAAAATATACCGGGAAGAAAATAGATATCATGATTGAAATTGATATAAACACTGTTATTATATATTCTTTTTGGAAATAAAAATCATCATTTATAAATCCCATATTTTTAAATATATACAATAATCCTATTGAAAGGAAAAATGTTGCAACTGAAAATATTAGACTGGAAAGATACTTTGCAGTTACTATTTGATGCCTTCTAATTGGCAGACTATTTAACACTAACTCACTTTTATTTTTATCATCATATCCACAGGAATGTGATATAAATTGAAATGTACATATTATACACCCCATTATAGCTGCCTGCTGTATTCCCATGCTGTTTCCGAAAGATGGAACGAAAATAAGTGCCACTATTAAAATACTAATTAAATTTTTCTTTTGTATTAAAATATCTTTCATTACAAGGTTTAACAATTTCTCTCCCCCCAACAATATTAAAAATTTTTCTCTGAATAGTTTCTAATTGAAATAAAAACTGATATCACCGTAAAAGCAATTATGAAAGCAAGTAACATTGATTGCTGAGTAATATCCCATTTATTAAGTGTCATTTCAAACAAAAATTTCAGGTTACTGATGCCTTCCATATTCTTAAATAAAAAATCAAAAAAAGATGGTAAAAAAACTACAGTAAGGTATACAATGGTATTAATATATCTTGTCTTTGAATAGCTTATTTTGAAATATATGGGATAAAAAAAAGAGAATGCTAAAAACGTGGATTGGAAAACATATAGAATGCTTTTTAAGTCTACCACGTAGTTACCCAAGTTAAATCCTATTATGCTTAATATCCTTCCTGTAATCAGCATCATAGAAATTCCAATTACGTTGTAAATCACCAAGGATATATATTTTGCTAGTACAATCTCCTTTCTACGCAGTGGTAAGCTGTTTAGTATCCAATGACAGTTATTTTTTTCATCATATTCAATACTGTATGTTGCAAAAATATACGCAATACTTACAGCACCAAATATAAACTTTCCATTTTCCTGTGGAAAGGTATTGGTTTTAAAAATTAAAAATACAAATAAACTATATACAAATCCTATAAATAGGCTTTTCTTTTGTATTAAAATATCTTTAAGTATCAAGTTAAGCATTAACCCCACTCCTTACTGTATAAATCATTATTTCTTCAAGGGTTGGCTTTTCAATTAAAATATTATCCCTGAAAATCTTTTTCATTTTCTCTGGTTTATCCGTAAGAGCTTCAAAACCATAGCTATTCTCCCTTATTCCTAAAAACTCTTTTCTCGTGTCTCTATCTAAAAGCTCTCTTCCTCCCTTTACAATGGCATATGTTTCTATTATTTCGTCCTTTGGCTTGGAAAAGATTATTTCTCCATTATTTATAAAGGTTATATAATCTGCTATTTTTTCTAAATCTGTTGTTATATGAGTTGAGAAAAATACACCCATTTTTTCATCTTGCATAACAGACTGAAGTATTTCAAGTATTTCACTCCTGAAAACTGGATCCAAGCCTGATGTTGGCTCATCCATTATAATAAGTTCTGCCTTATGTGATAATGCAACAGCTAAAGAGAACTTCATTTTCATTCCCTTTGAAAGCTCTTTTATTTTTTTCTTAGGATTTAAATCAAATAGATTCATATATCTTTCGAAGGTTTTGTTATCCCAATTTTTGTAAAAAGGGGCTATTATCCTTTTCATTTCATTAACCGTCAATTCTTCATAATAATAGTTTTCATCATATACGAAACCTATTTTTTCTTTAACCTGTTTTTCATACTTTAAATTATCCATTCCAAATATTTTTATTTCACCTGCGTCCTTTTTTACTAGATTCATAATAAGCTTAATTGTTGTACTTTTTCCCGCACCATTGGGGCCAATAAAGCCCATTATATAGCCTTTTTCAAGGGTGAAGTTTACATTTTTCAGTTTAAATTCCCTATAACTTTTACACAAATTCTTAATTTCCATGATGTTATCCATTTTTTATACCTCCTCATAAATCAGTTTTAACATTTCTTCTAATTCAGAAAGACTTAGCCCAATAACCTTACTCTCTAAAACTACTTCAGAAAGTTTGTCTTCAATCATCTTTATCCTTTTTTCCTTTATTAGGCCATTATTTTGACCGGAAACATATGAGCCTTTACCTGGAACTGTTACTATAAACCCTTCTCTCTCAAGTTCTTCGTAAGCTCTCTTAGTAGTTATAACACTAATCTGTAGCTCCTGGGCCAGACTTCGTATTGAAGGTAACGAATCTCCCTCAGTAATTTCCCCCTTTAAAATTGAATTTTTTATTTGCTTGACTATCTGTTCATATATTGGTTCCTGTGATAAGTTAGAAATTATTATCCTCATATAAATCTCCTCTGCCTATATACTGTATATATAGTATATACTGTATATATACTATATATACAGTATATACCCTTTTAAATTATGATGTCAATATGAAATTATTTTTCATTTCAAATCAACAATAAAGAAAAAAGTCCTGATTTTCAGGACTTTTAATACATAGATAATTCTTCTGAACATTTACCCATAAACTTAAATATTTTATAAATCACATAAATAGCAAAAGCAATCAGGCATATTAAAAATAAAACTAAAACTACTGGTATAAACATTAAAATTATAGCAATAAGGGGCAGGAAACATAATATTAAATAATACCTCCAACATTCATCTGATTCATTAATCAAATAATCTTTGTTTTGAACTGAAGCCATTTGGTTTATTCCCTGGAAAATATTGTACACTAAAATCAAATCTACAATTAAGGCTATTAATCCAATTACAAATATTACAGGGTTACCAAAATTATAATTATTCCCCATATTATTGGTCTTTTGATAAAATGTAAATAGGGAAAATACTATCATTGCGATTGATAAATTTTTTGCCTTATCGAAGAATTCACTTTGAGATACTAGATAACCTAAAGAATTAAAAAATATGATATAGCCTATAAAATCCGGCAGCAGGTCAAAACCAGCTATTCTAAAATCTAACATTATCATTAAAAATCCCCACTTAAAGTTATTAAAAACATTATTCAAAATACTGTTTCCCCTTTCTTTAATATTATATATTTATTATATACCAGCCTCCATTTTATTTCCATATATTTCATTTTATTGCTTAAAATAAACAAAAGGCATCACTATTTAAATGTGATACCTTTAAAAAACATCTGATTATTTAACAACAATATTTATTATTCTTCCCTTAATAACTATAACCTTTTTTATCTCCTTGCCATTTATATATTCTTTTACTTTTTTATCTTCAAGTGCAATCTTTTCTATCTCTTTTTCATCTGCTGTTGATGGTACTTCAACCTTACCTCTTACTTTACCATTAATCTGAACTGCCATTTCAACTATATCCTTAACTAAAGCTGCCTCATCAAAAGCTGGCCAGCTTTCATTAAATATTGAGTAGCTATAGCCAAGTCTTTCCCATAATTCCTCAGAAAGATGTGGCGCAAATGGTGCTAGAAGCCTTAAAAGATCAGCAATTATGCCTTCCATGTATTTAACATTCTTAAGCTCCGTTTCCTGATCATATTTATATAGGGCATTTACTAATTCCATCATTCTTGATACTGATGTATTAAATTGGAATTTTTCTGTATCTTCACTTACTGCCTTTATAGCATAGTGACGTGCATAATTCAATTCCTTTTCATCTTTTCTTATCTCATCAGTGGAACTTTCTTTTCTTAATTCTATCACCCTATCCACTATTCTTTCTACTCTACCAACAAATCTATCTATTGCCTTTATACCATCATCACTCCATGGACCACCCTCTGTATAGGCAAATCCAAAGGCAAGATATAATCTAAACACGTCTGAGCCATATTCTGCAATATATTCATCTGGTGATACTATATTTCCCTTTGATTTACTCATTCTATTTCCATCAGGACCTAGGATTATTCCTTGATGAACTAAGGATTTAAATGGTTCATCAAAACTCAAATGTCCTGCATCTCTAAGTGCCTTTGTTATAAATCTTGCATATAGAAGATGCATTGCAGCATGTTCTGGTCCACCTATATATTTATCAACAGGAAGCATCTTGTTTATCCATTCTGTATCAAATGCTTTTTCATTGTTTTTATTATCTGGATATCTTAAATAATACCATGATGAACATACAAATGTATCCAATGTATCTGGATCCCTTAATGCCTTAGCTCCACATTTTGGACACGTTGTATTCATGAAGCCTTCATGTTTTTTAAGTGGTGATTCTCCATCTGGTGAAAATTCAACATCATATGGAAGTAACACAGGAAGATCCTTTTCAGGAACAGGAACTATTCCACAATGTTCACAATGAATAACTGGTATTGGTGCTCCCCAATATCTTTGTCTTGATACAAGCCAATCCCTTAATCTGTAATTAACTTTCAGTTCTCCCTTACTTTCACCTTCCAGTTTCTTTACTATGTTAACCCTTGCATCAGCTGAAGACATTCCATCGAATTCTCCACTGTTTACAAGAATTCCATACTCTGTGTATGGAAGTTCATCTACTTGTCCTTCCTCTCCCTTTATAACTCTTTTTATTGGAAGATTATATTTAGTTGCAAATTCAAAATCCCTTTCATCATGTGCTGGAACAGCCATTACACATCCTGTTCCATATGTTGCAAGTACATAGTCTGCAATCCATACTGGAACCTTTTCACCTGTTATTGGATGTATAGCATATGCTCCGGTAAAGACGCCTGTTTTTTCTCTTGTTGTTGAAAGTCTATCTATCTCTGTTTGTTTTTTTGCAAACTCCTTATATTCTTCTACTGCCTTTCTATTTTCATCAGTAGTTATCTTATCAACCAATTCATTTTCTGGTGCCAGTACTACATATGTCACACCAAGTAATGTGTCGGCACGGGTTGTAAATACCCTGAAGCTTAAATCTTTATTCTCAATTTTAAACTCTATTTCTGCTCCTTCGCTTCTTCCAATCCAATTTGTCTGTATTTTTTTAGTTTTTTCCGGCCAATCTAATTCCTCTAATTTATCTAAAAGTTCCTGAGCATATTCTGTTATTTTAAAGAACCATTGAGTAAGGTTTTTCTTAGTTACTTCAGTTCCACATCTTTCACATGCGCCATCTACAACCTGTTCATTTGCAAGAACTGTCTGGCAGCTTGGGCACCAGTTTACTGGAGCCTCCTTCCTATATGCCAGTCCTGATTTGTATAGCTCAAGAAAAATCCACTGAGTCCATTTATAGTATTCTGGTGAACATGTTATAACTTCATGATCCCACTCAAACATGGCTCCCATTTCTCTAAGTTGTCTCTCCATGGTTTCAATATTTTGATATGTAGAATCCTGTGGATGAACTCCAGTTTTAATTGCATAGTTCTCTGCTGGAAGTCCAAAGGCATCAAATCCCATAGGCTGGAATATCTCAAATCCCTGCATTCTTTTCATTCTTGCCCAAGTATCACTTAGACCATAATTATACCAATGTCCTAAATGCAGCTTAGCTCCTGATGGATATGAAAACATTTCTAGACAATAAAGTTTTTTATCGATATTTTGTGGGTTAAATTTATATAATTTCGTTTCTTCCCACTTCTTTTGCCATTTTCTATCTACTTCTGTTGAGTATGGCATGATATCACTCCCTTTATAGAATTTTATTTTACGCAGCTTACACTACAATAATCCAGCTTATTTAATTACCCTACTCAATACTCCGCTAAAATATATATAATTGTATTTTATTAGAAAATATATATAATTACAATAACATTATAAAATATAAGAAATAAAACAATATTATTTTTTTAACTGTTAATTATTTCAAAAATTTTATTATATATTTTATGTAATTATTCCATGTAATTATTGTAATTTTCTGTATTTTATGTCATAATAACAGTGGAATGAAAAATATAAAGATAAAGCGAGGGTCTTTATATGAGTATTAAGAAAATCATTCCATTGCTTCTGATATTTTTCTTTGCATATCCAAAGCTACCCTGTTATTCACAAAACAAAAACAACAGGTCAGCTGATACGGTAAAGACATCTGCTAAAGATACCTTAATTAAAGATTTAAGCAAAATGGGTACGTTAAAGGATGAAGAACTGCTTTTAAATATAACAGCAATTGAAATCGATGAAATTAAAAATGTGCCTGAGATCAGGCTTTATGTTGAGTTTAATTGGAATACAGATCCTTTTTGGACCCTTGAAGATATAATAAACGTATCTTTACCAGATGGCTGGATTGTAAAGGATGCCTCTCTTGAGGTCACACATCTGTTTAGCAATGGAACTACCAAAACTAAGACATACACTGATTATCAGATAAATGATAACACACTCCTCTTTGAATTTGATATTCAAAAAGCCACTGATATTTACGGCTATGCGATAATAAAACTTTCCTGCAATGATATTAAGTTGCTACAGGAAAATAAAATATCAAGTGCAAGGGTAGATTATTATCACAAGGTACGTGAATATCTAATTCGTACAGGCTATTGCTCACTGAGTAAAACTGTAAATTGGAAAAATTCAGATTTGTTGCATTAACAGCAGCCGAAATTTCGGTTGCTGTTTTTCTTTGAGAGAATTTTTTTTGCATAGTATTGTTTGTAAACCCATATTAATTATAAGAACAAATTTTACAGGGTGATTTATGAAACGCTCCGCATTTTTTGAAAAAACTGTGCTCTTAACCATTTCCAACATAATTACAGGTATTTTAACCTTTGTTTTCTCAATAATTTTATCCAGAGAGATTGGACCTAAAGGAGTAGGAATATATCAGTTAGTAATGCCTTTATACAATATGTGTCTTTTTATTACCAGCGGCGGAATTACTATATCTGTATCCAAAATAGCTGCTGAAAAAAAAGCACTTGGAAAATTCAACGAGCTATACAAAACTGTATTCGTAACCTGTATCTTTGAATTTATCTGGTCAATTTTATTTACAGCTGTATTAATTTTGATTTCAAAATTTATAGCTTTTAATATAATAGCTGATGAGAGAACATTATATAGCATCTTAGCATTTTGTCCTGCCCTTATAATAGTTTCTATTTCATCAGTATACAAGGGAGTATATTATGGTTTACAAAAGGTAACTGAACCTGCCATTATAGATATAGCTGAAAAGATATGCAGGATTACTGTAATGTACTTATTAGTGAGGGTAATATCGGATATGAATTTAGGGCTATCCGCAGCCTCTGCTGTCCTATCTCTAAGCTGCGGTGAGTTTTTAAGCTGTATATTATTTTATTTCTGTTATAGAAGCTATGTAAAGAGAAACCCTGGTTCAGGGAAATCAGATAATGGCGTTCAACTTGTATTTAATGTTTTAAAACTTGCTTTACCCCTTGCTTTAAATGGAATTTTAACAACTATTTTCAGTACTGTAATAGCTGTTATGATACCAAGAAGACTAAGCTCCTCAGGAATATCATATGAAAATGCTCTTTCTTTATTTGGTAAGCTTCAAGGAATGGCTCTGAATATTGTTTTTTTCCCAGCAATCATTGTTAATTCTCTAAATGTAATACTTATTCCTTCTATATCAGAGGCAGTATCATTTAAAAAAAGCTATATAATTAATCATAGAATAAATATAGCTGTACGTACAGCAGCAATTGCGGGTTTTTCTACCAGTGCCCTGCTATTAGCAATCCCCCATGAAGTCGGTCAGCTTTTCTTTAGGGACTCTACAGTAGGCGATTTAATTAAGATGTTATCTCCAGGAATTCCACTGGTATATATAGAACTGATTTCTTTTGCTTTACTTAATGGACTTGGAAAGCAAACCCGACTTTTGATAAATTCCATAATCATTTCCTCCTGTGATTTGGTACTGCTGTATATTTTGCTAGGCATACCAAAAGTTAGCATATACGGGTATGCTATCAATTTTGTGATAAGCAGTATTGTTGGTATTTTTTTAAACTATACAATCATTTTTAAAAACTGTAATGTTAAGCTTCAATTGTTTTCAGCCATATTACTTCCAGCTCTTTCTTCTGTTGTAGTATATTTAATTAACAAATATTTATTAATAAATGTTTTCAACACTGGTATAATAATTATTTTATCTTATTTATTGTTTGCCTTTTTATATTTCCCACTTTATAAACTATCAAAAGAAAAAAGTAGTATATAATGTATATCAATTTTCTATTTCTGATGAACTTATTAAAAAAGAACTTTTGAAACCACTACATAAAGTGACTTCAAAAGTTCTTATTTTAATATCATTAACCAACATAAAAAAACAAAAGAAGTGCAAGCGCTAGCGGCCTTGGCCACTTTTTCTCAACGAGCTAACCTGCACCTCCCTTATACACTTATTATATGAATAATTTTTAATATTCACAACATATATTAATGAATTTTTTTCTACTATTTATCGATATTTTCCATCAAATTTTTTATATCTTCAGGTATATCAGCTACAACCTCTATTTCTCTTTCATCCCTGAGGTCTTTAAATTTTAATTTGTAAGCATGAAGTGCCTGTCTGCCTATTTTATCACTGGCTGCACCGTAAAGAGTATCTCCTATTATTGGATGTCCAATATGACTTAGATGCACCCTTATCTGGTGTGTTCTTCCAGTTTCAAGGCGTATTAATACCTTAGACATTTCCTCTGATGAAGAAAGTACCTGATAATGTGTCACTGCCTTCTGTCCGTTATCCATTACCTCTCTTTTTATTGAATCTGGTGATGGTCTATCAATAGGTAAATCTATGGTACCACTGCCTGTCATCATTCCTTCTACAACAGCAATATAATATTTTTCAATAGAATTTGAATCTAATTTTTTAGCCATAGCTTGATGAGCAAATTGACTTTTAGCGATTACAACAAGCCCTGATGTATCTCTATCTAGCCTGTTTATAAGTCTTACAATACAGTTTTGGCTGGTTTTTCTAAAGTAATGCATAACTGCATTTGCAAGTGTGCCATTTGGATGTCCCTTAGTGGGATGTACAACCATAAAAGGGGGTTTGTTAACAATTAGTAAATCCATATCCTCATATACTATCTCAACTGGAATATCCTCAGGTTCTATATCCTGGGAATCCTGAGTTTCTAAAATTATATCAATTACATCCCCTTCCTGTAGCTCTGTGGAGTTCTTTGCTTTTTTCCCATTAACTGTAACATATCCACCTAATACTAGCTTGCGTGTCAACCTTGTTGACATGTTAAGTTCAAACTTCAAAAAGTTTACAACCTTTACTCCTGCCTGTTCTTTCTTTATCTTGTGTGTTATTTTGTTTTGCATTCTTCTTCTCCTTCTCAACAGTATTATAGACTTTAGTCAGTAAATTTTCCTCCTGAAAGCTGCTCTGCAAAATAGATGACATCCTTTAATACAGCTTCATCACCTTGTAATGTTATAAAAACTCCATTTTGATACCATCTTAAAGTTATTTTTTCTTTAAATTTATTAACCTGACATGGTACCTTTCCAAGGTAACCATTTCCTATTATTTTATCATCCACTATTTTTTCAGTTAAATATATTCTATATCCGTTTTTAAAATAAATGCAATAAAAATATGGATTTGATACTGGAGGGATTACAGCTATTTCTGATGGTATAAATCCATCAGGAATCTTATCGGTCAATATCAGCTTAAATTTAAGATATTTCTGTGCCTCTTTATAACTATCCACAAATTTCGTGATAACTCCATCATAAACTATTTCTGCATCTGGAAGAGAAGAAATGCTGAACATAGCTGGATTTATTGGTTTATTTATCTTGTAGTAAACATAGGTTGTTTTGGATACAACGGTATTATCGATAAAATATTCTTCCTTTAGTGGTAAAACAAGTTCTTCTACATCTGTTATCCATAATTTATGCATATAGTTATGTCCATCCATTTTGGTTTTAATGCCTATTACTTCAATTCTTTTATTGTCCTTCTCCTCATACCCAAAGAACTCATATTCACCACTATTCAGTATTTTAGACATCTTACTTTCAATTTCTGTTATGTATGGTTTATCTGGCGGAAAACATTCCTTAATCACAATACGCTTTTTACTTTCATCATAGCTGAAAAATCTATCGTTGTTATAAATTTCCGTTAACTTGTATTCCCCAACACTTTCAATTCTCAGTTTATCTGGGTATGCATAAACTATGTTTTTCTTTATCACCTCTTTACCATCTCCATATCCATAGCTCTCTCTGATTTCCTGATACTCTATTGAAGTTATGTTTTTTACATCAGCATTAATCTTCATGCTACTAATAGTTTCTTTTTCATAATAGGATAAACCAATATTATACCAATAGTTAACCCCCATTACACCTACCAAAATTATCACAATTAAAGAACCTATCTTTTTATAGAATTCCTTATTTTGCATATCATCAACTCCGAAATTTCTTTGTATATTATATTACTGAAAAATCCATAATTTTCTTAAATACAATCTTTATTTGTAGATTTTTTCTATTTTCTTTATAAATCTTATTTTTCCTTTTAAATCAATTATTTGTATATTTGTAATTATCTGATAAAATTAAATTGGGGGTGTTAATATGTTTAAAAAATTAACCAGAGGATGCGTTAATCTTGTGGAAAAGTATCTTCCTGACGCATTCATATTTGCTATTTTTTTAACAATTATAGTTTTCCTTCTTGCCCTTATTAATACCGGAAAAGCTCCATTAGATCTTGTTGGATTCTGGGGAAAAGGTTTTTGGGGACTGCTAAGCTTTTCAATGCAAATGATACTTGTTTTAATAACTGGACATGCATTGGCTCAGGCAAGTATTTTCAAAAATCTACTTAAAAAAATCGCTTCAATTGCAAAAACTCCAGTCCAAGCTATTTTACTTGTTACATTTGTTTCAGCTATATGCTGCTGGTTAAATTGGGGATTTGGTCTCGTTATAGGAGCACTATTAGCAAAGGAATTAGCTAGACAAGTAAGAGGTCTCGATTACAGACTATTAATTGCCAGTGCATATTCAGGTTTCCTTGTTTGGCACGGTGGTTTATCAGGTTCAATTCCATTAAAGGTTGTTGAGGCAAACGGAGGCTTAAAGGGAGTAACTTTTCCTGCAATACCTGTAAGTCAAACGCTTTTCTCATCTACTAACTTAACTATTTCAATAATTTTAATACTTACACTACCTCTTATAAACATGTTTATGATGCCCAAAAAAGAGGACGTTATTGAATTTATACCAGAGGAAGATGGCGAATTAGCAGCTTCAGCAGAAACCCAAATTATTAAAATTCCAACAGCTGCACAGAAGTTAGAAAATAGCATGTTTATGTCATTAATTATATCCATTTTAGGCTTCGCCTATATTATTAAATATTTTATAAATGGCGGAAGCTTATCCCTTGATTCAATAAATATGATTTTTTTATTCACTGGTATTTTGTTACATAAAACTCCATTAAATTACGTAAAAGCCATTGAAAATTCCATTAAAGGTGCCGGTGGTATAGCACTTCAATTTCCATTCTATGGAGGTATAATGGGAATAATGGTTGATTCTGGACTTGCTGCAAATATTGCAAACTGGTTCGTTAATGTTTCTTCTATCAGATCATTTCCAGTTTACACATTTTTAAGTGCAGGACTTGTAAATCTATTCATTCCTTCTGGAGGAGGTCAATGGGCAGCTCAGGGTCCTATAGTTATGGATGCAGCTCAAAAATTGGGAGTTCCACTTGGTAAAGCTGCTATGGCTTTAGCCTGGGGAGACGCTTGGACAAACATGATACAGCCATTCTGGGCACTTCCTATCCTTGGTCTTGCAAAACTAGGTGCAAGGGATATCATGGGCTATTGTTTAATGGATTTAATATACTCAGGTATTGTAATAGCTCTAATAATGTATTTAGTTTAGTTAAAATAAAAGAATCGGAGACTGGTCCGATTCTTTTATATTTTAAATAAATCCTTTTTTATTTTTTTAAACTGAGAAGGCAGGGGCATTGTAATTGTTTTATTTTCCAGATATTTTATTTTTTCTGGACATTTTTTAAACACAAGCTTATATGCAACTAGAAGCTGATTTTCCAGCCCATATTTATTGACAAAAAAACTGTTAGCCTTTTTATCTCCATATTTTGGATCACCTAATATAGGATTACCCATTTCAGCAAGGTGTGCCCTTATTTGATGGCTTCTTCCGGTTATCAGCTCTATGTCTATATGTGAAAAGATTCCTATACTTTCATTATTTATTACCCTTGTGATTATTTCCTTGCTATCCCTTACCTTGTTTTCAAAAACCCTTACTTTATTTGTTCTATGGTCCTTATATATATATGCCCTGTATGTACCGTCCTGAATTCTTCCCTTTACTATAGTGGTATAATACTTTTCTAAATTTCCTTCTCTTATACACTGATTAACTGCTCTAAGGCTTTCATAATTTTTTGCAAATATCACAAGACCTTCCGTATTTCTATCAAGTCTGTTACATGGAGATGGAGCAAAGGTCTTTTCATTATTGGGATCATACTCAAGTTTATCATACAAATATGCCATAACCTGATCTGTTAATGTATATTCTTTACCTTCATCTGGGTGCACTAACACATCAGAGGCTTTTTCCACTACAAGGATATTTTCATCTTCATATGCTATCTGAAAATTATATTCAATATTCAAAAAATCCAAATCCTTCGTCTTTGTGACATCATCAATTTTTATGTTAAATTTAACTATATCCCCTTCGTTTAATACATACTTTTCACTTGCTTTTTTAGAATTTACAGTTATTTCTTTTTTTCTAATCGCCTTATATATTCCACTTAAGGCATATCTTTAAGGTATTTCCTTAAAAATTTATCAAATCTTTGTCCTGCTTCATTAGAGGTTATAACTATTTCCTTCATTTTTACACCTACCTTCAAATTTTGTTAAAGGTTCATCAACTTATTATTATATATAATATCCTTTGTAGTCAACCTTTATTTAGTATTCCCACTCATTTCTGATTTTGCCATACATCATTTGCAGGTGAAAATTGCAAAAATAGGTGATATAGAAAAATCCGTAAACCTAATGAAGCTAAATTCCTGTAGATTACAGTTAACCATTAGATTACGGATTTAAATTACTTAGGATTTTAAATAAAATTTTCTTTTAATAGCTTTAGTCATGTAAATTTTTAATTTAACAAGAACATCCTCTACTATATAATGGATCTACTACCAGTCTCTTTCCAAAGATAGAGCTTCTATAATCTATCTGGAATCCCTTGGTATATGCTGAAAGCTCTTTATCAAATAAAATCTTTAAACCTTCAACCTCATAAACGTTATCTGTATCCTTTGCCTCATCCAGAGACAATCCAAAACTTGGGCCGCCTCAGCCAATTCCTGCAATATAAATTCTGACTCCAGACTTCTCATTTTCTTCAGAAAGTTTTTGCTTTAGAAATTCAACAGCACTTTCTGTGATCTTAATTTCCATGTCTTTCCCTCCTTATACTATATGGGTATATTATACTATCTAACTTTAATCTTTTCAATAATAATTAATTTATATGGTTATTTTCCCACCAACAATATTTTATAATTCACTTCTATCCCGAAAATTACACAAAAAAAAGAAAAACGCCCATATAAACATGGAACGTCTTTCCACCCATAGCGGAGATTAATTTAATTATAATATAAATACTGAACAATTGGAAGTATAATCTTGTGAATTTACAGAATATTGTATTTAATTTTTTATTCTATTTTGTTTCCCTCAAAATCTTCATACCTTTTTGGCGTTTGTTTATTATTTTTTATATCCTTTGGTCTATTCATGTCATTACGTTTATTTTCCCTGTTGGCAGCTTTATGCCTTTTATTCTCTGTCATTTTCATACCTCCCTGCTCTAATCTGTTTTATATCAGCTAAATTACTTATAATTTTTTAAAATTCTCGTCAAAGTCAATTCTTTTTCCCATAGTCATCAGTGCAGGTCCAATTCCTCCAATTGCAGAATATCTTTCTAATTCTTTAGGAAAAGTAACCCTCGATGATTCTTCATAGTTCATCTGTATGAATTTGTCTTCTGGCAGTATGGATATTGGATTTACAAAATCCGGATTAACTACCTCTGTGTTTTTATCCTGAGTCAAATCTCTACCATTCATATATCTGTTGAAACTTTTTTCTTCCACATAAATCACCCCAACATAAGTATCTGCCAAAAGTCAGATCAATATACAATAAAAAAACACTAATATAAGCCTTTATAATTTTTACATTAGTATTATTTCATTATTTGAATATAATTCTATACGTTTGTTTATTTTTCTTGAACTTAATTAAATTTTCTTTTATATTATATATATAAACTTTATAAGGTGTTTGATCATAGATACAGTTCTAATTTTAAAAGGAGAGTTTATATCTTGAACAATGAAGAAAAAATATTACAAATGCTAACTCAATTAACCAATAATGTTAATAATATTATGAGTACTGTTGATAATCTCTCAACTACCGTTGATAATCTAGATAAAAGACATGCTGCTGTTGAAAATTCTCAGGCTCTTATTCAATCAGATATAACAGAAATTAAAGAAAAGGTTACTGCTGTTTACAATCAGACTGCTGATCTTACTGAATTCCGTACTGAAAGTAAAAATAGTTTTGCTGCACTTTCAAAAGACGTAAAGTTTGTCAAACATAAACTTCATAAAACTGAGGAAGATGTATTTGATATAAAAGATTATTTAAAAATCGTAAAATAAGGCTGTTACATTAGCGGTTTTCAAATGCTAATGTGACAGCCCCTTTTATGGTCTGAGTGGCGAGACTTGAACTCGCGGCCCCTAGAACCCCATTCTAGTACGCTACCAACTGCGCCACACCCAGATAATCTTCAAAATATATTATACTACCTTTCGTAATTTTTTCAAGGGGAAATATGTCTAAATCAACGTGCATTAAATTCCTAATTTATGTATAATATAGTATGGTATTATTTTTATGAGGTGATTTTATGCTAAACTTAAAAACAAACGATAGAATAGAGAATCAACCAGTCATTGTAAGACAGATTTCAAAAAAAATCAATCAAAATGGTAAAGAGTATTATAGCCTTCAAATAAGTTACGGTATTAAAAACTATGATGCAAAGATTTGGAATAGTAATATAGGTGTATCAGAAGAAATCATACCAGGGTCTGTTGTTAACATCTGGGGTGTTGTCAGAGAATTTAAAGGTAATTTACAGATTCACATTGATAAAATCCTTCACATTTCAAACCCATCAAGTGATTTGCTTGAAAAAATCACTCCTTCCTGCAGCCTTGAAGAGGATAAGTTAGCTAAGAGGCTTGCGGAAATAATAGGAACAATAAAAAATGAATATCTTAATCAATTGCTAAATAATATATTTTCCTCACCAGATATCAAAGAAGCTTTTTATAAAAAAGCTGCCGGTGTAGAAATACATCACGCATATACTGGTGGACTGGCACAGCACACCATAGAAGTTGCTGAAACCGTTATACAGCTTTGTAAAATTTATAACTATATCGATTACGATATGGCAGTTGCAGGTGCTTTACTTCATGATATAGGAAAAATTGTTGAGTTATCAAATTTCCCAGAAAATAAATACACAACCCTTGGAAGACTATTAGGACATATAAATATCGGGACACAGATAATAGAAAAATATACTTCACAAATTAATAAATTCCCTGAAGACGTTAAACTTGAACTTCAGCACTGTATACTATCCCACCATGGTTCATTGGAAACAGGTTCTCCTGTTCTTCCCATGACCTTAGAAGCATTGGTTATTCATAATGCTGATAAAACAAGTGCTGAACTTAATGGATTCTATCTGGCTATCCAAAGAGACGTTAAAAATGATGATTGGACTGATTACAATAATACTTTTAAAAGATATATAAAAAAGTCATGAATTATATTGCCTGAAAGTATATAAAGGATGGAAGACCATCCTTTATATCGTTTTGGGCTCATTCTCTGTATATACTCTTTTGCTTTCTCTTGCACCAGTTAAAATTTTTTCCTTTAAAATTCCAATTATCTGATTCAACTCGTTAAAGATTTCTGGACTTACATTGTAGTACAAAAATAAATCTTCAAAATTTCTTACTACATTTAAAATCTCCGTACTGATGTTGATAAACTTCTCCAATTTACCGCTTTTAACTGCATTTTTAAATAAATCAATATCAATCTTAATAACGTTTATAACATCGTTTACATCATCAAAAACCCCTGCAGGCATGGGGTAGGGTTTTATCCTCTGCAGATAAAATTTATTTTTAGCATTTATATTATATCCATAACTTATTTCATAACCTTCTATATTGAATTTTACAAAACACTGAAGGCCGTTATAGTAAACAATATCTGCATCTAACTCACTCAACTTTTCTATTCCCATTATTTCCTTATCAGGAGAATTACTCATAAGGACAACCCCTTTTATTGAATCTATATATTTTTATATATTATTCTCATTTATTTACATCTTAAACCTTATAAATGTTTTATTTACAAAAAACCCATAAATCTAAATCAATATATTGATTATAGACTTATGGGTTAATTTACTATATTCATCAGCGTGTTGCCGTGAACAAATTATGCCTTCACCATTTTTTTCTTTATACGTTTTTTCTTTACAACTTTAAGTCTGAAAAAATCTTCCCTATCCTTTTCTTCCAGTGAATCTTGAATATATTTTACCATTTCGCTATACTTTGGTATCTGTATATTCTGCATTGCATTTGCCCTTTTCTGTGTTTTTTTGATTTCAACTGCAAGTTTATATACTGAATTCTCAACCTCGGCTAATTCTATAATTAAGAATTTAATCTCCCAAAATCTTTTAAATGCCACATCCATCGAGGCATTTGTCTGATAAAAACTATAACTGGGAACTGCTTCATATTTTTTATATTTTATCTTAGGTATTTCAACCCCCATAACGCTTTTATATAGAATATCAAAATGTCCATTTTCCGGAAGAGACCATGCAATATCTTCAACACTTGCAATCCCCATGGTCATGTTTGCCATCATAAGAGCCTCATAGGCTTCTTTAAAAGTTGTGTTAATCTTATTCTGTATTTCCTTAGCTCTATCTAAGAGCCCCATCATTTCCCTTATCAATACGTTTCTTTTTTTATCTAAAAGTTCATATCCTCTTTGGGAAAATTCCAGGGTAGCCTTTGCAGCCATTAAATTTGCCTTAGTAGGGGCTATGTTTATATCCATTTAATCACCCCCTGTAATATTTTTTCAACATTTCTGGGGCAATTCTGTCTAATTCTCCCTGAGGAAGGATGGATAAAACCTCCCAGGCTAAATTTAGTGTTTCCTCTATATCCCTGTTTTCATCAAAACCTTGATTTAAAAATCTATACTCAAACTCCCTTCCAAATTCCAAATATTTTTTATCGATATCTGAAAGCTCATCCTCCCCAATAACCTGTGCAAGGGCAATAACCTCCTGTACCTTTGAATAGCAGGAAAACATTTGGTTTGCAATATCCGGGTGGTCTTCTCTTGTATATCCTTCTCCTATACCGTCCTTCATGAGCCTTGATAATGAAGGTAAAATATTTATAGGTGGATATATGTTTCTTTGATAAATGTCCCTATTCAGTACAATCTGTCCTTCTGTTATATAACCTGTTAAATCAGGTATAGGATGGGTAATATCATCATTTGGCATAGTCAATATTGGTATCTGGGTTATTGAACCACTGGCTCCCTCCATCATCCCTGCCCTTTCATAAAGGCTTGCTAAATCCGAATACAGATATCCCGGATATCCCTTTCTTCCTGGGACTTCCTCCCTTGCTGATGAAATTTCCCTTAAAGCTTCACAATAACTTGTCATATCCGTCATAACAACCAGAATATGCATATTTTCCTCAAAGGCAAGATATTCTGCTGCAGTTAAGGCACACCTTGGGGTAATAATCCTTTCCACAACTGGGTCATCTGCAAGATTTAAAAACATTACTACCCTGTCAAGTACACCTGACTCTTCAAATATCCTTAAGAAGTAGTGGGCATCATCATGCTTGACACCCATAGCCGCAAAAACAATTGCAAAGTCACTGTTTTGACTACTTGAAATCTTTGCCTGTTTAACTATCTGGGCAGCTAAATTATTGTGAGGAAGTCCATTTCCTGAGAAAACAGGAAGTTTCTGCCCCCTTATCAATGTTGTTAAAAAATCGATTGCCGATATACCAGTTTGAATATAATCCCTTGGATATTTTCTTGCTACTGGATTAATTGGTCTTCCATTTACATCACGCTTTATTTTACTGTAAATATCTCCACCATCATCAATTGGTTCTCCAATACCATTAAATACCCTTCCCATTATTTCTTTAGATAAGCTTATCTCCAAAGGCTTACCTGTAAATTTAACAGATATATCTTTTACTGACAAGCCTGCTGTATTTTCAAAAACCTGCACAACAGCTTTATCTTCATAAATCTGTACAACCTTTCCATGTTTTATCTGCTCTCCACATTTTATCTCTACAATTTCATCATAGGATGCATTTTCAACTCCTGATAATACAATCAAAGGTCCCTCTATTTTCTGGAGTTCCAAATATTCCTTAATCATAGTTATCACCCTTCATAAGCCTTTTTCAGACTAATAAAATAGTCATTAATTTTTTCTTCCAAGTCCTTAAATTCATCTTTATATTCATTGGGTATACTGTATTTCATCTTTATAACGTCTTTAAAAACCTCGCTTCCACGAAGCTTGGAAATAGGTACTCCTAATTTTACTGCTTCCCTTGAATTTATATATAATTCATTGATGACTTTAAGCATTCTATTCTGCTTATCTAATGGAACATAAGTATCTTCCTTGTGGTAAGCATTCTGCTGAAGATATCCAATCTTTATAACTTTAGCTATTTCAAGAATTAATCTTTGTTCATCCGGCAAAACGTCTTCACCTACAAGTTTGACAATTTCCAGAAGCTTACTTTCCTCCTGAAGAATTTTCAACATCTCTCCCCTTAGTTTCATCATATCCTCATCAACATTTTCTCTATACCAGCCATCTAATGTTGCAAGATAACCACTGTAACTTGATAACCAATTAATAGCTGGATAATGTCTTGCATAGGCTAATTTCTTATCAAGACCAAGAAAAGCACTTACAAAACGTTTTGTATTTTGTGTTACAGGCTCTGAAAAATCTCCTCCAGCGGGAGATACAGCACCTATTATGGTAACTGAACCCTCTTTTTTACTCAGTGTATCTACATATCCTGCCCTTTCATAAAACTCTGCAAGTCTTGAAGGAAGATATGCAGGATATCCCTCCTCTGCAGGCATTTCCTCAAGCCTTCCAGAAATTTCACGAAGCGCTTCAGCCCATCTCGACGTTGAATCCGCCATTACTGCAACATGATATCCCATATCTCTGAAATATTCTGCTATTGTAATGCCTGTGTAAATGGAAGCTTCCCTTGCTGCAACAGGCATATTTGACGTATTGGCAATTAATATAGTCCTGTTCATTAATGGAAGATTTGATTTGGGGTCAACAAGTTTTGGAAAGTCCTCAAGTACCTCTGTCATTTCATTTCCTCGCTCACCACAACCAATATATACGATTATATCTGCATCACTCCACTTTGCAAGCTGATGCTGTGTCATTGTCTTTCCAGTACCAAATCCTCCTGGGATTGCTGCAGTACCTCCCTTTGCTATTGGAAAGAATGTGTCTACAACCCTCTGTCCTGTGACTAGTGGTTTTTCAATTGGCATTCTCTTATTAACAGGTCTTGGGCTTCTAACTGGCCATTCCTGATACATTTTTATTTCATGAATTTCCTTTCCGTCATCTATCTTTAAGAGCGTCTCTTCCATGTTATACATGCCCCTTGGCTTTAAATCTATAACCTTTCCTCTGATTCCATTTGGAACCATCAAATAATGGTTGACAAGTGGTGTCTCTTTAACCTTGCCAAAAAACATACCTGATTCTACCTCATCACCATTTTTTATAATAATTTCAACCTCCCATTCCTTATTCAGATCAATGGAAGCTAATCCTATACCCTCACTGATATAGCCACCTGATTTATTGAAGATGTAATTTAAAGGTCTTTGTATACCATCAAAAATATTTCCAACAATCCCTGGTCCTAATTTAACAGATAAGGGCATCCCTGTGGATTCAACCTTATCTCCAACCTTTAATCCTGTTGTTTCTTCATATATTTGAATTGTTCCAATCTGACCATCCAATGAAATGACTTCTCCTATTAATCTTTTTGGACCGACGGTTACCATTTCCCTCATTTTAAATTTGTCCATTTTATCAGCTCTTATAACAGGACCATTAATATACTTTACAACCCCCTCAGCCATATAACCACCACCTAATGTAATAAGTCTAATAATTTTTCGCCAATTAAATTCCTGGAATTTGAAATCCTGCTTAAAAAAGATAAATCAAACTTTATGTTTTTATCTCTGTCAGTTAAAACAAATCCTCCTATTATATCATTATCCCTGAGGACACTTACCTTTTTACCACTGAAAATGTCACTTATCTCTCTTTCAAAATCTTTTGCATCCTTTTCTGTGAGGCAAATTATAAACTCATCACTGCCACATACCTCATTGAATGCACTTTTTAATTCTTTGATGAACATGTCTTTATATTTCTGGCTTTTTACAAATTCCCTTGCAATATCTTCAACTTCAATAATCATTTTTTCTAGCAGCTCTTTTCTTTTTTCTAAAAGAATTTTCTTTTGTTGTATCCTTGCCTTTGAAACTATTTGAAGTTTTTCTTTTTCCAAATTCTTTTTCCTTTTACTTAAGATTTCCTGGGCTTCCCTTGTAAATTCCTGTCTTTTCTCTTCTATTAAACTTCCAAATTCTTTATTATATTTTTCTATAGTTATCCTATTTTCCTTTTCAACAAGATCATAAACTATTTTTGTAAAAAGATTTAATTTCTCATCAATGGTTATCATAAAATCACCTCAAAACTTGATACCTATGGAATCCTTAACATATCCAGTTATATAATCTTCATCTTTGATACTGCCATGTCTGTCTGGAACTTCAATAATAAGAGGGTAAACCATTTTTTCCTTTATATGGCTTATTTTATTTTTTATTTCCCTCCCTAGTCTTTCAGTTATAAGAATAATCCCAATTTCCTTATCCTTAAGCAGGTTATCAATAAGCTTTTCTGCTTCATCTGCACTTTCAGCAAGAGTTCCTTTTATTCCTGCTATTCTCATTCCCACAAGGGTATCCCTGTTATCACTTATTAAATAAATTCTCATTTAAATTCACCCTAAAGTCTTCCAAGTATCATAATTGAGATTATAAGGCCGTAAATGGCAATACCCTCAGCAAGACCAACAAATATCAAAGTTTTACCTAATATCTTAGGATCCTCTGATACTGCTCCAAGTGCCGATGATCCCACTGCACCAACTGCGTATCCTGCACCAATGGCTGCCAATCCTGTACTTAATCCAGCTGCAATAAATCCAAGACCTGAACCTGATTCACTGCCTGTAACTGCTGCATGGGCTGCCTGTGGTATAAGAGTTATTATTAGTCCTGTAAGTACAGGTATAAATGAATACATATTAATTCTTAATACCTTTTTTATCCTGCCTTTTTCACAAATTTCCCCTTTGTAAAACTTAATTATTCCTTGAGTTACTGTTAAAACAACAATTGTAATCGCTAAAATTAAAAATATATACATTTTTATCCCCCCAATTATAATTTTAATGGTTCATAATCATATCCTATTCCACTGAAGTATTTACTGAAAAGTTCATAATATTCAAGCCTAAGTCCTTGTATAAAAACTATTAAACCCTCAAGACCTATAATTATTATATTGCCGATTATTAAAACAAGAGCGCTTCCCACACTGCTTGTCATCATTTCTGAAAGTGTTTCAAAGGCAATAAATAAACCAACATGGTTAATGGCAAATGCCCCAACTCTTATAAATGATACAGTGTTGCTGAACATACTAAGAAGGGTTTCTAATACTCCAAATCCTCCTTCGATATAATAGTCTGTTTTTGTTTCATTATAAAGAGGTCTTACTCCCCTTATAATGTTTGTTATTGGTTCTTTAAAAAGCATTAAACCTAAAAGGAATATAAGAATTAACACTAATCCTCCAACAGGTATTATAGGTGTCCAACCTTTTACCTTTGCTAGAACCAGATAAATAAGTGTCCAATAAAAAACTAAACCTGAAAGTCCATTTCTGCTGAAAATACCATTTTCTATATCCCTGTTTCTATAACTGTTAACGAGATTATATATAAACCCGATTGTCAAAAATATGGTACCAAGTGCTACCGCAGAAATAAGCATAAGATTTATACTCACCATTGGACGAACTATATAGGTTTTTAATATATCCTCAAATCCGAATATACTTCCGTATATAAAACCAAAGAAAGTTGAACTTAATCCAAGTCTTGCAACTACTCCACCAAGATTAGGTCTGCTTTTCTTTTTACTCAAAAGTTCACCTAAAAGAAATAAAACAAGTCCCTGACCAACATCCCCAAACATTGCTCCAAAGAGAAGCATATAACTAATGCCAACAAAGGAAGTTGGGTCAATTTCACCATATGAAGGAATTCCATACATCTTAACTACAGATTCAAAAGGCCTTAACAAATAACCATTTCTAAGGCATGTTGGGGGAGAAATTCCTTCCCTGATTTCATTTATCTCTTTATATATTACGATAATCCTTTCATCAAAGTGTTTAAAACATTCACTAAGGGTTTTCTTCCTGTATTTAGGAACCCATCCTGTCATATAGAAGAATTCTTTTGTTACAGCCATATAGCTCTTAAGTTCTTCTATTTTGTATTCCATAACCAGACGAGAATAATATCGCTCAATTTTATCCAAATTTTCACTCTTTAGGTCTAAAAGCTTAGTCTTAAGATAATCCATCTCGCTTTTTATCTGTCTTTTTCTAATGCTTAATTTTTCAATACACTGAACTGGAGTACCCTTAAGCTTAATTTTTAAGTTAAATTCATCAAAGTTTAATGATTTTAATACCCTATCAACTTCTATTTCCACATTATGTGGAACCAGCATCATCACTACGACAGTGTCATTATCACTGAAAAGTTTTAAAACAACAGCAGGAATGTTTTCATAGTTTTTCTTTAACTTATCCATGTTGTATTTCGTTATCTTTCCAAGCTTTACATATATATATTTCATGCTGAAAATATCCTCTAAGTCCATATCTAAATCTTTAAGATATGAGATGTATTTCTCTAATTCTGTAATTTGGATTTCCTCCTCCTTTAAGTCCTTTAACCTTGTATGGGTATCCTTTACCGTGCTATATAACCATTCTATATCCGCTATATCCCTTTTAAAGTCATAATTCTCCTTTAAATATGTCCTATTAAACCTTTTTCTTACCTCAAAAATTTCCAACAGAGCCTCAATCTTCTTTTCAATCTCTCCTAAATTTTTTTCACTTGCATATTGCTTAATGTAATTAAAATCCACTAATGCACCTACATCGTCCTTAGCCTGAAGTATTGGAAAGTGACTTTGCTCAATTTCACTCATGGAATTTACCATGTGAATTGATGATGATAAGATAATTTTCTTTGATATCTCATCTATATCACTCATATGACCGATAATATTTATCATTTCCATCTTTTCAACTGCCATAAAATCACCTCAATCTATATGGCTTTTATTAAATATTTTTTTATTTCTTCACCATCCAATTTATACCTTACACCTTCTGTTATAGTGATTATGTCCCTTATTTCAAACTCCTTAAGCTCCAGGTATGCCAGCAGCATTGATATATCTAAATTCAGTTTCTGCTTAGCTCCCTTTAATTTAAAATACATAAACCTATTCATTCTTCTTTCCATGAAAATGTCTTCATTTTTATTCTCTTTAAACATAAAACCATAGGATGTATTTCTAATCTTCTCAATAAATTCTCCTACATCCTTTGCATAACAGAACTCCTTTATACTTTTATAGTTAAATCTGTTTCCTCTATCAACGGTATAATTAAATATTTCTTCTGATGATAAGCTATAGTATTCTTTACCCCTGTAAATCCACTGGATGTTGAGCATATCGATATAGTTTCCATACAAATTAATAAAAACTCTTTGATCCTTTTTATTTAGTTTTTTGAGTTTTTCCCCTAGCACGATGAAGTATATTTTATCTAGAGTCATTTCCAGTCTATAAAGGTTTTCCTTTGTATTCCCATCAATTAGATTTTTTAGATAAGGATAATAATAGGTTCCCTCCAATGCCTGAATAAGCTCCATTATACTCTTTGCCTTAATTATTCTATCTATATCTATATATTTATATTTGCCGGCAAAAACAAGACTTTCCTTTATATTGTCAAAGTCCTTATCTATATGAATAATTCTAGCTACCCTTTTTAAGTCATATATTTCATATTTCATATAAAAGCTCTTTAAAAAGCTTCTATATTCTCCATGAAAATAATTAATCAACTTATCCATATAAACAACCAGTGATTCCTTTAAAAGTCTTTCAATATCACCTCTGTGCATTTTCAAGGGATCTTTATCTTTTAAAAACTCACCATAATAAGTATTTACCTTTAGATATTGGGCAATTTCCTGTGAGTTCTTCAGGGAAAGTAAATTCCTATAATCCTCATCATCTAAAAGTTTGCCAAACATAGATGCGATTTTAGTGTTTACTGCAGCATACATGGTATTTTGATCCATATTATCACCTGCTTAAATAAGTTAGCTGTGAACTATATTTTTAAATATTTCTTCTGCCAGCCTTTTTTTATTCAAATTAAAGCTTGCTTCCATTTGAGAACAAGATTTCTCTGCATCACTAATGAGCCTTTGGGATTCCATTTTTACCCTTTCTATTTCTTTAGCTTCATTCTCTTTTGCCCTTATAACCTGTTCTTCAATTATTTCTTTTCTTAAATCCTCAATCTCTTTATTGATGTTGTTTTTTTTCTCCTCTATCTGTTCTTCTAGATTTCTCCGTAAATTAACTGCACTTTTATCTATGTGTATAATGTTCTTCAAAATTTCCTGCATTTCCTTATCCAAAATCTCATCCCCCCTTAACTTTGATTTTACAATAAACTAATTTTAATACCGACTAATAATTTCCACAAATTCAATTTATTCTATTTTTTTCTAATATAAACCGTATCCTGTTAAATTAATAAAATAGCATTATTCTATCTTAGATTTAATCCGTTTTTCATTAAAACTGGCAGCTATATCACTTATAACTTATGATATAGCTGCCAGCTTTTATTTTCGTGCTTGATACATACTACTTATATTTCCTAAAATATCATGTAAGAAATTTGCGCCTCGACTTATTAAAAGTCCTGTTAAAATACTTCCTAAATAGCTAATTCCAAGGGGTATTTCGATTAGCTTAAATATATCCATATTTGCTGCAATGGCTATAAGAATTCCTAAAATCATAGCACCGATTCTGTCAATATTTATCCCCTTTGAGGATTTTATCATTTTTAATGTTTCCCATAATGTCTCTGTCATAAAAGCCAGCACTAAAATTTTTTCCACAACAGTCCTCCTAAAAAAATTATCTATTAAATCTTATTCAAAAACTGGCAGCCATATCACTTATAACTTATGATATGGCTGCCAGTTTTATTTTATCTTTGTAATTACACTTAAAGCCTTGGGTATAATTTCAAATTCTATTCTTTTTGATAGTTCTAATTCTCCGTCAATATTTACTGCAATCTCTTCATCAGAGGACAATTCCACATGTTTCCCCTTATAAAAAAATACTTCTTTAATTTTCTCATGCTCACCCTTGATAAACTTTGGAAAAAGTCTAAGCATTTTGGTTTTTGATACCTTTTTTATAAAACAAATATCAAAATACCCATCCCTTAAATCTGCCATAGGCGCTGGCAGCATACCCCCTCCATAATATCTACCATTGGCAACTGCCGTTAATGTAAGCTCATCTTCTAATAGCAGATCATCTATTTTTACCTTTACCCTTTTGAATCTATAAGTAAAAATCGTATTAATTAGTCCAACTAAATAAGCCATGCTTCCCGAAAATATTCTTTTAGCTCTATGAGTATTTATTAAAACTTCTGCATCCATCCCTCCACTGGCTACATTAATAAAATATCTTCCATTACACTTACCTAAATCAATATGGTTTATTTCTCCATAAATGTTATCCAATATAATCCTTTCTAAATCTTTCTCGCTATTTATTGATTTAATAAAATCGTTACCTGAACCTCCTGGTATAACTCCAATGGCTGACTGTGAACCTACAACTCCATTCATAACTTCATTTAACGTGCCATCACCGCCAACTGATATTATTCTTTCATAACCATTTTCTGTTCCCCATTTTGCCAGCTCTGTACCTTCCTTAGGTTTAGTTGTATGTAATATTTTATAATCAATATTGCATTTCTCACAAATCTCTTGTATGATAGGAACTATTTTTTCAGCTTTCCCTTTACCTGCAACGGGATTTATTATGAATAATATCCCCATAAATTTCCTCCTCTTGTGTTTTATAAAGAATCGAATTTAAAGCTAATAAACTGGTAAATCACTTTTCTCTGACTTTGCTTAATTTTTTAAATACTGATATAAAATTATCCCTTGTTTCCTTATCTGGTTTATAACTGCTGTATCTCACCTTAATATAAGTTTCCCTTAAATACTCAATTAACTTTTTTTCATATAATCCTTCTGCTTTTGCATTTATATCTAAGGTTGTGTCGTTTTTTTCTATAATTATTCCTAATTTCTTAGTTTTTAGTATATATTTTTTGTATATTAGCCTTATTTGTTCTCTATAGGTTCCTGGTTTCAGTTTCTTAAGGAGTTTAGTTAAACTAATCCTTTCTTTGTTTTTTTCATCTACAATAAATTCTCTTGTTTCTTCATAATCTGTATTTTTAATTTTCTTAGCCTTCCTATTATTGAAAATCCTATTTAAAACAAATAATATAATTAACAAAGTCACAAGAAAAATTATTGTTTTATAGATTAATTGCAAAAATTCAGGATTATTTTCCATAACTGTTTTTTTATGGATTTGTTCTTTATTGTTTTTAAGTAAATTATTAATTAACTGTTTCTTTTTTGCGTCTTCCTCTACTATATTTTTTAGATACTCAAAAGGTTTCAATAATATGTAAATAATAAATTTGAAAAACCAACCAAAGGCCAGCCAAAAAACTTCAGCTGCACATTTTGTAATTGTACTTATTAATTTAAAAATGGCTTCCCGTACCCTATCAAAGGAAAGTATAAAGGAGACCAATGATACTAAGGCAGCATATATGATATTTTTTCTATTAAATCCTCTATAATCTTTTGTATGTTCTTTATATCTTAAAACCCGTAGAAGAAGTACTGATGTTATAAAATAAATGATAGCAAATAATGCCACTTTTTTATTAAAAACTTCAATTGACATCATTAGCAATGAAACTATGAATAAGCCAATAAAAACTCTTTTACCCTTTGAAAATTCATCTAAATACTCATAATAAGTTATCTCCCCGTCCATCTTAACAATCGTTATAACTGTTGCTGTAATTATTGAAAAGACATATGCACCATCTATAAATGATTTTGCATTAATCATGGGCAAATACATTATAAGTATTGGTATAATTTTATATTTGTCATTTTTATTCTTTAAGTAATAAGTTAACATAGCAATTGAAGATGTCCATAAAAACAATATAAAACTATCAAAAACGGACATATTTACATTAGCCATCAGTAAGCCAATTAAGGAAAAAACTATGGACAACCTATTTATTATCCTTATAAAAATTAAATCCATAACTTATCTTCACCTCTCTCTACAAAGGTTAAGATATCATTATCTAAAAGCTGCAGGTTTGTATCATCTAATGATATTAGAACTAATCTCTCACATTGCTTTTTTAACTTATTAATATCTGAAATATATTCTTTTAATACTTTTGGCGTAACCAAAATATAAGTACCAACGTTTGTCCTATCACTTAACATCTTTTTAAGTGTTTCTTCGAAGCCACATTCTATACCATAATTCATTCTTCCTAATGCCTCTAATAAGGAAATTAAATGATTTCCACCCCATCCTGATTTAATGATACTTTTACTCTCTCCATTGAAGATAAGAAAAGTATTTGAAAGCAACCCGTATGGAATGCCTGTTTTTTCTAATTCTTCAGCAACAGCCCTGACTATTGAGATAGCCTTTTCTATTTTTTCTGCATCAATGTTGGTATGGAATGGTTTGTCTGTTTCAATATTAAGTATTATCATGACTTTGTTATCTGTTGTATAGTCGTACTTTTTTACCATTAAAGAGCCATGTTTTAATGATAATGGCCAGTGAATGTCCTTTTGTGGTTCAAAGCCTGTATATTCCTTAATTCCTACAATTAAAACAGGATCATCAATTATCCATCTTTTAACTGATATCTCCCCATAATAATCTCCATAGGGAACAATAGTTTCCTGAATATCAATGGTTTTAGGAAGTACAACTATCTGTTGAAAAAAATCTATATTTTTAGTAAAAACCTTTAATCCCAATAAATCTCCTATCTTTAAAGTAACATCTCTGAGATTTACTACTCCCCTTTTATCATAAGAATCCTTATATACACGGTTTACCCTTTGATAGGGCAGTACCGATGTTGTAATTTCCCTCCAGCTTTTCTCGTTGTCAATATTTATGTGTTTTTCTTTTAAATTACTATTTTGAGGTAAGTTTTGTATGATTTGAAGAAAAGTTATTGGAAGTAATTTTTTATTTGAAACACTAATTTTTATTTCAAGTTCTTCTCCTATCTCAATTATTTTTTTAGATATTTCTCTTTTAAACGTTACGTTTTTGAATGCATATTTTTCTGATAGAGCATTAAGTATTATACCACTTAATAACATAAAAATAATAAAATATAACATTGGCAGCACCTCTTATACTTCTTCAATTGGTACTGTAATAGAATTCACTATATTTTTAATTACGTCATAAGGTTCATTTCCTCTATTTAGTCCTTTATAAATTAATCTATGATTTAAAATATAGGGTGACATCATCTTTATATCCTCTGGTATAATATAATCCCTTCCACTTATAGCTGCCAAAACCTGAGATGCCTGAATAGTGCAATAGTTGCCCTTGGACTTGCACCTAGCTGTATTCTTTCATCATTCCTTGTTGCTTCAATAATATCCATTAAATAATTCATAACATCATTATGTATATTTACTCTTTGATAATTATTCTTTACAAACTCTATCTCACCCCTTGTGATTACACATTCAAGTGTATCTAAAGGATTCTCTTCCTTATATCGATTTATTATTTCGATTTCTTCTAGTCGTTTTGGGTAACCCATATTAATTCGCATTAAAAATCTGTCAAGCTGTGCCTCAGGAAGTGGAAATGTTCCATATGACTCTACTGGATTTTGTGTGGCTAATACCATAAATGGCTCTGATAACTTTCTTGTTACTCCGTCAACTGTTATCTGTTTTTCCTCCATGGCTTCTAAAAGACTTGACTGTGTCCTTGGGGTTGCTCTGTTTATTTCATCTGCAAGGATTATATTCGAAAATAAAGGTCCTTCTTTAAACTCAAACTCCAGACTCTTTTGATTATAAAAGTTTATTCCTGTTAAATCTGATGGAAGTAAATCTGGTGTAAACTGAATTCTTTTGAAACTACATCCAATTGTCTTTGAAAAAGCTTTTATAAGCATTGTTTTACCAACACCTGGTACATCCTCTAACAAAATGTGCCCACCGCTTATTAACCCAACTGTTAAAAGATCAATGATTTCATTTTTACCAACGATTACTTTTGAAACATTATCTCTAATTTTAGTCCTGAATTCCAAAAATCTCTCTAAATCCATAATATTCCCCCTAATAAAAGTTCATAATTAAATTTTATCTTAACTAAATATAGAAAACAAATACTTTTAAAGGGTATAATCCAATGAATTTTTCTATTTGATACTCTGTTTCAATTACTATTCATTAGATTTATTTTGAACAATGTGATATTATTATTTGTGTAAGTATTTTCTTTGGGAGGCATAAGATGAAGGTAGCAGTTATTGATGGACAAGGTGGAGGATTAGGAAAATTTATTATAGAAAAAATAAGAAAAACCCTTGGTAATGATGTTGAAATATTAGCCTTGGGAACTAATGCATATGCAACTGCAAACATGGTTAAAGCTGGTGCAAGTGAAGGTGCAAGTGGTGAAAGTGCTATTTGCTACTGCTGCAAAAATGTCAAACTTAACTGTATTATTGGTCCTATTGGAATAGTATGCCCCAACAGTATGTTAGGTGAGCTGACGCCAAACATGGCAGAGGCTATATTCAGTGCTGAATGTACCAAATACCTGATTCCATTAAACAAGCACGGTTTGTACATCCCTGGTGTTTCAAATCTTCAGTTTAATGATTTTATGGATGATATAATAAAAAACATTAAGGACTCTATAACTTAAAAAATCGGCAATACTGCCGATTTTTTTATTTATATTATTATCGTTTCTATTCTAATATCAAGCTTTTCAACTAAATTTACCTCAACTGGTGTTATCACATTACCTTTATCATCATAAATTATTCTTACCACAGGTTTATCAGGGAATCCTTTATTGTGCTTAACTACGAATCCTTCAAAGTTATTTGAAAGTTTTACACATGAACCTAATGGATAAATTGAAAAATTATTCTTAAATATATTTACTAATTCAAAATCAAAATAAGTCCCGGAACCTCCTAATATAAATTCATAAGCTTCATTTGCCGGAAATCCCTTTCTATATACCCTGTCGCTTATTATTGCATCATAAACATCACTAATACAAACTATCCTTGCGTACTTCGATATTTTTTCTCCCTTCAGCCCTCTTGGATAACCACCGCCATCTATTCTTTCATGGTGCTCAAGTATTATATCCTTTACTCTTTGGTTTACTCCTGCCATATCTTTTATAAGCTCATAACCATACTCACTGTGCTTTTTCATAATTGCAAATTCTTCATCTGTAAGTCTGCCTTTTTTGTTTAATATATCCACAGGTATCTTAGTTTTACCTATATCATGCAAAAGAGCCCCAAGCCCTAAATCCATAAGCATTGGTTTTGAAAAAGAAAGCTGTACCCCATAAAATAAAGCAAGAACACTTGTGTTAAGTGAGTGTACATAAGTGTAATTGTCAAAGGTTTTTAACTCCAGCAAATATGTGGAATTTATTCCCTTGTTTTCTATTAAATATTCGATGATTTCTTTTATTGCAGCTATTGTATTTTTTATTTCAAGGGTATTGCTATATTGAAGTTTTGCCATTACGTTTGATAATGACTTTACTGCCTGACTTTTAACCTCTACAAACTTAGGATCCTCTGGCTCTATATCATCTAAATTATTATCTTTTATGTAGATATAGAGAACACCTAACTGTTTAAGTTTTTTTATATAATTATCTGTTAAAGCAACGCCTTCCCTAAGAAGAATGCAGCCGTCAACTCCTAATATGCTCTGACCTAAAATATCCCCATTTTTTGCTTTATTCATGCTTATTAATCTCATAGCCACCTCGATATAATTACAATTCTGATATTTATTAATTAGTCACTCTATGATATATTTTAATTTTTTTCTACAAAGCTTTCAAGGAAAATTTATTACATTTGTAAAAAAATAGTGGCATTTGTAAATTAATTTTCCTGTTTATCTATTTTTGACAAAAAAATGGAGCAGGTAACGGGAATCGAACCCGCATAGCCGGCTTGGGAAGCCGGTGCTCTGCCATTGAGCTATACCTGCACTATTTATATTATATTACAATATTCCATTATTTGCAAAATTTTGCATAATCAGCAGATAGTTAATATTTCTCAATATTTTTATCTATACCGATATATCTTGTTCTTATTTTTGTTTTTTCCTGTTTTCTCAATTTTTTAAACAAATGAAACTTATGGAATTATTCATAATTTTCTATAATACATAGCTTTATTAACAAACTATGGGCTATAAAGCGTAAAATCCCATCAGATTTACTGCACCTATAGCCCACCCTTAATTAAAACATTAATGAATAACAATTAGAATATGCTTAAATCCATTTCCCTTGATAAATCCTCTAAAACCTTAACTCCTGCAATACTATTTCCTTTTGCATCAAGGGCAGGACCTACCACTCCTATTCCCATCCTTCCTGGAACTGCTGAAAGTATTCCTCCTCCAACTCCACTTTTTGAAGGTATACCTATATGAACCGCAAATTTTCCTGAAGCATCATATAAACCACAGGTAACCATGATGGTTTTTACTATTCTTGCAACTTCCCTTGGAATAATTTTTTCTCCAGTCCAAGGAAGTATTCCATCATTAGCAAGAAGTGCACCTATCCTTGCTAAATCTCTAGCTGTAACCTCCATTGAACATTGTTTAAAATACACATCAAGTGATTCCTCAACATTACCTTCAATTACCCCAGTACTCTTCATAAAATATGCCAAAGACCTGTTTCTATGTCCTGTTTCCTTTTCTGATCTATACACATCTTCATTGATATATATATCTGGGTTGCCAGATATTCTTCTTGTAAACTTTAAAATTCTTTCTACTTTTTCCTCAGGTGTTTCTCCTGCAATCAATGCCGTAGTGGCAATTGCTCCAGAGTTTATCATTGGATTTAAGGGCTTGTTAAGATTTTTTGTTTCTAAATTTACTATTGAGTTAAATGAACTTGATGTTGGCTCCATTCCAACCTTTGAAAATACATTTTCTTTACCATTGTCTAAAATAGCTAACATTAAAGTTACTATCTTTGACACACTCTGCATAGTAAATTTAGTTTCATAATCTCCTGCAGAATATTCTTCACCATCTAAAGTAACAACGCAAATTCCCAAAGCATCTCTATTAGCTTTACTTAATTCTGGGATATAGCTTGCCACTTCCCCTTGGCTTGTCCAGTGTCTGTTTCTTTCAACAATTGCTTCAAGTAGCTTTTTCAATTTCATTCATCCTTTCTAAAATGTTTCTCCAACTCGTGTATCATAACTGTTACGGCAAGCAAATCTGCAGCACCACCTGGGCTTATATTATGTGCTACAAATACATCTTCCATTTTATTTATATACCCTTCACCCTCAAGTGTTTTCATTCCCCCAAGTTTAAGGGCTTTAATTGCCATCTCCCTCATTTTATTGAGTCCTTCAATTCCACATCTATTCACAACGGTAGTATCTTCTACTACTGTCATAAGTCCTATTAAACTATGGCTTAAAGCTTTAGGGGTTGAAAGTCCAAAACTTATAGCCTCCTCATAACATGGTAGTCCAACCTCAATTATTGAAGGAAGTCCTTTCTCTATTTCCCCCCTTACACCTGTCAGGCCATACTCTAAAAATAATCTTTCTCCATTAGTTAACTTTTTACTGTTGCTTAATGTTTTTAGTTCTCTCTCTACTAGACCATAACAAATAATTGAAGCCATTTTAGATATATTAAAGCGGGTAACTCTATATCTATTCCTTATACACATACCAGCAGCTGCTGCAGTAACACCTGCTAAAAATAAAAGTCCTCTTTGTGTATTGATTCCATCGGTTGCTCTTAACATATTCTTTTCTGCCCAGAGCCCCACACTTCGTATCTTTTCTAATATTTCATCTTCATAATCGATGCCAATCTGAGCACAGATATACATTGCATGGGCAATTGAAGATGTACTGTTTAAAAATGTATAGAAGTTCATATCACTGTGTGAACCGCTGGAATAAGGAGATATCAACCCTGGTGATGGGCTTGAACTGACCTCGTAGAGCATACCAAGGATAGCAGCTTCTCCAATTTTAAAAGCGTCAGGGGAAATGCAAAAACCATTATTTATTTTTTCCATGATTTCATCACAATACTTAATTCCCATTTTTTTCTCCAAAACTTTCTATCAATGTGTTGGCTGCATTAATTATTTCTTCAATGTCATGTCTATTTAGTCTCATGCATATCCTTGCATCTTCATTACAGATAAGGCATTTTCTTGAACTTAAATTTAATTTTTCTCTTCCTAAAGATTCCCCGCCCTTTGTATATATATCTATGTCAAATAATCTTCCAAGTTCATGTCCATTCTCAATAGACATTGCAATCTCTTTTGCAACCTTTGGCTCCATATCAACAACAAAGATAACACTGCTTCCATCAAAACCTTTTAACATTTTGGAATGAATTGAAAATGTTCTATATTCTGAATTTAAAAGCGACAATAAAACATCAAAAGCAAGTTCTGAATGTTTTGTATTTTTCTCTATACCAGGATAGTTCAGCTTTCCACATACAACAGGCAGATTATACTTCTCTATTAATTCTAAAATTGTGTTATATCTATTTTCTCTATCCATTAAAATTCTATCCATCAATGTGGTGTATCGCTCCTTTTTATTTTTTCAATTATTTCCTCTGCTTCCTTTGAAATAAGGAAATCATATGTGGTTTCAGGTACCAGGTCCTTTAACTCCTCTAAAGTTCCATTTCTTATTATATTTCTAACTTCAGAAGCACTTATAGCCCTTCCCTCCCTTTGGAAACGCTCTATAAGCTTAACTTCAACTCCATATTGGGGTAATACTTCCATAAGTGCTGAGTTGTACTGTCCTGTAACTCTGCAATAGGGCTCTGTTCCAACATACCTTTTCTCAATATTAAAGGCAGGTGCTATATATTTTCCAAAAATACCTGCATCAAGCTTAGTATATGCCATGAGCCTTTCATCCTCTTGTCTTAAAAAATAAGAAGGAAATGTTGCTGAAGATATTATATATTTTCCCCCAGGTATAACACAAACATTCTTTAAATCTGCAACTCCTTTTTCTACAAGCTCCAGCCTGGTTTTAAAAGGAAATAGTGAACGATTTTCTTCCACAATAAACACAACTACCTGTTCACTCTCTGAAGCAGCCCTTTCTATAAGATATCTGTGCCCCTCTGTAAATGGATTGCAATTCATTACAATCCCAGATTTTTTTCTATTATCAAGTCCGCTTTTCACAAACATGTTGTTTACATATGACTTAACATTAGCCATTCCTCCTTCTAAAAGAAGGACTTCAGATGTTTCATGAACACTTTTATATCCTAGACCCTCAAATATCCTCTTATTCTTCGGTTTTGTATATATAAATGTTTCATAAATTCCTCTATCAAAGAGGATGTTAGAAATTTCAGTTATTAACTTTGATGATATACCTTCACCCTGAATTTCACTATCAACTGCAAAACACTTAAGTATACTTCCTGAACTGGAGCATGTCCCCACAATCCTGTTATTATTCCTTGCAACTATAGTGTTTTCTACATCTTTATCAAGTAACAAATCGAATTTAAATAAAAATTCCTCAACCTCTTTTTTCTGAGGGCTATTTAAATTTATTCTTTCTATTAACAAATTGTTCATAAAATCACCCATTTAAATTTTATTTCAAATAATTAAAAAATTCAATACTAACTATTTTTCAGAATTGTAAGTATAATACAATACAATCGTTATACGGGACATAAGACTGCACAGAAAACTTCATAATTAGAGTCACGTTTTCTATGCAGTCTTTTTATTTTTTTATTTATTTAACTTTCTTAACTACATCAATTACTGTACCGTCTCTATATTCAACAATTGCAACTATCTCATCATCCAGTTGGATTTTTTCTGGTTTTCCTGTCATATCCTCTGCTATCTTTTTAAGTTCCTCAATTGTCATAACAGGTAAATTTGTTGTCTTTAATTTTTCAATCAGGTCTGTTCTTCTTGGGTTTACTGCAATTCCTCTTTCAGTTACAATTACGTCTATGGATTCTCCAGGAGTTGTAACCGTTGTACATTTATCTACAACTATTGGAAGTCTTCCCTTAACAAGCTGTGTAACTATAATAGCAAGTTTTGCTCCAGCCGCTGTATCACTGTGACCTCCTGAACCACCCATTATTACACCATTTGAACCTGTTGTAACGTTTACATTAAAATCAACGTCTATCTCAGTAGCTCCAAGTATCATTACATCCAGATTATTTACAACTGCTCCTCTATTGTGTGGATTTCCATACATTGAAGCAGACATTCCCTGATGAGCCTTATTATTCTTATAAGATTCAATTGCCTTTAAATCAAAACATTGTACGTCAAATATGGATCTGAACAATCCTTCTTCAAACATCTCTACAATATATCCAGTTACACCACCTGCTGCAAAACTGCCTTGGATTCCCTTTTTCTTCATAAGTTCTTTAACATAAGCTGCAACTGCAAGGGAAGTTCCTCCCGCTCCTGTTTGGAAGGAAAAACCATCTTTTAAAAGACCTGATGCCTCAATAACCTGTGAAGTCATTTTAGCTATCTTAAGTCCAACTGGATCCTTGGTTATTCTTGTTGTACCTGATACTATTCCCTTTGGATCACCAATTGATTCAACAGCTACTACGTAATCTACATATTCCTGTTGTATATCTATTGGGCATGCTGGATAAGGAACTAGATTATCAGTTACAGCAACAACCCTATCTGCATACATTGCATCTGGAATAGCGTATCCTAAGGTTCCACATGCTGCTTTTCCTTCAACACCATTAATGTTTCCATATGTGTCAGCTGTTGGCGCTGCAATAAAAGCTACATCGATGTGTAAATCACCAGATTCGATTGCTCTTGCTCTTCCACCGTGAGTATGCATAACTGCTGGATTTTTAAGTAATCCCTTTGATATTGCCTCAGCAACTGGACCAGACATATAATTTGCATATACTCCAGTTATAACACCACTTTTCATCAGCTCAACCATTGGTGCATGAACAGGGAATATTGAACTTGCTGCAACCTTTATATCCTTTAACCCCATCTTTGCAACTTCCTCTAAAACCATGTTTAAAACATAATCCCCGTTTCTTAAATGGTGATGGAATGAAATTGTTGCTCCATCTTTAAGATTACATTTTTCAATTGCTTCCCTTATTGTTGAAAGTACCTTTGTTTCACCAGGCACTGCACTTTTTACCCTGACTTCTTTTTTCGTAACTTCACCTAAATTATTGAAGGCACCGCCAAATGGCTTAACTTTACCGTATCCTTCAACAAATTCAGGAATTTCTCTTCCTAAAATGTTTTTCATGTTCTTCACTCCCTTTGTAAACACTACAGAGTAGTTTTATATTAAACCTGCTAGTCTTGCTGTGTTTAATGTAGTCTGTGCCCTTGCTATTATTGGTGCATCAACCATCTTTCCATCTAATGAAAATACACCCTTACCTTCTCTTTTAGCCTCTTCCTGAGCCTCCATTACCCTCTGTGCATATCTGATTTCAGCTTCAGTAGGAGCATATACTCCATGGATAGTATCTATCTGTCTAGGATTAATAGCTGCTTTTCCAGTCATACCAAGTGATTTAGCCCTTGTTATATCCTTTATGAATCCTTCCATATCTTCCATATCAGCAAAAGGTGTGTCTATTGCAGCCACCTTACAGGCTTTACATGCAGTTGCAACCCTGCTTCTGGCATAGAATATTTCTTCACCTTCCCTTGTTCTTTTTATTCCAAGGTCTGCTGTTAAATCTTCTGCACCAAGAAGCATTCCAATAATTCTATCCGATGATTGAAGGATGCTGTATACGTTTTCAAGTCCGTAGGCTGACTCTATTAAAGCAAAAAGCTTTATACTTCCCTTTTCAAAACCTTCTTCTTCCTCAATTTTATCTAATTTTTCACTTACTGATTTAATATCTGCTTCTGTTGCCTTTGGAACCATTATAGCATCTGGCTTAACCCTCCCAATTACATCTAAGTCTTCATACCCAAATTCTGTACCTAGGGGATTTATTCTTACTACAACCTCAGAATTATAGAAATTAACGCTCTTTATTGCATTTCTAACAAGAATTCTGGCTGAATCCTTTTCCGTTAAACTTACTGCGTCTTCTAAGTCAAGAATAACGCTGTCCGCACCAAGTATCCCTGCATTTTGAAGCATGCTTGGATTGTTACCTGGCATAAAAAGCATAGTTCTTCTAAGCCTTTCCATATATATCACTCCTTACATTCCTCTTTTAACAGCAGTCTCAATTCTAGCCCTTATTGTATAATCAAGGGCACCTCTGTCTTTAGCCGTAACTACTGCATCTTCAACACCTAATTCTTTAAGGGTTTCCATTATGACAGTTTTAATTTGATTACCAAATTGAGTCATAACAATACTCTCGAGGTTTAATATAACCCCACCTTCATCATTTGGCTGAACCATTATATAAATATCATTTGATTCCATAGTCCCTGCCTTAGCTGGTTTTTGTATCTTCATAAACTCACCTACTTTGTATTTTTTTCATTAGTTATTTTGTACTGTTAAGATATTCCTTTTGTCCAATTTCATAGAAGTTATTTCCCTCTGAGTCGATAACAACTACAAGTGGTAAATCCTCAACATAAAGTTTTCTGATTGCTTCTGCTCCTAAGTCTTCATATGCAATAAGTTCTGCACTTTTTACACATTTAGCAGTTAATGCAGCTGCTCCACCAATGGCAGCAAAATAAACAGCACCATGTTTTTTCATTGCTTCTACAACACTTGCATCCCTTTTTCCTTTTCCTATCATTCCATTTAAACCAACTTCAATAAGAGCTGGTGAGTAGGCATCCATTCTATATGAAGTAGTTGGACCTGCTGAACCTATTGGCTGTCCTTCCTTAGCAGGTGTTGGTCCAACATAATAAATTACCTGATCTTTAATGTCAAATGGAAGTTCTTTTCCTTCCTTTAAAAGTTCAACAAGTCTTTTGTGTGCTGCATCCCTTGCTGTATAAATATATCCTGAAATCAATACGCTGTCTCCAGCCTTTAAATCCTTTAACATTTCATCTGTTAATGGAGTTGTTATTCTCTTTTCCATAATAAATCCTCCCAAATCAAAAATCTTATCCGCTTCTAACCTCTAACGTCTAACTTCCTGCATCTGTTTAAAAATGCACTTCTGCATGTCTTGTAGCATGGCAGTTGATGTTTACTGCAACAGGAAGACCAGCTATATGAGTTGCAAAGGTTTCAATATTTACAGCAAGAGCTGTTGTTCTTCCACCAAATCCCTGTGGTCCGATTCCCAGATTGTTTATAGCTTCTAATAATTCAGCTTCAAGGTTTGCATAGAAAGGATTAGCATTTCTTTCGTCAGTGGATCTTAATAGGGCCTTTTTTGCTAAGTATGCAGCTTTGTCAAATGTTCCACCAATACCAACACCAACAACGATTGGAGGACAAGGATTTGGTCCTGCTTCTTTAACAACCTTTAGAACAAATTCCTTAACACCCTCTAACCCATCAGATGGTTTTAACATTTTAAGCTGGCTCATATTTTCACTTCCAAATCCCTTTGGAGCAACTGTAATCTTAAGCCCATCCCCTGGTACAACATTGTAATTTATTATAGCTGGAGTATTATCCTTTGTGTTTATTCTTTCAATTGGGTCATTAACTACTGACTTTCTAAGATATCCTTCTGTATAACCTTGTCTTACACCCTCATGTATTGCTTCTTCTAAACTTCCACCTACAATATGAACATCCTGTCCTATTTCTACAAATACTACTGCCATACCAGTATCCTGACACATTGGCATATTTTCATTTTTAGCAATATCTGCATTTTGCACTAGTATATCAAGTATTCCCTGAGCTATAGGGAATGTTTCTTTTTCCTTAGCCTCTTCAAATCTTTTTCTCATATCATCTGTTAAATAGTAATTGGCATCTATACAAAGCTTTTTAACTGCTTCTGTAATCTTTGATACATGTATTTCTTTCATAATTTTAACCTCCATTTTAGGAAAAGTATTTTTTATGCATTAAAAAGTCAGAAGTCAGAGATAAGATATCAGAGCAGCTTAACTCTGACATCTATCCCACAACCTCTGACTTACAACTGTCAGAACTAAATATTTCTATTTATTATTATGCTCTTTTTGCTCTTGCATTAATAAGTGCAAGTACTCTGTTCATTTCATTGTTAACTATCATGTATCCTTCGTCAACACCCATACCTGGTTTTGCTAGACATTGGTCAGCACCACAAGCTATAGCGATGTTAGTACATACTTGAGCTGATCTATCTGTTTCGTTACATGTTCCACCGCAGTATGCTCCTACACCGTGTTTCTTACAATATAGTATTGATTCAGCAATGTTGTTAACACCACCAAGGTCAGGAGTCTTGATTTGAATCATGTCAGCTGCTCCTTCATCAACGAACATCTTTATATCTTCCCAAGTGTTGCACCATTCGTCAGCAACTAGTTGAACATTGATTCCTTTTTCTTTTAGAGCCAATCTTAGAGCTTTAAGAGCAGCACATTGTCCTTCTCTGTTTTCAACGTCCATTGGTCCTTCGATTCTTAATTGAAGTGGTGCAGCTGCCTTTTCAAGTTCTCCAAGGTAGTTAGCCATCTTTTCTGTATCGTTGTCAAATGCTAAACCTATTGTTCCATACACGTCTATGTGTAGAACTGGCATATATGATTCGCTAGTTCTTAGCTTCATTATTCTTTCTCTTAACCACTTAACATAGTCTAGAAGTATTTCTCCGTTCTTTCCAAGTTTTGTTTCAACATGGTTTATTAATGCGTGTGGAAGAACGTCAGCTCCCTTTATTATCATCTTGTCAACGTTGTCGTATCTGTCGTCACCTGATTGAGTGAAGATTGGAACTCTCTTGAACTCAACGCATGTATCGTATTCTTCTCTTATTATTTCTGCCATTGTAACCTTCTTAGCCTTTGCTGCTGCATCAAGTAAAGCCTGAGTTACACCGTATCTGATTGCAGTGTGTAATCTTTGTCCGTTTTCTCTAATCATTGAATCTATTTCTTCTGCTAATGCTCTAAATCCAGTAATTTCTCTTCCTATAAGTTTTGGAGCGATTTCTTTTTCAATAACTGGTATAAAGTCTGCTGCTAAGAATAATGGGTCTCTTCCGCCTGCTCCTGAGTATTGAACTGCAGCACAATCTCCATGAGCCACTTGACCATCCTCTAATACTAAAAGTACTGATATTGATTCTCCCGCTTGTCTTATTTGAGTAAAGCCTTCTGTAACAGGTTCTCCAACATATGTGAATCCATCATGTCCTGCACCTTTTTTAATTGCTCTTTGGTCATCGAAATAAAATCCTGTTCTACCTGCTGAACAAATAACGTCAATAATCTTCATTTTATTATCCCCCATTCTTTTGTTAATCATTTATTTTATCAATACTTATTTTAGTTTGGCGGATTGCATATTTTCTATGCAATCCAGCATTATTTTTTGTTTATTACTTGTTTTCTGGTCTTCCTACAAGAACACCCTTACCAACTGCAAATATATCATCAACAACCATTTGGAATGCAACGTCTCTTCCTTCGTATCTTCCTCTTTCTTCAAGAAGTGATCTATGGAAATCTAAGATGTCCTTTGTAAATGGTATGTTACCAGCATTTAAAATTCTAACAGCTCCGTTGTTATCTCTTGCTGGAAGAATTACACCAGCGTTAAACTTACTTGGAGCAAATGGTATATCAAGTATTCCTTGTTCAAATGCTTTAACTGTACCAACAGCAAGGTCTCCGTTACCAACTTCAAATACCTTATCAAGTATGCACTTAGTTTCAGCTTTAATTAAAGCTATTTCTGCTTCTAATTCCTTTGACATTGGAAGTCTTTGTCCTCTTAATAGGTTTAATGTCTGCTTTGTAGCCTTAATACCCATTGCATTTGCTTCTTTTGTTGGTATACCTACTGCTTCGTGAGGAGTTTTAACAATAACCTTTGTTGCTCCTGCTAATGCAGCTGTTGCTGAACCCCATGATATAACTCCGAATGCCTTTGATTCATCAGCAGGGAATCCACCCATCCATTGATGGAATACTGTTGTAAGTTCGATATCGTTGTATCCATAAGCTTTGAAGTACTCCTCAGCTTGTTCTACAAGTGCTCTTATAGCTGCAACGTCTTGTATTAAATTACCACATTGTCCGTATCCAAGAGTTATGTTCTTTACTCCTTGTTCTGCAGCTAAAAGTCCTTCAATTATTGCAACTGAGTTTGATATACATGGTGGTACTAAAGTTCCTGTTAAAGGTCCGAATGGCTCTCTGTTTATTTTTATTCCCATTTCTTCATATATACCAGCTACTCTGTCACAGTATTGCCAATCAAGTATTGTCTTTTCTAAGCTTACACTCTTTGCATATGGTATGTTGTAAGAAATACCGCCACCTTCGTTTGATGTCCAACCTGAAGCATGAATTATTTCAGTTAATAATCTTGCATCTGGTGTACCGTGTCTTGCTTGTAGTGGTAGGTTAACTGCTTCAAATACCTTTCTACATCCCTTAACTCCATGGTTAACTCCTGGGAAACCGTTAAGTAATGAACGTCCAGCCTTTTCACTTTCCTTTATACCAACTTCACATTCATTATATCTGTTTTGTCTTGTATAACTGTCTATTGTTGATGGAAGTAAGTCTGCTCCACCTTCATCCTGAAGGTATGTAAGAAGTTCGATATGAGCATCAACTAAAGCAACACCCGCTCTTGGTTGTGCAAGAGTTATTCCTTCTTCCTTTGCTTTCTTTAGTTTTAATGAAAAGTTCTTATGCTCTGGAACTTTCTTTAAATAATCTGCTGCCTCTTGAAAATCTATTTCCTTTCCAGTTGGCCATTGATTTAATACTTCTTCCCTTACTTTATAAAACTGCTCATCGCTCCATTTTTTATTTTTTAATTCCATGGTTATTCCTCCTGTTTTTTATTATGCTTTCACAAGATACTTCTTCATTATCCTTACTGCCTTATCTGGATATTTCTGGGCAAGTAAACCCATAGCTGATAATATATAAGTTCTGTCAATTAATACCTGTGGATTAATTGGCTTTAAGAAATTTGGATTTTCTGTGTCAAATGTACCAGCTTTTAGTATTCTTTCAGGATGAGGGCTGTGAACAAGAACCCCTCCTGTTCCAATTAAATATTTAACATTCAAAAGATCTTTTCCAACCTGAGAATAAATAATGCCCATTGGTGTATAAACACTCTCAATTTGTCCAACATGTCTTTCCATTGCAATCTCAGTTGCTGTCATTCCAAGGGCTTCATCAAATTCTATTTCTTCTTGTGTCTGTGGAATTACATTAACGTTTTGCTGCAGATATTTACATCTCTCTTCTATATCATATTTGGTATCTGGAATGAACTTTTTTATTCTCCTGGTTCCCGCTGCTTCCCAAAGAGATGCTGAACTAACTCTCATACCAAGGTCACCTTCAACGGTTCTTTTTGCATAGGGTTCCTGAAGTCCCCTCAGGGTAACACCTGGTTTTGTTGGCTCACCTGATGCAATTGAATGAACGTCCGTTGTTGCTCCGCCTATATCTATTATTACAAGCTCACCTATACCCTCTTCTTTATCACTTCCATCTGCAAGTGCCTGTGCTGCTTTAAGTACAGCCGCAGGTGTAGGCATCAGTATACCGCTAATAAAGTTTTCAGCATTTTTCATTCCCTTTGCTTCAACTATTTTTGCCATGAATATTTCTCTGATTACTTCTCTTGCTGGCTCAACATTTATTGTGTTAAGTCTTGGCATAACATTTTCTGTAGCCTTATAAAAAACATCATTAGCCTTAAATATATCCTCTATTTCATCCCTTGCGTTTTTATTTCCTGCAACAACTACTGGTATATCTTTAATATGCTCTGCAATAAGTTTTGCATTGTGTATTATACAATCCTTGTTTCCACCGTCAGTTCCACCAGCCAATAATATAATGTCTGGTTTTTTATCAAGAATTTCCTTCATTTCTGTCCTTGATAGTTCATAGCTGTAAACACCTAGAATTCTTGCCCCTGCCCCAAGTGCTGCCCTTTTTGCTGCCTCTGCCGTAAGCTCTGGCACCAGCCCAATGGCAATCATCTTAAGTCCACCTGCTGCACTTGAGCATGCCAGCTTATCAACGAAATTAACATTAAGGCCCTTCATCTTTTCTTCAAGCTTCTTATAGGCATTATTAAAACCTATCATTATATCGCTTTCAACTGTTGTTAAATCCTTTGCAGTTGCTATTATCTCTTCATTTTCAATATCTACAGCCGTAAGTTTTGTATAGGTACTGCCAAAGTCAATTAATAATATGGCATCCATTTTTATCACCTTCAAAATTTATTCCAGCTTTATTACCAACCTAAGTCTTTCTTTAAGTCATTTATTGTTGTTTGTGGAGATGTTCCTGGTGGGTATGCTCTGTTGAATCCCATATCTAAGAATCTCTTTTCAACATCACTCCATTCTTGTTTACCAACAACCAGATTTCCACCTGCATATAGAAGTATTCCCTTAAGACCTGCTTCATCACACTTTTCTCTTAATCCTCTACAGTCAATTTCTCCATGTCCGTATAGTGATGATACTATAATTGCATCTGCATTTGTTTCTATTGCTGCATTAATGAAGTCTTCCTGTGAGCTTAAAACACCAATGTTTTCTACCTGAAATCCTGCTTCTGTAAATGCATGGTATAAAATTTTGTTTCCAACTGCATGACAGTCTGCACCTATTACTCCTAAAACTAGTTTGTTTTTCATGTTTTTTCCTCCCCCGAAAATTTAAATATGTTTTTTGATTTCTATTATTTTGCTTATTATAGCTTTGACCGAACCTTGGTCAAGGGTATAGTCAAAGCTTATTACCTCTTTTTTGCCAGCAGCTAATTCTTTTACTTCCTTTCGCCTTCCTGGTGAGACTATTATTACATCTGAATTATCAACTACTGCCTTAACGTCTTCTAAATTCCTGCTTGTTGTAACATTGAAATGTATGTTCTCAATCCCAGCTGATTTTAGAGCATTTTCAACTTTAAAATGAAACTCCTTTGATAAACACACAAATCCAAACTTTGTATATTTAGAATATCTTGCTATCTTAACAATCGTTTCAAGACTTGGATTAATGGCAACTCCAAAAACTTCCTTGCCACTGCCTGATGTTAATTGTCGTACTTCATTAACGTGATTAAAGGTTGCGATTATCAGTTGAGCCTGCTGTAATGCCTTTTGTGTTTCTTCGTTATTTTCCTCTAAGTCAGATATAATCTTAGGAATTACATTTAAGTTAGTATTCCTGTTTAATTCCTTTGCAAATTCCCTGGCCTGTTCAATATTACATTCCACAAACACTGCATTGACTTTTTTAATTATTTCTTCCTTTTCCTTTATTCTTAGTTGAACCAGTGCCAAATATTCCTTTGTGCTTAAGCCCATCTCAAGAGCTTCTTCTAAGCCTAAATCTATTATTTTCATTAGCTTGTCCTGTAAATTATGCTGTTTCCAAGATTTAGCCTCTTCAGCAACAAAAGTTCCTCTCCCCTGATATGAAACCAATACACCTTCCTGTTCTAAAAGGTTATACGCAGCACTTACTGTGTTTCTACTTGTATTAAGCTTTTCTGCCAGCTCCCTCTCAGTTGGCATCTTTTCGCCAATCTTAAGGTTTCCATTTTTGATTTCACTCATTATTTTATTCTTCAACTGAATATAAATTGGCACTCCACTCTTTCTATCTATCGTAAAATTCATTTTATCACTCCTAAAGGACTAAATGGCTCAGTTGATTAATCCAATTGTATTTTATCATAAATCTAAATTTTTTGAAACTTAATTTTCTGTCAAATTTAGTCGTATTTTTACTGTATGGTTCTTTATAGACGATTATTTGAATTTATGCTCTTATTTTAAGCTTTTTCAGGCTTTTTTATACAAAGAAAAAAGAGCCATTTGGCTCTAAATTTTTAAGAAGTTATTTGAATATTATTTGTTATTTTGTCATATTTTAGCATCTGGATTGTTTGCTTAAGTCCATTAATCCTTTTAATATATTTGCTTAATCCATTAGTCATTTCATTAAGTTTTTCTGTACATTCCTCAATAAATTCTTCCTTATTCAAATCTTTAATTCTTACATCAAATACATTTTCATATCTAACACCAGTCATACTTATATATAATATCCTGGAATTCACTACAATTCTGATATCCTTTATCCATACATCCCTTGAGGAACTATTTTTATCGGATACAACTGATACCCTTTCTATTTCCTCACCTAGATGTTCCTCTATAGATTGTATCAGCACTTTATACATATAATATGAAGCTTCTTTAGGTTTTCTTATATTCAGTATATCCCTGTTTTTTATAAGTTTTTCTTCCCATCTTGCTTCAAATATAAACTCAACTTCATTGAATTCTGCAGCCACAATTTCACCATTATCAGAAACTCTGCCTGCTATTAATTCACTGTTAAGAAATTCTACATTAATAACTGAGTCATAATATTCATGATTTTTGTTAATTATTCTCCCTTTCATAATATACCCCCTGCATCCCATTTAAAAACAATATATTGATTATAACAGTGTCTTATTTCATATTCAAATGTAATTAGTTCCTTACATTCCATAGAAAAACTTACTATATTTAATGAAGAAGTATGTAAATTAAACAATCTTATTTAAATTTTATCTCTTTATATTCAATATCCTTCCAATTGTTTTTGTTATCGTAAAGTAATTCGAAGTTAATTTTTATCCTGCCAAATTCTTTTTTTATATCCTTTAAAAGCTGAAATGTTATCATATCTGAATCTTCCTTAAGAGAGTTTGAAACCACAACAGAACGGATTGAAACTTCCAGCCCAGCCTTTTTAATCTTTTCAATTGCATTTAAAATTATATCTTTGTTAATGAAGATAGAATGAAAATAATCATATTCAATAATTACTTCATTAAGGCCAAGACTTTTTAAATCATTCAGTGTGTCCAGATAATAGTCTATATATCCCCAATATCCGTTTGTTGTGATATACTTTTTACATTCTAAAGAATTTATTTTTTTCATATACTTAAATACAGTGCCAATATGGAGGAATGGCTCTCCCCCTTCTATTTGAATAAAATCACTGAACCCCTGGTTGTAAGCCTTAAAAACCTCCTGCTTAAAGGTTTCTATTGGCATAATACCTTTTATATGTGGACCACATTTATATTTACAGGAATTACACATTATATTACAGTTATATGTAAAATAAACCTTTATTCCCTTCACACAAATCCCCCTATACAATAACATTTTCTCCTCTTTTAATTTCCCCCTATTGTAAAGAATGTAATAAGATGTAATAATATAGACAAGGGGGGGTATTAATTATGTGGCTTATCATTGTAAGTCTTTTTTTGGGTGTTGTTATTGGTATTTTAAATTTCATCCCACAGAAATATATCAAATATAACTCCAAATTTCAACAAATAGGGGTTGTTTTGCTGTTATTTTCTATGGGAGCTTCAATTGGTTCTAATAAAAGGATTCTCAATAATTTCAGCCAGATAGGACTAAAATCAATTGTATTTGCAGTTTTTACAAGTATTTTCAGTATTATTATTGTTTACATTGTAAGTCTTAAATTGATGGGAGGGGATGAGAAAAAATGATGTACATAATTCTGATATCTTTGATATGCGGTATTTTATCTGGTTATTTTATTCTGCCGGAGAATATTATTTCAAGCCTTGATTCTATTGCATCCTTTGCCCTTAATCTGCTGATACTCTCAGTAGGAATCGATTTAGGTCTAAACAAAGAAGTTTTTTATAAATTAAAGAAAACCGGCTTTAAAGTTCTCTTGGTTCCATTATCAATAATATTTGGCAGTTTAATTGGCGGCTTAATTGCTGGTTTTATATTTAACATGCCTTCAAACCTTAGTCTTTCAATTGCTTCTGGCTTTGGTTGGTATAGTTTGTCTGGTGTAATACTATCTAACATATGCGGTGCCGAAGCTGGTACTATTGCATTTCTTACCAATGTCTTTAGAGAACTCTTTGCAGTTTTAACTATATCATTACTTGCAGATAAATTAACAAAAATCACTGCCATTGCTCCTGCTGGTGCAACTTCGATGGATACTACTCTTCCACTTATAGCAGAGGCTACTGATGAAGAAACCGTTGTTATTTCCTTTATAAATGGAGCATTGTTATCATCATTGGTTCCTATTTTAGTTCCATTACTGTATAACCTGAAATAACTATTCTTATATTAAAATTCCTAAATTAATAGTATATCTTTACCCTCTTTTGTAAAAAATAAGCATGAGTATAAAAGGAGGGATATCATATGATGAATAATTTAAAATGCACAGTTACTAATTGTGCTTACAACTCAAATACTTATTGTACTGCTGAAAACGTAAAGGTTGATGCCTGTGGTGACGGATTTGTAAACTCTGCTGACGGAACTGCTTGCAGAACATTTAAACCAAAAAACAATAACAACATGAGATAAATAAAAACCCCAAAAGGGGTTTTTATTTATCTCCCGATGCCTCTCATTACAAACCCCAACAGTGTCTCTGTCAATTGGCTTATATCCTTTTCTTTATGTATTAAGCTATATACCACTGTAGAAGTCATTACTCCAAAAAAGTTAAAGGCCATTATCTCCAAATTATCATCTGCTATCAAACCATCATCAGCTGCTTCTTTCAAAAACCCTTCAATTAGTTTAAAATATCTGGATAATACATTTCGAAGCTGATGCTGTCTTTCCTCGTCACCCCACAGTTGACTAAGCATTGTTTTAAAAAATTCTAGATGATTTATTGCTAACTGCATCTGAATTTCACAAACTGCACGTAATTTATTAACTGGATCAAGCATGTTCTTTGTCTTTTCATTTATTTCATCTTCTATTCTCTTTACACCTTCATCAATTATGAACTTAAAAATATCTTCTTTACTTTTAAAATGATAATACAAAGTACCCTTTGCCACTCCAGCCATATCTGCTATCTCATCCATAGTAGATTTATGGAAACCTTTTTGTGAAAAGGACTTAATTGATGCATCAAAAATAAGTTTCTTAGTTTTATTCACCAAAATCACCCCGTTACTAGTATAAATAGATTATGACATAAATTATTAATTTGTACAACTCAGTATAAATATTTTTACAATTTTTCAGTTTTCCTACAGTCTACTTAAAATAAAAATTAAATCCTGCCTTCTATTTTGTAACCACTTTATCATCTCCGTCATAAATTAATATTAGATACAGGACATTTTAGACTAATATATAGGAAAGTGAGGGAGTGATGTATGGATCTAAATGGATTATTAAGTGGATGTGGAGGATTTGGCAGCGATAGTAACTCATCAAATAAACTGATTATATTTTTAATAATTCTCTTCATAATCTTTGGATTTGGTAACTGTGGATTTGGAGGATTTGGATTTGGGAACTGTGGCTGCTATGATGATTGCTGCTGTTCATCTAAACATCATAAACATCGTAAACACTGCTGCTATGACGATTGCTGCTATGGAGGATATGGCGGATTTGGAGGATTCTTTGGAAATGATGGTTTCTTTGTACTTTTGATAATTGCCCTTATCTTCTTACTCGGCAGATGTAACAACAATGAATCAGTAACAACTTGCTGAACATAAATTAATATATTAACCACAAATGTGGTAAAGGGGGTTATATTATGTCATGTAGAACAAGAAACTTTGGTGGAGCTAGCTTTTGTAACTTACTAGTATTACTTCTTATCATCCTTCAATTTACAAAGAAAGATCATGGTAACCTTGGTTCAGTTGAAGGTGGATGCTTCCACACTAACAACCAGACTATCGACAACAGCACACTCTTTGTAATCGCATTATACCTTTTAATTTGCGGATGTGGCTGTGGTTCAACAAACCTTCTATGCGGAAGGTAATAATGTAGCTATTAATAACCAACATTTGTAGTCTACACGTGTTGTTATTAATGGCTGCATGTGGGGATGGTTAATCCATTCCCATACATAAATCTATGAAAGGAGTATTGTAATGGGTCACCATCATCATAGAAGAAAAGATAGAATGGATTCTAATAACAATGATAACTCCATAAACAATATGGATGTTTCATCAATACCTAACCTGATTAATAACAATAATTTAAATCAAGCTCTTAATTCCTTAGGTGGTACAAATAATCAATCTATACAAAATCTATTAAAGGGTGTAGATGTAAATCAGATATCATCATTATTATCCCAATTAAACCTGTCACCACAATATGAAGGAAATGTACTTAGTGATAACGATCCACGAAGGGAAATCCTTAATTCTCTAAAATCCTTTTTACCAGAGAATAGATGCAGAATAATCGATGAAATAATAAATCTGTATAGCCTGAAAACCGTTATAGATAATGCTATTCCTCAAAACCAAAATAAAAAACCTTCAAATAACACAAATAATGATGAGGATTAATATAACCTAAGTTCATCACATAAAATCATGCTGAGAGTTATTTAATTACTTAAAAAACCAGGGAAGAAAAATTCTTCCCTGGTTTTTTAACATTATGTTAAGTTAACACCATATATTTTCGCTAATATAATAAGTATTGTAGGAACGAAATTGAAAATAAAATGATTTAACACTGCCGCCCTGTATCCATATTTTTCATATAAATAACAGTTGTAGATACCTACTGCAAAAAAACTTACTGTACCGGCTAAATTAAAATGTACCAAGGTAAACAGTGCACTGGTCAATATACTTGATGATATTTTTCCTATTTTTTTAGAAAATCCCTTATATAAAATATGCCTGAACACATACTCCTCTACAACAGGAGCAAATATAACAGTAATAAAAGTTAAAATAATCACCACAGTCCAATTGCTATTATTAAATACCTTAATCACCTCTTGGGGCTCGGGTTTAATTCCAAGCAGCTGAATCAGGTTTACAAATACAACATTTATATATCTTACAACAATATTAAACAGCAGTGCATTTAATACTATTTTTGTTTTATGTCCCTTTATATTTCTAAAATTATATAAATCAACATCTTCCCTGTTGTTTCTATTCATGGAAATCAGGGTTATAATCACTGCAACAAAGGGTATAAAATTTTGTGTAAAGACAGTGGCTGTCAGATAAATTATAAATAAAACAGATGCCATTGTTTTATTTAAATTTCTGAAGGCATATTTTCTCATAGAAAACCAAATAGGTATTCCTATTATCGATACTATCAATGCTGTTTTAAGATATTCTAATAAGTTATTTTCCATATTCATCTCCTAGTTATATTAATAATCATTACACTTTATTTTACCATATTTTTAAAACTTATACATATCATAAACAGCATTTTTCTATTTCTGCCAATAGTTCATCTTTTCCCTGCCTAGTTTCTGAGGAAAAAGGAATGAAAACATCATCCTGGCTTAGCTGAAGCTCCTTCTTTATCATAGCTATATTTTTATATAGCTGATTTTTTGATAATTTATCAGCCTTTGTTGCAACAACAACTATTTTACAGCCAGAATTTTTCATCCAATCATACATTATTTTATCATCAGCTGTTGGATTATGCCTTATATCCACGAGCAAAACAACCAATCTCAGTTCCTCTCTATGATTTAAATAATCTTCAATCATTTTACCCCACTTTAATTTTTCTTCCTTAGATACCTTTGCATATCCGTATCCTGGAAGGTCAACTAAATAAAGTGCATCGTTAATGTTGAAAAAATTTATTGTCCTTGTTTTTCCTGGTACTGAACTGGTTCTAGCCAGTCCTCTTCTATTTACCAATGTGTTTATCAAAGAAGATTTTCCAACATTCGATCTTCCACATAAAGCTATCTCTGGTAAACCATCCTTAGGATATTGTGCTGGTGCAACTGCAACTGTAGCTATTTCAGCCTTTTTTATTAACATTATACTTCCCCCTTAAGTGCTACTTCTAACACCTGTTCAACTTTTTCTGCAAAAATAAATTTGATTTTTTTCCTTATATTATCTGGTATCTTATCTATGTCTTTTCTGTTTTCCTCTGGAAGTATAATAGTATTAATTCCAGCTCTGTAGGCTGCTAAAGCCTTCTCCTTAACACCACCTATAGCAAGAACCCTTCCTGTTAATGTTATTTCTCCAGTCATAGCAATATCACTTCTTACAGGCTTTTTAGATAAAGCTGAAACCATTGCCGTTATCATAGTAACACCTGCTGAAGGTCCATCCTTAGGTACTGCACCCTCTGGAACATGAATATGTATGTCTGTATTTTTATAAAATTCTTCATCTATTCCATACATTTTACTGCAAGCCCTTACGTAGCTGTACCCAGCCCTTGCAGATTCCTTCATTACATCTCCTAGTTTTCCTGTCAGTTCAAGTTTACCTGTACCTGTCATTACTGCAACTTCAACAGGCAGTGTATCTCCTCCATATGCAGTCCATGCCAGACCCATTACCACACCTATTTGGTCTTTTCCAGATTTTTCTTCATATTTGTATCTCGGTGTTCCCAGATATTTTGTAAGATTCTGTTGGGTTATTTTTATTTTTTTCTCTGGATTCTTGGCTACTTCAATTGCAGCCTTTCTACAAATTGAACCTATTTTTCTCTCTAAATTTCTTACTCCAGATTCTCTAGTGTAAAGGTTTATTACATCCTTTATTGATTTATCTGAGAATAAAACACAGTCCTTCTTAAGTCCATTTTCCTTGACTTGTCTTGGAATCAAGTAGTTTTTACAAATGTTTATTTTTTCTTCATCGGTATATCCCGATACCTCAATAATTTCCATTCTGTCAAGTAATGGCCTTGGAATTGTATCAACCGAATTAGCAGTTGTTATAAACAAAACCTTTGATAAATCAAATGGCAACTCTAAATAATGATCCCTGAATGTTGAGTTTTGTTCTGCATCTAAAACCTCCAAAAGTGCATCTGCTGGATCACCCTTAAAATCTGAACTCATTTTATCTATCTCATCCATTAAAAACACAGGATTTTTCGATGTTGCCTGTTTCATTCCATAGATGATTCTGCCTGGTATAGCACCAATATATGTTTTTCTATGACCTCTTATTTCTGCTTCATCCCTGACTCCACCTAAGGAAATTCTTACAAATTTTCTTCCCATTGCATTAGCAATAGAACGGGCAATTGAAGTTTTTCCTACTCCAGGAGGTCCAACAAGACAAAGTATTGGGCCCTTCATATTTTTGTTTAGCTTTCTAACAGCCAGATATTCTAGAATTCTTTCCTTTACATCCTTTAAACCAAAATGTTCTTTTTCTAAAACTTCACTAACTTTATTTATATCATCAACGTCCTTAGTTTCCTTACTCCAGGGCAAATCTACTACCCAATCTAAATATGTTCTGATAACACCACTCTCAGGACTTGAAACACCTAATTTTTCAAGCCTTGAAATCTCATAAAGTGCCTTTTCCTTTGCTTCCTTTGGTAATTTTGCCTTGTCAATTTTCTTTTTATATTCTTCTACCTCTGCCTGTATACCATCTCTATCTCCCAATTCTTCCTGTATCACCTTAAGTTGCTCTCTTAGATAATACTCTTTTTGCATTTTATCTATTTTTCTCTTTACCTTTGAGCCAATCTTCTTCTCTATTTTTAATATATCTATCTCCCTTGATAATATTTCAAGAAGCTTGTTTAATCTGTCTATCTGGTCAACAGCCTCTAAGAGTTCCTGTTTCTGCTCTTGTTTTAACATCAGATAAGAAGTTATTATATCCCCTAGTTTACCTGGTTCCTTAATATCTTCTATAGTTGAAATCACATCATCAGGTATAGTATTGTTTTGATTTATGTACTCTTCAAATCCAGCTATTACCTGCCTCATAATAGCTTCTACTTCCACTGTTATTTCTATTTCTTCCTCTTCATGAAGAATTACCTCTGACTGAAAATAAGGTTCTTCTTTAAGTACCTCCTTTATTTCAGCCCTGTACAATCCTTCAACAAGTACTCTTATGGTATCACCTGGAAGTTTTAGTATCTGCTTAATCTTTGATACTGTTCCAATTTTATATATATCCTCAACAGCCGGATTATCAACTTTATAATCTTTCTGACTTACAAGAAAAATCTTTTGGTCATTCACCATTGCTTCCTCTAGGGCAAGTATTGACTTTTGTCTACCTACATCAAAATGTAAAACCATATGTGGGAAAATTGTCATTCCTCTTAAAGGCAGCAATGGTAATATATTTTTATTACTGTTCATACTATTCATCTCCTTTCATGGCAGAGATATGCATTTTCGGTATGGCTTATAATATTATACATTATAGTATAAATTTTTTTCAACTGAAATAAACCCATATATAGTATTTTCATATTTTATGGCTGAGAAACAAATCAATTCGTTACCAAAAATCATCATAACGAACTTTAATAATGTCCCTCAGCCACAATTAAGAATAGCTTTGTAAGCCATTTTTATAATTGTATAAATTATAGATTCTCTAAAGTTAAGATGCACTTTCAGCAGATAATATATCAACATTAGATTTGTTGTTTATGTTATATGTATTGTTTTTATTAACATCAAAGATTAAAGCCTCCTTAATAACCTCTTCTATTCTTTCAACTGCAACGATGTTTATACCATAATCTTTAAAGGTTTCCTGCCAGTTGCCCTTTGGTATTATAACCTTTGTTGCTCCTGCTTTTTTAGCTGCTTCAATTTTTGCAATAACACCACCTATAGGCTTAACAAATCCTCTTATTGATACCTCTCCCGTCATTGCAACTTCATTATTTATAGGAATATTTAATATTGAACTATAAATTGCTGTTGTTATGGTAACTCCTGCAGATGGTCCATCAATTGGAATACCACCTGGAAAATTTACATGTATATCATAATTTTTGGTATCAACCTTCAGCTGATTATTTAATACTGTTATTACGTTGTCAATAGCTGCTTTAGCAGTACTCTTTCTTTTTAGTTTTTTACCATAGGAACCTGTTTCTTCTTCTTCTATTATTCCTGTAACAGTAACTTTTCCTTCAGAATTATCTGTCTTAACTGCACAGGCCTCAATCTCTATTAATGTACCCATATTAGGTCCATATACTGCCAGCCCATTTGCATATCCAACCTGAGGTTTTTTCTCAATTTTCTTTTCAGGCCTTGGATTATAGTTACCACTTTCAATAACCCAGTCAATATCCTCTTTTGTTATTGTATCACGATTTTCATTAATAGTAATACCACCGGCAATCTGAACAATATTTACCGCCTCTCTGCCGTTATTAGCATATTTGCTGACTTCATCCACTGCATCATCATCTATCTGATATCCGCCCTTAATTGCTGCATTCTTTGCAATTATTTTAATTTCATCAGGTGTAAGAGCTCTGAAATAAATTTCTACACACCTGGATCTTATTGCTGGTGGAATATCTTCAGGGTTTTTAGTTGTAGCTCCTACCAATCTAAAATCTGCAGGAAGGCCATTTTCAAAAATATCTTTTATATGGGTAGGAATGTTACTATCCTCTGAGCTGTAATATATACTTTCAAGAAATACCTTTCTATCTTCAAGTACCTTTAATAACTTATTCATCTGTATAGGATGAAGCTCACCTATTTCATCAAGAAATAATATTCCACCGTTTGCCTTTGTGACTGCCCCAGGTTTAGGCTGAGGTATTCCTGCAACTCCTAAAGGGCCTGCTCCCTGATAAATAGGATCATGTACTGAACCAATTAACGGATCTGCTATACCCCTATCATCGAATCTCACAGTTGTTGCATCTACTTCAACAAATTTAGCGTCCATCTTAAAGGGAGATATTGGATTCTTTTTTACTTCCTCTAACACGAGTCTTGCTGCAGCTGTTTTTCCAACCCCTGGAGGACCATATATTATTACATGCTGTGGATTGGGACCACACAGAGCCGCTTTTAAAGCCTTAATACCCCTTTCCTGACCAATTATTTCTTCAAAATTAGATGGGCGTGTTTTTTCTGAAAGGGGTTCAGTTAATCTTGCCTCCCTCATCTTTCGTAACTTTTCCAATTCCTTTTTGCTTTCCTTTTCAATACTGATTTTTGTAGACTGCTGTGCTTTAAGCAAGTTATAAAAATATAGACCAATGATAGTTGTAAAAATTAAATTTATTATCCCTAATAATTGACCACCGTACATTTTATCCCCTCCCTTATTATTCAATTTTAGTATGTACTAATAAGGGAAAAATATTCAAAAAAGGAAAAAGAGACTGTGGCATTAGCATTTTTTTAAATGCTAATGCCACAGCTCCTATGAAACATCTTCATTGTCAGCCTTAAGCTTATTCTTCCTTCCTGATTTACCTGTTATTTTTTTATTACCTTCACCAATAACAAGCTTTGGTGGCTGTTTATTTACAACCGTATCATGGGTTACGTGACACTTAACTATATCATTTCTTGAAGGGATATCAAACATAACCTCTAACATTATGCTTTCCATTATTGCCCTTAACCCTCTTGCGCCTGTCTTTCTTCTTAAAGCTTCGTCAGCAATAGCCTCAAGTGCTTCATCCTCAAAATTAAGTTCAACTCCATCCATTTCAAACAATCTCTTATACTGCTTAACAAGTGCATTCTTTGGCTCTGTTAATATTCTTATCAAAGCTGCCCTGTCTAATGAACCTAGTGTAACAACAATTGGCAATCTTCCTATAAATTCAGGAATTAATCCGAACTTTAAAAGATCCTCTGGTAATATCTGTTTTAAAATTTCGCCAACATCCTTTTGTTCTTTACTTTTTACATCTGCCCCAAAGCCTAATGCAGTTTTATGGGTTCTCTTCTCAATAATTTTTTCTAGACCATCAAATGCTCCACCGCATATAAATAAAATATTGGTGGTATCAATTTGAAGAAATTCCTGGTGTGGGTGTTTACGTCCACCCTGTGGTGGAACACTTGCTACTGTACCCTCTAAAATCTTAAGCAATGCCTGTTGTACACCCTCTCCTGAAACATCTCTGGTAATTGAAGGATTTTCAGATTTTCTTGCGATTTTATCTATTTCATCTATATATACGATACCTTTTTCTGCCCTTTCAATATCGTAATCTGCATTTTGAATAAGCTTTAGTAAAATGTTTTCAACGTCTTCTCCAACATATCCTGCCTCAGTTAAAGTTGTTGCGTCTGCTATTGCAAAGGGTACATTCAGTAGCTTTGCCAGTGTCTGAGCTAGCAACGTTTTACCTGAACCTGTTGGACCAAGAAGTAGAATATTGCTTTTTTGTAGCTCCACATCATCGTTTTTAAGCTTTGGTGAATTAATTCTCTTATAATGGTTATATACTGCTACAGCTAAAGACTTCTTTGCATCATCCTGACCAATAACATATTGATCTAAAAAGTCCTTTATTTCCTTTGGTTTTGGTAAATCTGTCAGGTCTAATTCCTGTTCAACTTCAAGTTCTTCTGTAATTATTTCAGAACACAGTTCTATACATTCATCACAAATGTATACTCCAGGTCCAGCTATAAGTCTTTTAACCTGGTCCTGATTCTTTCCACAGAAAGAACATTTTAGCTGCTTTTTATCATCTAGTTTTGACATCCTCACACCCCGCAATACTACTTACTCTTCTTGGTGATAACCTCGTCAATTAAACCATATTCCAGTGCCTCTTGAGCAGACATGAAATTATCCCTGTCTGTATCCCTTTCAATTTTTTCAAGTGGTTGACCTGTTCTTTCACTTAGAATTTCATTTAATTTTTTCTTTGTCTTTATGATATATTCTGCATGGATTGCTATATCTGATGCCTGACCCTTTGCTCCACCAAGGGGCTGATGAATCATTATCGTACTGTTTGGCAGTGAAAACCTCTTTCCCTTAGCACCAGCAGCTAATAAAAATGCTCCCATGGAAGCAGCCATTCCTGTACATATTGTAGCAACGTCTGGCTTTATATAATTCATTGTATCATATATTGCCATACCAGCAGTTATTGAGCCTCCTGGACTGTTAATATATAAATAAATATCCTTATCTGGATCTTCAGCTTCTAAAAATAACAATTGTGCGACAACCAAGCTTGCTGTTTGGTCATTTACTTCATCACCAAGAAAAACTATTCTCTCCTTAAGTAATCTAGAATAGATATCGTATGATCTTTCTCCTCTACTTGTTTGTTCAACAACCATTGGAACCAAACTCATATTAATCCCCTCCAATTCTTAGATTTAAAGCAATTGCCAAGTTTATTCTTGGCAATTGCTTTTTATATTAATTTTTATTTATGTTATGCTACTATTTTGCTGTTGTTAACAAGGAATTCTATAACCTTATTATTAACTAGTTCTTCTTCAATTATTGGTCTTTCTGTTCTTAAAATAGTTTCTTTAACCTTTTCAACGTCCTTTGAACCGTAAATGTTTGCTATTTCTTCTGCTCTCTTTTCTACATCTTCTTCTGAAACTGTTATGTTTTCAGCTTTTGCAATTGCTTCAAGAACAAGATTTGTTTTAACTTTGTTAGCTGCAACTTCCTTAAAGTCATTCTTTATAGTATCCATTGTTATTCCCATAAGTTCAACATATTTTTCTACTGTTAAACCTTGATATCTTAATCTATAGTCTAAGTCCCTTACCATAAATTCTATTTCTTTTTCTATCATAACTTCTGGAATTTCAACTTCTGAAGATTCAACAGCCTTTTTAACAACTTCATCTTCAAAATCTCTCTTTGCCCTTGCTTTGTTTGATTCCTCTTGTTTCTTTCTTATATCTGACTTTAATTCTTCTAAAGTATCAAACTCAGAAGCATCCTTTGCAAATTCATCGTCTAATGCTGGAAGTTCCTTAACCTTTATTCCCTTTACAGTTACTTTGAATAATGCTGGCTTACCCTTTAATTCTTCAGCATGATAATCTTCTGGGAAAGTTACATCCACGTCTACAGTTTCTCCAATTTTAGCTCCAATTATTTGTGCTTCAAATCCTGGGATAAAAGTATTTGAGCCTATCTTAAGGTCATAATTTTCTCCCTTTCCACCTTCAAATGCTACTCCATCAATAAATCCTTCAAAGTCAATTACAGCTATATCACCCTCTGCAACTTCTCCATCCTCTTTGTTGATTATTCTAGCACTTTTTTCTCTCATAGCATTTAATTGTACTTCTACATCTTCTTCAGTTACTGGATATTCGATTTCCTTTGCTTCTATGTTTTTATAATCCCCAAGCTTAACTTCTGGCTTTACTACTACCTTTGCAGTGTATTTAAAATCAACTTCTTTACCAATTTCAACAATGTCTATCTCAGGATAATCAACAGGTGATATGTTGTTTTCCTTTATAGCCTGTGGATAAGTTTCTTCACAAACTATATTTATGGCATCTTCATAAAATACACTTTCACCGTACATTTTTTCAATAATAGCCATAGGTGCTTTACCTTTTCTAAAGCCTGGAACATTAAATCTATTCACATTCTTAGAATATGACTTTTTAATAGCATCTCTAAACTTTTCTGCTGGAACTGTTATTTCCAATTTCACTACATTTGTTTCTATTCTTTCAACAGTGCAATTCATTTTTTTTCCTCCTATTCTTGACTATGTTTTCTATTACATCAGGGCGAAAATCCACCAATCCCATTCAATATATGTATTCAATCCCTGCTATGTATATAGCTATAACATTGTAATAATATCATACAATAAACACATATTCAAGTATATACCTGAGTTATCCCTACTTCAGTTTCATTATCACACGCTCGTTAGTCATTAAATTAAGATCACCTTCACTAAGCTCTTCTGACTCTGCATAATTTAAAAGCTCAATACTATAATATTTGGAAGCATTAAACACTCTGAATCCCTTAAGATTACCATTTGAATCTATTAAATCAACCATATCTATTATTAGATTTGCTGCTGTTTCAGGTTCATATGTCCTGTTTCCAATTTGTGCTTCATCATAATTACTTGTTTCTGTACTTATTTCACTGTATGACTCATAATATATGCTAACAACATCGTGCTTTTTATCATAACAGACCCTCACCCGAATTTCTCCCTCCTAAACTACTATAAGTAAATTATACCCCTATTTCCCTTACTATTAAACATAAAATTTCAATTATTTGTATTTATTTTTAATGTTTTCCCATCTACTATAAATTTTATCGTTCCATATATATCAGTTCTATATATATTAATGTTACTTTTTTTTAATAATTCAATCGTTTCCCTGTGGGGATGTCCATAATCATTTCCCTTTCCACACATAATCACAGCATACTCTGGGTTAACCAATTTCAAAAATTTTTTTGAAGTCGATGAAGTACTTCCGTGATGTCCAATTTTTATAACATCAGCTTTAACGTCAAAACTTCTATCTATAATCTCGTATTCAGAGAGTTTCTCTGCATCGCCCATCATTAAAAAACTCTTATCTTTGTAAGTAACTTTAACAACAGCACTATAGTTATTCAAGTCTTTATATTTTTCTTTGTTAGGTGCTAAAAACAAGAATTCTACTCCATCTATTGTAAAGGATACCCCTGCCTCAGCCTTTTTTATTTTCAACTCTTTATTTTTAATTTCTTCCATTAAATTTTTAAATGAAGCTGTGTTTGCTGTAACCTTTGGCATATAAATATTCAAAATATCATATTGTCTTATAACGTAGTCAAGATTTCCAATATGATCTTCATGTGGATGTGTAGCTATAACTGCAGAAAAAGTATCTATTTTATTTTTGTTAAGATATTCAATAAATTCTTTTTCATTATTCTGAGAACCAGAATCAATCAATACATATTTATCCTTTGGTGTCTTAATTAGAATAGCATCACCCTGCCCTACATCTATAAAGGATACTTCTAGATTATTATATGCATCTTTAATTTCTTTTTCCTGCGTATCTAATGTAATATTGCTACAGGCTGCTAAAAAAACTAATACTGTTAAAATTACAATAATTCTAAACTTTTTCATATAATCACTCCAGATTTTAAAATTGAGCCGTAAATTAAAAGGACTCTTTAGAGTCCTTTTAATGTCTTGTAATAATAATATCATAAATTTCAGCACAAATTAAAGCTACCTGTTAAATAATTTATTACAGTAATTTTCTTTAAAGCAATTACCAATTTATCAACATAAGTTTTTACATCTTCCATTGAAGTATTACCTGTTCCAATATTAATTAATAATGCGTTATTTGATAAATCTTGATTGAATATATCTGCATTATTTAAAATTATTTTAGTGGTATTTTTTTTATCTAAGTTATCTATTTCATTTAATAATCTATCTGCAAATTTTCTATTTTCTTTAAATGATTTATTCTTTTCAGAAACTACTATGTTAATACCTTGCTCAGAATTTTTTACCAGTGGTTTTTGATTTTTCTGAAACACGGGATAGTCTATATGAATATCAAGTAGAATTACTTCATTGAAATTTTCAACTTTTTTCTTTAGCATTTCCCTAGAAATCTCAAACCCATTATTGCGAGGAGTGCTTGTGGGCACTTCTAAAAGACAAACATTTATATATTCATTTTTTAATTTATTAAAAATTTCTTCTGCAATGTCAGTTACATTATTACCATTATAATACATTTCCTGTGGATGTGAGCAGTAAATTATAATTGTTTTGCTTTTATTTGAATCTTGATTTATAGTTGTTGATTTTCTCGTGCTCAAAAAAGTGACTAATGCAGTTACAATCAGTATAACTGTTATCAGTAAAATTACTTTTTGTAAATTATTTTGAAATAACTTTATCATCATAGTTCCCCTTTCAATTTAAAACATCTTAAAAATATGCACCAATACAAAGAAATACAATTTATAGTTTTTATAGTTTCACACAATATGAAAATATTGATTTTTCTATTAATGTAATACATAATGATATGTGTAATTTTTATAGCGTTCTAAATCATAACCACTTAAATCTGATTGCCATGTAGATGAGTAGGTTGGCCCTGTGGTATAATATTCATAATAATTTACAAACTGTATGCTTCTATACTCAGTTGAATAATATCCCAAATCCTCCCATGCTCCTGTTTTTTTATTTCTAACCTGAAGATAATGATCCACTGCTGGAACTTCCTCACTATAACTCATTGGAAATACTATGTCTGAATTAAAGTTCTCTCTTGTATTAACATCTATCTTTGCTAAAGCTAAATTGGGCATTGTTATTACTGCTATCATAACTATAAAAATAATAATGGAAATGATTCTGTTTGATAAGCTCATTGTACCCCCCCCTTAAATACTTTGATTATATGCACATCTGTTAATTGATGTCATATTTACTAATATATTTATAATATTATTGAATTATTCATGTAACATAATTTTCACTACTTATTGTTAAGTAATGTATTAATGAAGTTTCTCTACCGTTTTTGACAAAATAATTTTATTGAAATCATATTTACTTTTTACCACTCCAGACTCTCAACATATTTTTTGGCAAGACTTAACTCATCTAATGATTTAAAATTTTCATTGTATACCTCAATGATAAATGGTATTTCCAGATTAACCTTCTGAACTCTTCTTACTATCTTTTTCAAATCAATATTCCCTTGTCCTGGAAGCAGGCATGTATTATTTTTATCAGCATCGTTTATGTGTATATTAAATATTCTGTCATCAAAAAATTCCAGATACTCCATTGGCTCTTTGCCACTCCTTACTGCTTGTTTGATATCAAGCGTGAATTTTATTTCTTCCTTCATATTCTCTGTTACTTCCCTGACAAAATCAATATTGTTGCTTCTACACCAGGATACGTTTTCCCATGCTAATTTAACTCCGTGCTCCTTTGAAATGTTTATCAAATTATCCATACCCAATGCAATTTCCTTTGGATTTATTTTTTCAGATGTATTACGTAATCCATGAAATACATAACATTCTGCTTCCAGTATTTCAGCGGCTCTACACATCTTTTTGAATTTTTTCTCCATATCATTCTTCCTTCTTGGATATCTGTCAAACAAAAAAGGTTCAAAAGCCCCTGAAAAACCATGAACTGAATAAATATGTAAACCAAGGCGGTCAGCCTTTTGCCTCAATTTCATACAAAACTTTTCTTCCATCTCATAATCAGTTTCTAAAAATATTTCACATAATCTAAAACCAAGGCTGCTTATTATATCTAAGGTATCCTCTGTATTAATATTAGGGTAAAAGCATGCTGTTGAAATTCCAACTCTCATTTATTTCCTCCTGAATAATAACGAATTATTTTACTTTTTGCTTGTACGAACTGTACAGTTTTTATTATAACATTTTAATATACATAATATTAAAAATAATCCTGAAGATGTGCTCTTAGGATTATTTTTTGTAATTTGAATAAATAAACTATTTCTGGATACAATACTAAATGTGATTCAATTTCCACCTAAAAATTAAATGTAGAAAAGGCAATCTCATACTCCTGTTTATTCCTGTTTCAGTGCTGCCAAATAAATTGTTTCCATGGGGTTGCCTTTTTAATGTGTATAATGGGTACAAGCCTTGAAAAAATCTGTTGAAATCCCAAACTTATTACAATAGTGTTCTCCATCAAATTCAAAACAAGTTTTACAGTATCCACAGCTTATATTATCATAAGGTGTTTCCTGTAGCGAATAATACAATTTAACATATAAGTCATAAGCTTTATTTAACATGCCCCTATCCTCATTCTCTTTTGCTATAATGAATATAGGCTCATCAGGCTTCCACCTTTGTAAAGGATAGCTTTTTTTATCATCCTTACTGCAATATCTATATTTTCTTTTCTCTTCTGTAAGGACATTAGTTCAAAGCAACTATAAGTACATCTATCCTTTAAAATCCTTTCACCTGTTATTCCCTCTGCGTACTTAAAAAAATTAAATCTTTCACTTAATATTTTATCTGTAGTCTCCTCAAATTTACCTATTTGACTGGTAAGCAGATATATTTCTGCCTTTCTCAGCCATATTTGTTCAATCCATGAAACATGATATACTCCAATATCATCCCCTAAAATTACATCCCTAGACCAATTTTTCTCCGCTCTCTCTGCATAATTAAGGGCATATTCATATTCGCCATCATCTATAAAATCTCTAGCCAGAATATAAAGATTCCAAACCAACAAGTTTCTTTCCCACAGATTTTCAGTATAATCATTTATAGTATTGACTATATCTCTGGCCATTGAAATACCTACATCCCGGGAACCATACGCTCTGTGAAATCCTGCTACAATTGAGGATAAAAGAAGGTTTTTATAGTCCATTTTATATTCATTAAGTATAGAAGATGATATTTTCCCCTGCAAATCATCTGTTTTATAATAATTGAGCATGTTTTACCCCCAAATAATTCTATATATTTAATTATATGAAGGCTATAATCTATTTTTGTATAAAATCAATAAATAGGACATCTTATAACATGTACAATTTATAATTCTATAACTAATTCTAGAAATGCTACTCCTACTTAATAAAAAAATAGGAAAAGCAAATTTAAATACGCTTTTCCATTATGTTGAAATTCAGTTTCATGACCCAATATATTTTCAAATGAATAGGTTTGTCATAGATATAAAGTCTATTTCTTTATAATTTTGACTCCACCTGATTTAAGCATAAATTTTTCAGATTCCACAACTATAATTAAATTTCCATTCTCATCATTTTTTTCGTAAGTGATATTACTTATATTCCTTGTCAACTCTCCTAACCTCTTATGACCTGTTCCATCAACCTTCATTGCCCATAGATATAAAGTTGAATCCTTCATAAGGTATGGTAAATGTGATACATACACTATCCTTCCATCAGAAGTAAAATGGGGCTTAGCACTCCATATATACCATGGCGATTTCTTAAGCACTTCATCCTTCTTTATTGTTATTCCTGCAGAAAGGGATTTATACGAATCTCTGCTGATTTTTCTGCATCCTTTATCTACACTATATATGATTATTTCCCCTGATTTTAAATCGTCAAAAACAAGAGATTTTTTATCCAAAGAAATATCGTAGTTAAAGTTGCCATCAGATGACTCAATACCTACAACTGACTTCTCAAGACCATCAAGATATTCTATTTTATAGATAGTACCTGATGAGGATTTATACTCATAGAATTGGCTCTGTTTGTTGATATTTTCGTTATTATTCTCAACTTTTGGAACTGCTGTGGAGTTTTCCTTTTCATCAGTCTTATTATCAACAATTTTATTTTTATTTACCTCTGGATTTTTTTCATTTTCTCTCGTTAATTTAATATTTTTTATCTTATTGAAAAACTTGAATTTATCAGAAATATTTATATCATTTTTTGTAAAGTAATATTTCCCACCAAAATAGCCAGCAAAAAAAAGTATTAAAATTATCAAAAAAAGATTCAATCTTTGTCTTTTTCTATATTTTTCGTAATCCTTACTAAAGATACTCGGTTTACCCATTTAAATTCCTCCCTAGTATTTCTTCCAAAACTTATTATAACTCAAATACTCCAATAAAAAAAGTAACTCTGTATCTTTTACATACAATAATCTACGGAATTTTCAAAAATAATAAAGCCAATTGGCAGCTCTATACATTAGATATATAAAATATATAATAATACAACCTTCAGTAAGATATATAAAAATCTTAACTAATTTCTCTTTATCCATAATAGCACCTCAATAAAATCTATTATTAAGATAGTGTTTTTATGAATAAAAAAACCACCTTAAAAGGTGGTTTAACATGGTGGACCATCGGGGGCTCGAACCCAGGACACCCTGATTAAGAGTCAGGTGCTCTACCAACTGAGCTAATGGTCCATATTATTTTCTTATGGTGCGCCCAGTAGGATTCGAACCTACGACCTCCAGATTCGAAGTCTGTAACTCTATCCAGCTGAGCTATGGGCGCATAAAACTAATTCTGCCCATTACTTATGTATCTGGTGCGCCTTAAGAGATTCGAACTCCTGACACACGGCTTAGAAGGCCGTTGCTCTATCCAACTGAGCTAAAGGCGCATGTTGGAGCGGGTGATGGGAATCGAACCCACGTAGCCAGCTTGGAAGGCTGGAACTCTACCATTGAGCTACACCCGCATGTATGGAGCGGAAGACGGGATTCGAACCCGCGACGTTCACCTTGGCAAGGTGACGCTCTACCACTGAGCCACTCCCGCATAATCATAA
>NZ_AZQP01000011.1 GCF_000601455.1 Fervidicella metallireducens AeB
TTTTTTATTTTTTGAACATTTAACCTGCATTCTGTATAATACTCAGAGTGCAGGTTTTTATTTTATTAAAAATATAATTTACAATAGTATATAATTGATATTAAAGGAATATATTGGTATAATTATTATGCACACATTGTGCACAATGAATTAAGGGGTGAGGGTTAGAATGAAGGTCAAGGAGAAATATGAGAAGTTTTTAACTGTTGAAGATGCATTGAATCTTAAGCGAAATGATGTTAGGGAAAACTATGGGGAATATATAAATTCTAGTATTGTTCAACTAATGGGAATATTAGATTTCGATAAGCATTTTGTAAGAGCAGAGGGTACTAAGGTTTATGATGAAGATGGTAGAGAATATATCGATTTTTTAGGTGGTTATGGAGCTTTAAATACCGGTCATAATAATAAAGAGATATGGGAAGAGATACAGAAAGTAATAGGATTACCAAACATACTTCAAGCGTCAATCTACAATATGGCTGGAGTTTTGGCTAGAGATTTAGCTCTGATAACACCAGGAGACTTAAAAAGAAGTTTCTTTGGTAACAGTGGGGCAGAGGCAGTTGAAGGAGCTTTAAAACTTGCCAAAATAGCAAGTGGTAAAACGAAAGTAATCTACTGTCAAAATTCCTTTCACGGCAAATCCATGGGAGCTTTATCTGTAACAGGTAGAGAAAAATATCAAAAACCATTTAAACCTCTTGTTCCAGATTGTTATGGAGTTCCTTATGGAGATACAGAGTTGTTAGAATCAATGCTTAAATCAAGGGACGCAGCGGCATTTATATTTGAGCCTGTTCAGGGTGAAGGTGGAATAAATGTGCCACCAAGGGGTTATCTGAAAAAAGTTAGAGAACTTTGTACAAAATACAATACATATATGATAGCTGATGAAATTCAAACAGGTTTTGGTAGAACAGGTTACATGTTTGCATGTGAAGCGGAGGATGTAACTCCAGATATAATGTGTTTTGCTAAATCCATTGGTGGAGGCTTTATGCCAATAAGTGGGTATATAACTACTGATGAAATATGGAAAAAAGCATATGGAACAGTAGACAAAGCCTTTTTGCATACATCAACCTTTGGTGGTAACACTATTGCCTGTGCAGCAGGTATAGCAACCTTAAAATATTTAATTGAAAATGATTTGGCAAATAAGGCTAAGGAAAAGGGAGAATATTTCATTGGCAAACTTAATGAACTAAAGGAAAAATACCCTGTAATAAAAGAAGTAAGGGGTATGGGGCTTATGATAGGAATTGAGTTTCAAGAACCAAAGGGTATATTAAATACTATAACAGCAGGAAAACTTGCAGAAGCATCAAAGGAATACTTTGCATCACTTGTTGCAGGGAAATTAATGAATGAACATGGAATAATTACATGTTATACACTTAATAATCCAAATGTAATCAGGCTAGAACCACCACTAACTGTAACCATAGAAGAAATAGATAAAGCTCTTGCTGCATTAGAGGATGTATTTGAAAAAAACAAAGGCTTCTTAGGTATGGGGCTACAAACAGGAAAAGATGTAATTAAGGGATTTTTTAAGAAATAAAAAGGTTATAGAAAGCTGTTGCAAATTCATAATAAATTGAGTAAGCAGCAGCTTATTTTTTTATAAAAAGAAATTTATGATACAATAAATAATATAAAATAATTTAAAAGGGAGAAGAAAACATGCAAATAATGAAAGCTAAAGTTACTAAGATAAGCTTTTATAAAAAACTATTAAACATTTTCATATTTCTTGGGGTTATTTTGTTATTTTGTTATTTTCAAAATAATAGTATTGTTATTAACAGAATAACACTGGAGTTTAAAAACCTACCTGATGAATTTAATGGATATAAAATTATTCATATCTCTGATTTACACAGTAAATACTTTGGAAAGAAACAAGAAAGGATATTGAAAAAAATTTACAAAGAAAACCCAGATATAGTGGTTGTCACTGGGGATCTGATTGATAGCAGGGTGAAAAAAGAGGAACCATGCATTATCCTTATGGAGGAACTTACAAAAAAGTTTCCAGTATATTTTGTTACAGGGAATCACGAAATAGGTTGCGGAAAGACATCTGAATTTATTGAAAAGTTGAAAAAAGCAGGGGTAAGGGTACTAAGAAACGAAGCAGAATATGTATATAAGGGCAAGAATAGTATAAGTATAATTGGTATAGATGATAGCTTAGTAAATTATTTATCATACTTCAGGGAATCAGAGAAAATAGATTACGAAATAAAAAAATCTTTAGATAAATTAGATAAAAACAGCTTTAAAATACTCTTGTCCCATAGACCAGAAAAAATAGGAGTATATGCAGATAATAATATGGATTTAATCTTTTCAGGGCATGCACATGGCGGACAGTTCAGACTTCCATTTATAGGGGGAATTTTTGCACCAGGACAGGGATTCTTTCCTAAATACACTTCTGGGGCAGTTAAAATTAGAAATTCTACAATGGTTATAAGTAGGGGGCTAGGGAATAGCTTAATGCCATTAAGGATATTTAATAGACCTGAAATTGTTACTGTTACTTTAATGAAATTAAATTAATTTTAATTAATTAAGACTAATATTTCCTGATACAAATGAATGCAAAACAGAATCTTATAATTAACAACTAAATAAACAGGCATGTGAGGTGGATGATGAAAAAGTATATTGCAAAAATTATTAAAATAAGTGCCTTCATATTGGTTTTAACCTTTTTTGAGTATTTATCACAAAGGATCACAGAAAATATTGTAGCTAGAATTTTATCTAATGACTATGTTATCTCCCTTTTTAAAATATTTCTAGATACAGCTGCAGCATATACTGCTGTCAGGATTTTTATAGGAGAATATCCTTTAAAGAAAGTAGGTATAAAAGGAAAATTAAATTTTAAAAGAGCTGGATTATTTGTTTTAAGCGTTTTTATTTTAAATTCTGTGATAACGTTAATAATTTATCTTTTAGGTGGCTATGTCTTTGAGGGATATATATGGAACAAGTTTTACCTTGAAGATATAATTCCAATTCTATTAGTTGGTATAGTTGAATCTATAGGTGTTGGAATAACCTCTGAAATTACAATAAGGGGATATGTTTTTAAGGCCTTTGATAATAAATATATAGGCTTGTTGATTTCAGCTATGATATATTTGTTTATAAACTTAATTGGTAGAGGAACCAATATAAATGTGTTTATAGGTCTAGGATTTTTTTCTATTCTCCTATCCCTTATTTACATTTATACAGATGACCTTGTATACAGCATAATCTTTCATTCTGTCTGGTATTTTGTAAGTCTATATATTTACTCAACGCCTGTTAATGGAGTGGCAAGTCCTGGTGTTATATTTTTAAACTATAACGATAAATTTTTATTTAATGGTGGGGACTACGGCATAACAGCAAGTATAATTTCGATAGTATTTTTTAGCATAATTAACATAATATTATTTTGGAAGACTAAAAGCAGAGAGAAATAGTAAAGGCTGATGAAAATTTATTTTTACTTTACCTCTGGAGAAATAAATTGAAAATCTTTCAGGGTAAAGTAAAAATAATCTTTCATTGGCAATCACAGAACTTTTTGCTTTTTTTATTTCTTTAATATAAAATAATAAATATTAATTAATAAAAATTATTATTAGACTTTACAAAAATTAATCAGGGGTGATACAATATATAGTGTTGAAATGAATATAATATACTAAATATAGAATAGGGGAGATGCAAATGGAGTTTTCAAAAAATGCTTTAACTGTTCTTGAAAGACGTTATTTATCAAAAGATGAAAAGGGAAATGTAATGGAAACACCTGGAGAAATGTTGGAAAGGGTAGCTAAGACAGTTGCTAAGGCTGATGCTATATATGATAAAAATGCAGATGTACATAAGACCGAGGAAAAATTTTTTAATTTGATGTCTTCACTAAGATTTCTGCCCAATTCTCCTACACTTATGAATGCAGGAAGACCGCTTGGGCAGCTTTCTGCTTGCTTTGTTCTTCCTATTGAGGATTCTATGGAAGGAATTTTTGATTCAATTAAGAACGCTGCTTTAATTCATAAGTCTGGTGGAGGAACGGGGTTTAGTTTTTCAAGACTTAGACCAAAGGGCTCAACTGTAAAAACAACAGGAGGAGTAGCTTCTGGTCCTGTAAGTTTTATGAAGGTATTTAACTCAGCAACAGAGGCGGTGAAACAAGGTGGAACCAGGCGTGGAGCAAATATGGCCATACTCAGAATAGACCATCCTGATATTATGGAGTTTATCAAGTGCAAGGAAAATAATAACGATATAACGAATTTTAACATAAGTGTTGCAATAACTGAGAAGTTTATGGAGTCAGTTGAAAAAAAGGAGGATTATGACCTCATTGACCTCACACAGGGGAGATTAAGGGGAAACTTAATGCCAAAGAGGTCTTTGACTTAATAGTCAAAATGGCATGGAATAACGGTGAACCTGGGATTGTATTTATAGATAGAATGAACAGGGATAATCCAACTCCTCACCTTGGGGATATTGAAAGTACAAATCCATGTTTTCATCCTGATACACTTATTTCATCAGAGTTTGGATTAATTAAAATAAAGGATTTATATGAGAAATATAGGGATAGAAACTTTGAAATAATAACAGACGATAGAGTACTTGGTGAAAAGAAAATAATCAATGGAAGAGAGTACTATGTAAATGGTACTACAAAGAGAAGTGCTAAGGTGTTTAAAACTGGAGTTAAACCAACCATAAAACTAACCTTAGGAAATGGTCAACAAATAAAGGTCACTAAAGATCATAGAATACTAACCATTGATGGATTTAAGGAAGCTAAGGACTTAACCATAGAAGATGAAGTTTTTATACAATCAGGAGAGGGGCTATTTTCAGCATCAGATGAAATTGGGTATGATTTAGGGTTATTCCTTGGATGGATGACAGGTGATGGCTGGCTAACATCAGATGGAGAAGTTGCAGGAATGGTATTCCCTGAGGAAGAAGATTATATATTAGATATAATGCAGAAGATATCAGACAAACTAGGCGGAGGTAATGGCGTAATAAATAAAAGAGAAAATAAAACTTGGCAAGCTTTATTTAAAAGAAAGGATTTTGTAAATAAAATAAAGGGTCTGGGATACCTTCCTAAAAGAGCCCATGAAAAAAGAGTACCAGAAACAATATTTACAGCATCTAAGGAAACAGTAGTTGGCTACTTAAATGGTCTGTTTAGCTCTGATGGAACAATAAACTTTGTAGATGAAAATAATAGAGATATAAGACTAACATCAGAGTCAGAGGGGCTTTTAAAGGATGTGCAGCTTCTTTTATTAAATCTTGGTATATATTCAAACATATATAATAGAACTAAAGAAAATCCATCATCATTTAAATATACAACAATGGATGGTGAGGAAAGGATATATGAAAGCAAGGATTACTTTGAACTCATTATAACCGGAAATAATATATGCGAATTTAGAAAGCATGTAGGTAATTTGATACACGAAAAGAAAAATAAAAAGCTAATAGAAATAGATAGACCATCAAGAAAGAATACCCACTATATAGTAAATGTAAAATCCATTGAACCAGCTGAAGAGGTTGAGGTTTATGATATTAATGAGCCAATAACTAATTCATTAATAGCAAACGGAATAGTTGTTCACAATTGTGGTGAGCAGCCTCTTCTTCCTTATGAAAGCTGTAACCTTGGTTCTATTAACCTTGTAAAGATGGTTAAACAGGAAAATGGTAAAAATGTTTTTGACTATAATCTCCTTGAGGAAACCGTCTATGATGCAGTACATTTCCTTGACAATGTAATTGATGTAAACTGTTATCCACTTCCTGAAATAGAGAAAAACACAAAACTAACCCGTAAAATAGGTCTTGGAATAATGGGTTTTGCTGACACTCTTGTAATGCTTGGAATACCTTATAATTCAGATGAAGGTGTTGCCTTGGCAGATAATATTATGAGCTTCATTAATAAAAAATCAAAGGAAGCTTCAAGGGAGCTTGCAAAGATCAGGGGGGCATTTCCAGAGTTTGAAAAAAGCATATATGGTAAGGAAGAACCTATTAGAAATGCAGCTACAACTACCATAGCTCCAACTGGAACAATAAGCATAATTGCAGGTGTTTCCTCAGGTATTGAACCCTTGTTTGCAGTTGCGTATATTAGAAATGTAATGGACAACGATAAGCTTGCTGAGGTTCATCCATACTTTGAAAAGGTACTGAAAGAAAGAGGACTGTATTCAAAAGAGCTTATGATGAAGGTTGCAAGATATGGTTCACCTTGCCATATAAAGGAATTGCCATACGATATTAAAAAAGTTTTTGTAACGGCACATGACGTTGACCCAATTTGGCACATAAAGATGCAGGCAGCCTTCCAAAGACATACAGATAACGCCGTTTCAAAGACAGTTAACTTTAGAAATGAAGCAACTGTTGACGAAGTAAGGGAGGTATACGAACTTGCATACAGATTAGGATGTAAGGGAGTTACAATATATAGAGATGGAAGTAGAGAAGGGCAGGTTTTCAATATTGGGGAAACAAAGGATAAGAAGGAAGAAAAAGAGATAAAAGAAGTATCAGTACCAAGACAGAGGCCACAGCTTACAAGAGGAATTACTGAAAAGGTAAGGGTAGGCTGTGGGAATTTGTATATAACTGTAAACTATGATGATGATGGCATTTGCGAGGTATTTACAAATGTAGGTAAAGCAGGAGGATGTCCTTCACAATCAGAGGCTACTGCAAGGCTTATTTCAATTGGTCTTAGAAGTGGCATGGATGTGAAATCAATTGTAGAGCAGCTAAGGGGGATAAGATGTCATTCAACTCTAAGGCAAAAATCTCATAATGGGGACATTAGAGTTTTATCCTGTCCGGACGCAATTGCACGAACAATAGAAAAGCTTATGAATTATCATGAAACAACAGAAGGGGAAATAACGAAAAACCTTGAAGAAGATATAGAAAACCTGATACCAGTTCAAATTGAAACAAAAAAATCAGCCAAATGTCCCGAGTGTGGCAATACTATAACCCATCAGGATGGTTGTGTGATATGTCCAAACTGCGGTTTTTCTAAATGTGGCTAAAAATTTAACAAATCAAAATATTCCAAAGGCAGCATAGAATGTTATTACTTTCTATGCTGCTTCTTCAATGGGGACATTTACTTTGTGTTGTGGTTAAGCATAGGTTATTTCATAATAGCAAATGTAAGAAAATAACATAATTTTATAATTTTTATAAATGCATTATATAAAAAGGAGAAATAAGTTTTATGTAGAAGTTATTGTTAGGGAATCATTTAATTTAGCTTCACAATATAGAGGTGGTGAGGGGATACAGCATAGTATATTATATTAAGTTTATTAGGGGGCAAAAGGAAATGCTAAAATATTTTTCACAAGGATTTTTGTTGGGACTTGCTTATGTAGCACCAATAGGTATGCAAAATCTCTATGTAATTAATACAGCTATAAGTAAGCCTAAAATAAGGGCATATCAGGTTGCATTAATAACTACTTTTTTTGATATTTCTCTTGCATTGGCATGCTTTTTTGGTATAGGAACCTTAATGGAAAAAACTAAAACTTTAAAATTAATTATATTATTTATGGGGTCTATTGCGGTTGTATATATAGGGATGCAGCTTATACGCAGTAAACCTGATACAAAAAAGGAAGTAGACTTAAATAAATCTATTTTGCAAATTATTATGACATGTTTCATGGTTACTTGGCTTAATCCCCAGGCTATTATCGATGGATCACTACTGCTTGGAAGTTTTAGAGTGTCCCTTCCTCATGAAGCCTCAACTTTATTCATAGTTGGTGTCTGCACAGCTTCGTTTTCATGGTTTACAGGAATAACAACAATTGTGTCAATATTTAAAAACAACTTTAACGATAAGATTATAAGAACAATTAACTTGGTATGTGGAACCATAATAGTTTATTATGGGTTAAAGTTGGCATACGGACTTTTACTGATACTTCTTCAAAGCTAACATCTATACATTAGTACTGTGATGATACTTAATGCAAAATATAGAATGGGTCATAACTATTAATTTTTTCTTTATAGGATAAACTGAATTTTAGAAGATCAACCTAAATTCAATCCTTTTCTTATAAAATATTCATGGTGTCATTTAAATAGTGAAGGGACTGTACAAAATTCATTTTGTACAGTCCCTTCACTATTATTAAATGATAAGATAGTATTTTTCTTATAGATTCAATTCTTTTGTCCAAATAGGAGTATCAATCTTTATTTCATTAGAAACGAATCTACCACCATTTGTTGAAAGATAATTGTTCCAAGCTTTAAAGATTATACCAGATCCTACAAGAAGTATAGGAACGTTAGCATAAACAACCATAATGTTTACAAAATCAGATATATACCATAAGTTACCTAATTCTAGGCCTGCTAATACCGTTAAAACTCCAAAAGGAACGAAGAATAAAGCTCCTGCTAAACGAATTCCCATTATGAATTTCTTGCCTCTTGATATAAAGTTTCCAGATATCTCTGCAAAAAGTACTAATCCAATAAGAGTTGTAAATGCAAATAATCCATAACATAATGATAAAATAGCTTTAATAATTGAATCTAGAGCAGTTCCAGGAACAAGATACTGTATTGAAGTTAAATATACTGTAAGTTTGGAGGCCTTTATTGAATCCCATGCAACACCAGAGTCGCCAGTCCAAACATGTGCCATTACTATTACAAAACCAGTCATTGAACAAATTATCATTGTATCTAGAAAAACTCCAAGAGCCTGCACAAATCCTTGTTCACACGGATGGTCGTTATCTGCAACTGCAGCAGCCATTGTAATTGTACCTTGACCAGCTTCATTAGACATCAAACCACGTTTTATTCCCTGAGCTAATGCAATTCCAAAAGCCCCACCAAACATTGCATCTGGTTTAAATGCACCAGCGAATACAGCCTTAAGGAAATATGGAATTAAATTTATGTTTAGTAATATTAGTATAAGGATGATTACAGTATATATAACAGCCATTATTGGAACCATAATATCCGTAACCTTTGTAACACGTTTAAGTCCACCAAGAACTGTTAGTGCAACTGAAACTATTAGGAAAATTCCAATACCGTAGTACACACTAGATTGACGATCAAAGGTAGTACCAGCTAAAGTATCAGCAACAGAACCTAAAGCTGTAAAGAGGTGGAATGTCTGACCAGGAATACTAAATAAAGCGTATATTATAAATATAACTGAAAGGATAACTCCAACCCAGCGTTTGTTACCAAGAACTTTCATACCATAAAAAGGAAGACCACCAACATATTCATTGCCTTCTTTTTCTTTAAATATTTGAGAAAGAACTGCTTCAGCAAAGGCTGTTGCCATACCAAAGAATGCTGATACCCACATCCAGAACATAGCACCAGGCCCTCCGATGGAGATGGCTCCTGTTACTCCCATTATATTGCCAGGCCCAACACGCATAGCAGAGCTAAGCAAAAAAGCAGTTAGTGGACTAGTTCCTGTACCAGATGATTTTTTCTTTATCAATATATTAAGTCCTTTTTTAAAGTGAGTAATTTGAACAAACCTAGTTTTAATGGTAAAGAAAATACCTGTACCAACAAGGAGAAGAATTGCAAATGTAAATTTACCCAAAATAGGTATTGACGCATACCAATGATAATTAGTGGGAAAGTCCCATAAAAAGTCAGCTATAGGGACGATAAATTCAAAAAACTTGTTAATCCCTTCAAAAAAAGCCTGCATACATATAACCTCCCAAATTATAATTTCCAATGTGACTATTTAATAGAGTCAACAGCTTTTTTAATTCGCTTTAGTCCATCTTCTAAGAGATATCTAGGACAAGCGATATTAATTCTTTCAAATCCACCTCCATTCTCACCAAACCAAAATCCATCATCTAAGGCTATTTTCCCTTCTTTCTGGAGAAGTATAGAAAGGTCAGCATTATTTAAACCAAGAGATCTAAAGTCAAGCCATACCAAATAAGTGCCCTCGGGCTTTATAACCTTTACTTTAGGTATATTTTTTTCAAAATACTCTATAAGGAAATCAAGGTTTGATTGCAGATAATCAAGTAGTTCATTAAGCCAAGGTTCACCTTTATTAAAGGCCGCTTCTATAGCTACTAGGCTAAAGGGATTGTTTCTTTTTATATCTAAAACTCCTAGTTCATTATCAAATTTTATTAACTCTTCTTGTCTTGGGAAGGAAACAAAGGAGGCTTGAAGGCCAGCTATGTTAAAGGTCTTTGTTGCGGCAAAACATGTAATTGTAATATCTTCAATTTCCTTTGATAAAGAGGCAAAAGGTATATATTTATAATCCTTATATACTAAATCTCTCCAAATTTCATCAGCGATTACCCTTACGTTATTTTTAAGACAAATCTCACCCATTCTCTCTAATTCCCTTCGTGTCCATACCCTACCTACGGGATTGTGAGGGTTACATAATATAAACCATTTCAAATCAGGGTCCTCACATTTCTTTTGAAAATCTTCAAAATCAATAAAATATTTTCCATTTTGCTCCTTTAGAAGATTCACAACTAATTTTCTGTTATTTTTTTCAATAATATTTGAAAAAGGATAATAGACTGGTGATTGAATTAAGATTTTATCGTTTTCATTGGAAAAAAGTCTTAGTATCAATGATATTGAAGGAACTACACCAGGCGCATGAATTAATGTTTTGGGATTTATATCATAACCATATCTTCTCTTTGTCCAGTTAGCAGCACTTTCATAATATGAATCTGGTCTAGATACATATCCGAATATTTTCTGATTCAGCTTCTTTTGCATTGCCTCAAGTATTTCAGGGGCTGTTTCAAAGTCCATATCAGCAACCCACATAGGGAGTAGGTCCTTTGAAATAAAGTTTTTTCCTATTTCATCCCATTTAGCAGAATCATTATGTTTTCTGTTAACCTCTTTATTAAAATCATACTTCATACAATCACCTTCCTTTTTATATGATTAATAATTAATTCTCTATATGATATAGGAACTCCTGCATTATATAACTATTATTCAAAGCCAAATATATTTTTACACTGACAATATGATTGAATAATTTTCAGAGGTTTAAATCTTACTCTTTTTTAAAAGTATATAGTTAAGATTAATATAATATGTTTTTTACATAAAGAATTTTAAGTACATGGAAATATTTATAAGTTTATGTGACTACATAATAACATAAACTATGATGTAGAAAGTGTATATAAAATATAACTAAATTAAGAAAGGTAGATTACAAGGTTATATAGTGTTATAATCATATAGCAAAAGGATGAGTGAATAATTAATTAAAACATAAAGCGATAATAAGTAGGTGGCAGTATGACAAGAAAGGATTTTTTACCAATAAGTAAACAGGATATGGAGGAAAGAGGCTGGGATAGACTTGATTTTATCATAGTTACAGGAGATGCCTATGTGGATCACCCAAGCTTTGGTACGGCAATAATATCAAGGGTTTTAGAGGATGCTGGATATAAGGTTGGAATTATTCCACAACCTGATTGGAAAAGTACAGCAGACTTTAAAAGGCTAGGCAGACCAAGGTTAGGTTTTTTAGTTAATGCAGGAAATATGGATTCCATGGTTAACCACTATACAGTTAATAAAAAATTAAGGGATAAAGATTATTACTCTCCAGGTGGGAAAATGGGGCTAAGGCCCGATAGAGCTACAATAGTTTACACCAATAGATTAAGGGAGGCGTATAAAAATATACCTATAATCATAGGTGGTGTTGAAGCTAGTTTAAGAAGGTTTGCCCACTATGATTATTGGAGTGATAAGGTGAGAAAGTCTATATTGATAGACAGTGGTGCGGATATGCTTATTTATGGAATGAGCGAAAGACAGGTAGTTAAGGTTGCAGAGGCTTTAAACGATGGATTCGATATAAAATATATAAGGCACATTCCCGGAACCTGTTATGTTGTTGAAGATGTTGAAGAAGTTTATGATGAATACATAACATTACCTTCATTTGAAGATGTAAGTACGGATAAATATAAATATGCAGAGGCTTTTAAAATACAGTATGAAGAACAGGACCCAATCAGGGGCAGGACTTTAATTCAAAAACATGGGGAGAAGTATCTGGTTCAAAACAGACCAGAAATGACATTATCAAGGGAGGAACTTGATAAAGTTTATTCTTTACCATATATGAAAACGTACCATCCCATTTATGAGGCATATGGCGGCATTCCAGCAATAGAGGAAGTGAAGTTTAGTATTGTAAGTTCAAGGGGTTGTTTTGGTGGATGCTCTTTCTGTGCCATAACCTTTCATCAGGGAAGGATGGTACAAAGCAGAAGTGAAGAATCTATAGTTGAAGAAGCTAAGGAGCTTACTGAGCATAAAGATTTTAAAGGCTATATTCATGATGTAGGGGGTCCAACGGCAAACTTCAGACACCCATCATGCGAGAAACAGCTTACAAAGGGGCTCTGTAAGGATAAGCAATGTCTTCACCCAGAGCCATGTAAAAATTTAAAGATAGATCACAGAGAATATCTAAAACTTTTAAGAAGACTCAGGGAGTTGCCTAAGGTTAAAAAGGTTTTTGTGCGTTCAGGACTAAGATATGATTATATTATGGCTGATAAGGATGAAACTTTCTTAAGGGAACTTATTCAGCATCATGTCAGCGGTCAGTTAAAAGTTGCTCCAGAACATATATCACCAAAGGTTTTAAAGTATATGGGAAAACCTGCAGGGAAGACATATGATAGATTTGTAGAAAAATATTATAGAATAAATAAAGAATTAGGAAAGGAGCAATATATTGTACCTTACCTTATGTCAAGCCATCCTGGAAGTACATTAGATACAGCAATAGAGCTTGCTGAGTATTTAAGGGATATACGTTATCAGCCTGAGCAGGTGCAGGATTTTTATCCAACACCAGGAACATTGTCAACTACAATGTTTTATACTGAGCTTGACCCTATGACAATGAAAAAGGTTTATGTTCCTAAGAGTAAAGAAGAAAAGGCTATGCAAAGGGCACTTCTGCAATATAGAAATCCAAACAATTACAACTTAGTTTATGACGCATTAGTCAGAGCTGGTAGAACCGATTTAATTGGATATGGACCAAAATGTTTGATTAAGCCTAAGGAAAACAGGAGAGAAGCAGGAACAAGGTTAAAGGATAAAGTTAATGCTAAAAAGGGTAAAACGGTAAATAAAATTGATAGAAAAGTAAATGAAAAATCAAAGAAAAAAACATCAACCAAAACAAACCAAAGGAAGGGTAAAAGGAAATAGGGGTTCATAATTTTGATTTCAGGGGCTGTTAATATGACAGCCTCTGTTTATGTTAATAATGATTTATTTGTGATAGGGAGAAGATTTTCTTTTTATAAAATAAAATCTTTGGTAAAATATAGATGTGTTTAAAAATTAGAACAAGGAGATTAGATATGGGAATAATGAGTTTTGCTGAAGTGATGGATGAATCAATAGAAATTTTAAAAAAACATTTTAAAACCATTGTTTTATTTAAACTTGCCTATGGAGTAGTATATATGATGGCTGCTGTTGTCTTAAGTATAGCAGGTGTCTTGATTATCAGTTTATTCTCAGGATTTTCATCAGGTAGTAACTTCCCTAATATAGTTGTAATGGTCATTTTAGGCGTGTTTTTCCTTTCTATAATCACCTCTTTAGCGTTAAGTTCAAATATTGGTGTTATAAAAATAGCAGGTCAGAGATACACAGATGAGGAGATTTATACAGCAGAGGCTTTAAAATACTCATTCAGATCTATTTTACGAGTATTTGGTATTGTCATTATAACCATAATATTGCTTATACCTGCTGCAATTGTTTTTGGAGGATTACTGTATTTTCTTTACAAGAATTATAAATACATCTTTTTTGTAAATATGTCATTTGATTTAAATGGGATATTTCCACTTATCCTTCTTGTAATATTATTTTTAGTTGGAACCATGGTTTTTACAGCATATACTACATGGCTTGGTTTTTCCCTTCATGCAGTTGCAATTGAGAACAAAGGTGTAATTGAATCAGTGGAAAGAAGTTTTTATTTAGTAAAAAATAATTTTTGGAGACTCTTTAAATATGGAATTATAATTTTTCTATCCATATCTGCAATTCAGTTTTCAATAAGCAGTTTGTTTGGAATTATATTAAGTTTATTTTATTTAGTTCTGAAATTACTAAATATGCAGCAGGATGTAATGGCATATGTTACTCTGGCTGCAACTTATATCAGATGGCCTTTAAACCTGATTTCGTGGCTTTTGACATCACCAATAGGAACAATAATGACAACACTTATATATTTCAACCAGAGGTTTATTAAAGAAGGTTTTGATGTTGAAATTATGATTAGTAAACTTGAAAGGGAAAGAGAAAATAATAAATCAAGGGAGGTAATCGTTTAAAATGCTCCCAACAAAAGGTGAATTTGACAATACCATAAAGGAAATTTTAAGTAGTCTTGAATATAAACACTTAAATAATGTATTCAGAGAATTTATTGATAATATAAAGGATTTTTTATTTCAATGGTTTATAAAATTACTGAATAAAATTGATATAAAGCTAGCCAACCCTATGGAGGTTTCTAAAAAACTTTCTATTTGGTTTATGATTATTGGTATACTCATAATAGCTGCCATAATAATTCTTATAGCTATAAAATTTAACAAAGTTTTAAATAGAAATCCAAAAATTAAAGAAATCTTAGGAGAAAGAATAACTAATGAAACTACACCTGAAAGTCTGAGAGATAAGGCGGTTTTCTTTAAAAATGAAGGAGACTTAAGAAAGTCGGTAAGATATGATTTTATTGCCCTTCTTTTATTAATGCATGAAAAAAATCTGGTATATCTAGAACTAAATAAAACCAACAGTGAGATATTTGAAAATATAAAGAAAAGTGGCTTTAGAAATCTCAATGTGCTTAAAAATCAGATAGAGATGTTTAATGCAGTCTGGTATGGAAATAAAAACTTAAGCTCAGAGGAATATGAAAAATGGACTTTAAGTTTAAACATCCTATGGAATGGAGTGAAGAAATATGAAGAAAAAAACAAATAAAGATATTATATTGTTCATCATCATTCTTCCTCTATTTCTTTATCTTGCATTTTATTTATTAAATTCTACAGAAAACAATCTCCCATATTATTCTGTTATTAATAAGGGAAGAATGGGTTGCAGCGTTTTTTATAAGGGATTAAAGAAATTAAATTACCCAGTAAAAAGGAGTATTGAGACTAATAAATATGATATTCAGGATGTTCAGCTTATAGCTGAAAATAGAGGTTTTGATGTTAATAACTCTGATATAAAGGAGTGGATATCTAAGGGAGGTATATTGGTTTATTTAGTTCCCAATAACTTAGCTTTTATTGAATATGGGGAAAAAATTGAAAATAAAGTGGATTTAACGATATATAAATATGGAAAAGGAAAAATCATTACATTTAATGTTTTAGAGATAACAAATATAAACCTTGGAAAAAGTACTGAAGGAGCATATGAACTGTTAAGGCAGATTGATAAAAACAAACAGAGAAACATAGTTTTCAATGAGTATTATATGTTCGCTAATTTAAATCCAAAGACATTATGGGATTTCATACCTTTAGGTGCTAAATTTATAATTTACCAGATTATCATAATTATAGCGGCGTTTTTTTATTACAAGGGGAAAAGGTTTGGAAAGGCAGTACCAATATATGAGGAGGTTGAGAGGGTTGAGAATGAATATTTATACGCCTCTGGAGCTCTTTTAAGGCAGGCTGAGTGCTGGGATGCAATGTTTGATATTTTTTATAAGGTTTTCATAAAAGAATTAAATCCACCAGATGAAAATTGGCTTGAGTACTGGAGAAAATTAAATCTTGCCGATATTGATAAAGCTGAGGAATTATACAGGTTTATCAGTAAAATTGATGTGAAAACAGCTCAAAAAGAATATAAGCATATAGTTTACATATTAGAACAATTAACTAATACTCTAAAGCAAAGGAGAGATGGAACTTGGAAAATCTACAAAGGGACAATATAAAAAATATAATGGAAAACTTAAAAAGAGAGTTAAAAAAAGTTATAGTTGAGCAGGATGAACTAATTGAATATTCATTAATAAGTCTTTTAAGCGGAGGGCATGTATTGATAGAGGGTGTACCAGGATTGGCAAAGACGCTTATGATTAAAACACTTTCAAAGGCACTTGACTTAGATTTTAAAAGAATTCAGTTTACACCAGACTTGATGCCAGCCGATGTTACAGGAATAAAAGTATTCAATATGCAAACAAGAGAATTTGAGTTAAAAAAAGGACCTGTATTTACAAATTTTCTTCTGGCAGATGAAATTAACCGTACACCCCCTAAAACACAGGCAGGACTTTTAGAAGCTATGGCAGAAAATACTGTATCAATTGATGGAGAATTGCTGGAACTGCCTTCTCCTTATATGGTTTTTGCAACTCAGAACCCTTTAGAATATGAAGGAACCTATCCTTTGCCAGAGGCACTGGTGGATAGATTTTTAATGAAGATATTAATAGACTATCCATCAAAGAATGCAGAAACTGAAATAATAAAAAGATACAACAGTGGATTTTCAAGCATTGATTTAGATAAATGTGATATAAAGGTAGTTTGTACTGCCAATGATATATTATCTTTAAGAGAATCAGTTCAAAATGTGAAGGTTGAAGAAGCCCTTATGGAATACATGGTAAGTATAGTTTCAGAAACCAGAAATAATCCCCTTATTGATATAGGAAGTTCTCCTAGGGGTACAATTGCTTTACTGCAATGTTCAAAGGCATGTGCAGCTTATGAAGGAAGAGATTTTGTAATACCTGAAGATATTAAAAAAATGGCAATACCTACTTTAAGACATAGAATTATATTAAAACCGGAACTTGAGCTTGAAGGGGTAAAGGCAGATGAAGTTCTAAAGGATATTCTATCTAAATTGAAAGTGCCAAGATAGAGGGCAGGTGATAGTTTGAACATAACAAAAGGTTTTATATATTTATTAGGTCTTGGGGTAGTTTTTTTAGGTTTTTCCCTTATTTTAAATAATTCATTTACAGTATTTTTAGTATACAATTTAGTCTGTGTCGTATTACTTATTATTGATTATTTTATCTCTGATATGGACAGTATGATAGAAATTAAAAGAACTGGTGATGAAAAGTTATCTATTTATACAGATGAAGAAATAGGTTTTGAGGTTTACAACAAAGGCAGCTACCTATTGAATATAGAGGTTCAGGATGAAGTACCTGATCTCCATTTTAAAGTTAAGGAGAAAAGTATTAGAGGGAAAATATCACCACATCAAAAAAACATTTTGAAATATAATGTAATTCCAATGAAAAGGGGAGCTTTCCTTTTTAAACACCTTCATGTCAGATATAAGGGACGATTAGGGCTTTGCTATAGGATTTTTAAAGTTAATCTGGAAAAGGAATATAAAGTATATCCTAACCTTGAAAACTTAATAAAATATAGGATGAGCATATGCAATAACCGCTCCTTTAAACAGGGACAGCGAAATTTGAGAATAATTGGTAGGGGGACTTCCTTTGAAAGTTTAAGGGAATATATGCCTGGGGATGAATTTAGAAAAATCAACTGGAAAGCAACAGCCAGGGAAAATAAACCTATAGTTAACCAATATGAACCTGAAAAAAATCAACATGTTTATATGTTAATTGATACAGGAAGGTCAATGAGTTATAGTATAAGGGGATATAGGAAATTAGATATGGTTGTTAATACTGCCTTAGTCCTTTCAGATATTGTAAATCAGAATGGAGATAAGTCTGGGCTTCTTTTATTTAATACAAAGGTTCAGAATATGGTGATGCCTGGTAAGGGAGCTGGGCACAGGAATAAGATTCTTGAATCACTTTATCATATTGAGCATACAAATGAAACCTCAAATTTTGAGGATACCTTTTATTATTTTAAAAAGAAAGAAAGGCACAGAAGCATAATTTTTTTATTTACTGATTTTGATAATATTGAAGAGGCAGAGGATATGCTAAGGGCTTTACCTATAATATCAAAAACAAATACAGTGGTTTTAGTTCTTATGAAGAATGAAAAGCTTGAAAAATTAAGTAATGAAAAAATCAATAATACACAAGAACTTTTTAATAAAGGAGTTGCCCTTGAGTTTTTAAAGGAAAGAAAAAAAATTATAAGGCTATTAAACACTAAAAACATATTGTGTATAGAGTGTCCGGCAGAAAAACTGGAATATACAGTGATAAATAAGTATATTGAAGTTAAAAACAGAAGATATTTATAAAAAGTAAATTCTCCACAATTGGAGAATTTACTGGTTTTGATTTTTGATAAAAAAAGGTATTGAAAAATAAATGGCAAGAGCAATTGCTGTTATTGCCGCAAAGATAAGCTTGGTGTAATCAGAAATATTTAAAGGTGTAAAAAAACCCTCAATTATTCCTGCAATAATTAACATGATTATTACTCCGCCTAGAAGAGATATGGCCTTTTTAGCACCATTTACAAGGGATTGGAGTCTAAAATGTTCTCCTGGCAAAAGCATATGTTTAGCTATTAAAAATCCTGAAGCACCTGATATAAATATGGCAGTAAGCTCAATTATTCCATGGGGAAGTATAAGTGACCAGAATCTAACAGGACTGCTGTACATATATATTAAGGCAGTAAGTGAGCCAAGGAGAGCACCATTGAAAAATAATACGTGAAAAGTTCCAATTCCTAATGTAATGCCTAAAACAAAGGCTTTTAAGGATACAGAAATATTGTTGACCATTATGTAACTGGACATCAGAGGATAGTTCCAGTTATTACTTCCGATTTTAGAGTTTTTGATATTATCAATAAAGGTTGAGGGAAGAAAAAAGCCTGCATTTTCAGGATTTATAAAAGTTAGAGCCATACTCACAAAGAATCCCAATAAAAATACTGAGAATGAAAATAAAAGGTACCATTTATATTTTTTTATAAGGCATGGAAAACCATATAAAACATATTCTAAAAGTTTTCTTGGTTCTACTTTTTTAACAGCGTATATGTGGTTATGGCACTTGCCAACAAGGGAATTTAAATATCCAACAACACTGCTTTTAGGGTAATGGGTTCTGGCATAGGCAAGATGATGGCTTGATTTACGGAAGTCACTTAGAAAATTTTTTATTTCCTTTGAAGATAAGGCTTTAACACCTTTTTTATTTATTTTTTCTGAGTATAATTCTAATTCTTTCCATACAGAAGAATTAGCAGCGATAAATTGTTCTTCTTTCATCTGTTTCACCTCATGTTTATTTTATCAAATATTGAAAAACTTTGTATACAAGCATTGGAGTGATGATATGAAAAAAATTAAAATTACTACACCTGAAAACATAGAAGTAGAATATAACCTTGCTGGATTAGGGTCAAGAACAGCAGCTGCAGTTATAGATGGACTTATTCAAGGCATAATTATGCTGATGGTTGTAATAGCAATAATCATTATTTCAGCTTACTCACCTGATTTTTGGAAAAAGTATTATGGCTGGATAATAGGTGTAACAATAATAATAAATTCATTAGTCAATTATTGCTACTTCATAGTCATGGAGCTTACTATGAATGGAATGACAATAGGCAAAAAGGCAATGAAATTAAGAACTATAAGAAACAATGGACAGCCAATAACTCTGAAACATTCAGCAATACGAAACCTTTTCAGGGTATTCATAGATGTCTTTGGAATAGGTACTATTTTGATTTTCTTTTCAAAGGAAAATAAGAGGCTGGGAGATTATGCTGCTTCTACAATAGTAATTGTAGAAGAGAATTTAACACAACCAATAGGGATTGAAGTTTTCAGCGACATAAACAAAAACATCAGATATTACTTAACTGATGAGGAGTATGAAACATTGAAGTATTATTATATGAGAAAGAATAAGATAGAGGACATTTCTAAAGTTCAGATGAAGTTAAAAGAATATTATACAAAGAAATTTAAAGATCTTGAGATTTATGATGAATACAGAAATTTTATTGATGCATTGTAAAAGGCGGTTGTTTTTCAACTATCTTTAAATTATAAATTATTTCCATATACAGTTTATATCTAATATTGAAGATTATCATATGATATAATTCATGATGTAGGTAAACAGGTAAGATAAGATTGTTTATGGAAGGATTTAAATATGAGTAAAAAGAGATTTAATGAAATTAACATTATGAGAATTATTGGTTTTTTACTAGTTGTAGATCAACATATTCTTGGTGGATATGCTCAAAGACCTGAAGCATCCTTTGGAGATTCTATGGTCCTTCACTTTTTATATTTAATTGGAAGACCTGCGGTGCCAATGTTTGTTGCCATTACTGGATTCACTCTGTTTAATTCAAATTATCAAGGGTTTAATTTAAAAAATTTCTATATAAAGAGAATATTAAACATAGTACTACCATACCTTTTCTGGTCCTTTGCTACTATAATTATATTTCACAAATACAATATGCTTAAAAATTTAATTGGGGTGATTTTTTCCGGTACAGCATCTTATCATTTATGGTACATGGGTATGATTATTCGTCTGTATATATGGTTTCCCATAATACTTAAAATATGGACCTTTATTATGAAAAAAGATATAAAAGTAAAGTATGTTTGTTATGCTGTGTTTTGCATTGTTTACTTGATAATACTTAAGAATAACCAATATTTAACTGAGGAAATATCAAAGCTGGTTTTTGGAGAGCCAACTTTTTATCAAAAAAGATTTATTCAGTATACTCCAATATATTGGTCAATTTATTTTGTATGTGGTGCTGCGGCGTGGTTTAACTATGAATTTTTAAAGTCTTTGGCTATAAAATATTGGACAAGAATTTTATTAATTCAGATACCACTTACAATTTATATGTATTATACTCAAATTTGCAGCAGACTGCCTTTTTATTTTCCACGTATTAATTATTTTTATTTATTCTACATTCTTTATATGTTAAACATGATAATCCTAATATATATTCTTTCATTAAAGCTCAATGAAAAACTGGAAAGTTTAAAAGCTTTTATTGAAGAGTTATCAGGATTATCTTATGGAGCTTATTTAATACATGTTATTGTACTGCAAAAGGCTGCAGCTATTATAAGGGATAATGTTCCACTTAAAAGTTATCTATTGTCGGGACTGTTAATTTTTATCATATCTTCAATTACATCGCTGGCTGCTTGTTGGGTAATTCAGTACATTCCCTTTGCTCAATATATAATTGGGGTTAAAAGAAAAACCCTGAAATTAACATATAATCTAAGTGAAAGTATTAATCAAAGCTGAAAAAGTGTATTTGATAAAAAAATGAGCTTAAGCATTTAAATGCCTAAGCTCATTATTTTTTATCCTAAATATTATCATCAGAAATTGTACTTATTTCCATAGGATTTATCTGATTATTAACCTTTGACTCTTTGAGGTTTTGATAAAAATTAGCTGTTGTAGCGTGAACATAAGGAGTTAGCCATAGGAATCCTATTCCAAGGGTAAGTATACAAAGTAGAGCCCAACCAATAAAGCTTAGGTGCAAACAGAATAACTTCCATTTATATCCTTTCATCATTTCTTTACTTGCTTTTATGGCTTCCATAGCACCTATTTCAGGGTTGTCATTTAAAATATAGAAAGCCATAGAATAACTATAACCGGCAATAATTCCAGGGATAAAGAGAAGTAATGACCATAAAATAACAAAAATTGAAATTAACAACTGAGTTAAAAAGGCACTTTTAAAATTTTTAAATCCATCAAATAGATTTTCAAATCTGAAGGGTTCCTCTCTAACTAATTTAACAAAGCATATTGTAAGACCTAAAGCTAGTGGACCAGCTATTATAATGTTTACAACTGGGCTACATACGGTATAAAACCAAAGATTCCTCCAATTATAGATGGAACAAGGCATAACAGCACAGCTATCAACCATTTACCCTTTAATTGGTTTCTTGCAGCAGCTCGTAATTCACTGTTGCTTTTAATAAAAATTTCAGACATCAATAATCCTCCTTTTTAAATATATTTATATTTGATTTTATGGATTGTAAGTGTTAATTATGAATAGAATTATAACATAAATAAAAGCAATGTCTTTTGTGTAATATTTAACATACCATACTAAATAGTACTATAACAGGGACAATTAATCAATAACATACTAACAAAAAATTGTAATATAATGGAATAAATAAGAATGTGTAATGTTAAAAAAAGAATTAATGATTGATGATGGTATTATTTACAAATTTTATATTATAATTTATAATTAGTTTAAAAGATTAAACTAATGAACTTATGGAGGGCATTATGTGTATCAAGGATAACAAGGAAGAAATCCTTACTATGTTTAAGGAATGTATTCCTCTTTTAAACGCACTGGCTGATGAAACACGACAAAGAATTATACTTATTCTTGCAGAGGAAGAGGGACTTAACGTAAATATGATAACTGAGAGATTGTCCCTATCGAGACCTGCAATTTCACATCATTTAAAATTGCTGAAGCAAGTTGGGATTATAGATATGGAAAGAAAGGGAACGGAGAATTATTATTATCTTACTTTAAAGGATTCTGTACAGATGATAAAAAGTTTTATTAATACCATGGAGAATAATTGTGATTTGAAATAAATGAAATTATCATGTATGGAATGATGGTTCTTTAGTTTAAACTAATAAACGAAAGGGAGGGAGTTAATTGAGTGAAATATTAGATGTTTCAAAGGTAATTTTAAAACATAAAGAATTTTTTGAAGCAGGGGTAACAAAGGATGTTAACTTTAGACTTGAACAGTTGAAAAAACTGAAAAAAGCCGTTGAAGATAGGGAAAAACAGATAATGGATGCACTCTGCAAAGATTTGCATAAATCAGAGTTTGAAAGTTACCTTACAGAAATAGGTGTAGTTTTAAGCAGTATTAATTACTTTTTAAAACATTTAAAAAAATGGGCAAAGGTTAAGAAAGTCAGAGTTCCCCTTAATCAGATAGGTTCAAAGGCTTATATATATCATGAGCCATATGGTACTGTTTTAATTATTGGACCTTCCAACTATCCATTTCAGTTGGTATTTGAACCTTTAATTGGTGCAATTGCTGCTGGGAATTGTGTAATTTTAAAACCTTCTGAGCTAACACCCAATACAGCAAAGGTAATAAAAGAAATAATTACAGAGACATTTGATGAAAATTATATTAGTATAGTTGAGGGCGGAAAGGAAATTACTAGAGACTTGATTAATGAAAGGGTTGATTATATTTTTTTTACTGGAAGTGTAGCTGTTGGTAAAATTATTGCAGAGGCGGCTGGTAAAAATTTAATTCCATGTACTTTAGAGTTAGGGGGAAAAAGTCCATGTATTGTTCATAATGATGGGGACTTAGAGGTTGCCGCAAGACGTATTGTATGGGGAAAATTTGTTAACAATGGCCAGACATGTGTTGCTCCTGATTATTTACTTGTTCATAAGGATGTAAAAAATGACCTTTTAGCAAAAATAAAAAAATACATCATAGAATTTTATGGGGAATCCCCAATAACGAATAATGATTATGGAAGAATAGTAAATCATAGACAATGGGAGAGATTAATTAATTTAATAGATAAAGATAAGGTTTTTTATGGAGGAGAATATATAGAGGAAGAACTGTATATTTCGCCTACGATTATAGATAATGTAAATTGGGAAGATAAAATAATGAAAGATGAAATCTTCGGTCCTATAATACCAGTTATTCAGTATGATTCTATTGAGAGTATAATAAAGAAAATAAAAGAAAGGGAGAAACCTTTGGCATTGTATATATTTACTAATTCAAAGGATATTGAAAGAAAAATTATAAATGAAATATCCTATGGTGGAGGATGTGTTAATGATACATTATTTCATTTAGTAAATCCAAACCTTCCATTTGGAGGAGTAGGGGCATCTGGAATTGGAGCTTATCATGGAAAAACTAGTTTTGAAACTTTTTCACATAAAAAAAGCATAATGAAAAAGACAACATTGTTTGATTTTAATATTATATTTCCGCCATACAGAAACAAACTGAAAATAGTGAAAAAATTATTTAAATAAATTAAAGTGTTGGGAGAAAGGAAGAATATTAGATAAGCATTTCCCCAACACCTATATTTTATAGATTAGAATATTAATTTTACCATTTTGCTGTATGTTCCTCAGATGTCCCAAAAATTCTTTGGATCTGTATTTTATTTCCTGATTCATCCCTTATATAACCTGAAAAAAATCCAAATAGCTGAATAAAATTAGATTTAATTAAAAGAAGATTAGTTGAAGATTTTTTAATTTATGTGGAGTGAATTTTAAATTTACATTATCGGAAAACTTTGTTTTAATAGACCATTGTTCCATAATGTTGGCAGAATCATATATAAATGAAACGTCTTCTTGTATCTTTATAAGTTTGTTTCCAATGAATAAGGCATTTTCATTTAAACCTGTGTTATCTGTCCAGCCAGCACCGAGATTAAATCCAACTTTTTCACCCTTTTCAAGTTTACCAGAGGCTGAACACCATGTCCAGAATGTGTTATAAGGCCAGATACCACGACCAAAGTCCATAGATGCAAATGAGTTATCTGGTTCAAAGATAATATTTTCTCCACCTAAATTAATCGTACCATTTGAAGATAAGCAGTTCTGTTTTGAGGTGAAATGAAAGCGCTTTTTATCCCATGGAATAACTATATTTAAGGTTTCCTGATTATTAGGACGTTGTACCATGATGTCTGTAGTCAATGGTGACTTTAGAAATTTATGAATATGGATATTAAATTTTATTAAATCACCACATGTTTCAATACGTATATTAGTATCATTATCTTTAAAAATAAGACTTCCATCAACGGAATCTGGTAATTTTACGCCGAAAGCAAAGGGGATTTTCTTGATTTTTTCAATATGAGTCCAGGTTTTTAAGTTTAATAGATAAAAGCTTATTATGCCTATGTAGTCAAAATCCATAATAGTCACGTTAAAAAGATAATCTTCGTTAAAAATGTTCCAATAAGTAAATTGTTTTTTTCTAAAGTATTTTCCCTTAAGATTACACCTATGCAGGGGACTACGTGACCATCCAACACTTTCGATTAATAGATCTCCCTTAGAATCACAAAGATTTGTAGGAGAGGTTAAAATATTTTCTGAAAAAAAGTCTCTAGGCAAGGTATCATTCATTAAGTTTTTTTTCATAATATCAACCTACCTGTAACATAATATTTATTATCCATATTTTAACATAAAAATATCTAATTATATATATTTGTTAAAATATAAACTATTCTTTTAAAATAGTCCTTTTGATTTTGGTCTTATATTGTGTTTAACGTATTTTATGTAATATTATTAACACAAAGCTAATCTTTATTTGGAGGTGGAATATGAAATTTACACATAGAGATATTCAGCTATTAGAATTAGATAGCAAAGAATTTTTAGTAATATCCTGTGATTCTTGTGGAGGTGTTGGACTAAAAGAAAATGATATTGTAAAGGCATCCCCTTATATTGTAGGAAAGTTCACAGCAAGAGTATGTTTGTCAGAGATATTATCATTAAAGGCTAAGCCTATGACCATGAGTATAAGTATATGCTCTGAGCCTGAACCGACAGGTGAAGAAATAATAAAGGGAATAAAGGATGAATTAAAGGAAATTGACCTTGATATACCCTTGATTATAAGTACAGAAAAAAACATAAAAACTTCAATGACTGCTTTAGGTATAAGTGTTTTTGGAAGAGTAAAGAAGGAGTCAATCCTTTTAGATAAAGTAAAAAAGGGTGATTTTGTCTATATACTAGGGGAGCCTTGTGTAGGAGATGAAGTGTTGAAAAATGTAAAAAAGATTTGTACAACAAAGGATATATTTAAGGTTGTTAATGATAAAAATGTTTGTGAAGTAATACCGGTAGGTTCTTCAGGAATTAAAGGTGAAATGAATAAGTTTATGGAGGAAACAGGCTTAGAATTTTATTATGAAGATGATATAAAAATAGATATTAATAAGTCAGCAGGGCCTTGTACAGCTGCAATTGTAATAGGGAAACTGGATTTCAGTGTATATGGGTATGATAAAATCCGTAAAATTGGATACATTAAATAAGGAATGATTAAGAAACACTTCAGGTTTCTATAGAAAACAAATAGAAACAAACAAAAGAAAAAATATGCAGGTGATTATCTTGAAGGCTAAGTTTGTTATAGCATTCAGCACAATGTTACTATTTTTTGCTTTAGTGAATTTATACATAGGATTTTGGAACATCAGATTTTTAAAAAGTCTTAATTTTAAACCTAATAACTTCATATATTGGACTATCTTTGGTTTAATATCCATGAGTTACATATTATCATGGATAACGGAATATGTTTTCCCTAGAAAGTTAAATACAGTAATAGCATATGTGGGATATTATTGGCTGGGTATTATGTTGTATTTCTGTTTGCTTTCAGTGGTTGTGGAGTTTTTAAGATTTGTAATAAAAAGATATGGATATATACCTCAAATGTCAAATTACAGTAAGATTATAAACCAATTGCAGGGTGCTTAATGTTATTAACTGTTGTTGTCATTCTCATATATGGCACATGGAATGCAGAGCACCCAATAGTTAAAACATACGATATAAATTTATCTAAAAAGGCAGGAAGGATAAAAAGTTTAAATATTGCCTTAGTAACGGATATTCACATAGGGAAAATAATAGGCAATGGCAGGGTATTAAACATGGTAAACCAGATAAACTCATTAAATCCAGATATTGTTATTATTGCAGGAGATATCGTAGATAACGGGGTAGAACCCTTTGTGGATGAAAAAATAGTTGAAACTTTACGAGGGATAAAAGCTCCTTTAGGTACATATGCAGTACCTGGCAACCATGATTTAATGAAGGGACAATTAGATAAATTAATTTTTTATCTTGAATCAGCAAACATAAAAATGCTTATTGATAACAGCATTAGAGTAAAAGATGGTTTTTATATTGTTGGAAGAATGGATGCATCCAGCCAGAGAGCTATTAATATCAAAAGAAAAGATTTAAAAGATTTAGTAATGGATTTAGATAAAACCTTACCCATTATTTTAGTTGATCACCAACCAGTAGATTTAGATATAGCAGAAAAAGAAGGGATAGATATTCAATTATCAGGTCATACACATAGGGGGCAACTCTTTCCAAATCAGATATTTACTAGAAGAATATATGAAATAGATTGGGGGCATTTGAAAAAAGGTAATTTTAATGTTGTCGTTTCTTCAGGATTTGGAACTTGGGGACCACGTTTAAGAATAGGAAACAAACCAGAAGTGGTAAACATAAAGGTTCATTTTGCAAAATAATTGGTACAGGATGACACATTAAGTGCCATCTTTTTTCTTTAATTTTATTTTATTATGTAATAAAAAAGATAAAATTTTTTAAAATAATTGAATATAATAAATAAATACAATATAATTTATATTACTATATTCTAAAAGGAGTAATGTTATGAAAATGAAGGTTGTTGCAGATAGCAGCTGCGATTTAAATGAAAGTCTTAAAAAAGAGCTAAACATTACAAGGGTTCCTTTAAGACTTTATGTTGACGATGAGGAATTTATTGACGATGATAATCTTGATGTTTCTGATCTTATGGCAAAGGTGAGAAAATCAAGTAAAGTGGCACGTTCAGCCTGCCCATCACCTAAGGATTTTATGAATGCCTATATGGGTGATGAAAGTGTTTTTGTAGTTACAATGACATCAAGACTAAGTGGGACATACAATAGTGCAGTGATGGCTAAGGAAATCTTTTGCGAAGAAGTTAAGAATAAATTTATTCACATTTTTGATACAAAGGGAGCATCTATAAAGGAGACCTTAGTAAGTATAAAAATTTCAGAGCTTATTAAGCAGAACTATGATGAGATGAAAATTGTAGAAAAAGTCAATGAATATATGAATGAAATGAAGTTCTATTTTAATTTAGGCTCAGTTGATACCTTGGTTAAAAACGGAAGAATAAGCAAGCTGAAAGGGATGATTGCATCTGTATTAAACATAAAGCCTATTCTTACAGGAGATGAAGAAGGGGAAATACAGCTAGTTGAGAATGTAAGAAGTGAAAAGAAGGCTTTCAGGAGAATGATTGAGCTTATAGGTGAAAGTGGAAGTAAATTTGAAGATAAGATACTTGGAATTGCCCATTGCAATGCTAAGGAATTGGCAGAAAAATTTAAAGATGAGGCTATGAAATTATATAACTTTAAGGATGTAATAATAGTACCAACTGGAGGGTTAAGTAGCATATATACCAATGAGGGTGGAATTCTAATAGCTTTTTAGAAGTTATAACTGTAACACTATCAAATAGAAAATTTTGATAGTGTTACTTTTTTGTAAACAACAATGACATTTGTTAAATGATAAAATACTTTAAGAGTTAATAAATAAGTGCTATATTAAAATAGTGAGAAGCAAAGGTTGTTTGCAACAAGTACAATGTACACGTATAATGTACATTGTATATTGTTAATATATATGTATAAAGCCATAAAGGGGGTAACATTATGAGCAATGTATTAAAGAATTTTGAACCAAATGACGTATTTAAGTATTTTGAAGAAATTTCACAAATCCCAAGAGGTTCAGGAAATGAAAAGGCTATAAGCGACTATATGGTTAGGTTTGCAAAGGAACATAACCTAGAGGTAATCCAGGATAAGGCATATAACATAATAATTAAAAAGCCTGGCACAAAGGGTTATGAAAATGCTCCAACTGTGATTATTCAAGGTCATATGGATATGGTCTGTGAAAAGAATAAAGGAACTGAGCATGATTTTGAAAAGGATCCAATTAAATTAAGAATTGTTGATGATATGATTTATGCTACTGGAACAACTCTTGGAGCAGATAATGGAATTGCAATGGCATATGCAATGGCTATACTTGCTTCAAAGGACATTCCACACCCACCAATTGAGGTTTTAATGACGACAGAAGAAGAAACAGGTATGGGCGGAGCTATGGCCCTTGATGCTTCACATATAAAAGGAAGAATGTTAATAAATATAGATTCTGAAGAAGAAGGAAAGCTTCTTGTTAGCTGTTCAGGTGGGGTAAGAACAACACAAAAACTACCAATTACATGGGAAGATGTTAATCCAAACAGAGTTGCATATACAATCAGTATAAGAGGCCTTAAGGGTGGACACTCTGGTATGGAGATAGACAAAGGTAGAGGAAACTCAAACAAGATAATGGGTAGAATACTTAATGATATAAGCAGTGAATTTGATTTTGACATAAAAGAGATAAACGGCGGCTCAAAAATGAATGCTATCCCAAGGGAAGCAGATGCTGTTATTCTTTTAAATCCAGAAGACCTTTCAAAACTTGAAGCTAGAATTGAAGAATGGAATGCAGCCCTTAAAAATGAATTAAGAACAGCTGACCCATCAGTTGCAGTACATATTACTAAATTTGATGGAGAAATTAAAAAGGTTTTCTCAAAGGAAACTAAAGAAAAGGCTATAGCTTCACTTGTGCTTATACCTAATGGAATACAAACAATGAGCATGGATATAGAAGGACTTGTTGAAAGTTCAACAAACCTTGGTGTTGTAGAAACTCAGGATAATATGATAATCTTCCAAAGTGCTGTAAGAAGTTCAGTTAAAACATTAAAGTATAACATCTTAAATCAGGCAAAGATGGTTGCAAAGGTTTTAGGAGCAGAGTTAGAGGCAGATTCAGATTATCCAGAATGGCAATATAATCCAGATTCAAAGTTAAGAACTATTTTTGAAAATGTATATAAAGAAAAGTATGGAAAAAATCCAGAAATAGTAGCTATACACGCTGGAGTAGAATGTGGATTATTCAGTGAAAAAATGGAAGGGTTAGATATGATATCATTTGGACCAGATATGGCAGATGTTCATACACCAGATGAACATATCAGCATTTCATCCATTAAGAGAACCTATGAATATCTTCTTGATGTATTAAAAGCTATAAAGTAAAACATATTTAAAAGGGGTGCTGCACTGACATTTTAATTGTTAGTGCGGCGGCCCTTATTTTTGCAGATTGTTGACTATGATATCAAATTCCTTTGTAACAATGTAAAATAAATTACATATGATATAGTAAAAAAATATATAAACAAACAAAATATACATATTTACAAACTTGGATTTAAGTGATAGAATAAAATTAATTCAGAGTAAAACGATATGAATTAAACACAATGAATAGGGAAAGTAAATTATATGGAGTATACAGAGAGGAATTCCAAGGCTGAGAGAATTCTATACAGAAATATAGTTGAAGTGCCCCTAGGAGTGTTAGGCCGAAATTCAGTAGGCTGTTACGGGTTCTCCCGTTATAGAGATAGGGCATGATAGTGCCTGAATATGAGATGAGCATTTTATGCTTAAACAGAGTGGAACCGCGGAAGTTAACCTTCTGCCTCTGAGAAATCAGGGGCAGAAGGTTTTTTTATTTAAAAATCTTAGTAACTTAAGGAGGAATTAATTATGATTTTTAATAACATCTATGAAACAATAGGAAATACACCACTTGTTAGACTTAACAGGCTGGTAGAAGAGGATATGGCAGAGGTTTATGTAAAATTAGAATATTTTAATCCTGGTGGCAGTGTAAAGGACAGAGCTGCACTTTCTATGATTGAAGAAGCAGAAAAACAAGGTTTATTAAAACCAGGACATACGATAATAGAGCCAACAAGCGGAAATACAGGAATTGGTCTAGCAATGGTTGGTGCAGCTAAAGGTTACAGGATAATATTCGTTATGCCTGAAACTATGAGTATCGAAAGAAGAAAGCTTATGAAAGCATATGGAGCAGAGATTGTTTTAACTGAAGGTGCAAAGGGCATGAGAGGTGCAATTGAAATGGCTGAAAAGCTTGCAAATGAAAATGGATATTTTATGCCTCAACAATTTAATAATCCTGCAAATCCAGCAGCACATGTAAAAACAACAGCAAGGGAAATCTTAAATCAGACTGGAGGAAATATAGACGCCTTTGTTGCAAGTGTTGGGACTGGGGGTACAATAACAGGTATAGGTCAGGTTCTTAAGTCAGAAATTCCAGGGATTAAAATAATAGCTGTTGAGCCAAAGGATTCTCCTGTACTTTCAGGTGGTGAACCAGGGCCACACAAGATTCAGGGTATAGGAGCAGGTTTCATACCTAAAATATTAGATACTACCATATATGATGAAATTGAAAAAATAACTACTGAAGAGGCATTTGAAACAGCCAGAAAGATGGGAAAGATGGAAGGAATACTTGTTGGAATATCATCAGGAGCTGCAATATTTGCTGCACTTAAAAAGGCAAAAAGTTTAGGCAAGGGAAAGAGAGTAGTAGTTATTGCTCCTGATACAGGTGAGAGATATTTATCAACAGAATTGTTTGATTTGGAGTGATTTTTATGTTTAAGATATTAAGGGAAGAGATAAAAAACGTTTTAGAAAAAGACCCAGCTGCAAAAAATGCTGTTGAAGTAGTTCTTTGTTATCCAGGACTTCATGCAGTTTTAATTTATAGATTGGCTCATAAATTTTATCAGTGGAAACACTTTGTTTTAGCAAGGTTTATATCACAAATAGGAAGATTTTTAACGGGAATTGAAATTCATCCAGGAGCAAAAATAGGGAGAGGGTTGTTTATAGATCATGGCATGGGAGTTGTTATAGGGGAAACAGCGGAGATTGGAGATAATGTAACAATATTTCATGGCGTAACTTTAGGTGGTACAGGAAAGGATAAAGGAAAAAGGCATCCTACTGTTGGAAATAATGTATTAATAGGTGCAGGGACTAAGGTTTTAGGGCCAATAACAATTGGTAATAATGTGAAAATAGGGGCTAATTCTGTTGTTCTAAAGGATGTACCATCAGATGTTACGGTAGTAGGTATACCGGGTAAAATAGTTGTACCTAAAAATAATAATATACTATACATTTATCCAGATATGGTAATCTAAAATATAAAATATAAAGGTTCACATTTAATTTAGTTTTAAATGTGAACTTTTTTCTTTGTTTATGAGTTAAAATAGAGATAGGAGTGATACGTATTGAATGAAATAGAACTTATAAATCTTGCAAAAAAGGGTAATAAAAGTGCAATGAATACTATATTAAATAACAATCTGGGAGTCATAAAAGGATATGTTATTAAGATGACAGGAGATCCACATTTATCTCAGGATATAATTCAAGAAACCATGTTAAAGGCAATATTGAATATTGACAAATTTGAGCCTAGGGCAAAATTTTCCACATGGATGATTCGTATTGCTACAAATATTTATAGAGATTATTTAAGAAAAAATAAAATTTATGAATTGACTGAAGTTGAAACGGCAGAAAAATATGTTGATACTGAAGATATGGTAATATCAAGATATGAATACAAAGAAATTATGAATATCGTTATGAAGCTTTCATCGGAAAAAAGAGCAGTATTTATATTAAAACATTACTATGGTTATAAATATGAGGAGATATCAGAAATTTTAAGCTGTCCTATAGGTACTGTTCGTTCAAGACTTCATAATGCCATAAAGTTTATAATAAAGGAACTTGAAAGAAAGGAAATGATATAACTATGAATTTAAAAGAAAAGGAAGAATATGTGATTGACGAATTTTATAATGAAAATGAGTATTCTTATAAAATTAAATCAAATGACGAAGAATGTGATGAAATTAGAAAAAAACTAGATTTGGTTCATAAGAAATTAAGTGTTTTAGATAAAGATTTTGACGATATTAACATTGATATTATGGCAGTTATAGAAAAAGCTGATGAGATAAAAGAAAGAAAAAGGCTGAAAAAGGATTTAGTCAAATTTGTTCTAACAGCTGTAATTATACTATCATTTTATACTTATGCCATAGTTTTAGCGGGTAGCAGGACTTTTATAATATTTCAGATTTTATGCACTAGTTTTATGCCATGGTTAATTATACCTATTACATTAAGGAGAAGGGGTGAAATATAATGCAGTTTTCACAAAGGGAATTGTTTATTTTGCTATTTATAGTAATTCCAATTTTATTGATACAGGGTTCATGGATTTTTTATGATGCAAGAAAAAGAGGGGAAAAATATTATTGGCTATGGGGCATTTTTGGACTTCTTAATACACCAGGAAATCTTATAATATATTTGATAGTTACAAGAATAATAAATAAGAATTTTAAAAAATAGATTATTTTTATGCAATAACCTTCAAAAGCCCGTAAATTTGTAGACAGCCTAAAACTGCGTTCTCGCAGTTTTTTTAATTTGATGAACCTTTTTTGTTTTAATTCGTTTAATCAGTGAGAATAAATAATTTATGATCAGGAGGAATTAAAATGTTAGAAGGAATGAGCAATATTGAAATTTTGAAGCTTTTTGCACCAGTAATCGGGATGCAAATCATACTTATGGTATTCTGTTTAATCAAACTAAGAAATGACAGGGTAAAGTGGTTTCCAAAGTGGCTATGGGCAGTATTAATAATTTCCACGGGGCTTCTAGGGCCAATTGTATACTTATTATTTGGAAGAGAGAGGGATTAACTTGATAAAGATAGATAACTTATATAAAAAATATGGAAATTTTGAAGCTTTAAAAGGTATATCCTTTGAAATAAAAAAGGGCAGTATTCATGGATTTCTGGGACCCAATGGAGCAGGAAAAACCACCACAATGAATATATTATCAGGACTTATCGATTATGATATGGGAAATATATTTTATTACGATTTAGAATTTAAAAAGAATAGAAAGGATTTATTAAAAAAAATAGGGTATCTTCCCCAAACACCGGTCTTTTACTCTTATATGAATGCAATTGAGTATTTGGGTTTCATTGGAGAAATAAATGGTTTATCTAAAAGGGAAGTGAAATCAAAGACAGAGGAATTATTGAATTTAGTTAAGTTAGACAGGGCAAAGAATAAAAAAATTGCAGCTTATTCAGGAGGAATGAAGCAAAGACTTGGCATAGCAGTTGCTTTATTTAATAATCCAGAGTTTTTAATTTTAGATGAACCGACATCTGCCTTAGATCCAGAGGGTAGAATGGAGGTGTTAGAGTTTGTAAAAAAACTAAAGGATACAGGAACTACCATCTTATTATCAACTCACATCTTAGGTGATGTTGAGAGGGTTTGTGACGATGTAAGCATAATAGACAGAGGTCAATTATTAGTTTGTAAGAATATAGAGAAATTAAAAAATGAGTATATTCAGCCTGTTATTGATATAGAGTTTGAGAAAAATTGTTCAAATATAGCTGAGGAATTAAAAAATATTGATTGGATTGAAAACGTAAAGGTAAACAATAAAAATGTTAGAATCTTTGTATCTGATTTGTGTGAGGCAAAAAGGGAGTTGATAAATTTAATAGTTAATAGAAATAATCCCATTGTTGCCTACAATATTCGAAAAAGCGATCTAGAGGATGTATTTATGAGGTTGGTGAATAAAAATGAAGACATTTAAAGCATATTTTAAGAAGGAAGTCATAGAATCAATCAGACACTATAGATATATTGTTTTAGGGGTAGGTATTATGGCATTTGCAATATTTGATCCATTTATGTTGAAATTACTACCAAAAATTTTAGAAAATCAAGTGCCAGGAAATATACTGGATTATTTTAAAATAACACCCAAATATGCGGTGAATAATTATATAAAGGATCTATCACAGATAGGTTTGCTTTTTGTAATTTTCTCAATTTCAGGTACTCTGAGTGAAGAAATCTATTCGCAAAAATTAATTTTTCCTTATACAAAGGGAAGTAGCCCCCAAGGAATAGTTTTGGCAAAAGCAATTCACTTTATTATTACAGAATTGATTTTTACATTTATAGGATTTTTAATTGCCTTTTATTATAGTGGAATTCTTTTTAAAGGGGAAAAAAATACCTTAAATGAGATTATGATAGCAGCTTTATTAATGGGTGTATATTATATTTTTAATATAGCATTGGTCACTTTTTTCAGCGGATTCTGTAAAAAAAATATTGTATCCGGGTTTATAGTGCTGACAATAAATTTTATATCAATACCTGTTTCAGGTGTGAAAACACTCGATAAATTTATTCCTTATAGTTTGGTTAAGGCTGCCTATTTATTTTCAATAGACAAGCATTTAACAACAATAATTATGGCTGTGAGTTACAGCATCGTACTGATTATACTAAGCATTTTACGCATGAAAAAAGTGGAAGTTATATAACGTTATAACAAAACTTGTATTTATTTAAATATAAAAATATGAATAAAGGATTTTAATGCACCTGTGAAGAATATATTACATTGTTGTTGATTTAACGGATACTAATTAAGGATAAAATTAAATTAATGGTATATTGGAGGGGTGCATATGAACAATTTTATAATGATGATAATAATGCAGTTAAGTAGTTTATCTATTCCCTTTGGAATTGGCACTATATTAATTGTTTTAAGTTCAATTATAAAGAGAAGAGATGAAAGATTAGCGAAGTATAGTAAAGTTGTAGGTATAATCATTTCTGCAATTCCTGTTGTAACATTAGCGTGCTATATAATCATCTACTTTATGAATAGTGGAGGTTTACAATAGAAAAGATAAATAAGTATTGCAAAATCAACAACTAAAATCAAGGGACATTTAACAACTGTTTCTAGCAAATGAGTAACATCTTCTTTCAAAGGGAATGCCTATTGGAAATAAACTTTGAAAGAAGATATTTTTTATCCTCATAATATGTAAAAAACAAGGAAGATGGTTAGACTTACTCATCTTCCTTGTTTTTAAGGATTTAGGGGATAGTAGGGCTCTTGAATTAACCATGGTATGAATAGATAAATTGTTAACTGTCCCTATATCTGAAATTTATTTATCATAGTGTTCAGGTTATCCGCTAGTTTATGTAACTCATCTGCATGGTTTGTAACCTTATTTATATCTGTCTGTTGTTCCTCCAGGTAAGTGTAAATCTCTTTTGATTTATAGGAGGACTCTTTGGAGAGGTTTAATATACTTTCAGCATTAGTACTAAGAGAATTAGATTTTAATATTAAATTTGCTATTTTATTATTCATATTCTCAAGGGTGGACGTCATTCTGGAAATTGATAAATTAAGCCGGTTAAAGGAGTTTTCTGTAATATCCAGGGCACAACTTTGACTGTCAACGTCTTCCTGTATTTTTTTTGCTTTATCAAGTGTGTTTTTTGTTGTATTTATTATATCTGATGTAATATTTTTTATAAATTCTACAGATTTTGATGTCTGCTCAGCCAGTTTTCTAACTTCATCTGCAACTACCGAGAAACCTCTGCCAGCTTCCCCTGCCCTGGCAGCTTCAATAGCTGCATTAAGAGCTAAAAGATTTGTTTGAGATGAGATAGACATAATATTATTTAAAATAGTACCTATATTATCAATTTTTATAGCTAAAGCCTCAACCATTTTTTCAATGTCATAGGCGGATTCTTTAGTAATTATGTTTTTATCCTTTAAAAGCATTAAGGATTCAACGGCTCTTAAATTATTTTCATTAATGTCTTTGCTTTCAAATGTAAGAGATTTATAAATATGTGAAAATTCATCCATACCCTCATTAAAATCATAAATAACTTTATTTATATAATCAACTTCCTCCTCTTGTTTTTCAGCACTTGATGATATAGTATCTATTGAAGATGCAACTTTATCTGTTGAAGAAGCTGTAAGGCTTGCTTGAAGATTCAGTTCTTCAGAGGATGACAGTAGAACAGAAGCTGCATCCTTTATAGATATAACAAGACTTTTCATGTTTGTTATCATACTGTTGAAATGCATACCCAATTCACCGATCTCATCTGTTGAAGTTACGGTTATTAGAGAGTCTAATATACCATCTTCTCCCCTTTTCATAGCATGTTTTAATTTATTGATTCCCTTTAGAATACTGTGTGAGAATGTAATTCCAATTAATATAGATATAACAACAAATACTACAAAAACCACTATTATGGTTATGTAGGAAGTTGTAAATTTGTCTTGGACCTCACTTTTTTTAACTTCTGCAATTATTCTCCAGCCAGATTTAAAGTTTGTACTATAATAAATATATCTTTTTTCACCTAAAAATTTAGTCTCAATAAAATCCTTTTTGCCTCCAATGACGTTCTTTATCCAATCTACGTCATTTGGTGAGATAAAAGCATTTACAATTCCAGACCCCTTATTTGAAGGATTAAGATTTTTACCAATAATATCAGAATAACGTGATGATAGAACAATCCCTTTGCTGTTAAGCATGAGAATTTGACCAGAGTCTCCTGTACCTATTGAGCTGAAAAGGTTTGTTATCTTGGAAATGTCTATCTCAATTCCTACAACACCAATTAAATTATTAGACTCGTCATAAACCGCTTTGGTTAAAGTGCCAAGGGTTTTCTTATTAGACATATCAATATTAAATTCGCCCCAATAAGGATTATTGTGGTTTAAAATCGTTTTTTTATAAAAATCTTCATTTCTATAATCCTTTTTTACATTTAAAATTTCAGGACAGGAATAATAAGAACCATCCTCTTTTATTAAAAATGATTTTTTAATATCAACATTGGATTTAAGCACCTTGGCTAGTTCATTTTTAATAGCGGTATTATCAACGTTTTTGCTTGAAATTATGGAATTCTGGCTTATTAAATTTATTATACTTTCATATGTACTGCACTTTTCATCGATTATACCGTTAACATCTACAACAGATTTTTTCAAGTTTTCTATATAACTTTTTTCAATAGTTTTACTTAAAAACAAAGTTGAAATTGTACTTGATATAAGCATCGGAAAAAAGATTACACATATTAAAATCAGAATAAGCTTAGTTTTTAAACTTTTAAAGCTGATTTTAAAACTTAACTTTGAAGAAAACATGGATAACTTATTTGAAGATATTCTTCTTATTACCTGAAAGGATTTTTGATAGAGATTCTTTACCTTTTCTTTAATCACTTGTTTATCAAGTTTCATGTTATTCCTCCTATTCTTATTTTTACACTTCTGATTATATATTCATATAAAAAAAGCAAGAAGAAAAAACAATGTATTTTAACTTAATTAACATCAACTTAACATTAATGATAAAAATATTGTGGAATCATAGATATATTGGCTTTGTGTAATTAAAAATTAAATTTTAAATGTATATCACAAAAAATTATTGTGTGTCCAGAAGGATTTAAAATTAGATTTAAGCAAAGAGCTTGCTTGCATAAAAACCCTGAAGAATTATTTTTGACTAATTACAAATACTAATATAAACCTTAGATTGAAATATAACCATTCAATGTTAAGTGAAACTTAACATTAGCTTAACCAAAACATGTAGGAACATAACATTCCTGTTACGTATAATTAGACATGTAGAATGAATTTCCGAGTGAAAGGGGAAAATAAAATGAGTAATTTGAAAAGATTATTTCTAATCTCATTAGTAGCAGTTTTTGCATTATCAATGGTTGCTTGTTCAGGTAAGAAAGCAAGCTTAACAGGAAACATTAAAGTTGACGGATCAAGTACAGTCTACCCAATAACACAGGCTATAGCTGAAGAGTTTAAGAAAGCAAATCCAGATTTAAATATAGCAGTAGGTACTTCAGGTACAGGCGGTGGATTTAAGAAATTTGTAGTTGGTGAAACAGATATCAACGATGCTTCAAGAAAGGTTAAGGATGAAGAAGCAGCAAAAGCTAAGGAAAACAATATTGAAATGTTAGAATTAGAAGTTGCATATGACGGAATTGCAGTTGTCGTTAATAAAGATAATACATGGGTTAGTGATATAACAGTAGAAGAATTAAAAAAGATATGGGAACCAAACTCAACTGTTAAACTTTGGAGCGATGTAAGACCTGAGTGGCCAAAGGAACCAATTAAGCTTTACGGACCAGGAACGGATTCAGGTACATTCGATTACTTTACTGAAAAAGTTAATGGTAAGGAAAAAGCTATAAGAACAGACTTCACAGCAAGTGAAGATGATAACGTTTTAGTTCAGGGTGTTGCTGGAGATAAATACGCTATGGGATATTTCGGCCTAGCATACTTTGAAGAAAATGCAGATAAAATAAAGGCTTTAAAAATAAATGGAGTAGAACCAACGGTTGATACAGTTAAGAACGGAACATATAAGCCATTATCAAGACCACTTTACATCTATGTTGCTAACAAGTCTTTAGAAAGACCAGAAGTTAAGGAATTTGTAAAATTCTATCTTGAAAAGGCAAAAGAACTTGTAACAGAAGTTGGTTATATCCCACTAGAGGATTCAAAATACCAAGATGGTTTAAACAAAATAAAATAGATTAAATTAGGCACCCCCCTTGGGTGCCTAAAGCCCTGTTTAAAAATATTTATCTGAGCCTTAAGGGAGGATTGTAATGAAAAAAATAGATTTTAAAAGTAAATCTGGTATGCAGAGAAATGAAAAAATTGTTTCATCAGTTCTTTTTCTTTTTGGAATAATATCTATTTTTACAACATTTGGGATAGTTTTTTCTCTTTTTGAAGAAACAGTATTATTCTTCAAAGAGGTTTCTATATTGGACTTTTTAACAGGAAAAGAATGGACGCCTTTGTTTGAACCTGCAAGATTTGGAGTTTTACCCTTGGTTTTTGGAACTTTCTTAATTGTAATCTTCTCCTCTATTATTTCTTTACCGATAGGACTAGGAAGTGCCATATATTTAAGTGAGTATGCTCCTAAAAAAGCAAGAAAAATACTAAAGCCAATTCTAGAAATCCTTGCTGGGGTACCCTCAATCGTTTATGGATACTTTGCATTAACAACTATAACACCTATAATTAAGTCTATATTTCCAGATGCCAGCGTTTATAATGCCCTAAGTGCTGGAATAGCAGTTGGTATAATGACGATACCAATGGTGTCATCATTAAGCGAGGATGCAATGATGGCAGTACCTAATTCTTTAAGACAGGGAGCATATGGTTTAGGTTCAACAAAATTTGAAGTAGCTACAAAGATAGTTATACCTGCAGCCTTTTCAAGTATCATGGCATCATTTATATTAGCTATATCAAGGGCTATTGGTGAAACGATGATAGTTGCTATGGCGGCGGGCTCCACACCTAAAATGACTCTGAATCCACTTGAAAGTATTCAAACAATGACAGGATATATAGTTCAAATCAGTTTGGGTGATGTGCCCTATGGTTCAATTGGATACAAAACAATATTTGCCGTAGGAACATTGCTATTTACCATAACATTTATATTAAATATAATTTCTAGAACAATAGTTAGAAAGTTTAGGAGGGTATATTAATGGATAATAAAGAATTACAACGAATAAAAAGCCGCAAATTGAAAAATTCAGTTTTTCATGGCTTAATATTTTTCTGTACCATTTTCGGAGTAATTGTTCTTGCCCTTCTTTTATATGATATATTAAAAAAGGGACTGCCATGGTTAACAATAGACTTTTTAACTAATTTCCCTTCTAGATTTCCTAAGAAGTCAGGTATTTTTCCTGGACTTTTAGGAAGTTTGTGGATAATACTCTTGACTGCAGCATTGGCATTTCCGGTTGGTGTAGGTACTGCAATATATTTAGAGGAGTATGCAAAGGAAAATAGATTTACTGAGTTTATAAAGCTTAATATTGCAAATCTTGCTGGAGTACCTTCAATTATATATGGAATGCTTGGTCTTGCAGTTTTTGTTAGGGCATTATCTATGGGGAGGAGTGTTTTAGCAGCATCATTTACAATGGCATTATTAATTCTGCCAATTATAATAATTTCATCTCAGGAGGCCATAAGAAGCGTTCCATCAGCTTTAAAACAGGCATCATTTGCCCTTGGAACAACAAAATGGCAGACAGTAACAGGAGTAATACTTCCATATGCTCTGCCGGGAATTTTAACGGGAACAATTTTAGCCATTTCCAGAGCACTTGGAGAGGCTGCACCCCTTATAGTTGTTGGGGCTTTAACCTATGTATCATTTATACCAAAAACGCCATTAGACCAGTTTACAACATTGCCAATTCAGATTTTTAACTGGTCAAGTATGCCAAAAAGGGAATTTCAAAACGTTGCAGCAGCAGGGATAATCATATTATTAGGCATACTGCTTTTGGCTAATTCCACAGCTATTATTCTTAGAGATAAGTATCAGATTAAAATAAAGGACTAATTGGGGGGAAAAGTGTGGAACCAAAAATTAAAATCAGAGATATGAATTTTTATTATGGCGATAATAAAGCATTAAAAGATATTAATATGAATATATATGAGAAAAAAATAACTGCCTTTATAGGTCCTTCAGGCTGCGGGAAATCAACTTTTTTAAGAACACTGAACAGGATGAATGATTTTATTGAAGACACTAGGGTTGAAGGAAAAATTACATTAGATGATATAGATATATATTCAAAGGATATAGATCCAGTTGAACTTAGAAGAAAAGTTGGGATGGTATTTCAAAGACCAAATCCCTTTCCAAAAACAATTTACGAGAATATAGTATATGGACTTAGAAAAAATGGTGTGAATGATAAGCAGATTTTAGACGAAGTGGTAGAAGATACACTAAAATCAGTTGCTTTATATGATGAGGTAAAAGATAAGATTCATAAATCTGCCTTGGAACTTTCAGGTGGCCAGCAGCAGAGACTTTGTATTGCCAGGGCTATTGCTATGCAGCCTGAAGTAATTTTAATGGATGAACCAACATCAGCTCTTGATCCTATTTCAACCATGAAAATTGAGGAGTTATTACTTGATTTAAAAGAAAATTATACTATAATTATAGTAACTCATTCTATGCAGCAAGCGGCTAGAATTTCAGATGAAACGGCTTTTTTCCTCAATGGTGAGGTTATTGAACACGGTGAGACAAAGGTTATATTCTCAAATCCTAGGGATAAAAGAACTGAGGATTATATAACAGGAAGATTTGGTTAAAAGGAGTTGTTATTAATGGTCAGAGAACATTATTCAAAAAAAATAGAAGATGTTAAGCATAAGGTATTGAGGATGGGTTCTTTAGTTGAAAATGTCATAGAAATGTCAGTTAAATCTTTAAAGGATCAGGACACTGAATTAGCTAAGAGGGTTTTTACTGAGGATGATAAGATAGACGACTTAGAACTTGAGATAGAGCAGGATTGCATGAATTTGCTGGCACTTCAGCAGCCGCTGGCAAAGGATTTAAGAACAATAGCAACTGCTTTAAAAATAATAACAGATCTTGAAAGAATGGGGGATCACGCAGTTAATATTGCAAAAATTACTTTGGATATAGGTAAAGAACCACTTATAAAGCCACTTGTTGATATACCAAAAATGGCTGACAGGGCACAAGAAATGGTGAAATTAAGTCTGGATGCCTTTGTCAATGAAAGTGTAGAAGAAGCTGAAAAGATAGCGAAAATGGATCAGGAAGTAGATGATCTATACGACATTGTAATAGAAGAAGTCTTTAAAATATTATCAGAAAGAAAAGAATTTATAAAACAGGGAACTAAGCTGCTATTTGTAGGCAGATATCTGGAAAGAATTGCAGACCATACTACAAATATCTGTGAAAGAATAATCTATATGGTAACAGGTGAATTAAGAGAAATAAATTAAGAGGCAGATTTCTGCCTCTTAAAATTTTCTTATCTGATTAAATGGAAAAACTCTTAATATCGCATGTCCTTTTATGTTTTTTATTGGTATTGGACCAATATATCTACTGTCTTCGCTAACCTCTCTATTATCACCTAAGACGAATATGCTGTCATTTGGTACCTTAAGTTTTTGATCGCCTTCTGTGAAAGTACCAGGTTTTAAGTAGTCCTCTACAAGCTTTTTACCATTAACATAAACACAGCCATCAGATATTTCAACCTCATCACCAGGAAGTCCTATAATTCTTTTAATATATATACCTCTTCCCTTAGAACCAGGATCGAAAATAATAATTTCACCATGTTTAAGATTATCATTATAAAGGCTTATTTTCTCTACTGCTACTCTATCGCTGTCATGTAATGTTGGCACCATTGATGTACCTGAAACTTGTATTATATCAAAAACATAACCTTTAATTAAAAATGCAATAGCTCCAGCCACTATTATACAGATAATCCATTCTTTAATTTCTTTAGCTAGTTGATTATTCATAATACATCCCTCCTAAAGCACATATTTATATTATATAACTCCAATTCAAAAAAATCATTGTTTATTAATAAATTTAAGTTCTTTTTCTACTGAATGAATAATATGGAAAAAATAGTATATAATATTAAATGTTAATTGTCAAAAAATTTTTAAAATTTAAAAAGGAAAATGGATATATGTATAGAATATCTAAAATAAGTAATAAAGTTCAAAGAGACAAGAGGGGGAATTTAATATGAAGGAGTATAAAGTTGAAAACGTCCGAAACATCGGGATTATAGGTCACGGTGGAACGGGCAAGACAAGTCTAGCTGAAGCCATACTTTACAACTGCAAAGAAACAGACAGAATCGGAAGAGTAGAGGATGGAACAACAATCTGTGATTATGATCCCGAGGAAAGAAAACGACAGATATCAATTTCAGCATCAGTTGCCCCTTGTGAATGGAACAGCCATAGAATTTATTTACTTGATACCCCAGGTTATTTTGACTTTATCGGAGAACTTATTCAAGGAATAAAAGCTGTTGATACAGCAATAATTAATGTATGTGGAGTTTCAGGAAATGAAGTTGGCACAGAGAAATCTTGGAATTATGTTAAAAAATATAAGGTTCCAAGGGCTTTCTTTATTAATAAATTAGATAGAGAAAATTCTAACTTCGAAAAAGCCTTTAATTCCTTAAGAGAAAGATATGGATTATCAGTTGTGCCTGTTCAAATTCCAATAGGAAGAGAATCAGGTTTTAGTGGAGTAATTGATATAGTAGAAAGAAAAGGGAAAAAATATGATCCAAAACTGAAAATTATGGTTGATACTGAAATCGCTTCAGAGTTAGTGCCACTTATAGATGAATATAGAAATATACTTATGGAATCAGTTGCTGAAACAGATGAAGAGCTATTAGATAAATTCCTTAGTGAAGGGGAATTAAATGCTGATGAAATAAGAAGAGGATTAAGAAATGGAATTAAATCCTGTGACATAGCACCTGTATTCTGTGGTTCAGCTACTGGAAATATTGGTATTCACACATTATTAGATGGAATAATATCATATTTGCCTTCACCAGCAGATATAGGAGTGTATACAGGAAGACATCCAAAGACAAATGAGGCGGTAGAAAGAAAGGCAAGTACAACAGAGCCTTTTGCTGCTTTTGTATTTAAGACTATTGCTGACCCATTTGTTGGACGACTATCTTTATTTAGAGTTTTATCTGGAAGTATATCATCAGATTCAGTAATTTATAACGTAACACAGGATAAATCAGAAAAGATTGGTACATTATATTTGTTAAAGGGTAAAAATCAAATACCTGTATCAAAGCTTCAGGCAGGAGATATAGGTGCTGTTGCTAAACTTCAGTTTACAATGACAGGAGATACAATAGCAGATGCATCAGCTCCAGTAATCTTTGAAGGATTTGAATTCCCAGAACCTTGTATGTCAATGACTGTAAAACCAAAGGCGAAGGGCGATGAAGAAAAAATTTCTTCAGGACTTCATAAGCTCCTTGAGGAAGATCCTACATTTAAGATACAGAGAGACGTTGAAAATGCCGAACTCATAGTTTCAGGTATTGGAGAATTACATCTTGAGATTATAGCAAATAAGCTGAAGAATAAATTTGGTGCAGATGTTATACTTGACACACCTAAAATTCCATATAGAGAAACTATAAAGAAGGCATCGGATGTCCAAGGTAAATATAAGAAGCAATCTGGTGGACATGGCCAATATGGAGATGTAAAAATTAAGTTTGAACCACAATATGAAACTGATGATTTAATATTTGTTGATCAGATTGTTGGTGGAGTAGTTCCAAGACAGTATATACCTGCTGTTGAAAAGGGACTTAGAGAGGCTATGAAAAAAGGTGTTCTTGCAGGATATCCTGTAATTGGCTTAAAGGCTACATTGCATGATGGTTCCTATCATCCAGTTGACTCCTCAGAAATGGCATTTAAGACAGCTGCATCATTGGCATACAAAAAGGGATTAAAAGAAGCAAATCCAGTGTTGTTAGAGCCAATTATGCATGTTGAAGTAACGATACCTGATGAATATTTAGGAGATATTATGGGGGATATAAACAGAAGAAGAGGAAGAGTTTTAGGAATGGAAGGAAATGAAGGACTTCAGATAGTTTCTGCTGAAATACCTATGGCGGAGATGTTTAAATATGCAACTGATCTTAGATCTATGACACAGGCAAGAGGTAGTTTTACAATGAAATTTGATAGATATGAAGAAGTTCCGCCAATGATAAGTCAAAAAATTATCGAAAACGCAAAAATTGAAGAAGATGAAGAATAGAGTTTTAAAAACCTCCCAAATGGGAGGTTTTTATCTTTATGGAGTATATTTACTCTAATAATAATCAGCTTTATGTAAAAAATAAATGGTAGAGGTAGAAGAATAAATTTCATCTTGTAAGTATGAGTTATTCTTTTATATCTAAAGAGCATAAAGGAGGGAGAAGCATGTCTGATTACAGAATTAATTTTGGTGATAAAATCGGACCTTCGGATACCAATAAACTCCTTGATTTGCTTAATGTAGTTGATAAAGATGATGAGATAATCATAACTGTTGAAGCTTCAGATGCACATCAAACAAACAATGTAATTAATTTACTGGAAAGAAATAAGTTCAATGTTCACACCAAGGGAACACATGATGGGAAAACTTACAATATTTCAGCAACGAAAAGAAGGTGATTTTATGAAGGCAAAAGAGATGCAAAATAAAATAGGAAAAGATGCTCTTAAAACAGAATCCTTTGAAGATGAATATAATTTACAGTTATATGGTGAAACCGTTCCAAGTGCCTTTAATTGGATGACGCCAGAGGAACAGAGAAGAAGAGTTGATGAAATAAATAATATGATTGAAGACAAAAATGATGGTAAAGCAAAGGACGTGGATTTCAATCTAAAGAATAATGGACTTCAATAGATTTAAAAGGCATGGGATATTTCCCATGCTTTTACTTATTATAAAAATATGTTTAACAATTTATAACAAACTAAAGATATTGATATGTGTTTTTGTAATATGGTATAATTAATAAGGATTAGTATCAGGTAATAATATCTGATTACATGGAGGTAAATTATGAATCTTAGAGAGATAAAAGAATTAATAAGAATTATAGACAACAGCAGTTTAACAGAATTTCAATACGAAAAGGATGATTATAAAATTTTTATTAAAAAAGAGGGAAAAGTTTTAAAGAATAAATATACTGAATCCGTAGAAAAGGAAGAAACATCAGGGGAAGCACTTTTTACTGAAGTTGAAGAACCTGCAAAGCAAATGGAAAAAGAAGATGAAAATTTATTTGTGGTTGTGTCACCAATAGTGGGTACTTTTTATTCAGCTCCAGGACCAGAGGCACCAGCATATGTTAAAATTGGCGATAGAGTTAAAAAGGGTGATGTTCTTTGTATAGTGGAAGCTATGAAATTGATGAACGAAATAAACTCAGATGTTGATGGTGAAATTGTTGAGATACTTGCTGAAAACCAGAGTATAGTTGAATATGGACAGCCCCTTTTCAAAATTAGGAAGGTGTGATTTTATGTTTAAAAGGATTTTAATTGCCAATAGAGGAGAAATTGCAGTTAGAATAATAAGGGCTTGCATAGAAATGGGAATTGAAACAGTAGCTGTTTATTCAGAGGCAGACAAGGATAGTATGCATGTTCTAATGGCAGATAAAGCGGTATGTATCGGTCCAGCGGAATCGAAGAAGAGTTACTTAAATATTCCTGCTATTTTAACAGCAGCTCAATTAACAGGAGCAGAAGCTATACATCCTGGCTTTGGGTTCCTTTCTGAGAATTCTAAGTTTGCATCTTTATGTTCATTGGCAGGAATAAAGTTCATAGGACCTTCACCAGAGGCAATAGACCTTATGGGTGATAAAGCAACAGCAAGGGAAACAATGAAGAAAGCAGGAGTTCCAATAGTTCCAGGCTCCGAGGGTAAAATTTACATAGCAGATGAAGGATTAAAAATAGCAAAAGAAATTGGATTTCCTGTTATGATAAAGGCATCCTCAGGTGGTGGAGGAAGGGGAATGAGAGTGGTTTTTTGCGAAGAAGAATTCATTTCTCTATTTAATATCTGTCAGAATGAGGCTAGGGTTGCCTTTAATGATGACGCTCTATATATTGAAAAGTTTATACAGAATCCCAGACATATAGAGTTTCAGATACTAGCTGACAGCAAAGGTAATATTATTCATTTAGGAGAAAGGGATTGCACCCTTCAAAGAAGGAACCAAAAGGTTGTTGAAGAAGCTCCATCATTAATTCTTGATGAAAATTTAAGAAAGACAATGGGGGAAGCTGCTATTAAGGCTGCTAAGGCTTGTAATTATGAAAATGCAGGTACTATAGAGTTTTTGCTGGATAAATATAAAAACTTTTATTTCATGGAAATGAATACAAGGGTACAGGTGGAGCATCCAGTTACCGAATTGATAACTGGAGTAGACATAATAAAAGAACAGATAAAAATAGCTTACGGTGAGAAATTGTCAATAGCTCAGGATGAAGTTAAAATCTCAGGACATGCAATTGAGTGCAGAATCAATGCAGAAAATCCAGATTTTAATTTCAGACCAAGTCCAGGAAAAGTTACAACATTCCATGCTCCTGGAGGCTTTGGTGTCAGGGTAGACAGTGCTATTTATCAGGATTATAGTATTCCACCTTTTTATGATTCTATGATTGGAAAGCTCATAGTTCATGGAAGAAATAGAGAGGAAGCAATATGTAAAATGAAAAGGGCACTATCAGAGTTTGTTATTGGTGGAGTAGATAATAACATAGATTTCTTGATAAATCTTCTTAATCAAGAGGATATCATAAATAACAACTATGATACATCCTATATAGAAAAGTGGCTTAGAAAGCAAGGTGAAAAATAGTGGCGTGGAAGGATATTTTTATTAAAAGAAAATATGCAACGGTTATTATCCCAAAAGAATCATCTGTAAAGGTAAAAGACAATTTAATTGAGATAGAAAATTTACCTGATATAAAGGATATATCTGAGGTTTTAGAAAAAGAGTATGATAAAGACATATTCAGCAAGTGTCCTTCCTGTGGAGAGATGTTGATAAATTTGGATTTATACGAGAATCTCAATGTTTGTACCAAATGTAATTATCATTTCAGGTTAGATAGCAAGCAGAGGATAGAGATTACCTTTGATGAAGGAAGTGCTGAATATTTCGATGAAAATATGAGAACTTTAAACCCATTAAATTATCCAAATTACAAGGAAAAAATAAGTAATCTTCAAAAGGAGCTGGAAATCAACGAAGGTGTAATAACTGGGAAAGCAAAGATTAATGATAAAGACATATGCTTTGGAGCTATGGATTGGAAATTTATAATGGGCTCAATGGGAAGTGTTGTAGGGGAAAAACTGGCGAGAATGTTTGAGAAGGCAATTGAATTAAAACTTCCTGTAGTTGTTTTCTCTGTATCTGGTGGGGCAAGAATGCAGGAGGGGATGTTATCTTTATCACAGATGGCCAAGGTTTCAGCGGCAGTAAAGAACCATAGCAATCATGGATTATTATATATAAGTGTTTTAACGGATCCTACAACTGGAGGAGTAACAGCTAGTTTTGCTTCCCTTGGAGATATAATAATAGCTGAACCTAAGGCTACAATAGGATTTGCAGGTAAGAGGGTTATAGAACAAACTATAAGACAAAAACTCCCTGAAGATTTTCAGAGTGCAGAGTTTTTACTAGAGCATGGATTTGTTGATATGATTGTAAATAGAAAGGAAATGAAGGATACACTGTACAAAATACTAACTCTTCATTCTGGAGGTGATTTCAATGGGGAGTCTTGATTTTGAATTAAAGGAAATAGAAAGAAAGATTGAAGAGATTAATAAGTTTATGAAGTCCACTGGTATAGATTTGTCTGGGGAAATTGATACACTTAAGAAAAGAAAAGATGCTATACAGGCAACAATACTGTCAGAGTCAGGACCATGGAACAGGGTTTTAATTGCCAGACATAAAAATAGACCCAATTATAAGGATTATGTTGAAGGTATGCTAGAGGATTTTATGGAGCTCCATGGAGATAGAAATTATAAGGATGATGGAGCAATAGTTGGAGGAATAGGATATTTTAATGGTATTCCAGTAACCTTCATAAGTCATGCAAAGGGTAAGGACACCCAGGAAAATATACTTAGAAATTTTGGTATGCCACATCCAGAAGGATATAGAAAAGCCCTGAGGCTGATGAAACAGGCTGAAAAATTCAAAAGACCTGTTATTTGTCTAATCGATACTCCAGGTGCATATTGTGGTATAGGAGCAGAAGAAAGAGGACAGGGTGAAGCAATAGCAAGAAATCTTTTGGAAATGTCAGACCTTAAAACTCCAATAATATCTGTAGTTATTGGAGAAGGTGGAAGTGGAGGAGCATTAGCTTTAGGTGTTGCAGACAGGGTTTTGATGTTGGAGAATTCAATTTACTCAGTTATTTCTCCTGAGGGATGTGCATCTATTCTATTAAAGGATTCATCAAGGGCAGATGAGGCTGCAAAATATCTTAAGTTAACTGCTAAGGATCTTTTAGAGCTTAAGGTCATAGATGATATAATCAATGAGCCTGCAGGTGGAGCGCACAACGATATAAAGATGACTGTGGATAATGTTAAAGAAATGATTTCTAAACACTTGAAGGAAATTATGGCTAAGGATATAAATGAATTGGTTAGAGATAGATATAATAAAATAAGATGTATTGGTGTATATTCTGAATAAAGGGTGGCTTAGTGTCATCCTTGTTATTTTCAATATTAAAACATATATAGAAAAATATAACTTTCATCCCTTTAAGTCACTATTTATATATTTATTACGTTTATGTTAAAATTATAACAACATTAATATACGTAATTTTAGAACTATAAAGGGGGGTAGTTCGGGATAATTTAAAGTATTTTGTTTTCTTTTTTAAAACAATATGGGAGGTATGTGAGATGGAAGAATTATTAAATGTAATGAAGTCAATAAAAAGTTTGTTATACGATTTAAATGCCAACGTTGAAGCAATTAAGGATGAAATATCAGAAATTAAAGGGATAGATTCAACAAAAACATTGTCAGATGTTTGTGATAAGCTTGATAAAATCCGCCTCACCTTGAATGTTCAGAATAATCAATAAAATCAAAAATACATAGAGATTTTGGGCTGGGTAGTTTTAAATGCTGCTCAGCTCTATACTTTTTGAAGAAAACAGAAAATATAAAAAGAGATTAATAGAGATATAATAATATTTAAGAAAAATCATTACTTATTAATCAAAATAAGGATAATTTATCTATTTTAAACATTGAAAATCCATATGCTGGTATTATAATAAAATTGTAAAGGTCAAAGAAAGTCAAAGTCAAAAGAGGTGATGAGATGGCGAGACTGTCAGATATAATTGAGAACTTTATAAAACAGTTAATTGAAGAAGCAGATAGAGATGTTTTAGAAATACAAAGAAATGAATTAGCAAATATGTTTAATTGTGCACCATCACAGATTAATTATGTATTGACAACAAGGTTTAACATTGACAAAGGGTACTATATCGAAAGTAAGCGTGGTGGTGGTGGCTGTATCAAAATAACTAAAATAAAGATGGATGAAAATGATTATTTTAAACAGGTTATTTGGAACAATATAGGTAATGAAATTACCCAGAGTGAGGCTGAGGGATATATTAAAATTTTTTATGAAAGAGGATTAATTAATGAGAGGGAAGCTAAGATGATGAAAGCTGCCCTAAATGACAAAACTTTAATGTTGCCTGGGAGTATGCGAGATGTTCTGCGGGCTCAGATTTTAAAGACTATGTTAATTAGTGTTTTGGATTAACGGGAGGTGTTAATATGTTATGTCAATCCTGCAATGAGAGGGAGGCAAATGTTCATATAACTAAAATTATAAATGGGGTTAAAACTGAAATGCATTTATGTGATGAATGTGCAAAGGCTATGCATGGGGAAAAGGTTGGACTTGGATATGAAATGGGGATGCCCTTATCCTTTCAGAATATTTTAGATGGCTTTGTTGAAATGATGGGTGGATTTCCACAGAGTATCATTGGTGAAAAAACCTGTCCTTTATGTAAGATGACATTTGAAGATTTCAGAAGAAATGGAAGGATAGGTTGCGATGAGTGTTATAAGACATTTAAGGATGAAATGATACCACTAATCAGGAGAATTCATGGAAATATTCAGCACAATGGAAAGCTTCCAAGGAGAACTGGTGGAATTTTAAAATATAAAAGGGATATTGACAGATTGAAGGATGAATTAAAGAATGCAGTTAGCAAAGAAGAATTTGAAAGGGCTGCAAAAATAAGGGATGAAATAAAGGAATTAGAAATGAAGTTAAAAGAAGAGGAAAACAGGGGGTGATAATATGGCTTGGTTTTTTTCAAACTCAAACAATCCAGATATTGTGTTAACAAGCAGAATAAGACTTGCAAGAAATATAAGCGGAATTCCCTTTGTTCAAAGGATGAATAAGGAAGAAAGCGAAAGGGTTATTAAGGAAGTTTCATCTGCAATAATTGAAAGCAATTCAGCATATCCCATGAATATAAGTTATTAAGGCTTAGGGATATGGATAGTTTAAACAGGGTTTCCATGGTTGAGAAACATTTAATAAGTATGAATCTGTTAAAGAATTATGATAACGCAGCAGTTATTTTAAATAAAGAGGAAAATGTTTCTATAATGATAAATGAAGAGGACCATATAAGGCTGCAAGTTATATATCCTGGTTTAAAATTGAAGGAAGCATATGAATATGCAAGCAGGTTAGATGATTTAATTGAAGAAAGGGTTAATTTTGCATTTGATAGTAAATTAGGTTATTTAACTAGCTGTCCAACAAATCTTGGGACTGGAATAAGAGCATCTGTAATGATGCACCTGCCTGGGCTAACCCTTACCAAAAGCATTAATGACTTAATTTCAACTGTAAATCAGGTTGGCATGACGATAAGGGGAATATACGGAGAAGGAAGCAATATAATGGGGAACATCTATCAGATTTCAAATCAGGTTTCCCTTGGACTTTCAGAGGAAGAAATTATCAATAACCTCGTTGCAGTGATAAAAAAGATAATAGATCAGGAAAAAAGAGCAAGGGAGGTTATTTTACAGACACAGCCAAAGGAACTTGAAGATGATATGTATAGATCCCTTGGAATCTTGAAATACGCCAGATTAATTTCAGCATCAGAATGTTTAAATTTATTATCAAGGGTTAGAATGGGAGTAGAAATGGGAATAATTAAGGATGTGGATATTAAAAAATTAAATGAGCTTCTTGTAAATGTTCAACCTGCCAGTCTTCAGTTGATTGAAGGAAGGGAGATTGAGGCAAGGGAAAGAGATTTTATAAGGGCTAAAATTCTAAGAGAAAGTTTGAAATAGGAGGTGTTAGCTATGTTTTCAGGATTTACTGAAAGGAGCCAGAAAGTTCTTTATGCTGCTGCAGAGGAAGCACAAAAACTAGGGCATAATTATTTAGGAACTGAACATGTGTTACTTGGAATTGCAATTGAGGGTGGTCAGGCATCAAAAATTTTAAGCGATACGGGAGTAACAGCTGATAAAATAAGACAGGAAATAATTGATATAGAGGGAAAGGGGGAAACTGGTATTCATATTAAAGAAATACCTTTAACCCCAAGGACAAAAAGATTAATGGAAGTTGCAAGGAATGAAGCAAGGAATTTAAACCATAGCTTTGTTGCGCCTGAACATTTGCTTCTGGCTATTATAAGGGAGGCAGAAGGTGTTGCAATAGCAATACTTCAAAGGCTAGGAGCTGATTTCAATAAGCTTGTTGGAGATATATTTAGTAATATGAGTACCAATACATCTGGAGAAATGGCGAGTGGAAACGTAAGAAAGGATAAGTCTGGGAACACTAAAACAGCTACCCTTGACCAATTTGGCAGGGATTTAACTGAATATGCAAGGGAAGGGAAGTTAGATCCAGTAATTGGTAGAGATAAGGAAACTGAAAGGGTAATTGAAATACTATGCAGAAGGACAAAAAACAATCCATGTTTAATTGGTGAACCTGGAGTTGGTAAGACTGCAATAGCAGAGGGACTTGCACAACAGATAGTTTCAGGAAACGTACCAGAAATTTTAAAGGATAAAAGGGTTGTAACACTAGACTTATCGGGAATGGTTGCAGGCTCAAAATATAGAGGCGAGTTTGAAGAAAGACTTAAAAAGGTTATGGAGGATATAAGACAGGCTGGTAACATATTGCTGTTTGTTGATGAGGTGCACACAATAATTGGAGCTGGTGGAGCAGAGGGAGCAATTGATGCGTCAAATATATTAAAGCCTGCCCTTGCAAGGGGAGAGATTCAGGTTATAGGAGCTACTACAATAGAAGAATACAGAAAATATATTGAAAAGGATCCTGCCCTTGAGAGAAGATTTCAACCTGTTATGGTTGGTGAACCTACAAAGGAAGAGTCATTGCTTATTTTAAGAGGACTCAGGGATAAATATGAGGCACACCATAAAGTTAAAATAACAGATGAGGCTATTGAATCAGCTGTGAATTTATCTGATAGATATATAACTGACAGATATCTTCCAGATAAGGCAATAGACCTTATGGATGAGGCAGCTTCAAAGGTAAGACTTAAGAATTTAACTGCTCCTCCAAATGTAAAAAACCTTGAGGATGAACTTGAAAATATAAAAAAGGAAAAAGAAGAAGCTATAAATATGCAGGAATTTGAAAAGGCTGCTCAGTTAAGGGATAGAGAGAATGAGATACAAAACCAGTTAAATAAAATTAAAAATGACTGGAAAAACCATAAAGAAAGTGAAACACCAATAGTTGAAGCAGAAGATATAGCAAGTGTTGTTTCAAGATGGACCAACATACCTGTCAACAAACTAACAGAAACAGAATCTGAAAGGCTTCTAAAGCTTGAAGAGATCCTTCATAAAAGGGTAATTGGTCAGGAGGAAGCTGTTTCATCTGTTGCTAAGGCTGTTAGAAGAGCAAGGGTAGGTTTGAAGGATCCAAAAAGGCCTATTGGTTCATTTATATTCCTAGGCCCTACTGGGGTAGGAAAAACCGAACTTACAAAGGCTCTTGCAGAGGCTATGTTTGGTGATGAAAATGCCATGATAAGAATAGATATGTCTGAATATATGGAAAAACATACGGTTTCAAGGCTTATTGGTTCACCTCCAGGATATGTTGGATTTGAAGAGGGAGGTCAGTTAACTGAAAAGGTTAGAAGGCAGCCATATTCAGTTGTGTTATTTGATGAGATAGAAAAGGCTCATCCAGATGTGTTTAATGTACTTTTACAGATACTTGAAGATGGAAGATTGACAGATGGAAAGGGTAAAACAGTAAACTTCAGAAATACCATTGTTATTATGACTTCAAACGCAGGAGCACATACAATTAAAAAACAGCAAACTCTAGGCTTTGCTCAAACAAGTAAGGAAAGAGAAGATTCCTATGAGAAAATGAAAGATAATATAATGGAAGAACTTAAGAGAACCTTCAGACCAGAATTTTTAAACAGAATTGATGATATTATTGTATTCCATCAGTTAGATGAAAAGCATATAGAGGAAATAGTTGATTTAATGCTGAAAAACGTAATAGAAAGACTTCACAATCTTGATATTCATGTTGAATATACTGAGGCTGCTAAAAAGCACTTATCGAAGGCTGGCTTTGATCAAACTTACGGAGCAAGACCACTAAGACGTGCAATAACAAAGGCAGTTGAGGATAAAATTTCAGAAGAAATGTTAAAGGGTGTAATTAAAAAAGGTGATAATGTCATAATGGATGTTGAGAATGAAGAAATAGTGATTAAAAAGAAATAATGAAACTGCTGCATCGCTTATGCAGCAGTCTTACTTATGGGACATATACTTACTGTTAGAGTATAGTCAGACAAGTATTTCCACGTTTCACTTCAGATAAGATTTATAATTTTATAGTTTAATATAATCTTCTTTTCTGTTTTTCTTGAATTTCTACTATGCTTGTCCAATTTCTATGCTTCAGAAGTATATTTAGCTTATTAACTCTTTTGAAATATGATTATTAAATTTACTTTTTAAAAAATTACGCAAATTGTTTCATAAACTCATATGTAATTTTTTATATTTCTCCTCTTCTAAAAGCTTAACCCCAAGGCTGCTAAGCTTTGAAACTCTGCTTTGAGTTATGTTTCCAAGGACGCGGCAAATTTCACTGCATTTTAAGTTGCAAAGGCTTCTCATTAAAAGTACAGTCAGTGCCTTTGCTTCAACTATTTCTCTGCAGTGTTTTGTATGTAGCTTTATTTTTTCAATTCCAAGTTTTGATGCGATAAATTCTAAAATCTCTTTGGTTTTAATGTTTCTCACTAAAATCTTTCTTTCACTTCTGTATTCTGTTCCTTCATTTAAAAATTCTACTTCTTCTTTAAAAACCTTATCAGAGGATTTATATACTAATTTCATATAGCTTTCTCTGGCTTTTTTAGAATTTTTGCTGAACATACCCATAATAAAGCCGTCATCAACTAGTTCATAGGGGTCATGTCTTAAGCCTAGATATATTGAAAGACTTGAAAACTCATATTTCTCTGGGCAGTTTTCATATCCCTTTATATCACATGGGTTGTTGTGAACATATGCTGATAAGGCATAGAGGTATATTTCACTCTTAACCATTTTACTTTTAAATCTGTCTTGGAATAGATGCCCATGTCTTTTATGCCTGTGGTTAAAATATTGTGCATAGGAGAAATTTATGCTGTGCATAATTCTTGAAATGTCTGCTCCGTTGGCATCTATTATCAAATGTAAATGGTTATCCATAAGACAGTAGCCATATACTCTGAATTCATATGTCTTTTGATATTTTTTAACTAAAGATAAATAGTTAAGCTTATCCTCATTATCTTTAAATAAATCAACTTCACTAATGCTTCTAGCCATTACATGAAAAATGGCATCTTCCTTTTTCTGCCTTGCTAGCCTTGGCATAAAAAAACATCTCCCTTCAAAGTTTATTTTGGAATTAGTATTTCCTTTGAAGTGAGATGTTATTCGTTGGTTTGTAACACCACTTATATGTCCCAATTGTTGTCTATAATTATACTAAAAAATTCCAGTAAGTTAACAAGTGACAAACTGCCAGCTGGGTGTTTTGTTTGCTTTAGCATAATCACATAAATTTATGACAGATATCAGGGTGGTATTGAATTTAGAAATAATTTCTTTGTCCATAGAAATATATGGTAAAATATTATTGGAAGCTAAAGATATTTTATTAAATTTAAATGATTAGGGGATGGTGTTATGAGGATATTGTTTTGCAGAATAACGTGGATGGAAAAATATATAGGAAGAGAGAATGAAGAAATCAAAATGCCTTATACGGGGGGAAAATATGTTGATGAATATAAAGAGGGAGGGGAAGAAAAAAACTTTTTAGATATAGATGGATATTGCTATGGATTTGTTGAAACCAAAAGAAACAAAAACGGCAGAAATACAATAAGGATTGAAAGAATAGATGAGAGTTATAAAAACTGTGAAAGCATAGATAATGTGCTTGTTGTATGGGTAGCGGCAAATAGACATGGGAAACAAAAGATAGTAGGATGGTATAAAAATGCTACTGTTTACAGACAGTTTCAGTATAAACTTATAAGCGACAATGATTATAATATTACTTGCAGAGCAAATGACTGCTTTTTACTTCCCTTAAATGAGAGAACTTTTGAAGTTCCTGTGGCTACTGTAAAGGATTCTTTTAACAGATTTGGATTCGGACAATCCAACATTTGGTATGCACAGGAAGAAAGTGCAGAAAATTATGTTAAAGAAGTTATTAAATATATTGACAATTATAATGGAGAGAGAATTAATGTAGTTATAAACGATGAAGATTTGGATGCAACAATAGATATAAAAAACAAAGCTGTTGATGAAGTTCTTAATGAAGCTCTTGGTATTTTTCAAAATACAGATAGCATTAAATATGAAAATATAATGTATTCTTTGAAGTTATGCAATTTTATACTAAAGACAGATCCAAGTAATAAAGATGCAATTAAGCTTAGATGCTTTATTGTTTCAAATTTACTGAGAATTAAAAAATCAATTGATTTATTTGAAGAATATAATAGAAAATATAATGATAATGATTATTTAATATATTTTCAATTGGGAATTTTATATTACTATGATGAGCAAATGGATAAAGCTGTAGAAAATTTGAATAAATCAGTAATTTTAAATCCTGATTATATAGACAGCTATATTCTTCTATCTGCAGTTTATTCTTACAAGGAAGATTATGCAAATGCATTAAAGTACTACAAAATTTGCATAGAGAAAGATGATAAAATTTTAGAGGCATATTATCAAATTGCTTGGATTCAATATTACATAAATAAAAATACTAATGAAGCATTAAAGTACATTGATAAAATATTAAGTATTGAAGAAAATAATGCAGATGCTTTATATTTTAAGGCTGAGATTCTCTATTTAGAAGGAAGAAAAAACGATGCTCTTAGTATAATTGAGCAGTATTTAAAAGAGGATCCTCAAAATTCATGGTTTGTTGAATTGAAAAATCAAATTTTTTTCATGAGGCTTGAAAAATGTATTCTTGACTATTTGGTGTTTGGCACTTTATATAATTTGAAACTTCTTTATTGTTCATAAATATTTACTCCTTCATGAGCAATTTTATATTCTAAAGTAGTTTCTAATTTTTCCATTTCAAAGAATTTTTATTTTGAATAAACAAATATATCAACTGGTATTTCTGAAATTTTGCTATAGATTTGATTATTTACTATTTATTAAAATGTTTGGAGTGATGCTTTTGATAAAACCAAAATCATTAAAAAAAGGAGATAAAATAGCAGTTGTAAGTTTATCCAGCGGCATTTTGGGGGAGGATTTTGTAAAACATCAATTAGACTTAGGACTAAAAAGGATAAGAGAGTTTGAACCATTTGAAAAATATTTCGATTTCCCATCTATGTTTATATATTTTTATTATATCTTCAGTGGAAAGATCAAAAATATTAGTTAAAAATGTAACTGGTTCACCATTTTCATTAAAATTCATTATTTCTCTATAACTTTTAGTAATGAAGTTTTTACTTGTTGTAGAGCCTAAAATAACTTCATTATCGTAAGTATCTTTATGCGGGTTTGAGTCAATTACTCTTTCTTCCATAACTATTGAATTTTTTATACCTCTAGTTACAAACCTTATTCCTTGTTGGGTAAGCTTATTATACTATTTATAATCATAATAACCTCTATCAAATACATGAATAGAATCTTTATCTTGAAAAAGTCCATCAATACACTTTCTATCATTTATCTGACCACGTACAATGTTCACTTTTTCAGGATATTCCCCATTAAATAAAGTTCTAATTTTTATCCCAGCTCTTTCTTTATCTATCTGTAAATGAGGAACTAGTTTTAAAGCTACTAGAATTACTGTAGAATCAATTATTTTTATAGGAGGGATATCTTTAAGCAGCCTAGCTGCTCCCAACCTTTTCTTGGCTTTATTAACTAAATAATAAAATATATCTTCAAAAATTCTATAATCACTAACTCTATTTTACGAGAAAATTGAGCAACACTAGGTACATTAATTAAACTCCTAAGTTTTGTATTTGATGAAAGTTCTCCTCCTACTTCTCTTAAACTCTTACATCCCCTGATATTAAGGTAAATCATAGAGTTTATATGCGACCTTGTATCAAAATGTTGACATCGATAATCACCGCCATACTTTCGTATAGTTTTCTCAAGAAAACTTCCTCCATTTTCCGCTATTAATTTATAAAAAATTAATTTATTATTTTTATTAGATAACATTGAAAAACTTCCTTGTGAATGGTCGTTAGTCACTTCCATTTAACCACAAGGAGGTTTTCTTTTTCATTATTAAATTATTACCAATTATTCAGTGTCAATATTAAATCATTTCTTTAATGCAACACTTAAAGGCGAAGTGCCCCTACTTACTTTTCTGAATTTATTAATTTTTTTAATTCATCTGAATCATTAGTTGGATTGTTGCAGACAAAATTTTTACAAACATATACCGTAGTCTTATCGTTTATCAAATTTTGTGTTAAAGTATATTCTGCTAGCTTATGGACTCTTTTAGCTTCTTCCTCATCTATCGGCTTTAACACCATAACTTTGTTAGGCAGGAATTCTTCATTGATAATTTTAAGCATATTCTTAGTTTCATTGGCTGATTTGTTCCCTACCATCACTATTTCTAAACTATCTCCAACAGCAAATTCAACTGCGCAAAGCAAAAATGAATATCCCATTGGCATTGATTTTACGCTTTTTGAAAATGCTTTATAAATTCTATAAGCGCTGTCCTCATATTCCGTTCGTCCTGTTATCCTTGCAAGCCTTAATAGATTTAGCATCATTACAGAATTCCCCGATGGGATTGCACCATCATAGATCTCTTTATTTCTAATTAGAAGTTCCTCATTATCATTTGGTGTAAAATAAAAACCGCCGCTATTTTTATCAGCAAAATACTTAAAAACATCCTCATTTAATTTCAAAGCTGTTTCTAAATATCTTATATCAAATGTTGCTTCATATAGTTCAATTAATCCCCAAATCATAAAAGCATAGTCATCAAGATTGCCATAAACTTTCCATTGGCCATCCCTATACATGTGCAGCAGTCTTTTGTTTTTCTCCAGACCCTTTAAAATAAATTCTGCTGCATTCCTTGCGGCTTCTATGTATTTTTCATTTCCTAATGCCTTATATGCTTTAGATAAAGCAGCAATCGTAAGACCATTCCAATCAACAAGAATTTTATCATCCAAAAGAGGCTTTTGTCGTTTTTCCCTTACATCAAAAAGTTTTTGCCTAATTCTTTCAAGCTTTTTTTGGATATCTTCTAATTGTAATTCGTCTCTTAATTTATCGAAAGATTGATTTTGATAAAAAATATTTACTCCCAATTTTCTTCCTGTAGCTTCATCTTCAAAATTTCCTTCTTCACTAAGATTGTATACCTTCTCTACTAAATCCATATCTTCTTGATTAAGAACTTCCCTAAGTTCATTTAAGCTCCATACATAAAATTTTCCTTCTTCACCTTCACTATCTGCATCCTCGGCAGAAAAAAATCCTCCTTCTTTCGATGTCATTACCCTAAGAATATAGTGGGCTATTTTTCCAACTGTATTTTTATAATCATCTTTTTTGGTGACTAAATAGCCTTCAACATATGACATTAGAAGCATTGCCTGATCATATAACATCTTTTCAAAATGAGGTAGTATCCAGAATCTATCCGTTGAATATCTATGAAAGCCATATCCAATATGATCAAATATCCCCCCATTCTCATTTCATCAAGGGATTTTACTACAATTTCAACAGCTTCCTTGTTTTTTGTTCTCTTATAATATCTTAGTAGAAACATAAAATTATGTGGTGAGGGAAATTTAGGGGCCCTGCCAAAACCTCCATATTTTTCATCAAAGGAAGATTTAAATTGATTAAAGGCGTAATCTGAAATGTCCTTATTTAAATCCTCCCCAGGTCCTTCAGGTGTAAAAGATTTTATGCTTTCGGTTATGTCATCTGCAGATTTTACAATTTTTGTTTTTTCCTTTTTCCACTTTTCTTTAATTATAGGAATTAAATCAAGCATTCCAACTCTTCCAAATTTGCTCTCTTTAGGTATGTAAGTTGCTCCATAAAAGGGTTTTTTATCTGGAGTCATTATGATTGTCAGAGGCCATCCACCCCTACCTGTCATCATCTGACAAACTGTCATATATATTGCATCAATATCGGGTCTTTCTTCCCTATCAACTTTAATGTTTACAAATGCATCATTCATTAATTCGGCTACTTTTTCATCCTCAAAGCTTTCATGAGCCATAACATGACACCAGTGGCATGTTGCATATCCTATTGATAAAAATATTGGCTTATCCTCAGCTATAGCCTTTTGAAAAGCCTCATCTCCCCATGGATACCAATCCACAGGGTTGTATGCATGTTGTAGTAGATAAGGAGACTTTTCATTTATTAACTTATTCTGATTTTCCCCTTTACCCTTCATATTTTCACCCTTTCAAAGTTTTCAAATTATAATTATCCTTACCAGATTTAGTATATCAAGATAAAATATTTTAATTCCTTTAGTAATTAGTATTTTCATTGCTTATATTTCACGTTTTAATGATACGTATCATATAATATAATTGTGAATATGTGGAAAGGAAAAAAGATATGTGTCTTCCTTATTTTTGCCCTTATTGTGTTAATCAGTCAAGGGACAAAAAGGATATAATGTTTACACCATTCATTTCATATCAATGCCCTTACCTTACAAATATGCCAAATTATGAAAATGAATCTACAAATGAATATGATTATTCTTACGGTATGCCATTTAATAGCACAAGAGCAGATTATTCGCATCAATCTCAGGAGGATGGTTTAATTAAACTTAAGGATTATGGCTCAAAGCCTTTAGTAGTAGACATTGAAAAAGCTACTATACAGAATAATAATTTCCGCTTAGCTTTATGGACAGGAAGACATCTGCAGCTAACATTGATGAGTATTAACCCAGGTGATGAAATAGGTTTAGAACTTCATCCTGATGTTGATCAGTTTATACGCATAGAAGAAGGTCAGGGAGTTGTAATGATGGGAGATAAAAAGGACAAATTAGATTTTAAAACAAATGTATTTGATGATTTTGTAATTTTGATTCCAGCCGGCAAGTGGCATAACTTAATAAACACCGGTAATAAACCACTTAAACTTTATTCTATTTATGCACCTGTTGAACATCCAAAGGGAACAATTCATAAGACTAAAAAAGACGCAGAAGCTGCTGAAAAGTAATAAAAAAACCTCTCACCTGCCAGTACCTCTTGTGGGTGAGAGATTGGTTTGTTTATGGGACACATACTTACTGTAATAATATAGTTATAAACATTTTTAAAACTATTTCCATATATCCTTTTAGATAAAATTTCATGATTTTGGAGTTTAAGATAATTATCTTTACTGTTTTTTCTGAATTTTTCCTATGCTTGTCCAATTTTTATGTTCCATAAAAAGCGTGTATTTTAAATTGTTTTAAAATGCAATTGCTAAACTGGTTTTAAAAAAATTACGCAAACTGTTTCATAAACTCATATGTAATATTTTTATATTTCTCCTCATCTAAAAGCTTCACCCCAAGGCTGCTAAGCTTTGAAACTCTGCTTTGGGTTATGTTTCCAAGGACGCGGCAGATTTCACTGCATTTTAAGTTGCAAAGGCTCCTCATTAAAAGTACAGCCAGTGCCTTTGCTTCAACTATTTCCCTGCAGTGTTTTGTGTGAAGCTTTATTTTTTCAATTCCAAGTTTTGATGCGATAAATTCCAATATCTCTTTAGTTTTAATGTTTCTGACTAAAATCTTTCTTTCACTTCTGTATTCTGTTCCTTCATTTAAAAATTCTACTTCCTCTTTAAAAACCTTATCAGAGCATTTATATACTAATTTCATATAGCTTTCTCTGGCTTTTTTTGAATTTTTGCTGAACATACCCATAATAAAGCCATCATCAACAAGTTCATAGGGGTCATGTCTTAGGCCTAGATATATTGAAAGACTTGAAAATTCATATTTCTCCGGGCATTTTTCATATCCTTTTATGTCACAAGGATTGTTGTGAACATATGCCGACAAGGCATAGAGGTATATTTCACTCTTTACCATTTTACTTTTAAATCTATCCTGGAATAGATGTCCATGTCTTTTATGTCTGTGGTTAAAATATTGTGCATAGGAGAAATTTATGCTGTGCATAATCCTTGAAATATCTGCTCCGTTGGCATCTATTATTAAATGAAGATGGTTATCCATAAGGCAGTAGCCATATACTCTGAATTCATAGGTTTTTTGATATTTTTTAACCAAAGCTAAATAATAAAGCTTATCCGTATCGTCTTTAAACAAATCAACTTCACTTATACTCCTTGCCATTACGTGAAAAATAGCGTCTTCTTTTTTCTGCCTTGCAATTCTTGGCATAAGAAAACATCTCCCTTCAAAGTATACTTTGCAATTAGTATTCCCTTTGGATGGAGATGTTATTCATTAACTCAGAACGACACTTATATGTCCCTAAATTCTAAATTTTTTGTATTTCTTAGAGGAAAAAATACATTTTTATTGAATATACTTTTTATAGTAAGCTTCATCTATGGATTAATGTTTGTATGTCAAATATATATTTATTACTAGTGAATATAAAATGTTTTTAAATTTGATAAACTTATATTTTTTAAGTTAATTACTTTGATAAAAATAAACCAATATGAACTTTATATTAGACAGAGGTGATAGTAGTGAAAAAATTATCATGTATGAAAAAGATATTTTTTACACTTTTATTTTTATTAGGAGTTACGTTTAATATTTGCTATGCTTCTACATTTACCGTAAACAGCGAGGAAGAATTTAAAACTAAACTTTTTGATGAATTTAGAAGAGGAGAAAAATATATTAAAATTTATATAAATAATTTTAAGGAAATGGATGCAGATTATATACAAAATGTTCTTAATTCCGTTGTTGATGATGAAGAAATTAATTGGAAATGTTATTTAAAGGAATTGGGATTTTCCGTATCAGAAAATCCATACGCTGTTGAAATCAATAAAATAGATTATGCAGTAACAGATGAAGAAAGAGAATTTGTAAATAAAGAAATAGACAGAATTTTATCTGAGATTTTAAAACCAAATATGACTACATTAGAAAAGGAAATAGCAATACATGATTGGATAATATCTAATGTTGAATATGATAAAACAAGAACAAGAACAAGACCATATCAGGCACTTACAGGTAGTAAAAAAGCTGTATGCATAGGGTACTCTCTTTTAACCTATGAAATGCTTGATAAGGTGGGTATTCCTTGTAGAATCGCTTTAGGGAAAGTTTCAGGAGGCGAAGAGCATGCATGGAATATGGTGAATATAGATGGTAATTGGTATCATCTTGATACAACCTTTGACAATCCACATAATACAAATAACACAAAAAATTGGAATGTTTGTAGAGTTGGATACTTAAATGCAACTGATGAGCAAATAAAAAAGGATCATATTTGGTATAACGATTTACCAAAAAGTGCACCGGTTAGTATAAGTAAGCTTCATAGTATGAATCTTAAAAATAAAGAAGTATGGGTAAATGTTGGACAGGTTATAGTTCCTAAACTTGAGTTTTATCCACAGACTGCTATTAATAAGGACGTGTCCTATGCTATTCCTGATGATGGCATAATTTATATGACATATGATGAGAAAACAGGTAAGGATACCTTATATGCACATAAAGTAGGGACAACTAAAATTAGAATAATTTCTGACGATGGAAATTTTATGCAGGACATGATTGTACATGTAGGTGCTCCGGCAAATAGCATAAGCTTAAATAAGACTAATGTTACTTTAAAAAAGGGAGGATTTGTAAGTATAATTGCAAAGGTTAATCCCTCAAATGCATACAGCAATGAACTTATTTGGGAATCATCAGACAGTAAAATTGCAAGAGTTGATAAAAACGGAAAAATATCAGGTGTTGGAAAGGGTAAAACAACTATTAAGGTAAAATTAAAATACAAGCCAAGTATATATAAAATTTTAAATGTTACAGTACAGTGAAAAGTAAAAAGGGACATTAAAGTATTATAATGTATTATTTAAAATATAAAAAGTTCTCATATCATAAAGGGTAAAGCAAATGTACATGGAGAATAAGAGCTGGCTAAAAAGGTCAGCTTTTTTCTATGTTAAGCTATGTAAAAACTTGCTTTTACTCATTTACTGCAGCTCAAAATTTAGTAAGACTTTTATAATGATGTTGATAATATAAGAATTATAAAATATAATGTTAATGCTACAAATTATTTCCCGGGAAGTGATAAAATGGCTAAAATTAAAACTGTTTTTATGTGCAGGAATGTGGTTATGAGTCTCCTAAATGGATGGGTAAATGTCCTGGATGTGGAGCTTGGAATACAATGGTAGAAGAAGTTGATAACAGAGGTAAGGATATCATATCCTCTGTCTCTGGAACAACATCAAGACCACTTACTATAGATGAGATAGAAATTTCAGAGGAAGAAAGATACAGGACTTCAATGGAGGAATTAGACAGAGTTCTTGGCGGTGGGGTGGTTAAGGGTTCTCTTATTTTAGTAGGAGGAGACCCAGGTATAGGAAAATCAACACTTCTTCTTCAGGTGTCTAGAAATTTAGCACAATCAGGTAACCTAATGCTTTATGCATCTGGAGAAGAATCAGCCAAACAGATTAAAATAAGGGCACAACGTCTGAATGTTGAAACTTCTAATCTTTATATAGTTTCAGAAACAAATCTGTCATCCATAGAAAAATTCATAACAGACCTTAAACCTAAAATAGTAATAATAGACTCAATTCAAACAATATACAGACCAGAGCTGCAATCAGCACCAGGTAGTGTAAGTCAGGTAAGGGAAGCAACATCCTCCTTGATGAAAATTGCAAAAACATTGAATATAGCTGTGTTTATTGTTGGACATGTAACTAAAGAAGGAGCAATTGCAGGTCCAAGGGTTTTAGAACATATGGTGGATACAGTTCTTTATTTTGAAGGAGAACGACATCATACATACAGAATAATTAGAGCGGTAAAGAACAGGTTTGGTTCAACAAATGAAATAGGAATTTTTGAAATGAAGGGTGATGGTCTCAGGGAGGTTGTTAATCCCTCGGAAATGCTTCTTTCAGGAAGACCGGAAAATGTACCAGGTTCCTGTGTTGTATGTAGTATGGAGGGAACACGTCCTGTACTGGTTGAGATACAGGCTTTAACTTCGGCTACAAGTTTTGGAATGCCAAGAAGGATGGCAACAGGGATTGATTACAATAGAGTAATACTTTTAATGGCAGTTTTAGAAAAAAGAGTGGGCATGCAATTACAGACCTTTGATGCATATGTTAATGTTGCTGGAGGTCTTAAATTAGATGAGCCTGCCTGCGATTTAGGTATAGCATGTGCAATAGCTTCAAGCTTTAGAAATTTGCCAATTGATTCGAAAACTATATTAATAGGAGAAGTAGGATTAACAGGAGAGATAAGAGGTGTTAATCTAATTGAAAAACGTATTCTGGAAGCTAAAAAACTGGGATTTTCTAAATGTATAATACCAAAGGAGAATTCAAAGGGAATTGAAAATATTGCTGATATCAATATAATTCCCGTAGAAAATATCTATGAAGCTCTAGATGAAGTATTAGGGGGATAAACAATGAGAGATGTAAGGGAAAAAGAGCTAATGAACGTTTTAGCTATGATGTCTCCAGGAACTCCCTTCAGGGATGGTCTTGAGAATGTTTTAAAGGCTAAAACAGGAGGATTAATTGTTGTCGGAGATCAGGAAGAAATAATGAAAATTGTTGATGGAGGGTTTTATATTAATAGTGAATATACTCCTTCATATCTTTATGAACTTGCAAAGATGGATGGTGCAATAATTTTAAGTAGCGATTTAAAAAGAATTCTTTATGCTAATACCCAGTTGATTCCAGACTCATCTATTCCTACATCAGAAACTGGAACAAGACATAGAACAGCTGACAGGGTAGCTAAACAGACAGGAATACTGGTAGTTGCAATATCTCAAAGAAGAAATGTAATAACTGTATACAAGGGTAATTTAAAGTATGTTTTAAAAGATACAAACATAATTTTAACAAAGGCAAATCAGGCAATACAGACCCTTGAACGTTATAAGGTTGTGCTGGATGAAGCCATGGCTAACGTGTCTGCTTTGGAATTTGAAGATTTAGTTACTGTATATGATGTGGCTACTGCAGTTCAAAGAAATGAGATGGTAATGAGAATAGTTTATGAAATTGAAAGGTATATATGTGAGCTTGGAAATGAGGGAAGACTTGTGTCAATGCAGTTAGACGATTTAGCTGATGGTGTTGAACAGGACGGAATTTTACTTATTAGAGATTATGTAATTTCACAGAAGGATTATGAAGATGTTGTAAAATCAATAAGAAATCTCTCCTCAGAGGAACTTTTAGAACTTCCAGTGATATGTAAGGCTTTAGGCTATTCTCCAGACCAAATGCTAGATACAATGATTTCTTCAAGGGGATACAGGATTTTAAGCAAAATTCCAAGGGTTCCTTCAATAGTAATCGACAATATGGTAAAAACCTTTGGTCAGCTTAAAAATGTTTTAAGGGCTTCCATTGAAGACTTAGATGCAGTTGAGGGTATAGGGGAAGCAAGAGCAAGGGCAATTAAGGATGGTTTAAGAAAAATACAAGAGCAGGCTTTATTGAATAGGCATATATAAAAAGTCAGGGAGTTTTTAATCTCCCTAATTTTTTTTATGAACCGTATAGGGACAGTAAAGAATAGTTAGGAAGAAAGAGGATATAAATTTACAAAGCCTCTTTTTATTTTATAATAGAGGGGATAGTAGTATCAGATAATGAAGCAAATGTCTAGTATAAACAGAAAAATTATTAAATGTCCCCATTTTTCCTGAAGTATCATAGATGAGCTTAGTGTTATGACCTTTGTACGGTGAATTCTTAGGTAAGTTTTCATCGATTTTATCACAAATTTCAATAACTTTAAGAGTTATTGAGTTAAAGAGTTCAGCAATCTGATTTTCAAATGAAGTTTTAAATCTGCTGAAAAATGTTTCATCCGGAATTTTACTATCAAGTTGACAAAACTTCCGCACATCAGCAGATAAACTTAAAAATATACAAAGAAGACTAGTAGTAAGAATATTAAATATATGCATTACGATTAGCGATGAAAGAATTGAAGAAAGGTTAAAGTTCTGTTTCGACCTAAATCTGAATAATATTTATTATTAAATGACTCTAGAATAAAGGGATTGATATCAAAGTTTTCTTCAAGTAGTTTGAGAAGTTTAACAGATTGCTGATAAGAAAGTGTGTTAAGTTCTAATAACTGGTCGCTAAAATTTAATTGTTTAAAATCTGATAAACAAAACATAGCAATTTCCACCTTTGTATTTTTGTGTTTTTGATTGGTACTCTAAACACAGGATACCATAAAGGAGTGAAATATATATTAAAAGAAACAAAAAGTAAGTAAATTTAATGGTTGTAGCATTCTGCAACCGATTAATAAATTTAAGGTTTCAAAGGAGTAAATAAAATGAAAAGATATTGGAAATATTTTGTATTCATATTTTTTATTAGTTTAATATTAAATATTTATTTGTATAATCAACTATTCACATTTAAAAACAATCAATCATATATAGTAAATAAATTATTTGTTGATATTGCTTCAGATATTTATTCAACACATAATATACTTACTGAAGTATTAAAGACTAATACCTTAACTGTAGAAATGTCACAACAAATTAAATATAGCTATGATATGAATCTTTTTGAGCATCTTAGTAATTTAAATGATTCTTTAGGAAGAATTAAAGGATTCAGAAGCGCTATCGACATGAATAAATTTATTAAATTTCGTAATTTTTTAATACCACTTGAATCTAAACCTTTTAAATCTGGTAATAATAATTATTTAATTACTGATAGCGAAAAAAATGAAATATATCAAATTGAGAAAACACTTTCTGATTTCCAAAAATATATTAAATCGAACGTAGATGTTAATGATAGTAACCTTAGCTATAATGCTACTGTAAATAAATGGATAAAAATTATTAATTATATTAATAATTATAAATAAAGTTTTTTAAATAACTTAACTTCAACCCTCTAGCTTCTTCAATACTTTTAAAGCCTTCCTGTGGATAGCTTGGTCTATATTTGTATTATAGGGACGGTCAACAATAGTTTGGAAGGAAGGGGATATTAGTTATAAAATCCTCTTTCAACTTTATAGTACAGGGGATAGTAGTTTGGGGTAATGAAAAAATTGCAGAAAATGAAGAGAATTATTCTTAAATGTACCAAATTAGCTAAATAATGGAGTGGCGATCACTTATATATTTGATACCATTGGAAGAGTTGAAAGCTCAGTAATATCAATGGGATGTAAAAGCTTTACAACATCCAATGGATAAACCTACA
>NZ_AZQP01000012.1 GCF_000601455.1 Fervidicella metallireducens AeB
CCAAAATTTTCTCACCATTTTTGAGTAGTTCACGAAGTCTTTCAATTTCCATTTTTACAACTGTCTTTCCTTTTTCAGTAATCAAATATTCCTTTTTTCGAGAATTGGCTTCACCAGGGAGTGCAGTTATAAAACCCTTTTCTAAAAGTGTATTTAAAGCGCCATAAAGTGTTCCAGCTGCAAGGTTAACTCTTCCCCCACTTAATTCCATAACATTCTGCATTATCCCATAACCATGCATTGGTTTGAAAAGTGACAGAAGAATGTAATATACAGCCTCTGTCAAAACAATATTCATCTTAGCCTCTGCCATTATATCACCTTCCGTTATTTCAATTTGCGTTATATCGTTATCCGATATATACATAGTACTACAAGTCACTATTTAATTCAATACATTTAGAAAATTTTTCAGTATTTTGTAAATTTTCCAAAAAACCTTATCCTTATTTAATGTTTTAAAAAAGTTACCTATACGACAACAGCCATACCACATATGTTATATGTGATATGGCTGCCAGCTTTTATTCTTCAGTATTTATTCTTGTCATTCTTCCTTCCCAGGGAGTAATTTCTATTTCTTTATAAAGATTACCCTCTGGTTCAACTGTCGGTTTATCGTCATCATATAAACCATAGAGTCTAACTAATTCCCAGCTGTCGTACAGATTATTTTTCCCGTAATCATAAAACAGCCCTCTGTTTTTGTGCATAACCTCACTCCCTAATGGTTTCTGTTTTAATTATGGTATGCACTTTAAAAAATTTAATGCGATTTGAAAAATACCATTAATTAACATAATAATTACTTATGTTAAAATGGATATAGCTAAATATCTTATATAGCATCGTACATAGTAAGAAATTCACAAATTTCCTCTTTAACCTCCTCATATCCATACGGTTTCTCTTTTGTTAAGTCTGTTGCTTCAATTTGAACAAAAGCAAAATCAGATACATTATCTTTAAATTTACATGCTCCATTTTGTTTAGGATAAACAACAATTATTTTACCAACAGAGCTTGTTGTATCCAGTTTATTCTTTTCACCATCATAGTATCTTAAAGAGCTGTAATCTCTTAGTTGGTAGATAACATCTGTATCCTCATGATTATTGTATATATAGTGTTTTTTCCTATATTTTACTTCTACTATTGCACTACCTTTATATTTGTTCTCTTTATACAAGTTTAGTATAATATCCGGTCTTCTACTTTTAGAGTTTACAGATACTACTTGACTAATTCTTGTATTTTTCACATCTTTGATTTTATTTAGTTCATTATCATATATCAACTCAATTGTAAATTTATCTTTTTTCAGAATAATTTTTTCACCCGACACTAAATCTCCATTATATGCCATAATATCATCAATATTTTTTAACCAACCATCAGTCCATTGAAAATCCATTTCCTCTAATATTTTCTTTACTAATAAACAGCTATATATTTCAAATAACTTTGATGTGTTTTTAACTGGGAAGGCATTACTTACTTTACCTTGTGCCAGCATAGCCTCCTGTTTACAATAAATCTCGTAAACTTCATTATAATGTCTGTTTTTCATAAGCCTAGTGGTTGGCTTAATTACAATATTGGGATCAATTTCATTAAGCCATGTTTCTTCTTTGTATTGAACAATAAAATTCTTAATCTTATTTATCTCATTTAAATAATTATCAATAATATTTATGTTTTTAAAATATTCTTCACTCTCTTCATTTAGTCTTTTTATCGTAAGTTCTGTCTCCTTCTGAGCTTTTTTTGTTGATGGTATACTTTTTATCTTTTCAAAATGTCTTTCTGTTTCTTTTATTTGTTCATTTAAATTCATTCTTCTCTCCAATAGTTCCTTTTTAATTTTATTATAGTTATCTAATATTTCTAGTAATATCTTGTAAAAATAATCCAGTATTTTTTTTATAACCTTATTTTCTCTTGTGTCTAGGCTGATACTGCTATGTTTTTCATAATGCATACTTGGATTATATACGTTACTGTTATATTTATACCCCTTGGAATTCAACCATCTTTGACTTTTACTACTGTTTGACTTTGTATATGATTTTATTTTATATTCTTTAAATATATCTGTTATTGGATTGTCTATGATAGCCCTTATATTATTTAATAGAATATCTGCATTTTTATTAAGATATTTATATAATTCAAAAAAGAATATGTTATGTTCGAAATTTTTTTCATGATTACCACTTCTTTGAATATAAATATTATAGGATAATCCTTTTACAGTCTTTTCTAAATAATTCCTCATATTTAAAAGCCTTTCCCAATCCATTGACGAAGGTAACACCTTATAAAATCCCTTAAATGTACACTCCGATGTTTGTATTAAAATTTGATAAAATCCTGGAACAAGCATATTTTCTTTTTCTCCGCCCGGTGATAGTAATATCTCTTGTTGTGGAATTAAAGTTACCATATCCTCACTTTCATACGTTTCTATTTCTACTTTCGCTTGTATATCACTACAAAAAAACTTCATCTCTGTTCTTGTATATTCAGAAAAACTAAAAATTTCCTCTCCCAAATCTCCATTAGGAAATAATTCCTTATTAATTGTCACAATATTCTCACCAATTTCAGTATCTATAAATTTTCCATTAACAAAAATTTTATAATTTAAAACTAATTTAATTTGCATACCCATATAAGCTTAACTCCTTTGATTTTCTGATGATTTCTCTTTTTGTTGATTCGAAATGACTTATATTTTGAGCTATTTCGTTATCAAAGAAATTATATAATTCACTATTATATGGGATACCTGAATTTTCTCTCTTAACACCAATTAATCCTCCAAATTGTCTTTCTGTTCCTCTTATTTTTGTAAGTAGACGCTGTTTAATTTGAATGTCAAAGGCATCTTTTCTTGAAATACTATAAATTCCATTAGGATCCTCAGGTATATTTATTAAATAATTTGCGATTTTCTCAAATATTCTGAAAGACACTCCCTTTTGTTCGTCATATTTTTGAATTATTTCGTGTAATTCATCTAAAAATTTAACTTCTTCATCTGTAAAAATCGAAGCAATATCGTCCTTCTTCTTTATCCATTTGGAATATAACTCATAGCTATAAAAACTACTCTTATATGTATCAACTCTTTTTTCCTGTTCGTTCTTATGTGATGCAAATGTTTGTTTTTTTAGTGTTACAATATTGGCTCTATCAAGCAGTCTGTCTGAAAAATCTTTTGTTGTTTCATCGAGATTTACAGTACCTATAAATTTAATATTATTACCTATTTTTATTGATTGTTTAAATTTTTCAGAGTTATGGCATACAGAATTTTTACTATATAATTTTAAACGTCTTTCCTCTGGATGCAATTCTAATAATGAAATAAAAGGAGCAAACCAATGTTCTACCTGAGATAGGTTCATTTCATCAAAAATTACCATGAACATTTTATCTGGATTTTTTTCTGCCTTAATAAGAAAATCTACTAAACCTGTTTCTGAAGAAATGTATAAACCATTTGTTGTATTAAGATAACCTAATAAATCTTCTGGTTCTGTATAGGATGGACTTATAGGTATAAATAAAAAATTGCCATCCTCATCAGATAAGCCTAAAACCCTTGCATAAGCCATAGCTAGTTGTGTTTTCCCTGTCCCACTCATTCCAGCCACAATAGTTAATGGATTTGTTTTTATACTAACATGAAAATTGACCAAATCCTTTATTGAGTAACATAGTTGAGTTTTGATCGTATAATCTTTTATATCCTTCAAAAATTTAATCTCATCATTGCAAGCTTCTTCAATATCTATAACTCTATCCTCAGTTTTATGTGATGGTACTATTATATATTCACCAAAGTCATCAAACCTTGCATTTATAACTTTCTCGAGAAATTCATTCTCCATAAATATTAGATTATCTGTTCCGCAAACTATTTTATTTTTTGTTTCATTACTATTAAGTGTAAATTTTATTCTTTTTATTTTATCTTGCTCTTTACTACATGACCAGATATTTTTATTTACAGAATGCTTATTCCATGATCTAAAATTAGAATATAAATACTCACCACACAATATATATTCGGGAGGCAACATACAATGATTATAGTCTTCTAATAAAATATCATTTCCATTTAGAAGTTTTTGTTCAAAGATTTCATTCTCTATATTAACCTTTGGTATTGATCTAAACTCTATATCTGACTTAAATTCTATATCATCTTCTATTGTTATTATTTCAATGTTTTTAAATGGAACTGTATTTCCTTCTTTAAAATTAATCTGTGGTCTGAATAAAATTATTTTATTTTTTATTTTTTTACTTAGAATTTCAGCTTTCTTACGTGTATCAACTATAAACTTATATTCAATAGGAAAAACTGCTTGATTTTGATGTGAATCGATTCCAATATAAAGTGGTTCAGACGGTATATATGGATTTATATAATCTGATATAGGTACTGGTTCATCGCTCAATGGTTTTATATAGAATACTATGTTTGTACTGTTTTTCATTACAGTAATGGCTTCATTACTTTCTCCTATCCCTGGAAAACTTGTTGAATCTATTGCTAATGTACCTAGCATATAGCAGTTTGATAAGTCTTTTTTTTCATTGGATGTTATCTGCATAACTACCCCTCCATGTATTTAATTTTAATAATCTCTTCTATTAGCTCTTTTTCATTACGAGGCATAATTATCTTGGCTTTTAATCTTTTTTTCTTTGCAAATTCCTTTATTAAGTTAATTTTTAAAGTTGAAAGATTGTTTCTCTGGATATATATTTTGTTTATATTATTTAAACTACAACTTAAAAGTTCCTCCTCTAATTTATTTGAATCAATAAATAAAATCTCTGGAAATAAATAACTGCATATTTTTGCATCCATATTGATTACTAATGCAAATAAATAGTTTTTATTTTCTTCTATACTAGATGATGCATACTCAAAATATGCATTTATATAGTTTAAATTCTTACCTAATTCATCCCTCTCTAGTTGCAACTGAACAATTTCTTTTTCTAAAAATTTACACATAGTTTTTGCTTCCTTTAACTGTTTTTCAAGTTCTTCATTTTTAAGCTTAATTTCACTCAAATTCTCTTTATTATCCCCTTCACTATTTTTATCTTTTTTTGTTTTTTCTTCATATCCTTTTAATTTACTTTTCAATACCTCTATTGAATTTTCAAGTGTACCTAATTCTTTTTTACATTGTTTATTTTGTTTCAAAAGTTTTTCGTTTTCATTTTTCAGATCTTGAATCGTTTTTTCACTCGAATCTATTTTTTTCTTTAATTCATCTATATCTTTTTTATACTCTTCATTAAAAAACTTTAATTTATAATCATAATAATTTTCCAGCATATTCAAAGCTATACCATTTTCTATTTCTTCTTTATTCTTGTGCGTGGTTAAAAAAGCCAACTGTATTAAATAAGTTGGATTTTTTGTGATTCCTCATAGAGTTTATTCTGAAATGTAACAAGATCCCAATCTTTTATTATTGGTTCAATAATATCATATTTTATTTTTTGACTGGTATCCATATCATCTTTTATCTTTTTAATAGCAACATCTTTAATATGTAATTTGCACATCTTATCATTTAATAAAAATTTTTCTACTTCATCAATTGTTTTAAATTCACCTATGTCCTTAAATAAATTAACATTATTATTATAGTTTTCAATGATTTTTTCCATATTTTCCACTACAATATCATTGTAAAAATATAATACATTTGCAAACTTTACATAATTAGGAATAACCCCTTGTAAATCACTTCTCAGTGTCTCAAGTAACTCATTCCTGCTGAACTTCTCATAAGCTTCGTTCTTAAAGCAGCTTATTGCGAAATGGAAAGGATTTGTGTTTGTTCTTTTTCCCTTGGCTTTATTTGATACATTCTTAAATATTTTTTTCAACTTTATTCTTTTAAGACTTAAATTATCGGACTTTACGTTATCTTTAAACTTTTGAAGTAAGAAATTTGCTCCATCATTATCTAAAAGATTTATAAACAAATCAATCTCATTCAATTTAATCCCCCCTTTTAATCTCCAATTGAAATTGATTATTTAAAATTTTTCTAACATGTTAATTTTATCATATTTTAATATTATTTTACAATTTAACCAAATTAATTAAAGAAGAAAACCATATCACATATGTTATAAGTGATATGGCTCCAATTATTGTACAAACTTACCCTAAAACATAAAATTTTATTAGTGCAAGCATCTCTCTTAAAAAACTTTTTACTTCATCAAAAACATGTTCCCTTACAAATACCCCTGAATAACTTCCATTTATCCCAACTTTCTCTGCTATTAGGGATGAACGTTTTAAGTGAAAACTATTAGAAACAATAACAGCACTATTAAAGCCTTTTTCATTCATAATTCTCTTGGAATTAAAAAGATTTTCATAGGTTGACGTTGATTTATCCTCAACAATAATTCTATCTTCCTTTACTCCCTTTGATATAAGATAGTTTTTCATTGCCAGGGCCTCTGATATGTCCTCACCTTTACCTTTGCCTCCAGATACTATTATATATTTTCCATAGCCTTCTTTAAGCATCCTATAACCTTCATCGACCCTGCACTTTAAAAAAGGACTAGGAACAGTGCCATAAACCCTGCAACCTAGAACTATTACACAATCAGATTTTTGCGGTTTAACAGTTAAAGCAAAACTCAAAATATTTATCAATAAAAAGACTGGTATCACTGAAAAAATTAAAATTATTAAAACAACTTTGTATACATTTCTCATAAAACACCTTCTTACAAAATTTAGTAATCAAGATAAATTATAAACTAATTTGACAAATGTATCAAATTTTAAAGTAAAAATTCCTTATATCTTATACTAATTACAATAATCTCTAATATTTTTCATATAGCCCAACTATTCATCACATACAATTATTGATACGCATATTATAAACTGTAAAAAGTGTAAAGAGGTGTTATTATGTCAAACGGAAATTATATGGGCATATATAGAACAGTAAACATTCCAAACTCTTTATACCAATCAGTTGAAGGCAGATATTTTGTTGGACAGACAGGATTTTTAAACTTTGGATGCTGTAAAAATGCATGGGGAGCTTTAGTTAATCCAAGTAACTCCAATGTAAATATATTCGTTAACGTATTTACAATATCTAACTATTCCAGACTCCCCTTTAATGCAGAAATCTGGCTTAATTCTACTCTTCCTGATTCAGGTAATTCATCAAACAGCGTTTCACCAACAAATACTACATTGAATCCAGCTCCATGTCCCAGAGGCAAAATAGTTTCTGCACAAATAATAAACGGCACTCCTGTAAATGGAGTCAACGTTTTTAACAGAATTATACCTCCAGAAACTACAATTGTTTCAGAGGAAGATGGTAAATTTATAATCCCACCTGGCGGAAATTTTGCCATATTCCTGCCCTCCCCTGCACCTGAAAACATCATTGCCAATATCGCTTTTGGCTGGTGGGAAGAAAGGATAAGACAATGTTCCTGCTGCTGCTGACAAAAAAGAAAGTATTAGAGCAGATAACTCTACCCTAATACTTTCTTTAAATAATGCCCTGTATATGATTTTTCACATTTTGCAACTTCCTCTGGTGTGCCTGTAATTAAAATGGTTCCACCCCTGTCTCCTCCTTCAGGGCCAAGGTCAATAATATAGTCTGCACACTTTATTACATCAAGATTATGTTCAATAACAACTACTGTATTTCCACCTTCAGCAAGCCTCTGGATTATCTCAATTAATCTTCTGACGTCCTCCATATGAAGTCCTGTTGTTGGTTCATCTAAAATATAAAGTGTTTTACCGGTACTTCTCCTTGAAAGCTCTGTGGCAAGCTTAACTCTCTGTGCCTCTCCACCTGAAAGCTGTGTAGAAGGCTGCCCAAGCTTAACATATGAGAGTCCTACATCATGTAGCGTTTGAAGCTTATTTTTTATTCGTGGTACATTTTCAAAGAATTCAAGTGCCTCTTCTACAGTCATATCAAGTACATCAGCTATGCTTTTGCCCTTATATTTTACCTCAAGGGTTTCTCTGTTGTATCGCTTGCCCTTACAAACCTCACAGGGTATATAGACATCTGCTAAAAACTGCATCTCGATTTTTATTATTCCATCTCCTCCACAGGCTTCACACCTGCCACCCTTGACGTTAAAACTAAACCTGCCAGGTTTATAACCCCTCATTTTTGCTTCAGGTGTCTGGGAAAAGATTTCTCTTATTAAATCAAAAACTCCTGTGTATGTTGCTGGATTTGACCTTGGTGTTCTTCCTATTGGAGACTGATCTATATCTATTATCTTATCAATATATTCAATTCCTAATATTTCATTATGTTCTCCAGGCTGGTTTTTAGAGCCGTTTAATTTTTTAGCAATACCTTTATATAAAATCTCGTTTACCAATGTACTTTTTCCTGAGCCTGAAACCCCTGTAACACATGTAAATACACCAAGGGGAAACTTTACATCTACATCCTTTAGATTATTTTCCTTTGCTCCTTTTATTTCAATAAAATTGCCATTTGGACTTCTTCTTTCTAAAGGGATTTCAATTTTTCTCTTTCCAGAAAGATATTGACCTGTTAAGGAAGTCTCAGTGAGAGCTACCTCCTCAGGAGTTCCCTGTGCCACAATATATCCTCCATGTGAACCTGCTCCAGGACCAATATCTATAATATGGTCTGCTTCAAGCATTGTATCTTCATCATGTTCAACAACTATCAAAGTGTTACCAATATCTCTAAGATGCTTTAATGTTTTTAGAAGTTTGTCATTATCCCTCTGATGAAGACCAATACTTGGCTCATCTAAGATATAAAGAACACCTACAAGACTTGACCCTATCTGAGTAGCAAGCCTTATTCTTTGTGACTCACCGCCAGATAAAGTCGAGGCTGCCCTTGAAAGTGTTAAATAATCAAGTCCCACATCAACAAGAAAGGATAATCTTGATTTTATCTCTTTTAAAATCTGCTTTGCAATTGCCATTTCCTTTTCGCTTAATTTTAGATTGTTAAAAAATTCCAATTCCTCTCTTATTGGCATATCACAAACCTTATTTATTGATAAACCTCCAATTGTAACCGCTAAACTTTCCTCCCTAAGTCTTGCACCTTTACATTTTGGACACGTCTTTATTGACATATATCCTTCTATTTCATTTCTAATATAATCTGAATTAGTTTCCCTGTATCTTCTTTGAAGATTTGGTATAACCCCCTCAAAGGAATACATCATTTCCCCTTTTCCAAAATCTCTGTTAAATTCAACCTTGAACTTTTCTCCGTTATTTCCATATAACAATATATTTACAATATCCTCAGGTAAATTCTCTATAGCATCATCAAGACTAAATTTATAATGTTTCGATAGACCTTGTAAAATTGAATTTGTCCAAGAATCCTCCCTCAGGTTTCCCCAGGTTCTTATCGCCCCTTGATTTATCGAAAGACTCCTGTCTGGTATAACAAGTTCTGGTGAAATTTCCATTTGAGTCCCCAAACCATCACAGACTTCGCACTTTCCAAAGGGATTGTTAAAGGAGAACATCCTAGGTGCGAGTTCTCCAATACTTATATTACAATCAGGACAAGCAAATTTATCACTGAATAATATTTCTTCACCATTCATTAAATCTGCTATAACCAATCCTTCTGAAAGCTTAAGGGAAGCTTCAATAGAGTCGCTTAGCCTTGATTCTATTCCTTCCTTTATCACTATTCTATCAACAACAACCTCTATATTATGTTTCTTATTTTTATCAAGACGGATATCTTCATTTATATCCATTACCTCACCGTCAATTCTTACCCTTACAAAGCCATTCTTTTTAATGTTTTCTAGAAGCTTAACATGTTCTCCCTTTCTTCCCCTGACAACTGGAGCAAGTATCTGAAGCTTTGTTCTTTCTGGTAATTCCCTTATTTTGTCAACCATCTGGTCAATACTTTGCTGTTTAATTTCCTTGCCACATTTTGGACAATGTGGAATCCCTGCTCTTGCATATAAAAGTCTGAGATAATCATATATCTCAGTTACAGTTCCAACTGTTGAACGTGGATTTTTACTTGTTGTCTTCTGATCGATTGATATTGCTGGAGATAAACCTTCTATATAATCCACATCTGGCTTGTCCATTTGCCCTAAGAATTGTCTTGCATAGGCTGATAAAGATTCAACGTATCTACGCTGTCCCTCAGCATATATGGTGTCAAAGGCAAGGGAGGATTTTCCAGAACCTGAAAGACCCGTTAAGACTACAAATTTATTTCTTGGAATTTCTACATCTATATTTTTAAGGTTATGTTCCCTAGCTCCCTTTATGATTATTTTATCCTTAGACATTTAAATCACCTTTTCTTTTGTTATTTCTGTTGTGTAAAGTTGACACTGAATTATCTTCTTACCCGTTTAAATTACAGTGTCAACCCTTATAAGCTATTTAAATTCTTGCCTTAGTTTCAGTATTTTATCCCTTAATTGTGCAGCTTTTTCGAATTCTAATTCTGCTGCCGCCTGTTTCATCTCCTCCTCCAGTTTCTTTATCATTTCTTCAATCTGTAAACCTGTGTCAACATATTCTGTCTTTTCTTCAGCAACCTTAGTTACTTCAATAATTTCATGTATGTTCTTTATAATCGTCATTGGGGTTATTCCATGCTTTTTATTATATTCCTGCTGTATTCTCCTTCTTCTGTTAGTTTCATTAATAGCCCTTTCCATAGAACTTGTTATTCTATCTGCATACATTATTACTTTGCTTTCAGCATTTCTTGCCGCCCTTCCAATTGTCTGTATCAGTGATGTTTCTGAACGTAAAAATCCTTCCTTATCAGCATCTAAAATTGCAACTAATGCAACCTCAGGAATATCTAAACCTTCCCTTAAAAGATTAATGCCAACTAAGACATCAAAAACACCTAGCCTTAAATCCCTTATTATCTTCATACGTTCAATAGTATCTATATCTGAATGTAGATATCTTACTTTAATGTCTAAATCCTTAAGATAATTTGTTAAGTCTTCTGCCATTTTTTTAGTTAAAGTAGTAATTAATACCCTGAATCCCTTTTCTATAGTTCTTTTAATTTCTGAAAAAATATCATCAATCTGACCCTTTACTGGTCTTACTGATATTTCAGGATCTAATAATCCCGTAGGCCTTATAATCTGCTCTGCAACCTGGGTTGATTTCCCTAACTCATATTCACCAGGTGTTGCACTTACAAATATAACCTGATTGATTTTCTTTTCAAATTCGTGGAATTGCAGGGGCCTGTTATCATATGCCGATGGCAGCCTGAATCCATATTCAACCAGATTATCCTTTCTTGATTTATCGCCTCCATACATTGCCCTTACCTGTGGAAGGGTTACATGGGATTCATCAATAAACATTAAAAAATCCTCAGGAAAGTAATCAATCAATGTATAAGGTGGCTCCCCAGGATTCCTGCCATCAAAGAGCCTTGAGTAATTTTCTATTCCAGTACAATATCCAACTTCCCTTAACATTTCTATATCATAGTTTGTTCTTTGCTTTAATCGCTGTGCCTCAAGGAGTTTACCTGCCTCTGTTAATTCTTTATATCTTTCCTCAAGTTCAGCTTCTATTTTTGTTATTGCATTTTCTATTCTCTCCCTGGATGCAGCATAGTGTGATGCAGGGAAAATTGAAATATGATTTCGTTTTGCAAGGACTTCACCTGTCAAAACATCTATTTCTACTATTCTATCTATCTCATCTCCAAACATTTCAACTCTGATTGCTCTATCCGATGAACTAGCGGGGAAAATCTCAATAACATCTCCCCTAACCCTGAATGTTCCTCTTGTGAAGTTCACATCATTTCTTACATACTGTATATCCACTAGCTTTCTTAATATTTCATCTCTGTCCCTTTCCATACCACATCTTAAAGACAGTACAAGTTCCTTATATTCATAGGGATCTCCAAGACCATAAATACAGGAAACACTGGCAACAATTATAACATCACGCCTTTCAAACAAGGCTGAAGTTGCAGAGTGCCTTAGTTTATCTATCTCATCATTAATTGAGGCATCCTTCTCAATAAATGTATCTGTATGGGGTACATATGCTTCCGGCTGATAATAATCATAGTAACTTACAAAATACTCTACTGCACTATCTGGAAAAAATTCCTTAAACTCACTGCATAGCTGTGCAGCAAGGGTTTTGTTGTGTGCAAGAACCAATGTTGGTTTTTGTACTCTTTCAATAATATTTGCCATTGTGAAAGTTTTTCCAGAACCAGTTACTCCCAAAAGTGTCTGACATCTATCTCCACTTTGTATACCTTTAACTAACTTATCAATTGCCTCTGGCTGATCCCCAGTTGGTTTAAATTTTGAAACTATTTTAAATTCACCCATACCATCACCTCAGGAACATTTGTTCGATATTATGATTATATATTTTTTATAGAAGTGAGTCAACTAACCATTTGCAATTATTTTCTTCTTTAAATAATACTTTAAGCTGTGGCAAAATTCTACATTAACTAACTTTAACTAGTTACTTTAACCACATTAATTTTTATTTCATTTTAAAGTTTTTACTTTAAGTAGTTCTTTTAAACATTATATAATGTTAAAGTAAAATTAAAAGTAGGTTGTATATCTTAAAGTTTCGATATACAACCTACTCTTTCATACAATCTCCTGCCTCTCAATTTTATCAAGAAATTGTATATTATCTGCAACAACATTAGTTTGATACCTTTTAATATTATTTTCATCAACATATGAATTAACAGCAAGACGCCCTATAACCCCAACACGTTTTCCCTTAATAACATACTTACTTAACTTGTCTGCAAATTGAGTAAAGTATATAATCTGAATAAAATCAACACCCTTTTCTCCTTTTGCATTCCGGTATGTTCTTTCCACTGCAATTGTAAACTTTAGAGCCATTTTATCACTATTTTTAAAACTTAAAACTTCTGCATCCTTAACAAGGCGTCCAACTAAAGATACATTATTCATAATTATTACCCCTTACCATTTTTTTATAATTATTTCCCTAGGTTAGATTTTTAAACATTCCAATTAAAATTTTTATCCAATTCGAATATAAAAACCCATAATATACTATCAACTAGTATATTATGGGTTGAAAATCATCTAAGATTTTTAAGTTCGTTTTCTATTCTGATTCTCAAAGCGTTAACTTCATTAAAATCTGTAGCTGCAATATAATATTTCTCTAATTCATCATGTAAATCCTTAATCTTTTTATATACATCCTTTGCCTTTTTAAGCTCTGAAGCATAATCCTCTGTAATCTGTTTTATTGGATTATCTTCCTCATGCACTATATTTGTATCTATACAAGTGAACATATCTACCAATATATCATCACCATCAGGGTCAAATACATGTGGAGCTGTTCCGTCAAGAATTGCAAAATCAAGCTCAGGTATTATTATCATATCGATACTTGCTGGTTCAAAGGCGCAATGATAATATTCTACATCAAAACCAGCTTCAAGGGCTGCCTTTGCTATTTTTTTATTCATTGTTGACTTACCAGTTCCAGGTCTACCCTTAACTACATACCTATTGATAATTCCATCAGTTAATTCCTCATAGAAACATATCTGTCCCTGTGGTGTCAGAGCACCTGAAAATCTATGAACCTCTTTTCCTTCTTTGTTCAGTTTTCCAACTATTGTTTTTGAGATTATTTCCTGAGTTATTTTATCTGCTTTATTAAAATCCATTCCCTTTAGATATTCCTTCTCCCATAGATCATGTATTGATTTACCTTTTTTCAGATATTCAAAATATACCTTATAACAATCAGATATTTCCTTTATTATTCTTACTATAGGTTCTTTATTTTTTCTTAATAAATCAATATCCCAATACTGCCCGAAATCCAATATTCTTTCAACTGCACCTGGTATTTAGGGTCAATAACATGAGGTGCTGTTCCATCAACTATGGCAACATCAATTTCATGAATAAAAATGCCATCAAGTGAGTCCTTATCTGCTGAACAGTAAATAAAGTCTACATCAAAATCATTTGCTAATAGCTCATTCCCTACTCTTCTAATAAAGGTTGATTTTCCACAACCAGGTCCACCTTTGATAATATATACCCTTTTTGCATCCTTTAACACATAATCAAAATATGAAACAAAACCCGCTGAAGTATTAGCTGAAGCTAGATAACTTTTTTTTCTTTCCCATCTTCAATCCTCCAATTAATTGATTATCATTCTCAATATATAGATATGTATCATTGGGAAAAAGTGTTACATATTATTTTATGTGTTTACCTGGTTTTTAATTACAAATTAGTTTGACTTATTAACATTTTCAATTACCTATTTCCCTTAGCATATTTAATTATTTCAACGTCATGCATTATAACCATTAACCCTTCAGTATCATAGGTTCAATAACCTTTATTATTTCATTTATTCTTTCCTCTTTATCAACTACCTCTATAACTATTGGTAAGTCCTGAGATAATACTTCGATTGCTTTAGTATGAATCCTGCTGTTTGCACCAAAACCTTCAATTCCCCTTATTGTAGTTGCACCTGCAAGGCCATGTTCCTTTATCTTCTTTATAATAACATGATATAGAGCTTCCCCATGCCACTTATCTGATTCACCAATAAATATTTTCAGTAATTTTCCTTTACCTTCAATTTTCATAAAAACACCACCTTATATGATATTAGATGCTGTAAATTTGCCTAATATAACTGCACTTAAGCTTAAAAACAGATTTAAACAGATATTTACTGTCCCTAAAAAAAACCTTCCGTCATTAAAAAAAGTAATTGTTTCATAACTGAAAGTGGAGAAAGTTGTAAGTCCTCCCATAATCCCTGTTGTTAAAAAAAGTCTCAAATTTGAGGAAATTAAATCTGTTGATAAACTAATCTCCATAATAAAGCCTATTAATAAACCACCTAAAATATTAACAATTAAAGTACCGCAGGGCATCTGAGTTCCAAATAATTTAGATGCAGATAAAGATATTAGATATCTTAAGGAAGCACCAATAAAACCTCCAATTCCTACATATAATATTTTCTGCATTTTATCACTCCTTATCAAAAAATAGAAAAACTCCTTTCAATCCAGGAGTCATCAGCACAAAGCACTTAAAGGTGAACCCCATCACCTTAATAATATTATACTACATTTGTATATTTTAAACAATTCTCAGCTTGATTTTATTCCATATTTTGTATATTATATTATGTAACATATTGAAATGGGGTGGGGTTATGGAAAAAGAATATTACTTAAAAAAAGCCATAGAACTTGGAGCAGATAATGCTGTTGTTTTTAAAGTTGAAGATATTGTTTTTGATCCTAGAACAATCCTTAAGTGTATGTTTGGATGTCAGGACTGGGGAAAGGGCTGTACATGTCCATCCAGACCAAACAATCTGAAACTTGATGAATATAAAAAGATATTTGAAAGATATTCCTGGGGAATAATTATTCATTCAAGGGATAAGAAAAAATCTCAGAACATATCCTATGAAATAGAAAGAGAAGCATTTTTAAATGGACATTATTTCGCATTCTCCTTAAGCGATTGTGCACTATGTAAAGAATGTGCAGGTTTTAAAGGTGCCAGTTGTATAAACCCACGCAAATCACGTCCTGCCTTTCATAGTGTGGGAATTGATGTTTTTGCAACGGTGAGAAAATTCAATCTCCCTATTTATGTATTAAATGATCCATCCGATGAGCAGAACTGGTACTCAGCAGTTTTTATTGAATAATTTGGATTGAAAAGCCTTGTGAAATTCCTTACGTTGAAAACATTAGAATTCACAAGGCTTTTTAATTATCTCTCAAATATATATCAAGGCTCTACAACTTGAATCCCAAAATCGTTTTTAGGAACAGTTAAAAATCCTAATGCCCTTACTCCATTTTCGTAATCCTTATACTCAAGAACCTTTTCATTTCCTGAGCTGTCCTTAACCTTAATCCATACAAAGGAAGGAGAAAAACTTAATATTTCATCAATATCTTCAATACTTTTAACCCTTGTATTATTTATTTCAAGAATCATATCGCCACTTGAAATGCCCATTTTTTCAGCTGCTTTTTCTGGAATTGTATCTAATACAATAATGCCTTCATCACTATATCTAAATAATGCATTGCCTTTTTTCTCTCTAAATCTTTCTAGAAGTATTAGTGTCTCATGTCCTAAAGGTGAAAATATGGCTGCAATATATTTAAATACATAGTACTTTTCAGATAAAAAGGCAAATATCAAAAGCAATATGCTGAATTGTAATAACCCAAGTGCTGACCTTTTCACTTTTTTTCTAACTGGCATTGTTATTGCAAAATCTCCGTAGCCCAAAATTGCTAAAACCGTAAAGGTTGTAAATATAGCATCTTTAGCTATTGCCTCAAGCCCATCAGGCTTAATCAATGGCCACCAATCAGGTGTTGGAAGTGTTTCCCCAGGTATAGATGGTCCAGAGTATAAAACACAAAGCAAAACAGGTATAACCCAAAATCTCTGCATAATGAAAGCCCCAACAACCTCTCCCTTATGTTTCATAAATACTGGAATCGCTCCCCTATGCCCATCAAACCACATAAGAATAGCCTCAACAATGTGAAATATCGCAATTACTGCCATTAGACTTGTTACATCAAAATAAACATATTCACTGAAGAAGTGTTCAAATCTACTTCCCTCGGATATTAATCCTCTTTCAATCAGACTTGATATTACTAGGATAATAACACTTAATATGCCACCTGAATATGATAAACATATATATCTAGAGTTAATTAACATCAGAATCAAGGATAACAGAATCACAAAAAAAATCCCATTTGAGCTTTGAAAAGTTATTCCTAAAGTTGTTGTTAATATTGCACAGAAGAGTCCTGCCAAGATACCTGAAAGAATTGATGTACTAACGAGATTACCTAGAGAATACCTTACGTGACTCCCATATATATCATTTTGAGCACGTTCAATATTCTTGTATCTGGAAAATACCACTATAGGAATAATCAGCATTACTGGATCCATTAGCAAAAAGGTAACCGATGCTCCATAGCTTCTAATTGCAAAGAAAATTAATTTTAAAATATTCATTGCAGAACCTCCAAATTATTTTTAGGGACCTCGCTATGCGAAGTCCCTTTAAACTATCTTTTTGGCTTAATAACTTCAATTGCTTTTTTAAGCTGAATATCCTCTTCCTTAGTTATCTCCCTATCTGTATCTTTTGTTGGTAATTCTAGAACTATATCTGGGGTAATACCTTTACCCTGAATACACTCTCCAGATGGAGTATAATATCTTGATGTAGTCACCTTAACTCCAGTTCCATCTTTTAAGTCGATAACTGTCTGAACTAACCCCTTACCAAAGGTCTTTGTTCCAATTAAAACGCCTGCTTTAAAATCCCTAACAGCACCAGATAAGATTTCTGATGCACTAGCAGTACCACCATTTACAAGAAGAACCAATGGCATGTTGAGCTTATTTTCATCTGAAGTCCAATCCAATCTTTCACCATTTTTATCAATTGTATACACTATAGTTCCTTTTCCAAGAAGTTCATCGGCTATATCTGTGGCCTGGTCTAATAAACCTCCTCCATTATCTCGAAGATCGATAATAAGACCATTCATACCTTCAGCTTTCAGCTTATTTAAAGCCTTCATAAAGGAATCTGCTGTATTTTCGTCAAAATTTGTAATTCTGATATATCCTATCTTATCCTTAAGCATTTCATTTTTTATTGACGGAATAATTATCTTCGCCCTTGTAAGTTCATAATCCTTTAATCCCTTACCTTCCCTGTATATAGTTACCTTAACCTTTGTTCCAACCTTACCCTTCATCATTGAAACCGCTTTTTCCATATCTTTAGCTGTTACATCTATCCCATTGACCTTTATGATAAAGTCACCGGATTTTATTCCTGCTTTTTCTGCCGGTGAACCCTCAATTGGAGCAACCACAACTATTTTACCATCCTTTTCATCTATGTAAATTCCTATGCCAGCATAGGAGCCCCCTGTATGGGTTTTTAATGCATCAAATTCCTGTTGATCCATATAAACTGTATATCTGTCTCCAATTCCTTCAACCATGCCCTTAAGTGCACCGTCAACCATTTTATTTTCATCTATTTTATCAACATATTGGCTTTTTACAATTTCTTTTACATAAATCATTTTCTTAAACTGTTTTAAAAATTCATATTCATCATTACTGACTATTTTCTTTCCCCCAACAAAAGGAATAGGGGCGAATATCAAGACAGAAGCTGTAAACAGATTCGTCAGAATGATTGCAATAACAGCATTTATCAGTTTTATTTTCCTTGACTTATTTTCTTTTTTAGGTTCAGTATCTCTAACATTATCAGCCATTTTCTACACCTCAATCGCTTTTTTACTTTTATTTTTCTTTACTTATTTTATTAAAAGTACTCCCTTATTATAACATTTTAATAAATGTATTTCAAAATATTCTATTTTATTCAGAAGTTAGAAATAAACCATATAAAAATCAGCACCTGCTATATTTTAACAAGTGCTGATTAACTTATTTTCCTATAATTACATACGGAGCAGGGTTTACCGGTGTTCCATCTTTTCTTATTTCAAAATGAAGATGCGGTCCAGTTGAATATCCTGTATTACCTGATTTAGCAATAAGCTGTCCCTTCTTAACCTTTTGTCCTACTGATACAAGAAGCTTTGAACAATGGGCATATAAGGAAGTTATTCCCCCTCCATGGGCAATTGCAACTGTATATCCATAACCCTTCAAATTTCCTGAAATTATAACTTCTCCATCAGACATTGCATATATTGGTGTTCCTGTTTTAACTCCAAAATCTATACCTGTATGAAGCTTATATTTATGAAGTACAGGGTGATATCTCATACCAAATGGAGAAGTTACAGGTGGCATGTGTCCAATATCACTTACCTTTAAAATTCCTGTTTTAGAACCAGAGAAGGAGCCTTGGTTATTACCTTGTGTTAGTCTTTTAATCTCAGCTTCAAGTCGTTTTGATTCTGCAAGCTCATCATCTAATGCCTTTTCCAGTGCAGCCTGATCTTTACTTAACTTTTGATAATATGCTTTTTTCTCAGCATTAGCATCAGCAAGTTCTTCTTTTTTTTCAATGGAATTGTTCTGCAATTTCACTAAATATTGTTTATGATTCTCCAACTGCATCTTCTTATATTCGATTTTTTCCTGTTTCTCCTTCATTTCCTTTAGAAGGCCTTTGTCATACTCAATTATTTTTTTCACTAATTCAACTCGTGAAATAAAATCAGAAAAACTTTCAGAAGCAGCCAATATATCAAGGTATCCAGTTGGACCGTTTATATAAAGTGTTTTTAGTCTTTCACCATATACTTCTTTTTCGTTATTAAAATCGTTAATAGCTTCTTCAAGCTCTTTATTGGTTGTAGTAATAAGCCCCTTTGTCTTTCCTATGTCATTATTTATGGTTTCAATTTCATTTGTAACTTTATCTATTTTATTTTCAAGCCTGTTTATTTCCTCAACAACATTTTGTTTCAACTCTTTAACTTCGTGAATTTTATTTTTAATTCTGCTTATATTCTTTTTTGTTTCATTTAACTCATCTTTCTTTTTAGTCACCGTATCAGCATTTGCTATAGTAACAACTGAAACCAATATGCTAAAGGCTGTAAAAAAAGAAATTAATCTTTTGTGCATTTCCACACCCCCCTAGAGAACTAAAAATCTTCTTAAGGATATTAAACTTCCTAATCCTCCAATTACAATTCCAACAATACTAAATTGCCATGCCAGAGTGTTAATAATATATTCTGCTGGAATTAAAGAAAATATTACAACATCTGTTGCTACAACTTTAACTACATAGCTATATCCAAATTTCAGCAGCAGAATTGAAATTATTGCACCAAAAAGTCCTAAAAACATCCCCTCAAATAAAAATGGCCATCTTATAAACCAGTCAGTTGCTCCAATGTATTTCATAATGCCAATTTCCTTTTTTCTAGCATACACAGTAAGTCTTATAGTATTTGAAATCAGGAATATTCCTACTGCACCAAGAATCACTATTAATGCCAGGCTGGAAGCTTTAATAAAATTAATTACTCTGATAACCTTATCCAGAATATCTCGTCCGTCTTTAACTTTATAAATTCCTTCCATTTTGGCTATTTTGTTTGATGTATCAGCTACATTTTCAACCTTATCTACTTTAATGATGAAGGAAGCTGGCAGAGGATTTTTTAAATCAAGTCCATTTGCTAAATCTTTATTTTCCCCTAGCTGATTCTTAAATTTCTCTAAGGCATCTTCCTTTGACTCAAAGACTATACTCTTAACAGCTGGTATTTTTTTTATCTCACTTTCAATTTCATTTTGTTTTAAAGTTGTAACATCATCATTTAAAAAAGCCTTTATCTCAACTTTATCTTCCACACTGGTTACCATTTTATTTACATTAGCAACCAATAACATAAAAATACCAAGGACGAATAAAGCTGCAGCAACAGTTGTTATTGATGCAAAGCTCATTACCCTGTTTTTAATAATGTTTGAAATACTCTCTTTAAAAAAATATTTAAACGTCTTAATCTTCATAACCGTAAACACCTCTTTGCTGATCTCTGACAATTACACCTTTTTCAATGGCAATAACTCTTTTTTTCATCTTATCAACAACATCCTTTGCATGTGTTGCCATTAATATTGTGGTCCCACTTAAGTTGATATCATTTAGCAATTCCATTATTCCCCATGCAGTTTCAGGATCAAGGTTACCTGTTGGTTCATCACAAATTAAAAGCTTTGGATTATTAGCAAGGGCTCTTGCCAATGCAACCCTCTGTTGTTCACCACCAGACAATTGATGTGGGTACATATTAGCCTTATTTGAAAGTCCAACAAGGGACAGCATTTGATTCACTCTTTTTTTAATATCTCTGCTGCTTGCCTCAACAATCTGCATTGCAAAGGCAATATTTTCATATACTGTTTTATCTGAAAGCAGTCTGAAGTCTTGGAAAACTATACCAAAACTTCTTCTATACATAGGTATCTGCTTTCTGGTTAATTTTTGTACATCAACATTATTTACTATTATTTCCCCGCTGGTTGGTTCAATCTCCCTTAAAAGAAGTTTGATAAAGGTTGATTTTCCTGCACCACTTGGTCCTACAAGGAAAACAAAATCCCCTCTGTTTATTGTTACTGATACATTAGACAATGCTATGTGATTATTCTTATATACCTTTGAAACGTTGCTAAATTTTATCATATGAACATCCCCTTATATCGACAAAAAGTAATAAAACCCTCAAGGTTTATTATAACATAAAGCAAATATTTTTTTATTATGTTTTTAAATATCTTTTTTCCAAAAATTTCTACATTTTTCTCTGTCGAAGATTTTTACTTAACTATAATAACATAAAATGATACTTATTTGCACATATTAATGATTTTTTATATTATTGTTAATAATTATTTTCGTCACCTATATATACGTATACCATATATAATTTTGATTACGTTGCATTAATTTTCTTTATATTTCCTGATTATAAAAAAGTAACCTGTGAAGTTTATTTTTCACAGGTTTCATTTAAATATTCTATCATTTTGTTATTTTCATCAACCAAAATAACCATTGGTTTGATGTTTTTTGCAGTTTCTTCATCTACCATACAATAAGCCATTATAATAACCTTATCACCTTTATGGGCCAGCCTTGCTGCTGCTCCATTTAAACATATATCTCCCTTTCCTCTTTTCCCCTTAATTACATAGGTATCAAATCTTTCACCATTATTTATATTTACTATTTGTACTCTTTCATTTTCCAAAAGCCCAGCTGCATCCATTAAATCCTCATCAATTGTTATACTTCCTACGTAATTTAAGTTGGCATCTGTAACTGTTGCCCTATGTATTTTGCACTTTAACATAAATAAATTCATCATATTTTCACCACCATATTATCAATTAGTCTTGTGTTTCCTATTTTAACAGCCAGCGCTATAAGGATTTCTCCCTTTATTCTCTCTACTGGCTTCAAGTTTATATTGTCTACAATCTCAATATAATCAACCTTTGCAGATTCTGAAGTTTTTATAATTCTAAACATTTCGTTTTTTATTGTATTTACCTCATATTCTCCTTCTGATATAAGTTCCTTAGCCCTTTGTAATGACTGATAGAGAACTACTGCCTGTTTTCTCTCATTGTCAGAAAGGTATGTATTCCTTGAACTTAAGGCAAGACCATCATTTTCCCTGACAATTGGACATCCTACTACCTCTATATCCATATTTAAGTCAATAACCATTCGTCTTATTACTGCAAGCTGCTGAGCATCCTTTTGCCCAAAATAAGCCCTATCAGCCTTAACAATGTTAAATAATTTTGTTACTACCGTACAAACTCCTCTAAAATGTCCAGGCCTTGAAGCTCCACATAACCTATCTGTTAACCCAAATACTTCAACAAATGTACTGTAATTACCCTGATACATATCTGATGTTTCTGGCATAAATAGAATATCACAGCCTGAATCAGCACATGTGTCTGCATCCCTTTTTTCATCCCTTGGATACTTTTCAAAATCTTCATTGGGTCCAAATTGGGTTGGATTAACAAAGACACTTACAACTACAACATCGTTTTCAATTCTTGCCCTTTCAATAAGACTCTTATGACCATCATGCAAATAGCCCATCGTAGGAACAAAACCTATAGTTAAATTTTTACTCTTTATTTCCTTTATTTCATCCTTCATTTGAGCTATTGATTTAATTATTTTCATAGCTTTATCCCCCATTTAGTATAGTTTTTTTATTTCTTCAATTATATTTTTATCGATTTTAAAAGAGTGTTCTTCCTTTGGAAATTTTAAGTCTTCCACATCTTTTATATATTCCCTTATTCCCTCTATAAATTCATTCCCTAAATGCCTGTATTGTTTAACAAACTTTGGTACAAAATCACCATACATTCCTAACATATCCTGAGTTACAAGAATCTGTCCATCACATTTATTCCCCGCTCCTATCCCTATTGTTGGGATTGAAACTATTTGACTGATAACCTCGGCAACTTCAGTGGGAACACATTCTAAAACTATTGCAAAAACACCTGCCTTTTCTATAGCCTTTGCATCTTCAACAAGTTTTTCTATTTGATCTTTTGTCTTACCCTGAACCTTAAAACCGCCCATCACATTAACTGACTGTGGTGTTAGTCCTAAATGACCCATAACTGGAATCTGAGCATTTATTATAGCCTTAATCTTTTCTACAACTTCAGTCCCTCCTTCTATCTTTACACACTGTGCCATTCCCTCCTGAATTAATCGTCCAGCATTTCTAACTGTTTCTTCAACACTTATGTGGTATGACAAAAATGGCATATCAGCAACAATTAATGCGTTCTTAGCGCCCCTTGCAACTGCTCTGGTGTGATGAATAATATCTTCCAGTGTTACCTGAAGGGTATTTTCATATCCAAGTACCACCATACCTAGTGAATCTCCAACAAGAATTCCATCAACCCCTGCCTCGTCTATTAGTTTTGCTGTAGAATAGTCGTATGCTGTCAGCATTGATAGTTTCCTGCCATTTTGTTTTGCTTCTTTAAATGTTTGTACTGTCTTTTTCATAGTCTCCTCCTAAAACTTTCAGCAAAATCTCTGCCTGGGTATCATTTATTTTTCCCCTGTTAAGTGCTATGGATACAGCTATCTTACCTAGACTTGAATAAATTTCATTGTATTCTTCAAGGTTTTCCTTATGTTTTTCTACTGTTCCAACATCTCCCCTTATTATAGGTCCTGTTAAAGCAGCTTCAATTCCCTCCTTCTTTATGTTTTCAATTGCACCTGACATCAATGGATATAATGCCTTTTCAGCATAAACTTCAGGTATTCCGCATTCTGCAAGAAGCTCCTTTGCTATTTTTGCTAAACAGACAACATAATTAGAAGCAAAAACTGCTGCTGCATGATATTTGCCCTTGACTTTACTATCTATTTGGAAATAGTTAATAGAGGCAGCAGAAAGAAATCCTTTAATCTTCTCAACTTTTTTACCTTCAATCGTAAAGACCGCTGATCCTAAATACTTATATGCACTTTTATCACTAATAGGAAAAATAGGATGAAGTGAATATCCTAAAGCGCCATATTCATCAATGCCCTCAAATACCTCAGAGGACAATGAGCCGCTCATATGAAAAATTTTCTTGTCCTTTAAATTAAAGGACTTTAATTGATTCCAGACTTGAGATATGACATCGTCAGGGGTTGTGATAAATATATAATTACTTTCTGATAATAAACTATCAATAGATAAACTTGAACTTTTGGTAAAATCAGCTGCTTCTTCAGCTGATTTTATGTTTTTACTGCTAAAGCCAACAATATTTAAGCCTTTTTCCTTCAAATAGCGTCCGTAGGCACATCCCACCTTTCCGGCGCCAATAAAGCCTATTTTCATTATCAACTCTCCTTTATCCCCAACGAGTCCCACTCCATCCGGATGTGAGCTCAAGACGCCAGAAGATTCCACCATTTATAAATTATAACACATTATAAAATAGAGTTGTATTATTAAATTTTAATATTTTTATGTTATACCTTTATTCCATATATTATGTGCAACAATAAAAACTTTTTTAAATTCAAAATTGTTGTTATAAAATAATCAGCCCATATCTTTGAAGAATACAATTAACTTCAGATTATGGCTGATTATCAATTATGGTTCAATTATATCTTTAAAACCCTCTCCTAATACTTCGTGAATATTGCTTACTGTTATAAAAGCTCTTTTATCCATTTCCTTAATAAATTCCCTTAGCTTTATAAACTCTTTTCTATTCATTACAGTTACTAATACCTCTTTAGTTTCCCCAGTATAGGCTCCCCTTGCATCGTATATAGTAACTCCTCTTCCCAACTCATCCATGATAAACTTAGTTATCTCTTCAGATTTTTCACTGATTATAGTTACTTTTTTACATATACTTAACCCTTCAATTACACTGTCTATGATAACTCCGTTTATTATAACTCCAAGTAAGGCATACATTCCAACTTCAAATCCAAAAGTAATACCAGCAAGTAATGTAATGAGAAAATCTGACATAAGTAATGCCTTACCAATATCTATGTGGAAAAACTTATTAATAATTTTGGCTATAATATCTGTTCCACCAGTTGAAGCATTCTGATTAAATATTATTCCCATTCCAACTCCAGATATTAAGATACCGAATAAGAGTGATAAAAACAAATCATCAGTTAAAGGTTTTGCTATTGGATAAACCTTTTCCAGTACCCATATTGCCCCAGATAATCCTAAACTTGCATATATTGTTTTACCCCCAAAATTTGGGCCAATAACAATAAAAGCAACTATAAATAAAATAATATTCATTCCAAGCATTAAAAGTCCAACAGGTAGTGCAGGTATAAACTTATTTATTACCATAGCCAAACCGCTGACTCCACCTGCAGCCAAATTACTTGGAACAAGGAAGTAATAAATACCCGCTGCTACTAAAAATATGCCTAATGTAATTAAAATATATTCTTTAATCGTCTTTTTCATATACGCTGCCTCCCTTACTGTTATAAAATGTAATATGTGCATAAAATATATTATCATTAGCCTTGAATAATTACAAATTAAGGTTCGGTGGGTTTATGCATTTAATGCATATTTTCTATGGTATGCTATGTTATGCATTAGTATGCTATTGTTTCAATTTGTTTTTTTAAAAGAGCATCCCTGGTTAATTTTCCAACGTTTCCAGTCTGTCTTATGCTGTTATCCCTTTGAAACTCAATAACAGCCTTTTTGGTTCTTTCGTCATAAACTCCTGTAATCTCTCCTTCATAGTATCCTGCTTCATTTAAAATACATTGCACTTTTTTTACATCATCTCCTGACATATTAAGATATAAATCTCTTTCTAGATTTACATCTTTGTAATCTACTGGTTGTACACTTTCTATTAAAAAGGTTAAAGTTATCTCACCAATTTTTCCTGTTTCTGAAATTCCATTGTCCCTTTGAAAGTTTTTTACTACTTGTGCAAAATCTTCATTGTAATCTCCGTTTATTTCTCCATTGTAATATCCCTTTTTCTTAAGTAATAATTGAGCTTTTTTTACGTCATCACCTACAACCCCTGGTTCTAAAACCCTCTCTATTGTTACTTTATCCAGATAAGCTGATTCCTCATCTTTTAAATACCCACTATCATTTTTTTCTATTTTTTCTTCTGTTTTAACAGGTGATGGATTATTGTGCTTAACTATTGTATTTTCATTATTAGAAAAAGCTATTTTATTTGTAAAGCCATCAAAATAAAGAAGGGAGACAAAAACTACAAGTAAAATAAAAAAAGAGTAGATTACCATTCTCCTGTTCATTAAATTCACCTATCCTTTTATAATTTTTAACATATTCCCCGAGAAATAGACATTACAGGTTGCTTTAAATAGAAGTTTGTTGAAAATTAAGGTATATGATTTTCCAATTTTATAAATATATTATAATATTTTACATTTAATTAGTAAATAAAAAATGACTGGTAGGACCAATGTGATTCGCCTTTTTATTGCAAAGGTTTAACGAATCACCTTCCCTATCAGTCATCTGTAGATGTTAATTATTATTTTTTCTTATTTATTACTTCCTTTACAGCAGCTACTATGTTATCTGCAGTTAACCCATATTCTTTCAGCAATTCACCTGGTTTACCAGACTCACCGAATGTATCCATAACACCTATTCTTTTTACTGGTACTGGATGATTTTCTGATAATACTTCACATACAGCACTTCCTAATCCACCTATAACACTATGTTCTTCACAGGTTACAACTGCACCAGTTTTCTTAGCTGAAAACACAACAGCTTCCTCGTCTATTGGCTTAATAGTATGTATGTTTATAACTTCAGCAGAAATCCCATCCTTTAATAAAGCTTCATGTGCCTTTATTGCTTCATTTACCATAATTCCTGTGGCAAAAATAGTTACGTCTTTTCCTTCTCTTAATGTAACAGCTTTTCCTATTTCGTATTTATATGTATTTTCGTCGTTTAATGTTGGAACTGATGAACGTCCAAGTCTAATATAAATAGGGCCTTCATATACAGCAGCAGCATTTATTGCGGACATTGTTTCAACATCATCACATGGACAAATAACTGTCATATTAGGGATACTTCTCATAAGTGATATATCTTCTATGGCTTGATGTGAAGCACCATCTTCCCCAACAGTTAAACCTGCATGGGTAGCAGCTATCTTTACATTTAATTCTGGGTAACAAATAGAATTTCTTATTTGTTCAAAACCTCTTCCAGCTGCAAATATTGCAAAGGTACTTACGAATGGTATCTTGCCGCAAGTTGATAGACCTGCTGCAGTTGCCATCATATCGCCTTCAGCTATACCCATATTAAAAAATCTTTCAGGACAAACCTTTTTAAAATCAGCTGTTTTTGTAGATTTTGAAAGATCTGCGTCTAGAACAACGATATTTTTATTTTCTTGACCTAATTTTGCTAAAGCTATTCCATATGCTTCCCTTGTTGCCAAATTAGCCATTTACAGCACCTCCTAACTCTTTTAGAGCCTGCTCACACTGTTCTTTATTAGGAGCAGTACCATGCCATCCAGCTACATTTTCCATAAAGGACACACCTTTACCCTTTACTGTTTTTGCTACTACAGCAGTTGGTTTTCCCTTTGTTTCCTTTGCCTTATCTATGGCTTCAAATATTTCCTCAAAATTATGTCCATCTATATCAATTACATTCCAGCCAAAGGCTTTAAATTTCTCTGATATACTCTCTGGATTCATTACCTCAGTTATTTCACCATCTATCTGAAGTCCATTATGATCAATGAAGGCAATAAGATTATCAAGTTTGTAGTGTGCTGATGTCATAGCTGCCTCCCAAACCTGACCTTCTTCTAATTCTCCATCTCCAAGTAAAACAAAGACTCTATAATCCTTATTGTCAAGCTTTCCTGCTAAAGCCATTCCATTTGCAGCAGAAAGTCCTTGTCCTAGAGACCCTGTTGACATATCTACACCTGGAGTATCATTCATATTTGGATGTCCCTGAAGAATTGAACCTAATTTTCTTAATGTTGAAAGATGCTTCTTATCAAAAAATCCCTTTTCTGCAAGAGTTGCATAAAGAACTGGAGCTGCATGACCCTTTGACAAAACAAACCTGTCTCTGTCTTCACATCTTGGATTTGAAGTATCCACCTTCATTTCACTAAAATATAATGCTGTTAATATTTCCACAGCAGATAGTGAGCCTCCTGGATGACCTGATGCCGATTCTGTCAACATCTTAATGATATCCTGCCTTATGGTACATGCAATACCGCTTAATTTTTGAATATCACGTTCCATTATATCTACCTCCTTTGTATTGCTTGTTAATGCTCATGTGTACTAATTTATTATATCAATTAATTAATATAAAACAAATTATTTTGAATTTTAAATATTTTTTAATCTTATAAACTCTCTAAACTCACTTATGCTGTATACCCTTTTATTTATTGTATCAATAATTGCAGGATTTGTATTTGTGTTGTAAGTCAAAATTGCATCTATACCCTCTGGAGAGAATGCATCCACCTCCTTAAATTCCATTCCATTTTCCTCAAGAAGCTTTTTTGCAATTTCACAACGATTGCATCCTTTAGATGTAATGAGCAAATATTTCATTTTTTCACCTCAACATTATATAGCTTTAATCATTTTATTAAACTTAATACAAAGAATTTAAAGGTTTATCCTTATTACCCTTATTATCCTTAATATCTTCATTTTTTAATTTCATTGCCCATTATAACACAAAAACCAGCATACGCTGGTTTTATAATTCCAATAATCCTATACTTATCATAAGAGCTTCATCAACTGCAAGCATTAGTTCATTATTAATGTGGCCTATTTTATCCTTAAGCCTTCTCTTGTCGATTGTTCTTATTTGTTCAAGTAGTATAACAGAGTCCTTATTAAGACCGTATTCCTCAGAGCTAATTTCAACATGTGTTGGAAGCTTAGCCTTGTTAATCTGAGAGGTAATTGCAGCAATAATAACAGTTGGACTATATTTATTGCCTATATCATTCTGAATTATTAACACTGGTCTTATACCACCCTGTTCTGAACCTATGACAGGACTTAAATCAGCATAGAATATATCTCCTCTTTTCACCACCTGTGCCATCTATTATATCACTCTCCGCTAATACTGCTTCATATTTGGCAAGTTCCGTACAATCACATGAAATGCCGCACTCTGCTAAATCGGAGTTTATCTCGGCCATTTCCTGATAGCCCTTCTTCATAAGTTCCTTAGCATTAAATCTTTTGCGTTCTTTAATATATAATATGACAGCTTCCCTAATAAATTGACTCCTATTTTTTCTAGTTTTATTATCAATTACACTATCAAATTCTTCTAGTAAACTCTCTGGGAGGCTTACAACAATTTTTTTATTCACAGCCATGTATTTTTACCCCCTAAATTCACCTATGTATAGTGAACTACCGTCACAAGTATATGTTAAACATGGTTCTCGCAATCAACTTATAAAATTTCATTATACCGCTATTATATCAATTATAAATCATTGCTTGTTCTTATGTCAAAGCTTAATCGTATTGTATTTATTTCCTCTATTTCATTATTTCCATAATTCTCGAAAATATGTTAAACATAATTTTTTATCTTAATTAATTCATTATTTTCAAAATAAATCCTTGGCACTCTTTTTGAAACCATACATAAAATTTCATAACTTATAGTACCAAGCTTTCTAGCTATGTCCTCTGCATCGTTTTTAACACCGTCTTTCTCTCCCATTACAACAACTTCATCACCCACATTAACATCTCCACATTCAGAAACATCAATCATACACTGGTCCATACAGATTCTACCTATTACCGGTGCCATCTTACCATTTACAATCACCATTCCCTTTTCAAATAACAGTCTTGTATAGCCATCAGCATAACCAAAGGGAAGTGTTGCTATTTTACTTGGCTTTTCAGTTTTAAATTTTCTTCCATAACTGATTGGTGTGTCTTTGTCTACATTTTTTACATGAACAATATTGGCTTTAAGAGTCATAACCGGTTTTAAAGAAACCCTCTCTTTTCTAACTTCATCCGATGGGTAATATCCGTAAAGCATAATTCCTGGTCTGACAGCATCAAAATAGCTTTCCTCTAAATCTATAATTGCTGCACTATTTGCAACATGTTTAATCTCTGGGTAAATACCTGACTTTTGTAAATTTTCTATTATACATTTATATCTTTCAATCTGTTTTTTTGTAAATTCCTTGTCCCTTTCGTCTGCTGAGGCAAAATGCGTGAAAATTCCCTCAATTTTAATGTTTCTCAGCTGTGAGATTTTTATGATTTCATCAACAGCTTTTTCATCTGGCAAGTATCCAACTCTCCCCATTCCTGTATCTAATTTTATGTGTATTTTAGCATTTTTATTCTGTTTTACAGCCTCATCGGATATTGCTTTTGCCAGCTCATAGCTGAACACTGCCTGGGTTATGTCATGTTCAACAATATCCTTAGCATAATTTGGCGGTGTAAATCCAAGAATAAGTATAGGCGTCTTAAATCCATTTTTTCTTAATTCCAGCGCCTCTGTAATCACTGCTACACCAAAATAATCTGCTCCTTCTTCCTCTAAAATTCTAGCAAGCTCAACTGCCCCATGTCCATATCCATCTGCTTTTATTATTCCGAAGATTTTTTTCCCATTTGCAAGCCTCTTAACCTCTCTGAAATTGTGTCTAAAATTATCCAGGTTAATTTCAGCAAAGTAGGGTCTGTAGTTATTGAACATTTTGCCATCCTCCTTTGTAAACTTAAGCTTTAGTCTAATTTAAAAAGGGATAGATTTATATTCCCATCATAAACAAAATCACTGTACTTTACTTTGACAACTACATTGTTGTCATCATCATAGATTTCCATAAAAACAGGATAGTAATTTTCCTTTGTTACGTAAAGAACCACAGACCTTCTATATTTATTGCCGCCTGGTATTGTTGCTTTAATTTCTATATAATCTTTCCCATCTCTATTAGCATATTTAAATTTAGCCTCTTCTCCTGAAAGTAAACTTTTTTGTAATACACCAAGATATATAAACTCCTCAGAATTTTTTGATTCCTTAACTTGGAGTTTTTGATTTATAAGGGGATTATATATTATCCACTTTTCACCATTATAAATAGTAATCTTACCCCTGATAAAATCTGGCTCTAGAACCTCTATTCTTACTTTATCTGGGCTTAAATAATATTGCTTTACTTTGTATATAGATGTCCCTTTGCTTCCTACAATTTCAATTTCCGCATTAGATGTATAGCCCTTCATTTCTGCAATTTTTTTGTGAACATCATACATTTCTGTTGTTTTTCCACAGGAAGTAAATAAAGCAGTAAATAATATCATAATGTATAATACCTTTTTCAAATACATCACCTTTTTAAAAACTCACATTACAATATTTATTCATTTATTAAACATAAAATTACTGCTTGTTGATTATTTTAAATAAATCTTTAGTTGATTTATATCAATCTTCTGCAACAGCTGTTGCAGTTGCATATTCTCTGCAATGTGAAATAGATAAATAAATATTTTTTATTCCGCTTTTTCGTGCAATATTAAGTGCCTCTCCGTGTAGTACAACTGTGGGGACAGAATTTATTTTAACGATTTCAACATCAGTCCATTTAAAACCTGAAAATCCTGTTCCCATTGCTTTTACAACTGCTTCCTTGGCACAGAAATAACCAGCTATGCTTTCACTTCTTTTACTTTTTAAATACTCTCTTTCCTGATTAGTAAAAAATCTTTCCATAAACTTTGTTCTATTTAATATCTCATCTATTCTGGATATTTCGATGATATCTGTACCTATTCCGACAATCACAGTTAATTCCTCCTTGTATCTATTATACAATATATTTCTGAAATTTCAAAAAATTTAGAGACCTTTAATAAAGGTCTCTATCCTCTTATCCGTCCCATAATACCTGAATAGATTAATATAATTAATGAAATACTTACAATTGCTAATAAAAATCTGTTAACTATTTTCAAAATCTCCCCTCCCTAAAGATTAGACGAGGGATAATAATAAAAGTTTCAAAAAAAAAATCAAATTTTAGCTGCAAACAGGAGAATTTAAAATTAGCTTTGCCTGTTCATCGTAATCATTTACCCATTCATCTACATATTCTCCCGCTATATAAATAAGATGTATCGGGGAAACTTCATTAGCCTTTATAAATTCTATCAGATTTAAAACCTTTTCCCTGTAAGTTGAAACATGCTCTATACTATCTTCTCTAATGTTAATTATTTTGCCATCATTTAATTCTTCACTTACAACTCCTATCCCAAATGAAGGAATCTCAACACTTTTATCGTTAATATTAATTTCTTTTAATGATTGAAGCAAAAAATACCTATATATAAACTCATGTCCTCCCTGGAAGCATGTCCTACAACTACAAACCTCTGCTCTCTTTCTCATTTGGAAATCCCCCTTACAAACGATTCACTAGTTAATGTATATTTTAACACTTTGTTTTTAACTTTTGTGTTGCTTGATGTCAGTTAAATAGCGGAAGTTTTGTTTAAGTTACGACACAAAAGTGTAAAAAATGAACAAAATTGAGAATAAATATACATATATTTCCAAATGATTGTTGTTATTGAAAACTCTATTAATTTTTTTGTCGACATTTAATTCTATAAACTTAGTTACTTGATTCAAAATAATCTTTTAAAATCTCCATTTCATTGTTAACAAATGGTACTTCATCAATATCCCTTTTGTTTATCCACTTAACCTTACTTATTGATTTATTAAGAGTCAGATGCTCCCTTATAATTCCTGTATATACCAACAATACCTCACTATTGTTTTTATATTCCTTAAATAAGTTTAAATCAAAAATTGTACATCCAAGTTCTTTTTCAACTGCCTTTGTTATGCATTTTTCAGGAGTTTCCTTTCCTTTTAATTCCCTATCAACTAAACTCCATGACTCACTTTTCTCTTTGCCCTTTTTATGTACCACCAATACATTTTTATAATTGTCATAAATGATGATTGCTGTTCTTGTTCCTGTTGACATTTTTTATTCCTCCTTAAGCTTAACAATTAAAGCATTATATTATTTTAAAAAATACCACCATACTTAAATTGTAGTATATTTACGAAAGATTTACTATAAGCTTTATTTGTTACTCTAAAAGATATTTTTGTTTTTATCTTCCTGTATAACTTATATAGTCTATATTCATAATAAAGTTAGATATATTTAGTTTTCAAGCTTTTGGAGGTGTAAAATATAATGATTGGTACTGTAAAATGGTTTAATTCTGAAAAGGGTTTTGGATTTATTGAATGGGCTGACGGAGAAGATGTATTCGTACATTATTCAGCAATTAATAATAAAGGATTTAAAACTCTTCAGGAAGGACAGAAGGTAGAATTTTCAATTGAAAATGGCCCCAAAGGTCCCCAGGCTTCAAATGTAACAATAATTCACTAAAATAAAAATTAGTCAGCTGTGAATATTTATGTATTTTTCACAGCTGACTCTTACTTTACGAAAGGTATACATATATCCTGTTTCTTCCACTTTCCTTAGCTTTATATAAAGCCTTATCTGCATTATTTATAAATTCTCCATAATTCATATCAACATAAGATGTAACTGTTGTAATCCCAATACTGACTGTTACAAAAGGGATAACCCTCGAATTAATATTCGGAAGTCTTAGATTTTCAATGTTACACCTTATTTTCTCTGCTATAACTTCTGCTCCTTTGCTATTTGTTTCTGGTAATATAATTGCAAATTCTTCACCGCCATATCTTGCCACTAAATCCCCAGACCTTTTAAGGGTATTTTTAATAGTTTGGGCAACTGTTTTTAAACATTCATCTCCCTGCAGATGTCCATAAGTATCGTTATATGCTTTAAAGTGGTCAATATCCAACATTAAAATGGATAAATTTTTATTAAACCTTTTTCCTCTATTCCATTCTTTTTCTATATATTCATTAAAATATCTTCTATTTGGTATATTTGTTAATCCATCTATAAATGATAAACTTCTTAATTTTTCATTTGCAATCTTGAGTTCATTTTCAATTGTGATTTGTTCAGTAATATTTCTACCAACGCCAACTGCTCCAACTATATTATCCTTACCATCTTCAATAGGTGAAATTGAAGTTTGATAATATATTTGTTTTTCATCATTTTTTAATGACCAGTTATATACAACATTTTCTCCCTCTAATACCCTTTTAGCTGCTTCTTCATGAATATTAAAATCATCATTTTTAAACACTTCCTCAAATGATTTTCCAAGAAAATTCTCTTCTTTAAATCCACCCTTTTGCAGCCATTTTCCATATACTCCTGTATATCTTCGGCTACGATCCAGTGTAAATACCATATCATCCATTGAGTTAACAAGGGTTTTAAACTTCAACTCACTTTCTATTAATTTTTCTTCAATTATTTTTTCTTTAGTAATATCCTTAAAATAAACCGCAATACCATCTTCTGATGGATAAGCACTTATACTATACCACTTATTCACACTATTGAAATATTCTTTAAAATACAAAGTCTCATTTTGATTTATTACAGCATTAAGTTTTTCATAAAACCCTATATGCAAATTTTTTGGAAAAACCTTTTCAATAGATTTACCAATCAACTGCTCTGTATTTGTTAAAAACAATTTTTCACATACTTTGTTCATGTAAGTAAAATTTCTTTCATTATCTAAAGAAAAGAATGCATCTTGTATGCTCTCTAATATCTTTTTAGCTCTCTTGTTAGATTTAGACAACTCCATTTCTATTTGTCTTCTTTTCGTTATATCCCTAGTAACTGCGATTATCTCCTGCAATTCCCCGTTCCTGTTCCTGATATTCTTAAATGATGTTTCTACTAATACATAACTTCCATCTTTTCTTTTTATCCTATAAATCTTTGTCAGAATCTCTTGTCCCTTTAATAAATTCAGATGTATTTTTTTCAAAGCTATAACATCATCCTGATGTATAAATTCATATATACTTCTTCCTATAATCTCTTCCTTTGTATAACCTAATACATTTAAGGTTATTGGGGAGATATATAGATATTCACCATTAGGTTTAAAAGTTGAAACCATGTCTGAAAGATTGTCGGTCATAATTCTATAATAATCCATAAGCTTAAAATTATTATTCAGGGTAAAAATGTTTTCTAGAGTTAAATGTACTAATATCCCTGTAAAAGCCAATATCCCTAAAGAATATACAGCATATATAAAATAATTTCCATGGATGTTTTTGAGATATGTTGTAGCTGATATAAACGATGTAAATAAAAGCATGAAAATGTATTGTCTGTGTCGTGAATATTTTCTCTTTACAATGAATAGACACCCTAACCCCACTGTTAAAAGTGTTAGAAAAGATAATATTGATGAATTGTTAAATCCATAAATAGTAAAATTAAAAATCCCAATGATGATTGAAGTTATTATAACAGATATTTCTCCTCCTAGTATTCCAGAAATAACTACTGCAAAATTTCTTAAATCTATATTTACTGTGTCGGTTATCTCTATTGCATAAACTATAAGTAAATGTCCCATTAAACCACAAATTAGACCAATGTATAATTGTTCCTTTTTTTCTAGGGTTCCCCCCAGAGGGATATTTTTAAGTGTTTGTCCAGTAATTAATAAAAATCCAATAATTATTGCAATATCTGCAAATATATCCTTCAGCATCAACTCACCTCCGTTATTTCAGGGTTTTCTCCTATTTTAATGAATATTTATTCTGTAGGTATTTATTATAAAATAACAAAATTATCTACATTTTGCAACATAAATTGACGTTTCTTTCAAATATGTAAAAAAGGAGCTGTAGCACAAAGTAATTAGTGCTAAGCCCCTTTAGATTATTAACATATATTAACAATAAAGTTATAGGATAACTGATGAATATGAATTTATTGTATATTTCAATTAATAACTAATATTATTTTACATTATAATCTAAATACTGTTTCATTCTAAAGCTCCACAATCTATATTTTTCAGCATCATTAGCTTTAACATATTCTAAAAATTCATTTAAAACTCCTAAATTATTAAGTCCCTTCATTAGATGTCTTGGATAAATGACTTTCTTTGAATAATTATTCTTAGGATCAATAACCCTTATAAAGTAATTTTCGTCAATATATAAATCTTTACATCTAATATCTAATTTGCTGAATTTTAGTTTTTCAAATTCATCAATCAATTTTAATAAACTTTTGCCTATTTCCTTTTTAAACCCATTATCCTTGATGTATTTATCTAATCTCTCCCCACCTATAAATTCCCTTACAATGTAATAATCACCATGTTGATATACCTTAGGAAAATATTTACTTCCATGAGTCCTTTTCAGAATTTCATATTCCTTCCTGCATATTTTTTTCTCTTTAAATATCTTTAAAATTCTATTATTACTCAATAAAAAAACAATACCATTATGTCCACAACCTAAATATTCAGCATTTCTAAGCATTTTTTCTGCCCTTGAATCTAGTTCTATAAATTCTTTGTTATCTTTTTCCATATCAATCACTTCTAATAAATTTTTATTAATAAATTATATGATTAAAATTATAAAATCATAATCCTTTATTACTTTCTTGAAGTTTAAAAATTTTATAAGCATCTTTTATCTTTGGATTTGCCTGTATAAAATTTATATAATCCTCAATACAAGCTAAAGTTTCACTTGAAATTGTATGCTCTATTTTTTCTGTTTCTTTAAGTAAAATTGACTCAGACACTCCTAGCAGCTTTAAAAATTCTTCAATTAAATTATGCCTTCTCAATAATATTTCTCCAAGCTGTTTCCCCTTCTCATTTAATATAATGACCCCATATTTCTCATAATTTATTAACTTTAACTCTGATAACCTCTGAACCATTTTTGTTGCTGAAGGTGGTTGAACATTAAGGGCATCCGACAAATCATGTATCCTTGTAAATCCATTATTCTTAGATAATCTGTAGATCATCTCCAGATAATCCTCCATGGAAGCAGTAAGATAGTTTTCTTCTTTCTTCATATATTCACTAAAGGTATAGAAATCTTCATCCATAAATTCACCTACAATATTTTTCTATTTTAACTTTATGCTGGACTTTATAAAAAAATAACATCCAGTAACCATATAACCATTAATTTCATATTTTATATTAGGTAAAGTGACTTAGCCTAAGCTAACTTTTTTTCACTTCAATAATTCTATACATAAGAAATAAATCAAAAGGATGTGTTAATGTGGAATTCAAAAAAAATACCCATGAAATAAAAATAAAGCCATGCCTTATAAGAGAACAATCTCCCTTTACTTATAAAGCAGCTAAAATACCTTTCTCTTTCAGGCAGATAGCTAAATTTCTCGGACCAGCTTTTATTGTAAGTGTTGCTTATGTTGACCCGGGTAATTTTGCCACAAATATAAGCGGTGGTTCGATTTTTAACTATAATTTAGTCTGGGTAATTTTATGGAGTAATATCATGGCTATTTTTCTCCAAATTAACTCTGCAAAGCTTGGGATAGCCACAGGATACAATCTATCTCAGATGTGTAAGAAAGTTTTTTCAAAGAGAATCAATTGGTTTTTTTGGATTATAGCAGAGCTGGCTGCAATAGCAACTACTATGGCTGAGTTTTTAGGTGGAGCACTGGGTTTATATTTGTTATTTGGTTTATCACTACCCTTAGCAGGGCTTCTTACGGGAGTTATAAGCTTTGCTATAACTTATATGCAAAAATATGGTCAAAGAGTTGTTGAAATAATAATATTCACTTTAATCGCTGTAATTTCAATATCCTATGCTATTGAAATGTTTCTTGCAAAGCCTGATTGGTCATCAGTTGCTGTTCATACACTGATTCCCTCATTGCCAAACGGCCAGGCAGTTTTAATTGCAGTGGGTATGCTTGGTGCCACTGTAATGCCCCATGTTATTTATCTTCATTCACAATTAGTTCAATGTAGAAATTATGGAATGAATGATGAAGAAAAAGTTAAGCATTTAAAAATGGAAAAAATAGACGTAATTATAGCTATGAATATAGCTTTTATTATCAATGCAGCCATGGTAATAGTGTCCGCTGCAGTTTTTTATCAGAAGGGGATAATTGTAAACTCCATAGAGCAAGCCCACCAATCCCTTGAACCCCTATTAGGTTCGTTGTCCAGTGGCGCTTTTGCCATAGCACTTTTAGCATCAGGCTTTTCCTCATCTGCTGTAGGTTCAATGGCTGGAGAAACTGTTATGGATGGCTTTGTTGATGTTAAAATTCCTTTAAACATAAGAAGACTTATAACTATGGCACCAGCTATGATAATCATTGCTTCAGGAGTTAATCCCATGAAGGCCCTTCTTTTAAGTCAGGTTTGTTTAAGTTTTGCTCTCCCTGCCGCAATTATCCCAATGTTGATAATTACCGGTAGAAAAGACCTGATGGGTAGATTTGTTAATGGAACCTTGACTAAAATAGCAGGCTTTATAATAGCATCTTTGATTATTATTCTTAATGCTGTTTTACTTTATCTTACATTTTCAGGAAAAGTGTGATAAAAATAAAAGCACGAAAAAATTATTTTTCCGTGCTTTTATTTTTAATTATTTCTATTTATACATTTCTTCAAGTTGTCTTTGGATTTCCTCGTCCTCTAAATACTCGTCGTAAGTCATCTGTCTGTCCATAATTCCATTTGGTGTAATTTCAATAATTCTGTTTGCCACAGTTTGAACGAACTGATGGTCATGTGAAGTAAATAATACAGTACCAGTGAAATTTATAAGTCCGTTATTAACTGCTGTTATTGATTCAAGATCCAAATGATTTGTTGGTTCATCAAGGACTAAAACATTGGCACCACTTAACATCATCTTTGCCAGCATACAACGAACCTTTTCTCCCCCAGATAAAACCTTTGCACTTTTTAGTGCTTCCTCACCTGAGAATAACATTCTTCCAAGGAAACCCCTTATAAAGGATTCAGCTTTTTCTTCAGAATATTGGCGTAACCAATCAACAAGGTTTAAATCAACACCATCAAAGTATTCTGAGTTATCCTTTGGGAAATATGCCTGTGAAGTTGTTATCCCCCATTTATAGCTTCCACTGTCAGCTTCCATCTCTCCCATCAAAATTTTAAACAATGTAGTTTTTGCAATTTCATTTGGGCCTACAAAGGCTATCTTATCATTCTTATTTACAACAAAGCTGATATTATCTAATACCTTTACACCATCAATTGTCTTAGTCAGATTTTCAACTTTTAGTAAATCATTTCCTGCTTCTCTATCTGGTTTAAATCCTACAAAAGGATATCGGCGTGATGACGGTTTAATATCATCCAGTGTAATCTTTTCAAGAAGCTTTTTACGGGAAGTTGCCTGTTTAGATTTTGAAGCATTAGCACTGAATCTTGCAATAAAATCCTGTAATTGCTTAATTTGTTCTTCCTTCTTTTTATTCTGCTCCTTTGCCATTTGCAGAGCAAGCTGACTTGATTCATACCAGAAATCATAGTTACCCACATAAAGTTGAATTTTGCTGTAATCAATATCCACAATATGTGTACAAACCTTGTTTAAAAAGTGTCTGTCATGTGAAATAACAAGTACTGTATTCTCATAGTCCATAAGGAAATTCTCAAGCCATCTTATTGATTTTATATCTAAATGGTTTGTTGGCTCATCCAGTAATAGAATGTCTGGATTTCCAAACAAAGCCTGCGCAAGTAGAACCTTAACCTTTTCAGCTCCTGTTAAATCCCTCATCAATTTATTATGGAGTTCTTCCTTTATTCCAAGACCGTTTAAAAGCGTAGCTGCCTCTGATTCAGCTTCCCAACCATTTAAATCAGCAAATTCACATTCTAGCTCTGATGCCCTTATTCCATCTTCATCTGTGAAATCAGCCTTTGAATATAGGGCTTCCTTTTCTTCCATTATTTCGTATAATCTTTTATGTCCCATTATTACAGTTTTTAGTACTTCATATTCATCAAATTGAAAGTGGTCCTGTTTTAAAACAGCAAGTCTTTTACCAGGTTCAATAATAACTTCCCCAGTATTTGGTTCAACTTCTCCCGCAAGTATTTTCATAAATGTAGATTTACCTGCCCCATTTGCTCCAATTATTCCATAACAATTTCCTGCCGTAAACTTTATGTTAACATCTTCAAATAACTTACGTCCACCATATCTCAGGCTAACATTAACAGCACTTATCATACTTATATATTCCTCCATTCATTTTGTCGAAACTACTCGATATTATACCATATGACAGTCAACTAATCAAAAAAATAAATAGCCTCCAAAATTGAAGCTATTTCAGGGTTAATTTTAGAAGTACTCGTTTATATAATTATTTTTTTTAGTAAAAATATCTCCCAATGAGCTAAGCTTATTCTCATTATGCAATTTTACATTATCAATTTCTAATGCTTCGTTAATACTTAATGCTCCAAAATACAGCTGTGAAAATGTTTTTATATCACATTCAATATCAACATTATCCATTTCTGTTTCGTAAACCTTAGGATTCCCCTTATCTATTACTATACTTAAAGTCTTATTATTCCAATCGGCATATTTATCATTTATTTTCAGTGTATAACTGAAACTTATCCTTTCATCATATCTACATCTACTTAGAGCTTCTTTAACATTTATTACCCTACCACACATAAAAGGTACTATCCTGACTATATTTGTGGGTTTAGGGGTAGTAGTATCTCTTAACATTAAGTATGTAATATCACTAAGGGGAGCATTCCATTCAACCCTCGAAATCTGTGCTGAATGATTTGAAATAAAGAAAAGTAATGATTTTTTTGCTTTCTCGTTTACCCATGCCAATTCTCTGATATATATCTTATCCTGACTGATTATGTAAAAAATATATCCTAATGACGTTCCATCTATATCCCTAAGTACAAATGCGTATCCCCCATCAGCCTTCAGATCCTTTAAAAGGATTTCCCAATTTCTTAAATCTCTCTCAACAAACCCATTGTTTTTCCTTAAAAATAATTTATATATCCTATTAAGATCATTTATGTCATTAAAATCTATGGGGAAGAAGATACCTTTTCTTTCACCGTATTTACTAAGTATCTCAATTGGTATTTCATATTTAATTTGGCTATAGCATAGACCCCATCCATATTTATTATAAAATGTAGTGTCAAAGGGCATTAAAATTGAAAGACAATGTCCTCTGTCATTTATTTCCTTTATAGCCCTTGGTATTAGTTTTTTTATTGCTCCATTACCCCTGTATTCTGGGGCTGTTACAACCCCAACTATATATGTTGCATCCAACAAAGTGCCATTTAAATTTAAAATATATGGTTGCATCTGAAGGCATGACATTAATTGGTTATTTTCAAAAATGCCTATAGTGTTTTCTGTCTTGAAAACTTCATCAAAATACCAGCTGAAAAAAGGCTCCTCATTTTCAAAGGAATATCCCCAAAGTTCTTTTGCTCTAAATTTATCAATTTCATGAAGAAATCTAACCTCCATGTTTGTTTCCTCCTATATGCTTATAACATCATATTTTGTCAGTAATTTTACTGGATAATATGATTCCTTTGCTTTTCTTAGATAATCAAATCCCATGTCCTCTTCTCTGTTTATATATTTATAGCCTTTAGCCTCACTTTCACAAAACATTTGATTAATTGCCTGATAAATTCCTCTGTACTTATAATTTCCCTTTTCTATATGAATAACCATTGTATCCTCGTTAAGCTTTTCTCCTAAAGTAAATGCCTCTAATTTATTATCTATTAAAATTGCTGCCCCTTTAAAATCAAGTTTATCAAAATTATTTAATGCTTCATGTATTGCTATTTCCTCATTTTCAATCAGCATGGATTCATTAGGAGATACAAATTCACCCTTCAATTTTTTTACTAATGAATAACAATCCTCAATTAAATCTTTATTAAGGGATTTATATTCAAAATTATAACTCCTTAAAAAATGATTTAAATGATTCTTCTTAGTATGATATTTTCTTCCCTTAAGATTTATCAAGTCTTCTGATAAATAAATATAATCGTTATTGTCTGTATCCTCAACAAATCTATATTTGTTAATATTTATTTTTTCTAATAAATTTTTCAGGTTTTCTGGAACAAACTTAATTTTAAATCTATATCCCTTATTTAAAAACTTATTTTCCAATTCCCTTATTGTTTTTTCTAATTGACCAAGGTCATAATTATGTTTTGTTAAAGGAAAAAATACAAAGGGCTCATTGTAATAGTTTCCAGATATACAAAGAAAGTCATTTATTACTTCATATTTAAAATCATAGAGTTTTCTCCATATAAAAAGATTGGTAAAATTAATGTCAGAAATATCGTATCTGTAGGCATTTATATATTCATTAAACAAATCTTTATTTTCAAGACATAAATCATATTTCAACATAAATATCCCCTTATCTCCCACTTAATACATTTTAATGCTAGGTTTTTTATTAATATATTCTTCTTAGTACAAATAGTTCAATTAAAATTATACTACCAATTTAGTGTATTTCAAAAATCATTTTTAACAAATATTGATTTTCTTTTAGATATTGTTATTTTATTTCATATTTACATTTATAAATATAAATATAGCACATTAGTGTGTCAATAAAAAGACATTAAAAGCCCATAATTCTCTAATGACAAATTTTTATTTATCATAGAGCTTATGGGCTTACTGTATTTTACTTTGTTAAATTTATATATATTGTATAAGTTATTTTATCTTACTTATCAAATAAACCACCAGATTTTTTAGTGCTGAAACCTCCCCTTACATCCCCAATTTTTCTATCTGGTCTAAAACTGCTGTTTTTCATATTTCCTTTATTTTTCTTTGCTTCTATAAGCTGTTTCATCTTTTCACGAGTTCTTTCGTCCATCAATATCCCTTCCTTTAGATATAGCTTTAATTCTCTTCTTTATATAATTTCTTTTTAGAGCTAAATATATTAGTTTTATTATAAATAATAACACAAATAAAAATAACTAGCCCTATAATCCATAGATAATTTTTCATCATAAATAGCATATCTTTTCCATAAAAACTAATCAATATACCTTGAGTTATATATCTTATTCCTCTACTTAATAATACAGCAGTAATAAATTTAACTAAATCAATCTTAAAAATACCCGCTGATAGAACATAAGCCTCAAATGGTATAGGTGTAAAGACTGACGTTAAAATAGTCAAAAAAGCATTCTTTTTATATAAATTCTCTATTTTATCAATAGTTTTTTCAGAAACTACTTTTTTTAATATTGGTCTCCCAGCCTTTGCTCCCACTCTATATCCAATAATTGAGCCAAATGTTGAAAATAAAACTAAAACAACTGAATAAAAAAGACTACTCCTTGAATTCATTAATGAAACAGGAATAAATACAAACTCAACTGGAAAAGGCATTAAAATAGGTTCTAAAAATGCTGCTATAATTATTCCAATTATGCCATAATCAATAAGTAGCTTTACAAAATTATCTATCATGTTCCTGCACACACTTTTCCTTCTTTAAATTAATTTTTAATAACAGTATAAAGTAAAATCATAAAAAATAAAATATGTGATGGGAACATTTTTAAATTCTTTTCGTCTAATGGTTATAAAAACAACAACAAGAAGGTGAAATCTATGAAAAACAAAAAGATATTTACGACATTTTTGTGTTTATTAACTTCAACTGTTTCTTTAACAGCATTTGCCCAAACTAACTATAAAAGTTTAGAAACAATTAAACAAATAAATCCAATTATATGTAACAAGATTGATTTTGAAATTATAAATCAAGAATCTTTACCATCTCAGTTAAAGGATAGCTTAAATCAATGTAAACAGAAGAAGGGCTTTAAATTTTATGAAAACCCATCAGATGGATATATCTATATATCTATTTTTGCAGGTGAAAAACCTACAGGCGGATATGGTATAAAAGTTTTACAAGTTGAAGACAATGAAGGAAAGACTAATGTATTAGTTAGAGAAATTTCTCCTTCACCTAATGATATTGTAACACAAGCACTGACATATCCTTATGTAAATATTCGGGCAAAATCAATAACACCAAATATTTATGTTAAAAATGAACTTGGATTTGAATATCCTTTATTATCTTGTGGGGAAACTGATAACAATACAAAACCACCAGTTACTGTCCCAAATAGTAAAAACGACAACAATAAAAACTCAACAACAAAACAAAATCTTTTAACTCTAAGTGGTAAGTTTTTTAAAATAGAATATAAAAACGGTTTTTATTTCATATCTATAAAGGAATCTAATAATAAAATTAAAGTTTTTTATATTGGCAAAAAAAGTCCTTTAATAAATAACCTGAAGAAAATAAAACCTGGTACAAATGTAATTATAGTTTACTCAAATAAAAATCAAATAAAATACAATAAAACCACATCTATGCTACTGATTTCTTGCAAAGTAAATAGCAAAAATGGGAATGGAGCTGAATAAAATTTTATTCAGCTCCTTATTTATAATTCAAATTCCTTGGCTACTAAAGCTACTGCCTTCATCTTATCCTCTGATTTAATAGCACATGTGATTCTTATTTCAGAGGTAGTTATCATCTTGGCTTCTATATTACTTTCTGAGAAAAGCTTAAATATTTTCGCCGCAACTCCGGATGTAGTCTTCATTCCTATACCCACAACAGAAAACTTACATATGTTTTCATCGATAAATATTTGTTGTTCCTCTGCGTAACCTCTTAAAACTACCAGACATTCCCTTAACTCTTCCTTAGGAATTGTAAATGAAATACTTGTCACTCCATTGTCAGGGGTAGTCTGGCTTATCATATCTATATTTATTTTTTTTGCAGCTATTGCCTGAAATATCTCTGCTAAAAGTGTAATATCATACTTTATATTTTTTAAAGTTATAGCTACATCGCTATCAACGGCGGCTATACCTGTTATAGGTTTATTTTCCACTCCTCTAACCTCCCTTATATAGGTACCTTTTATATCACTACAGCTTAATCCTACATATATTGGTATATTATACTTTTCACCAAGTTCAACTGAACGTGAATGCATAACCTGTGCACCCAGGCTGGAAAGTTCAAGCATTTCTTCATAGGAAATTTCATCTATTTTTTTAGCTTCCTTATAAAGCCTAGGATCAACGCTGTAAATCCCATCTACATCCGTATATATTTCGCACTGTCCACTTAATTTAGCAGCGATTGCTACTGCTGATGTGTCAGAGCCTCCTCTTCCTAAAGTAGTTATCTCACCTTCCTCAGAAATCCCCTGAAATCCCGCAATTATTACTATTTTACCTTCCAGAAGGGCTGACAAAATAACATCTTCATTTATATCTTCAATTAATGATTTCCCAAATGTACCATTGGTTGTTAGCTGGATTTGATATGCATTAAATGAAACAGCATCATATCCCATATCTTTAATTGCCATTGCAAGTAGAGCACTTGAAACCATTTCCCCAGTTGCCAGCAGCGCATCTAACTCCCTTTTGCATGGATTAGTTGCAATTTCCTTTGCAAGATTAATTAAATCATCCGTTGTATCTCCCATTGCAGAAACAACAACAACCATGTCATTCCCCTGATTTTTTTTATTTATTATGCTCTTAGCAACATTTTTTATTTTTTCTATTGTAGCTACTGAACTTCCTCCATATTTTTGAACAATAATTGCCATTTTACACCTCTCAAACTTTCAAAGAATTTAGCTTTACTTCTTAGTATGCCAACTCATTTACTTAACTATTAAAAACTCCATACCCAATTAATGCTTTTAATTTATTTGATATTTTATCATGTATTTTTATTCAATTCAACCGTATTTTTATTCTGAATTATATTAATAATAAGTATGTGTCCCTTAGATTGCCCTTCACAAAATCTTTATAACTTTTTTTTATACTTAAAATAGCTAAAATTTAATCTAATTTAGCAAATTTTTAATTAGGTGGGTGATGGTTTTGAGTATTAAAAAAGAAGTTTTAACCGTGCATGGAATGACCTGTACGGCTTGTGAAGAGAGAATTATTAGATCCCTAAGCAAAATGGAAGGAATATTAAGCGTTAGGGTAAAACTTTCAATGCAGAAGGTTGAAATTGACTATGACACTGAGCTGTGTAATATTCCAATGATTAAAGAAACTTTAATGAATCTTGGGTATTATACAGAAAACTCTTTAAATTACAAAATTATAGGTATTTTTATTATTGTAGCTGCAACACTATTTCTTGGACACTTTTCTACAGGATTTGATATCACCTCAAAAGCAGAAAATGCTTCATATTTTATGTTATTTGCCCTTGGGTTCTTAACATCAATACATTGTGTTGGTATGTGTGGTGGTTTAATGTTATCACAAAGTATTTCTGAAGATACGTCAAGTAAGTTTAAGGCTATGAAACCAGCTCTGTTATACAATGCAGGAAGGGTTATCTCCTATACAATTCTTGGTTGTATAGTTGGTTCTTTAGGCTCTGTGATTTCTCTTTCCTTAGTCTTTAAGGCTGGACTTCAAATCTTTGCCGGACTTTTTATGATTATTATGGGTTTTAACATCGCTGGATTCAATTTATTTAGAAGGTTTTTAATACATTTTCCATGGTCAGCATGTTCAATAAATAAAAATGGAAAAGGACCTTTTATAGTAGGTATACTTAATGGATTTATTCCATGCGGACCTCTTCAAACAATGCAAATTTATGCTTTAAGTACTGGAAGTGCTTACAAAGGCGGAGTTTCTATGTTAGCTTTTGCACTAGGAACAGTACCTTTAATGCTAACCTTTGGGGCTGTTACTGGAATATTGAGTAAAAATCTTACTAAAGATTTAGTAAAATTAAGTGGTATCTTTATTATTATATTAGGTCTTGTGATGGGCAAACGCGGTCTTGCATTAGCAGGACTTAATATTTCTCCCATGGCTATTCTATCAAATAAAAAAACTTCCGATATATCCTCTATAACCTCATCTAAAGCAGTGATTAAGGATGGTATTCAAACAATAACCATAACTGCTGACAGATTAGGTTATAACCCTGGTGTAGTTTATGTACAAAAGTCTATTCCTGTTAAATGGATAATAAATGGGAAGGTAATAACTTCATGTAATAATCAGATTATTGTTCCATCACTTGGTATACAAAAGAACTTAGAGGATGGTGAAAATATTATTGAGTTTACACCTGAGAAAACAGGTGACATAAACTATAGTTGCTGGATGGGTATGTTAACTGGCGTTATTAGAGTTGTAGATGATCTTTCGACATTTGATGTTTCAAACTCTTCCCAAACAACTACAGTAAATAATGTGGATTGTTGTGCAGTAAGAAACCTTCAATCTTCATCCGGTAAACCTGAATTAACTGATAAAAATAATAAAATTGACTCTAATAAATAAAATTGATTAAATCCTATTTCAAATAAAATAACTGACTGCTTAAAAGCAGCCAGTTATCTTATTTTAGAGGTTTAAATTTTTTTAATCTTAATGCATTCATTAGAACTGATACTGAACTAAAGCTCATAACAAAAGCTGCAATAATTGGATTTAAAAGTGGTCCCCCAAATAAATACAGAACCCCCATAGCAACTGGTATACATAAAACGTTATATCCAAATGCCCAGAACAAATTTTGCTTAATGTTTTTTATAGTGTGTCTACTTAGTTGAATTGCAGTTGGTACATCTAAAAGGTCGCTTCTCATAAGGATTATGTCAGCTGATTCTATTGCAACATCTGTACCAGAGCCAATGGCAATTCCTAAATCTGCCTGAGCAAGTGCAGGGGCATCATTGATTCCGTCGCCAACCATAGCAACCTTTTTACCCTCACCTTGGAGCTTTGCTACCTCTACTGCCTTGTCTTGTGGAAGTACTTCAGCCAGAACCCTATTTATACCTACTTGTTTTGCAATTGCTTCTGCTGTCTTTTTGTTATCTCCAGTTATCATTGCAACTTCTATACCCATTTTACAAAGTATATTAATTGCTTTTTTACTATTTTCCTTCACAGTGTCAGCAACTGCTATTATTCCGCTTAACTTTCCATCAATAGATATATACATTGGAGTTTTTCCCTGACATGCAAGGTCATATGATACTTCTTCCATTTTTTCTAAGGGGATACCCTCCTTGATCATAAGCCTTTTATTACCGAGCAAAATAAAACTATTATCAATTTTTACCTCTACCCCATAACCTGGTATAGCCCTAAATGACTCTAGTTTCTTTAATTCAATTTTTTCTTCTTCAGCAGCCCTTACTATTGCCTCACCCAAGGGGTGCTCTGAACCTTTTTCGGCTGATGCAGCAAGCTGAAGTAGATAATCCCTATCACAATCTCCTTTTGTTACTATATCTGTAACCTTAGGTTTCCCTTCTGTTATAGTACCTGTTTTATCAAATACAATTGTTTGGATTTTATAAGCTGTTTCAAGGGCAGTGCCATTTTTTATTAGTATACCATTTTCAGCACCCTTTCCCGTTCCAACCATTATAGCTGTTGGGGTAGCAAGCCCCAATGCACAGGGACAGGCAATTATCAATACAGAAATAAAAATTGTTAAAACAAAAATAGGGGTTTCACCTATTATATACCATGCAATTGATGATATTAATGCTAATCCTATTACAGTTGGAACAAAGTATCCAGATATCATATCAGCCATTCTGGCAATGGGGGCTTTAGAACCCTGAGCTTCTTCCACCAATTTTATTATTTGGGCAAGGACTGTATCTTGTCCGACTTTTGTTGCTTTGTACCTTATTAATCCATTTTTGTTTATACTTGCACCAATTACTTTGTCCCCAACAGTCTTTTCCACAGGAATACTTTCTCCTGTAAGCATCGACTCATCGATTGAAGTTGTTCCATCTACAATCTCTCCATCTACGGGTAACTTTTCTCCTGGTTTTACCACAATTATATCTCCAACCTCAACTTTATCAATGAGAATTTCAATTTCTTCATCATTTCTAATAATTCTTGCTGTTTTTGGTGCCAGCCCTATAAGTTTTTTTATTGCCTCTGATGTCTTCCCCTTTGTAACTGCTTCTAAATATTTACCTAATGTTATGAGTGTGAGGATTACACCTGCAGATTCAAAATACAGCTCATAAGCATAATCTATATTTCCATTTAAAATTTGATATATAGCAAAGAGCCCATATAAAAATGCAGCTGATGTTCCTATTGCAATTAAAGAATCCATGTTGGGAGTTCCCTTAACTAAAGATTTAAATCCTGTTTTAAAAAATTTATTCCCCGCCACCATAATCGGAATAACTAGTACAAGCTGTATTGTACCAAAATTACTAGGATTAATCATGGGATCTATAATCTTTGGAAGCTGATATCCAAGCATATGCCCCATTGAAATTATCAATAAAGGTATAGTAAATGTAAGTGAAAAAATAAACCTTCGCCATAAATGGTTAGTTTCTTCCTCTTTTTTCCCCTTATCAAGATGCACTTCATCATCAAGAGCCTTATATCCCGCCTTTTCAATTGCTTTTTTTATATCATATACTTTTAATTTTGATGGCTCATAAGTTACATTTAACTTTTCCGTTGCAAAATTTACATTCGCCTCAATTATTCCATCTAGTTTTTTCACAGCCCTTTCTACTGCTTTAGCACATGCAGCACATGTCATTCCTTCAATTTTAAATATCTTATTTTGCATTTTATCACCTACTTCAATTTAAAAGTCTTTATCAATAGATCTGGTGTAATTCCAATTCCATTTGTGTCATCTGTTGTTTTCTTTAACTTCCAACCAGATTCTTGAATTTTATTTATATCTAAACCTGCTTTTATTAGCGGTTCTGCTTTCAACACAAATATTATGTCAGCATTATTTGAGCCCAATTCTTTAACCCATTGAACTTCATTTCCATCCCCAAGGTTGAGTTTATAGAATTTACTTCCCTTATCATAGACAACTAAATCTTCATTTTCTTTTAATATTCTTCTTAATGCATCTTCTGAACCATTTGAATTTTGATTTTTATCACTAACATTGTAAGGTTTAATTAACAAATTAGGTAGTTCTACTCCCTCTTCAATTCCTGATGGTTTAAATATCCACCCATTCTTGTCTAGCTTGTTTACGTCAAGTCCAGCATTTATAAATGGGTCTGCAAGTATAACCATAGCAAAATCCGCTTTGTTGGCTCCCATATTTTTGGTCCATTCGAACTTTTCACCTGTAGGAAGTTTAAATCCCCAATGTTGAAGAGCTTTATGAAATCCCTTTTTCTCTGGGTATGCTTTTACTATTTTATTGAAAGCTTCTAGTCCACCTTGTGCATCAGAATTTAACTCCCCCTTTCTGGTACAACCTATTGAAGTTAATATAAATATTGATATTACAGTTATAGATAATAATTTCTTTAATCTTTTCATATTAAACATCTCCTTTTCTATTTTATAAAAATATAATAATCTATTCATATGAAGATTTTATAAAGAAAACTGGCTATGCAAAATGAAAGGTATTCCATTTTGCATAGCAATTATGCTTTTCTAAAATGCATAGTGAATTTAGTACCTATATTTTCTTTACTCTCAACATCGATGTATACACCATGCAAGCTTAATATTCTCTTTACAATAGTTAAACCAATTCCTTTTCCATTATCTTTTCCGTTTCTGTTTCCTTTGTAAAGCCTTTCAAAGACAAAAGGAAGATCCTTTTCCCTTATTCCAATTCCATTGTCACTTACACAAACAACTATAAAATTTCTATCTTCCTTAAATTCGATCTCTATTTTACCTGAATAATGGGTAAATTTGATAGCATTTGATAACAAATTGATAAATACTTGCTTCAATTTGTCATAGTCTCCTAAAATTATATATTTCCCCTTCTTATCATCTTTCAAAACTAAATTTATATTCTTAGCCTTAGCTTCAATTGAAAAATCTTTGATTACACTTTCAGCTACATCCTTTAAAGAAATTCTTTCTTTTTTAATCTTTATTTCAACAGCATCATACTCTTTTAATATATTTAAATCATTAAGAAGTTTTCCAAACCTTACAACTTCACTATTTAATGCAACTAACCTTTCCTTTGATATTTCATATACTCCATCAATCATTGCTTCAAGATTATTCTGAAAAACGTTCAAAGGGGTTCTAATTTCATGTGTAATGTCTGCTATCAGCCGTTTTCTAAGCAAATCTTGGTACTTCAGTTTCTCACCTAAATCATTTATACTAAGACGCAAATTTTCAATCTCTTCAATATCACTTTTTCTTTCTGAACGCACTTCATAGTTACCTTCAGACATACGAACAGATATATCAGAAATTTCCTTTATTGGGATAGAAAATTGCTTTGATATAATTACACTGATAAATATAGTTATTAATATGGTAATAACTATACTTGCAGCCATGCTTTTATTAATAGAAATCTTGAAATTCACATCCTCCTCTGAAAGCAGTATTGAAGAATATTGACCTATTGACGCATAACCAACAACTTCCCCATTGATATGAATAGGAAAATCGTAGGTTTTATATATACCTTTATTCTGACCTTCCATCATATGAAAGTGTATCTTAGCCCGAATATCCTCTGGGTTCATTGTCCATACAATCCTTTTATTTTGATCTAATAAAGCTAGACAATAATTGCTCATATACGCCTCATGCATTAACTCAACTCCAGAGTCCTTAGTCCACTTCCCATCTCTTTTATATACCTCTTTAAAATACTCGACTATTCTCTGATTTCTTTTTTCTTGATTATCAGCTACATATTTACTAAATTCATTATTTACTGTCATATTAACCAGTACAGCTGATAATAAAATAGATATAACAGAAAATGCTACTATATAAATGCTTAACTTTTTTCTTATACTCTGCATTTAGTTGTCACCACCAAACTTATATCCAACCCTGGTTACAGTCTTTATATATTTAGGGTTTTTACTATCAACTTCTATCTTCTTACGAAGATTTTTGATATGAACATCAATAGTTCTATCAAATCCTTCAAAGTCAATGCCCAGAACACTTTCAATCAGCTTCTCCCTTGACATTACTTTCCCCTTATTAGTAATTAAAGCGTTGAGTATATTGAATTCATTGGGAGTTAAAGCAACCTCCTTTCCCCTTACTGTTACAACCCTGCTATCTCTATTTATCAATAAATTCCCATTATCTATATTTATTGTGGAATCTGACTTATATTCTATACGTCTAAATAAAGCATTAACCCTTGCTGTAAGCTCCCTTGGGCTAAATGGTTTTACAAGATATTCATCTGCTCCTAGATTAAGTCCATCAATTCTGTCCCCCTCAGTTCCTTTAGCAGTAAGCATAAATATATATACATCTGAAACATTTCTTATTATTCTGCATATTTCTTCTCCATCGATATCAGGCAACATCAAATCAAGAATTATTAATTTAAATCCAATCTCCTTAAATAACTTTATACCCTCTAATCCACTTGTTGTACAAATAACAGAATATCCTTCTTTTTCAAGATATGCCTTTATAACACTAGATACTTTTTCTTCATCTTCTATAACTAGAATATTTCTCATTACCTACCAACCTTTCTCAAAAACTTAGTAATATAAAATATCAGTTTGATTTTAATACTTTATCTTTTTATAGCTGCCATATAGACTTAAAATATAAAAACTAAAGATGAAGCACAAGCACCATCTTTAGTTCATTAATTATTCAATAAATACTATGCACTTATCTCTAATTCTTTATCTAAGTTGCTATTGAATGCATGTCTATCGAATTCTTTTTCTGAATTGGCTACTATTAACGTTGTCACAGCTGCTCCTGTAACATTTGTCATTGTTCTTGCCATATCTAAAATTACATCAATACCAAGCAACATTCCTAGACCTTCAATTGGTAATCCAAGAGTTGACAACACAACTACAGCTGCCATTGTAGCTGTTCCTGGTACTCCAGCAATCCCTATAGAAGAAATAATTGTTGTAAAAACTAGAAGAACATAATGGCTAAAAGTAAGGTTTAAATTAAAGATATTAGCAACAAAAACAGCAACTATAGCTGGATAAATTCCTCCACATGCATTCATACCAATTGTTGCACCCATAGGTGCTGTAAAACTCGCTATTTTCTCTGAAATTTTAACATTATCTGTTAATACCTTCAATGTTACAGGCAGTGTTCCATAACTGCTTTGCGTAGAAAATGCAACTACCTGTGCAGGATATATCTTTTTAAAGAATCTCAATGGGTTAACTTTAACCACAAAAGTAAGTAAGCCTCCATGCACTAAAATAATATGAAGAAAGCATGCGATATAAAGAGCTATAATCACTTTTATAAGTGGTAACAACACCTCTAAGCCGTACTCTGAAGAAACTGTTGCTAGTAAGGATAAAACTCCATAGGGTGTTAATTTCATTATCATTTTAGTTATTCTAAACATTATTTTCTCAAATGAATCTATGAATTCTTTTACAGCCTTTACTGTATTAGGATTTTTATGTCCTTCAATTATTATAGCAGTAGCCAGGAATAACGAAAATACTACTACAGGGATAATTTTGCCCTCTGCCATTGAAGCTATAGGATTTTTAGGTACCATATTCATAAGTACTTCAACAAATGATGGTACCTCTTTTGCCTTAAAAGAGGCATCTCCTATAAAATTCATTCCTTTTCCTACTTTCATTAGATTGCCCACAATTATACCGACTATTGTTGCAGCAGCTGTAGTAAGAAGCAATGATGTTATTGTTTTAAACCCGATACTCTTTAGTTGTTTTGGATTTTTTAAAGAAGTCATACTTGAGATTATCGTTGACATCACAAGTGGTATTACAACCATTTTAATAAGTGATACATAAGTACTTCCTATAGGGTATAGTAATTTTGTATTTTCCTTAAAAATTGTACCTATTACTGCACCTAAAAGCATGGCAATCAGGGTTCTAATACCAAAACCTACTTTCTTATTTTTCAGTAAATGTAAAAATCCAAATGAGATTAGTGATACAATTATAACAATATATATTTGATTCATTATTTATCCTCCTTTTGTATAAAATTCTTTAGCTCCCAGGCCTTGAAGCTAAAACAATAAAAAAACTCCTGCCCCTGTATCTACAGAGGCAGAAGTTAAACTTCCGCGGTTCCACTCTGATTAGGTAAAAACACCCATCTCAATTCTGGTACATATATACCATATCTCTATAACGGGAGAACCCGTAACAGCCTACTAATTTTCAGCTTAACGCTCACAGGGGCACTTCAATTATATTATTTCATAAAGTTCTCTCAGCCTAGGAACCTCTCTCTGTCTGATAAATATAATCTACTTTTCCTGTTCATAGCGTTTGTCTTGTTTAATTTATTTACATAATATCATATTGTTGTGAAGATTTTATGAAGATTGTATTAAATTATTTAAATATGTTTATTTGTATTTTCAACATTGCAAAATTAACTTTATAATTTTGATTACTAAAAAGTCTACATTCTTATTAATTTGTTATAAAAAATTCCCTGGACTAATATTATATCCCAGGGAATTTTAGTATTGTTTATAAACTTAGAAATACCTGAAAATTATTCAACAGGCTTTAATCTTGCAGTAAAGTGTCTTAAAACTTTTGGTTCATAAATGAAATCAAGTCCCTTTAATGATGGAGCCTTATCCTTAATAGAAATTAATGCATCTGCTATAACATCCATATGATCATTTGTATAAACTCTTCTTGGAATTGTTAGTCTTACAAGTTCTAATGGAGACTTTAATTGTTCTCCTGTTTCTGGGTCTCTTCCTAAAAGGAATGAACCTATTTCAACAGCTCTAATACCTGATTCAAGATATAAAGCATTACATAATGCCTGAGCAGGGAATTGATAATATGGAATATGTGGAAGAATTTTTGCAGCATCTACGAAAACTGCATGTCCTCCAGTTGGATACTGGATTGGTATTCCAGCTTCTCTTAATCTTTCACCTAAATAAGCTACCTGAGAAATTCTATAATCCAGATATTCAAATTCACAGCCTTCTCTTAATCCTCTTGCAAGACATTCCATATCTCTTCCAGCAAGTCCTCCATATGTAATAAATCCTTCCATTGGAACAGTTCTTGCTCTACATTCATTTAGAAGTTCCATATCTTCTTTTATACCTAATAGTCCTCCAATGTTAACAATTGCGTCCTTCTTAGCACTCATTGTAAAGCCTTCTGCATATGAGAACATTTCTTGAACGATTTCAACTATTGTTTTGTCTGCATATCCTTCTTCTCTTGTTTTAATAAAATATGCGTTTTCAGCAAATCTTGCAGCATCGATGAATACTCTTACTCCATATTTTCTTGCAACTGAACTAACTTCTCTTATATTTTGCATTGAAACAGGCTGCCCACCTGAGCTGTTACATGTAATTGTTATAAGTAAGAAGGCTATTTCTTCTGAGCCCTTTTCCTTTATAAATTCTTCTACTTTTTCAACATCAAAATTACCCTTCCAGTCATAGTATGTTGTTGTATCAAAGGCTTTATCAGTTACAAAATTAACAGCCCTGCCTCCACTTAACTCAATATGTGCTTTAGTTGTATCAAAATGCATATTACCTATTACGTATTGACCTTTTTTCTTAATTAATGATGGAAAAAGAACCTGTTCTGCACCTCTTCCCTGATGAGTTGGTATTATATAATCATATCCTATAATATCCTTTACTGATTTTGCTAAGTTAAAGTAATTTTTACTTCCTGCATAAGCTTCATCACCTAGCATTAGTCCTGCCCATTGATTATCGCTCATTGCACCTGTTCCACTGTCAGTTAACAGATCGATATAAACATCTTCTGCCTTTAACAAGAATGGGTTATAACCTGCTTCTTTAAGTGCTGCTTCCCTATGTTCTCTAGTTGTCATTTTCAGTGGTTCAACCATTTTAATTTTGAAAGGTTCAGCTTTTCTTATTGCCTTTGTCACTTTATACCCCTCCTAAATAGTTAGTTTATATTTAAATTTTATTTAACATTTTAATCCCTTTTGTTTATATATCTATAAATAGTATTTTCTGAAACCCTAAGCTGCTTTGCTACCTCGTTAACTGCCCCTTTTAAAAGGAAGACTCCCTTATCATTTAATTTTTTAACCATCTCAATTTTCTCTTCCACAGACATCCTCTCCGGTGGTACAGGAACTTCTTTTAAAGTATTTTGAATTACAGACATTGCATAATCCTCTATAGGTACACTGAAATCTTCAGAAAGAGGTGCTTTTTCCTCCTCTAAATTCCTCTCAGGTCCACCGCTTATTTCCCTTAAAAACTTATTTAGGTAATTTGCGGCATCCCTTAACTCTGATATATTAAGGTTTATAGTTAGAAATCCTATGACCTCTTTTGAGGCATTTTTTATAAATAATGTTGACGACCTAAGTAATTTACCATCCTTAGTCTTTCCTGGGTATTTTGTTATGAAATTATTATCAATATGCAGGTTATCCTCTATCATTTTTATACATAATTTCGTTAACGGACTACCAACTTCCCTGCCACTTACTGAGTTGTTTTTTATGTAGATGAGAGAATTCTCTCTATTTCTTGCATCATATAAAGCTACTTCACAATCTGAGCCCATAGCTTCTCCAATAAATTCAGCTATAGGTATATAGGATTTTAATAATTCATCATCTTTCATTTAACTCTCCTCAGTTCTAAAAAATTTTTTAACGATAAAAATTTTTTCTCATTACATTTATATAATAACACATCTCTTTAAATGTTGCAACTCTATTTCAAATTTTCTGAAATCAAAATAATAAATTATATAATTGATAATTATTTTCATTTAGTATTTACAAACTCAAAATTATGTATTAAAATAAAACTACAAATGATAATGATTATCAATTTCTATAAGGAGTGTTTAACTATGAAAGATGTTATAAGCAAACTAATTAACGTTATAAATAATTTCGATGATAAAAACTATTTTCTATCAATATTAACATATTATAATGCAGCAACTATTTTGAATAAAAAGCCCGCTACCCTTCTTACTTTAAAAGATGACAATAGAAATCTAAAGGAATTATGGAAAGCCTATAAAGATGACTTTTCAGCTAAAACAAATTTAAATTATATAGAGATTAGAGAAACTAAAAATAGCATTCTGATATTGTTTTACAATAAAAAAAGTCTTGAGAAAACGTTGTTTCAAGATGCCCATATGAAATTTTTAGAATCCTTTGGATATGAAAAAAATATGTCCTTAGATGACTGCCTTCAATTATTAAAACAGCGCTTTTATAAAATGTGTCCACATGAAATGGCTTATTTCTTGGAATACCACTAGAAGATGTCATCGGTTTTATTAATTGTAATGGTGAAAACTGCCTGATGTGTGGTTATTGGAAGGTATATCATAATCCTCAAAGGGCTAAGGATATTTTTTCTTCTTATGATAATGCTAAGCTGCAAATAGCAAATCTGATTATTAAGGATGTATCAGTATATGGTTTAGCATGTTAGTAAATTGTTAATATATTTAATAATATATTCTCCCTTAAATTCTAACTCCCACCACAGTTAGAATAATTTTTAAGGGACAGCTACATAGCTGTCCCTTAAATCATTTAATAAATCAATGATATCTACATATTTTAAACAATTCTTAAAGTTATTTAAAGTTTTTACTATGTAAACACCTATTTATTAGTATTTTTAATAAATTACCTTCATTGTTATATATATTCACCTATGATAAAATGTAATCTGTAACATTTTATTTTCTAAGGGGGAATTTTTAATGGACGCCAGTCCGAGTAGTATTTTGCTGGATTTTTTATTGATCCTGATTTTAATATTTTTAAATGCTTTTTTCGCAGCATCAGAAATGGCAATAGTATCACTAAATAAAAACAAACTTAACTTTTTAGCAGAAGAAGGAAATAATAACGCTAAACTATTAACGAAGCTGCTCTCAGAGCCAAGCAGATTTCTAGCAACAATTCAGGTTGGCATTACCCTTGCAGGATTTTTTGCCAGTGCATCTGCGGCAACAGGCATATCAAAATATTTATCTATATTTTTGAAAAGATTTGATATACCTGGAAGTGACCAAATATCACTTGTTGTAGTTACAATAATTTTAGCTTATATTACACTTGTTTTCGGTGAATTATTACCAAAAAGAATAGCACTTCAAAAGTCTGAAGAAATTGCAATGTTCGCTGTTAAACCAATATTATTTCTATCTATAGTGGCTTTACCATTTGTTAGGTTTCTTACAATTTCTACCAACGCACTTGTTAAAATATTTGGATTTAGCCTTGAAAACCTAGAGGAAAAGGTGTCGGAGGAAGAAATACGTTCATTGATAGAAGTTGGAGAAGAAAATGGTGTAATTAACGAAATCGAAAAGGATATGATTGATGGAATTTTTGAATTTGATGATACCTTGGCTAAGGAGATAATGACTCCTAGAACCAACGTATTTGCTATAGATATCGAAACTCCTACAAAAGAGTTAATAGATGAGGTTTTAGAAGAACAATACTCTAGAATACCTGTTTATGAAGATAGTATAGACAATATAATTGGAATTTTATATATGAAGGATCTTTTCTATCACTTAAGAAAAAGTGATGTTGATTCAATAAATATAAGAGATATACTAAGACCGGCCTACTTTGTACCTGAAACTAAAAATATAGATGCACTTTTCAGAGAACTCCAAAGTACAAAGAACCATATGGCTATTTTAATTGACGAATATGGTGGTTTTTCAGGCCTTGCTACAATTGAGGATTTAATTGAAGAAATAATGGGTAATATTCAGGATGAGTATGACACTAATGATGATGAGGAATATATTAAGAAAATCGATTCAAACACATATATAGTCAGCGGCCTTGTTTCTATAGATGATATAAACGAAGCTTTAAAAATTAATCTTCCCTCAGACGACTTTGATACTATAGGCGGTTTTGTCGTAACTCTCCTTGGAAGCATACCAAAGGAAAACGAAGATCATACAATTGAGTATGAAAATCTAATCTTTAAAATAGAAAAACTTGACGAAAAACGTATTGAAGAAATAAAGATTTGTATAAATTAGGTATGAATTAAATCATACCTAATTTTATTTTTTGGTGATCTTCTCAATTCTAACATAATAATCTCCCTGGGGCGAGTTTATCAATACATCATCCCCTACCTTATGTTTGTAAATTGCCCTTCCTAAAGGTGACTCTATACTTATTTTATTATTTAAAAGATCTGTTTCTACAGTTGTAACTATTGTGAAATCCTCAACTTCATCATCAGTCAGAAATCTTAAGGATACTGTTTTCCCAAGTCCTACCTCTTCATCTGTTGTATCATCTTCAATTACATGAGCAGTTCTTATCATTCTTTCAAGATATCTTATCCTACTTTCGTTTATGCCCCTCTCCCTTTTGGCAGCTTTATACTCAAAATTTTCACTTAAATCCCCATGTGCTCTGGCCTCTTTTATGTCCTCAAGTATCTTATGCCTTAATACTACTTTTCTATACTCTATTTCCTCTTTAAGCTTATTAATCGCTTCCTCAGTTAAGTAATTATACACCTTTATCTTCCTTTCTCTATAATTTATCTGTAAAGTCTTTTTAACTACTAAAGCCAATTATAGAATATATAATAACACTTAATATTTATATTATCAAAATATTTTGATACAGCAAAAAGGGAGTTTTTATGTGTATTCAGTTAAAACTCCCTCAAAATATAATTAAATTTTAAGATTAAATTCCATTAACCACGCAGTTTCCATTAATTCTTTGTCCATTTCCACCCATTCTACCTTTACCTCTTACACCTTTGCCCTGCATTTGTCCAGGTGTCCCTGTACAATTATTCATATTATTTTTCAGTGTTTCTTTTAATGCATTACCTTGTTCTTTAGTTATAGTTCCTTTGGAAACTGCATTATCAATAGCTTTATTTTTCTCTTCCAAAAGAAGAGCTCTGAACTTTTCAGCTGTCATTCCCTTTTCCTTTGCCAGGTCATACATTGTCTTGCCTGAGTTTAATCCATCACTTATTTGTTTATCCGTAAGTCCAAGTTTGTTTTTAAGTATGGAAACAAGATAGTCATACCCTCTTAATGATGTAATTCTTCCAAGTCCCAACCCCCTATTTAGTGTAGAAGTCTGTGTTGTAGCTGCATAAACTGTACTACCTGCTCCAACTGCTGCTGTTAATGCCAATACAGCTATCAATTTTTTTACTCTCATATTAATTCCTCCCTTAAACATTTGAAATTGTATCTCTTGGATACAATATAATAATAAAACAATAGGAAATAAAAAAAGTGTCATGTTTGTGTCATAATTATTAAAAAACAAAGGATTTTTAGTACACAATTATTTCACATTTACTTTTTTATTCAATGATATAATTTATTTAGAAGTTGAGGTGATAATATGGATAAAGCTATTCTAATTGCAGATGATAATATTGAAATTATAAAAATTATAAAACCTTACATTGAAAAGGAAGGTTTTAAAACAATAATAGCCTTTGATGGTCAAGAAACATTATTAAAATTTAATCAATATAAGCCACAGCTTGTTCTCCTTGATATTATGATGCCTATTATTGATGGACTTGAAGTATGCCGTAGAATAAGACAGAACTCTAATACCCCAATTATATTATTAACAGCTAAAAGCGAAGATGCTGATAAAATTTTAGGTCTTAATAGCGGTGCCGACGACTATATCGTAAAACCATTCAGCCCAGGAGAAGTAGTGGCACGTATAAATGCAGTATTAAGAAGAATTGCACCCCATGAGATTAATAAATCCCAAGTTCTTAAATATGATTCCCTTGAAATAGATATCAATAACTATTCTGTAAAATTAAAAAAGCAGACCATAAATCTTACAAAAAAAGAAATCGAGGTCCTTTGGGTTCTTGCTGCTTCACCAAATAAAATAATATCAAGGGATGAATTACTTGACAAAATATGGGGTGTAGACTATTTTGGAGATCCAAGAACTGTTGATACGCATATTAAAAGATTACGAGCTAAATTAGAACTTGATGGCCAGTATCTTTGGGATATTAAAACTGTTTGGGGTATTGGATACAAATTTGAGGTGGAAAATGTTTAGAAAAAATATAACTTTAAGATTAACCTTTGGCTTCCTGACAATTGTCATATTATCAACTCTGTTAACAGGTATTTTAGCCCTTAATATATTTAAGAACAATATATATCAAGAAAAGATAAATAATCTTAAAAAACACTCAAAAGAAATTTTAAAAGAAATTGATGCTGATCTATTAAATAATATAACTCAGGCAGATTCGGATTATTTAATTAAAATGTCTAAGTCATTCCCTAATCTGAAGATATGGATAATTAATTCAAAAAAACAGATAATTGCACTTGAAACAAATAAAGAATCTAATGTTAGTTTTGTAAATGATTCCAATATCAATAATATATATAATGATTTCATCAAAAAATCCTTATCAGGTGCTGAGATTTATGATGACTTATATAATCCACTTTACGATGAATACATGATGACAATTGCAACACCTGTTAAAAATAATAAGGGTCAAATAATTGGAGCAATCATTCTCCACTCATCTATAACTGACCTTACAAATTCCATGGACAAGTTTTTTGTATACCTAATTTCAGCTCTGCTTTGTGAAGTTATTTTTGCTGGATTTTTGGGATATTATTTTTCAAAAAACATCTCAAGACCAATTAAAACATTAAATACCTATGCCCTTGAGATGGCACGTGGAAAATATGGTATACAAACAAATATTTTTCAAAATGATGAAATTGGGGAATTATCAAATTCATTTGATTTATTATCCCTTAAGCTGAAGCATACCATAAGCCAGCTTTTAGAGGAAAAAAATAAATTAACCAACATAATCTCTAGTATGAATGAAGGAATATTGGCACTAGATATCGACTTAAATTTAATCAATATAAATGAATCTGCCTTAAATCTTCTCTCCTTAAAGGACAGTTTTAATATAATTACTTCACTTGAAGAACTGGATTTGGTTGAAGAACTGAAATCTTCATTATATGAAAATAAGAAGAAGAGCATACTAAAAAAATTTCAAGATAAAATACTAAATTTCTCTATATCTCCTATTTCTCTGAACACAACAAAAGCCACAGGTGTAGTTTTACTTATACAGGATGTCAGTGAAACCCAAAAACTTGAACAACTAAGGAGAACCTTTATCTCTAACGTTTCCCATGAATTCAGAACGCCATTAACAGTTATGAAGGGAAATTTAGAATTACTCAAAGACGGAATGATTGCACCTGAAGATGTAAAGGACAGTTATCTTACACTTTTAAGGGAGACTGACAGGCTTGAAAGAATGGTTAAGGATTTACTAGACTTAAGTAAATTGGAATCAGGAAAAGTTGATTTGTTTCTAAGTCAAGTTGATATTAATATGCTTATTAACGATACAATTAGAAGCTTAAAACCCTTATTGTTCAAGAAAAATATTAACCTAAAGGTTTTATCTAAAGAAAATATACCTCCTATACTTTCCGATTATGATAAGTTAAAACAACTGCTAATAATATTTATTGATAATGCTATTAAGTTTTCTGAAGAAAGCAGCACTATAAATATTTTAACATCAATTAATGACAACTATCTTTGTATAGCTATTAAAGACGAAGGCATTGGTATTCCTCAGGAGGAAATACAATATTTAGGTGAGAGGTTTTATAAGGCTGATAAATCAAGAAATTCATATACAGATGGTACAGGTCTTGGTATTTCAATAGCAAAACAACTGGTGAAATTGCTTAATGGAAACTTAAAAATAGAAAGTGAATTAGGGAAGGGTACAAAGATAATGATTTATTTAAAATTATAGTTTTGAAAGAGGTGGAACTATGGGACGTGGATATCATATGGGATTTGGATTTTATGGCTCCTATTTTTTTATAATAATCATTTTATTAATTTTAGTATTAGTTTTAATTTCAAATAAAAAAACATCTGCCCCAAACCCATTCTCTCTTAAACTTTTAAACATTCTTAAAGAAAAATATGCAATTGGGACTATATCTGCAGATGAATATAAAATAAGAAAATCTGTAATTGAAGAACTTACATTTACATGTGCGTACACCCCTTTGCTACTTGAAAGGTATGCAAACTGTGAAATTGATTCAAAGGAATTTTTCGCAATAAAAAAAGAAATAGAAAATCCAAATACACCACCAGTTGTATGCGAAAAACTGGCAAAGGGTGAAATATCAATTAATGAATATCAATCTAACAAAATTTAAGGAGGTTAAATCTATGAAAAATAATAGGTTAATCAAATCTGTCAGGTATATACTACTTTCAATTTTCCTGATTTTTGTAACTGTTGAGGCCTATCTGCATCAGGTCCTAGGTGGAAGAAAATCTCCATCTATACATGCGCTATGCCCATATGGTGAACTTGAGTCCATGTATAGTTTAGTCTTTAATGGGACATTTATTCAGAAAATATTTTCCGGTACATTCATACTACTTATGTTAACCTTAATTTTAGCAATAGTGTTTAGAAGAAGTTTTTGTGGTCTTATTTGCCCCTTCGGTGCACTTCAAGAATTCTTTGGTGTCTTAGGGAAAAAGTTGTTTAAGAAAAGATTCGTAATGAACAAAAACATAGACAAGCCACTTAGATATCTTAAGTATATCATACTTGTTGTAACCCTATATTACGCATGGATAACTGCTGGTTTATGGGTAAACCCCTATGACCCTTGGGCAGCATATGGACACATCAGTTCAGGATTTTCATCCCTTAAGGAGGAATATCCAATTGGTTTTATGATACTTATTTTAATTCTTATAGGTTCATTGTTGTATGATAGATTTTTCTGTAAATATCTTTGCCCCATTGGTGCTTTATATGGGATTATTTCAAAGTTCAGCTTAACAAAAATTACAAGAGATAAGGATAGATGTATAAACTGCAACTTGTGCAGCAAAAACTGCCCTGTTAATATTAACGTTTCAGAGCTTTCAGAAATTAATTCCTCTGAATGTATCAATTGTAACTTATGTATGATTGCATGTCCTAGTGATAAGGTCCTTGACATTAAAACAGCAGGAAAATCAGTTAAGCCATTAACTAATATTATATTAGTAATTTCAATATTCCTAGGTGGCATAATGATTACAAAAGCTACTGGACTTTATGAAGTTACTCCCCCAAAAATAACTGCATCCACAAGAATAACGGCAGACGAAATCAAAGGATATATGACTCTAGAGGAAATTTCCGTTGCATTTAAAATTGAGTTAAATGAATTATATGAAAGATTACAAATACCTGCTTCTATTCCTAAGGATACACCATTAAAAGAGATTAAAAACTTTATTCCTGGATTTGAAGTTGAGACAGTAAGGGAACTTCTTAGATGATATTGTTTACTTAATTTCCTTTATTTGATAATAACCAATTATAGTATATAATTAGATTATTATCATATATGGGGGAGATAAAATGGAGATAAGCTATTTAAGGGATCAATTTATAAAATACTACGGAGGTAATGCATCTAAAATACAATGTTACTTTTCACCTGGAAGAGTTAATTTAATTGGTGAACATATAGATTATAATGGTGGCTATGTTTTCCCATGTGCTATAAGCCTTGGAATATATGGAGTAGCTAGAAAAAGAAATGATAATATTATTAAATTAAAATCATTATTAAGAAACAATGAAATAATTATTGATTTAAACAATGACATTGAGTATCTTCAATGCGATTCATGGGGAAATTATCCAAAAGGGGTAATAAAAGCACTGCTATTGAATGGCTATAACTTATCTGGATGCGACATACTTTTTTTAAGTACTTTACCGGATGGAACAGGCTTGTCATCCTCAGCATCAATTGAAATTTTAACTGCATACATGCTTCTGCACTTAAATGGCATAGATAATATTGACAGAATATTTTTATCTAAATTATGCAAAGATGTAGAAAATAATTTCATAAACGTAACCTGTGGAATAATGGATCAGTTTTCTGTAGCAATGGGAAAAAAGGGAAGTGCAATCCTCCTTGATTGTGAAAGTTTAAATTACAAACATGTACCTTTAAATTTATGTCACCATAAAATCGTTATTATAAATTCAAATAAACGAAGAGAGTTATCATCTTCCAAATATAATGAGAGAAGAAGTGAGTGCAACCAGATTTTGAGTTTATTAAAGGATAAACTTTCAATAAAAAATTTGTGTGAAGCTGAATATGATGATATTTGTAGATATATAACTGACGAAACCTTATTAAAAAGGGCGAGACATGTAATAACTGAAAACAAAAGGGTTTTGTCAGCAGTAAAATATCTTGAAAATGATAATCTTAAAAAATTCGGTGAACTTATGATTGAATCCCATATTTCTCTAAGTAAAGATTATGAAGTAACTGGATTTGAGTTAGATTCATTAGCTGAAATTGCTTGGAAAGCTGAAGGTTCATTAGGTGCACGAATGACAGGAGCCGGCTTTGGAGGATGTGTTATTGCAATCGTTGAAAATGATAGAATTGACCAATTTAAGGATGAGGTTTATAATCAATACCTTGGCAAAACTGGACTAACACCTGATTTTTATATCTGTGATGTTAGTGATGGAGTAAAACAAGAGGGATAAAGAGACTATTAATGTCTCTTTATCCCTCTTACTAAGTAGAAATGTTCATTTAAATGTAAAACCTCAACATCATTAAAACCAGTATCTTTTAATAAAGCCCTTAAATGGTTTTCATCTAGCCTGTGATCTATTGGAGGACCATATTCATTATCAATTTTTCTCCACTCAACAATTGATATCATTCCATTTTTAGAAATTATTCTTTTTACTTCATTTAAAAATACTTCTTTATTTTCTGCTTCATGTAACACATTACATAGAAACGCATAGTTTACCTCATTATCCTCAAGTTTTGTATTATTCTCCTCTGTTAAAACTGTTATTATATTATCTGAGTTATTTTCCTTAATTTTTTGTTCTATTTCTTCTATCATTTCAGGTAAAATATCTAATGCATATACCCTTCCACTTTTCCCTACTATTTTGGAAGCAGGAAAAGTAAAATATCCAATTCCACACCCAATGTCTGCTATTTTATCTCCATCCCTAAGCCCTATATCCATTAAAATTTTTTCTGGTGGTAACAACTCTCTTCTTTTTTCGTTATCAAGCTTATGTTTATTACTGACATGAAATTTATGACCCATATTTTTCCTCCTGTATGATTATTAAATTTAATTATATGAGTTAATTATACCTATAACTTTGTTATAATGTAAATGAAGATAAATTTGTTTGGGGTGATTGATATGACAATACTTTATACAATTGATAATAATCTCTATATCAATATTACAAGTGAACTTACCACACCCACAAGGGGATGTGGCTTCCTGCTTCATAGACCTCGCAACCTACTATCTCCACAGGCTTAATTCCGATAGTTCCTACCGTATTTATCTACAGGCTTACGCCACTAATATTTTTAGTTCTTTCAATCCTTGCTTTAGAATATTTTTACTTGCATTGGTATCTCTATCATGTATGCTACCGCATTTAGGACATACCCATTCCCTTATGTTTAAGTCCTTTACTTCTGCATTTTGATAGCCACAATTAGAACATAATTGACTTGAAGGGTAGAAAGTATCTATTTTATGTACAGTTCTACCATACCATTCAGCCTTATATTCAAGTAGTCTTGTGAACTCCGACCAACTGCAATCACCTATTCTTTGTGCTAACTTTTCATTCTTCATCATACCTTTTACATTCAAATCTTCAAGAATTATAATTTGATTTTCTTTTATAAGTTTCAAAGATTCCTTATGCAAAAAGTCTATCCTTTGATTGGCAATTTTTTCATGGATTTTAGCAAGTTTAACCCTTGCTTTATGATAATTCTTACTTCCTTTAGTTTTACTGCTTAATCTTCTTTGAGCCTTAATTAATTTTTCATAAGACTTTTGAAGATATTTAGGGTTTTCTATATTTTCCCCATTAGACATAGCACAAAATGACTTTATACCTACATCAATGCCTATTGCATTAGAATTTTGAGGTAGTTTTTCACTTTCAACATTAGTACAACAAATCGAAACAAAGTACTTGTTAGAAGGTGTTCTACTTACGGTAACATTAAGTATCTTGCCTTGAATTTCTCTATGTTTTTTAAACTCTACCCAACCAATTTTAGGTAGTTTAATTTTGTTGCCCTCAATTTTAATGTTATCATTAACCATTTGAGTTCTATAACTTTGATTATGGTTATGCTTACTCTTGAATTTAGGAAAGCCACTACCCTTAAAGAAATTTTTGTAGGCTTTATCTAAATCTCTTAAACTCTGTTGAAGTGATATTGCGTCTATTTCTTTAAGCCATTCATGCTCACATTTAAGGCTTTTCATATCATTAGCACATTCAACGTAAGACATTGATTTTCCTTCACTTTTGTATAAGTCTATCTTCTTTCCAAGATAGTAATTGTACACAAATCTACAAGAGCCAAAAGTCTTACTTAACATTATTTCTTGTTCTTCTGTAGGTACTAATCTAAACTTAAAAGCCTTTTCCACAATATCGCCTCGCTTTACATTGTTATCTATGTATTAATTATACAATCTCATTGATACATTGTCAACTATATTGTATAATCATATTGAGGTGATAACATGGCAAGAAAAAATATTAATACAACCATCGATGAAGATTTGTATATGCAAGTTAGATTACTTGCTATTAAATTAAAATTAAATGCTAATGACTTAATTGAAGAAGGAATGAAGTATATCCTTGACAAGTACGAAGGTACTGAAAACAAAGCATAGCATTTACAACATCAACTATCATATCGTATTTTGCCCCAAATATCGTCATAGCATTTTTAAAAATTCTTTAGAGCAAAAACTCAAAAAGGTGTTTGAAATGACTTGTTTCAATTATGGTTATGAGTTGCTTGAAATGGAGATAATGCCCGACCATTGCCATTTGTTCATTTCTGCACCTCCAACCATTGCATGG